>NZ_JBEXRL010000009.1:0-336687 GCF_040613075.1 Streptomyces sp. NPDC006314 | reverse complement strand
CGACGAGCGCCTGGGCAAGATCACCTTCTGGACGCTGTTCATCGGCTTCCACGGCACCTTCCTGGTCCAGCACTGGCTGGGTGCCGAGGGCATGCCGCGTCGTTACGCCGACTACCTGGCGGCCGACGGCTTCACCGCCCTGAACACGGTCTCGACCATCAGCTCGTTCCTGCTCGGCCTGTCGATCCTGCCGTTCCTCTACAACGTGTGGAAGACGGCCAAGTACGGCAAGCCGGTCGGCGTGGACGACCCGTGGGGCTACGGCCGCTCGCTCGAGTGGGCGACCACCTGCCCGCCGCCGCGGCACAACTTCCTCACCCTGCCGCGGATCCGCAGCGAATCCCCGGCGTTCGACCTGCACCACCCTGAGATCGCCGCGCTCGAGCAGCTCGAGCACAGCGGTCACGGCACCGCCATCGCGGGCAGCAAGGAGGCCGGCAAGTGAAGATCCAGGGTCGGATGTTCATCTGGCTGAGCGTCTTCATCCTGACCATGGCCATCGTGTATGGCGTGTGGTCGAAGGAGCCGGCCGGTACCACCGCGCTCTTCCTGGCCTTCGGCCTGTCCATCATGATCGGCTTCTACCTGGGCTTCACCGCCCGGCGGGTCGACGCGGGTGCGCAGGACGACAAGGAAGCCGACGTCGCGGACGACGCGGGCGAGCTGGGCTTCTTCAGCCCGCACAGCTGGCAGCCGCTCATGCTGGGCGCCGGCGGTGCGATCGCCTTCCTCAGCATCGCGGTCGGCTGGTGGCTGATCTACTTCGCGGCACCGATCATCATGATCGGCCTGTTCGGCTGGGTGTTCGAGTACTACCACGGTGAGAACCGCACCCAGTAGCACGCGCGTACACGCGCCGGAAGCCCGGACCCTCCGCTCCGTCAGGGGGTCCGGGCTCCCGCCTTTTCCGGGCGCACCCGGCGAGTCCGTCCTCTGGCGTAATGTCGATCACTCGTATGAGTTACCTGCCGCGCCGGTACGCTCAGCACCTCATAGCGTGATCATATGAACCACATTCCGCGGACCCGCACCGTCGTCAGCTGCACCCTGCTGGTGACCGCCCTCGGCGCGGGCGTCACCGCTTGCGGTTCGGACGGCGACCCCCTGTCGGCCAGGCCGTACGACGCAGCGGGCCTGATCTCCTTCAACGGCCCCACCGGTGCAGAGAAGCGGGCCGACCCGGACAAGCCCCTGGAGGTCACCGCCAAGAGCGGTGAGGGCCGTATCACCGACGTCACCGCCCAGGACTCCACCGGGCGTTATGTGGCGGGCGAACTCGCCGCCGACGGCAGCCGGTGGCACAGCACCTCCCCGCTGGCCGCCAACGCCCACTACACGGTCGCGGTGAGCACCGAGGACGAGGACGGCGCGCCCGGCCGCAAAGTCCTCACGTTCGACACCAGCAAGCCCAGGAGCAAGAAACGCCTGGGCGTCACGTTCGGGCCGGACGCGGGCGAGTACGGCGTCGGACAGCCCATCACGGCCCAACTCGATCAGGAGATCAAGGACAAGGCGCAGCGGGCCATCGTGGAGCGGGCCCTCAGAGTGGACTCCGTGCCGGCCGTGCCGGGATCCTGGTACTGGGTGAGCGACAAGGAACTCCACTACCGCCCCAAGGAGTACTGGCCCACCCACGCCACCGTGCAGGTGCACAGCAACCTGGACGGCATCAAGATCAGTGACCGGCTGTGGGGCGGGAAGTCCAAAGCGCTGAAGATCACCACGGGTGACCGGATCGAGGTGGTCACGGACGCCTCCGCGCACCAGCTCACGTTCTACAAGAACGGTGAGCAGATCGAGCAGATCCCCGTCACCACCGGTAAGCCCGGTTACGAGACCCGCAACGGTGTCAAGGTCGTCCTGGAGAAGCAGTACTTCGTCCGGATGCGCGGCACCACGGTCGGCATCGCCGAGGGCAGCTCCGACTCCTACGACCTGCCGGTCTACTACGCGACCCGGGTCACCTGGTCCGGCGAGTACGTCCACGCCGCCCCCTGGTCCGTCGGCTCCCAGGGCTATGCGAACGTCAGCCACGGCTGCACCGGCATGAGCACGTCCAGCGCCGAGTGGTTCTTCGACAACATCCGCGCGGGCGACATCGTCAAGGTCGTCAACTCCAACGGCGACCCCATGGAGCCGTTCGGCAACGGCTTCGGCGACTGGAACGTCGACTGGAAGAAGTGGCGCACGGGCAGCGCGCTGACGAACGGCACCCCGGACGGCCCGGCCCCGGGAGACGCGGTAAGGCTCCAGCCGACAGCGGTGTGAGCACCCGGAAGGGGCGCGAGGAACTGCGCGACGGGCCACCACGGAACGGCAGCCGCGCACCAGTCCCGCGCCCCGGGCCGTCAGGCGCTCAGCAACCGCTTCTGACGGAGCAGAGAAGCCAGCGCCGAGGCGAACTCCACGGGGTCCACCGGCAACGTCACAGCGGCGTCGGCCCGGCTCCACGTGGCCAACCAGGCGTCCTGGGGCCGGCCCATCAGCAACAGGACCGGCGGGCAGTCGAACACCTCGTCCTTGATCTGCCGGCACACGCCCATGCCCCCCATGGGCACGGCCTCGCCGTCGAGCACGCACACATCGATGCCGCCCTTGTCCAGCTCCCGGACGACCGCCTCGGGAGTCGCGCACTCCACGAACTCGATCCGGGGCACGTCGGGAGCGGGCCGGCGCCCGGTGGCCAGCCGTACTTGTTCGCGGGTGTTGGAGTCGTCGCTGTAGACCAGCACCGTGGCGGTCGGCTGCATTGTTCCTCCGAGACGTCAGCGTCGTACGGACAGGACGGCCGGGGCCGTTTGGGCGGATGTTACTCCCATGAACACCACGTCAGCACCGGCCCGGCGGGCAGCAACACTCCGAACGGCACCCCCCGGAGTGAGGGCGGGATAAGCGACCGACATAATGTCGGTCGTGGCGACAGCAACGACAGTAGAAACCGGGCACGCGCACCCGTCGGTCAACCGGCCGAACCTCACCAGCGTCGGAACCATCATCTGGCTGAGTTCCGAGCTGATGTTCTTCGCGGCCCTCTTCGCGATGTACTTCACCCTCCGGTCGGTGACCGGACCGGACCACTGGAAGGAGATGGCGCACGCGCTCAACGTGCCCTTCTCCGCGACGAACACCACGATCCTGGTGCTCTCCTCCCTCACCTGCCAGCTCGGCGTGTTCGCCGCCGAGCGCGGCGACGTGAAGAAGCTCCGTGGCTGGTTCATCCTCACCTTCATCATGGGTGCGATCTTCATCGGCGGTCAGATCTACGAGTACACGGAGCTGGTGAAGAGGGACGGCATCTCGCTGTCCTCCGACCCGTACGGCTCGGTGTTCTACCTGACCACCGGCTTCCACGGCCTGCACGTGACGGGCGGTCTCATCGCCTTCCTGCTGGTCCTCGGCCGCACCTACGCGGCGAAGAGGTTCACGCACGAGCAGGCGACCGCCGCCATTGTCGTGTCCTACTACTGGCACTTCGTCGACGTCGTCTGGATCGGCCTTTTCGCCACGATCTACCTGATCAAGTAGCCGGGACCGTTCCCGCACATCCAGAAGCATCGACGCAGAAGATCCTGACACCGGGGTAATCCGTGAAAAAGCTCTCCGCACGACGACGCCATCCGCTGGCGGCGGTCGTCGTCCTACTCCTCGCGCTGGCGGCCACTGGGGGGCTGTACGCCGCGTTCGCGCCCGCGGGCAAGGCGCAGGCCGATGAAACCTCCCAGTCCCTGACCATCAAGGAGGGCAAGAAGCTCTACGAGGTAGGCTGCGCCAGCTGCCACGGCACCGGTGGCCAGGGCTCCTCCGACGGGCCGAGCCTGGTCGGTGTCGGCGCCGCTGCGGTCGACTTCCAGGTGAGCACCGGCCGTATGCCGGCCTCCACCTCCCAGATGGCCCAGCTCCCGCGCAAGAAGGTCACCTACACCCAGCCCCAGATCGACCAGCTTGCCGCGTACATCGCCTCCCTGGGCGCCGGCCCGAGCGTGCCGACCAAGCAGCAGTACGGTCCGGAAGGAGCGGACATCGCCAAGGGCGGTGACCTCTTCCGCACCAACTGCGCGCAGTGTCACAATTTCACCGGCAAGGGTGGCGCCCTCACCAAGGGCAAGTACGCGCCGAGCCTGGAGGGCGTCGCCCCGAAGCACATCTACGAGGCCATGCAGACCGGCCCGCAGAACATGCCGTCCTTCCCCGACACCATCATGTCGGAGAAGAACAAGAAGGACATCATCGCGTACCTGAACGCGGTCAACGGCGACGAGACGGTCAACCCGGGTGGTCTGGAGCTGGGCGGCCTCGGGCCGGTCAGTGAGGGCCTGTTCGCCTGGATCTTCGGCCTCGGCGCGCTGATCGCGGTCGCCGTCTGGGTCGCCGCTCGGACCGCAAAGGCCAAGAAGTCATGAGTAGCCAAGACATTCCAGAAGAGAACCTGCCCGCTGAGCAGGACCACGCGCACGGCGCAGTGAGCGTCGCGGACGAGGAGAACCCGTTCGCGGACCCGGGGCTGCCGCCTCACGAGCACCGGATCCAGGACATCGACGAGCGGGCCGCCAAGCGGTCCGAGCGCGTCGTCGCCCTGCTGTTCACGGTGTCGATGCTGGCCACCATCGGCTTCATCGCCGCGTACCTCGCGATCCCGACCGACAAGGCGATCTTCGTCTTCCCGATCGGGCACATCAGCGCGCAGAACCTCGCGCTGGGCCTGACGCTGGGCGTGGCGTTGTTCTGCATCGGCGCGGGCGCGGTCCACTGGGCCCGCACCCTGATGTCCGACGTGGAGGTCGCCGACGACCGCCACCCGATCCAGGCTCCGGCCGATGTGCGCGCGAAGGTCCACGCGGACTTCCGCCAGGGTGCCAAGGAGTCGGCGCTCGGCCGCCGCAAGCTGATCCGCAACACCATGTTCGGCGCGCTGGCCCTGCTGCCGCTCTCCGGTGTGATGCTGCTCGGCGGCCTCGGCCCGGCGCCCGGCACCAAGCTCCGCCACACGCTGTGGGCCAAGGGCAAGCGTCTGGTCAACATGAACACGAACCAGCCGCTGCGTCCCGAGGACGTCGCCGTCGGCTCGCTCACCTTCGCCATGCCCGCCGGCCTGGAGGAGAAGTCCGAGGACTTCCAGAACGAGATCGCCAAGGCGGCACTGATGATCGTCCGGCTGCAGCCGGGCAACATCAAGGACAAGCGCGAGCTCGACTGGTCGCACGAGGGCATCGTCGCCTTCTCGAAGATCTGCACCCACGTCGGCTGCCCGATCTCGCTGTACGAGCAGCAGACGCACCACGTGCTGTGCCCGTGCCACCAGTCCACCTTCGACCTCTCCGACGGTGCCCGAGTGATCTTCGGCCCCGCCGGCCACGCCCTGCCGCAGCTGCGCATCGGTGTGGACAGCGAGGGTTACCTCCAGGCGCTCGGCGACTTCGAGGAGCCCGTCGGTCCTGCATTCTGGGAGCGCGGATGAGTACTGCACCGAACGAAGAGTCCCGCTCTCGCGGGAAGGCCCCGGCCGGCGAGCGCATCGCCGACTGGGCCGACGGCCGGCTCGGGATCTACTCCCTGGCCAAGGCCAACATGCGCAAGATCTTCCCCGACCACTGGTCGTTCATGTTGGGTGAGGTCTGCCTCTACAGCTTCATCATCATCATCCTGACGGGTGTCTATCTGACGCTGTTCTTCCACCCGTCGATGAACGAGGTGGAGTACCACGGCAGCTATGTCCCGCTCCAGGGACAGCTGATGTCCGAGGCGTTCAACTCGACCCTGCACATCTCCTTCGACGTGCGCGGTGGTCTGCTCATCCGGCAGATCCACCACTGGGCCGCGCTGATCTTCCTCGCCGGCATGTTCGTGCACATGATGCGTGTGTTCTTCACCGGCGCGTTCCGCAAGCCGCGTGAGATCAACTGGCTGTTCGGCTTCCTGCTGTTCGTCCTCGGCATGTTCACCGGCTTCACCGGTTACTCGCTCCCGGACGACCTGCTCTCCGGTACCGGTGTCCGCTTCACCGAGGGCGCGATCCTGTCGACGCCGATCATCGGCACGTACCTCTCGATGTACCTCTTCGGCGGAGAGTTCCCCGGCCACGACTTCGTGGCCCGGTTCTACTCGATCCACATCCTGCTGCTGCCGGGCATCATGCTCGGACTGGTGGTCGGCCACCTGATCCTGGTCTTCTACCACAAGCACACGCAGTTCGCGGGCCCGGGGAAGTCCGAGAAGAACGTCGTCGGCATGCCGCTGCTGCCGGTCTACATGGCCAAGGCCGGAGGCTTCTTCTTCCTGGTCTTCGGTGTCATCGCGGCCATCGCCGCGCTCACCCAGATCAACCCGATCTGGGCCATGGGTCCCTACCGTCCGGACCAGGTGTCCACCGGTGCCCAGCCCGACTGGTACATGGGCTTCGCCGAGGGTCTGGTCCGCTACATGCCGGGTTGGGAGATCAACTTCTGGGGTCACACGCTCGTGCTGGGCGTGTTCATCCCGCTGATGCTCTTCGGCCTCCTGCTCGCGGTGATCGCGGTCTACCCGTTCATCGAGGCGTGGGTCACCGGCGACAAGGGCGAGCACCACATCCTGGACCGCCCGCGCAACGCCCCGACGCGTACCGCGTTCGGTGTCGCGTGGGTCACGGTGTACATGATCGGCCTGGTGGGCGGTGGCAACGACCTCATCGCCACCCACTTCAACCTGTCGATCAACGCCGTCACCTGGTTCGTCCGGATCTCCTTCTTCGCCGGACCGGTCATCGCGTTCATCGTCACCAAGCGGATCTGCCTGGGTCTGCAGCGCCGCGACCGCGACAAGGTGCTGCACGGTCGTGAGACCGGCATCATCAAGCGGCTGCCGCACGGTGAGTTCATCGAGGTGCACGAGCCGCTCAGCCAGGAGCAGCTGCACACCCTCACCGCGCACGAGCAGTACGAGCCGGCCGAGATCGGCCCGGCGGTCGACGGGAACGGTGTCCAGCGCAAGGTGACGGGCTCGGAGAAGCTGCGGGCGAAGCTCTCCCACGCCTACTACGGCGAGGACAACCAGATCCCGAAGCCGACCGTCGAGGAGTTCAAGGAGATCACGAGCGGCCACGGCCACCACTGATCCCCGCGTCGCCACGCCACGCTGAAGGGCCCCGTCCGGCTTACGGACGGGGCCCTTCACCGTGCGCGGGGCTGGATAGGGTGGTGTACGACTTCGCAGGACTCTGTACTAGGAGCGGCTGATGAGCGCTGTGACCCCCGCTGGAGGCGACACCGCGGCGGGCCGTTCCTGGCCCGCCCTGCTGAACGGCCTGCTGGACGGCCGTGATCTGTCCGCCGACGAGACCGCGTGGGCGATGGACCTGATCATGCGCGGCGAGGCGACCGATGCCCAGATCGCCGGCTTCATGGTGGCGCTGCGGGCCAAGGGCGAGACGGTCGAGGAGATCTCCGGACTCGTCCGGACCATGTACGAGCACGCCAATGTGATCGAGGTGCCCGGCCCGGCGGTCGACATCGTCGGCACCGGCGGCGACGGTGCCAGGACGGTGAACATCTCCACGATGTCCTCGATCGTCGTGGCGGGCACCGGCGCGAAGGTCGTCAAGCACGGCAACCGCGCCGCGTCCTCGGCCTCCGGGTCCTCCGACGTCCTGGAGCAGCTCGGCATCAACCTCACCCTGACCCCGCGGCGGGTCGCCGAGGTCGCCGAGGAGGCCGGCATCACCATCTGCTTCGCGGTGAAGTTCCACCCGTCCCTGCGTCATGTCGCCGCGGCGCGCGGCCAGTTGGGGATCCGGACGACCTTCAACGTGCTCGGTCCGCTGACCAACCCGGCCAAGGTGCGCGCCCAGGCGGTCGGGGTGGCCGATCCGCGCATGGCGCCGATCGTGGCCGGTGTCCTCGCCGAGCGCGGCAACTCCGCGCTGGTCTTCCGGGGTGACGACGGTCTGGACGAGCTGACCGTCACCGCCACCTCCCGGGTGTGGGTGGTCCGCGACGGCAAGGTCGAGGAGGAGACCTTCGACCCGCGGGACGTGGGTATCGACCTCGTCCCCGTCGACGCCCTGCGCGGCGCCGACGCGGCCTACAACGCGGAGGTCGCCCGCCGCCTGCTGGACGGCGAGCGGGGTCCGGTGCGGGACGCGGTACTGCTGAACTCGGCGGCCGCGCTCGTCGCTCTCCGGCCGACGGACGCACCACTTGCCGACCAGCTGCGCGCCGGTATGGCCATGGCGCGGGAGTCGATCGACTCGGGCGCGGCGAAGCGCACGCTGGAGCGGTGGGTGGCGTCGAGCAATCGTTAGCCGACAGAGGTCACCGCGGGTTCGGCACCACCGGATTCCGCCGTCGTGACTGATCGCCGGCGCGGCGGATCCCAGGCCTTGCGTCCCGGGATCCGGACAGGAGTTGCGCGCCGGCGATCAGCTCGGCTAGTTTCCTGATCAGGTCATGAGTGACAGTCATGAGGCCCCGGCCGACTGTCCGGCAACCCTCCGTCCGTGGCGGGGTGCCCCGGGTGAAGACCAGGTCGCAGGCAGCGAGGTCTGCGGCAAGCGCGGACCCCTCGCGCGCTTCTGACCGAGCGCGGGGCCAGGGGTCCTGGTCGTCGAGGGAGCCTTCCGTGAGCAAGCGAATGCGATAGGGCCGCAGAGCCCCGCCTCCGCATCCCCCTTTTCACCTCATCCGCGCTCGAGCCCTGTCCGCTCGTGCGGTGAGTTCCACCTGCTTGCACGGGAGTTCACCCATGTCCGTATCCACCGCTGCCGCCGCCCAGACCGTCTGCCACGACATTCCGGGGGCGCTGCCCGTTCTGGGCCGGGATGTCACCGTCCCGCTCGTGACGGGCGGCGAAGTCAGCTACGCCGCGCTCGACTACGCGGCCAGCGCCCCCGCCCTCCAGCGCGTCTGGGACGACGTCGCCGCCTACGCCCCGTACTACGGCAGCGTCCACCGCGGCGCCGGCTATCTCTCCCAGCTCTCCACCGACCTGTTCGAGAACGCCCGCAAGACGGTCGCCGGCTTCCTCGGCTGCCGGGAGGACGACCAGGTGATCTTCACCCGGTCGACCACGGACTCCCTCAACCTCCTGGCCCGCACCCTCCCGGCCGACTGCCACGTCTTCGTCTTCGAGACCGAGCACCACGCGTCCCTGCTGCCCTGGCAGGACGCGAAGGTCACCTACCTCAACGCTCCGCGCACCCCGCGGCAGGCCGTCGAGACCCTGGAGCTGGCCCTCGCCGGCCGCGACCCCCGCGGCCCGGCCCTGGTCTGCGTCACCGGCGCCTCCAATGTCACCGGCGAGCTGTGGCCGGTGCGGGAGCTGGCCGCCGCGGCCCACGCGCACGGCGCCCGGATCGTCCTCGACGCCGCCCAGCTCGCCCCGCACCACCCGGTGGACATCCGTGACCTGGACGTCGACTGGGTCGCCTTCTCCGGGCACAAGCTGTACGCCCCGTTCGGCTCCGGTGTCCTGGCCGGCCGCGCCGACTGGCTGCGGGCGGCCGAGCCGTACCTCGCGGGCGGCGGCGCCAGCCGCAAGGTCACCCGGCGCGCAGACGGGGGAGTGGACGTGGAGTGGCACGAGAGCGCCGCCCGCCACGAGGCCGGCTCCCCGAACGTCATCGGCGCCTACTCCATCGCGTCGGCCTGCAAGGCCCTCGCCGAGGCCGGCTGGGACACGCTCGTCGCCCGCGAGCAGCACCTCATCCGCACCGTCCGCGAGGGCCTGGCCGAGGTCCCCGAGGTCCGGATCCTCTCCCTCTTCGGCGACGACGCCCCGCGCGTCGGTGTCCTCTCCTTCGTCGTCGAGGGCTGGAACAGCTCCCACTTCGCCGCCGCCCTCTCCGCCGAGTACGGCATCGGCGTCCGCGACGGCCTCTTCTGCGCCCACCCGCTGGTCCGCACGCTGCTGGGCAGCGACCCGCAGACCCAGGGCGAGTGCGGTGCCCCCGAGGCGGCTCCGGGCGAGAAGTCCCTCAACGCCATCCGCGTGAGCTTCGGCGCGGGCACGCCGGACGAGCACGTGGAGCGGTTCGTCACGGCGGTCAGGGAGCTGGTGGCCGAGGGCGCGAAGTGGACCTACCGCACCGAGGACGGCCGCTGCGTCCCGGCGGTGTGACACGGCCGGTCCGAGGCGCAACGCCCTCGGGGGTGCGTGCGGGGCTGTGCCGATGTGCGGCTCCGCCGCGTGGCCGGGGCCGGCAGGCGACGACCCGCGCCCTCGGCGACCAGGGATGCGCCGCGCCGCTACGCCTCCGGCGGCAGCACCGGGTGGACCGCAACGACCCGGCCGGCCCCGGGCACCGGGCAGCCGGCCGGCATCGCCGCGGTGGACGTGAGCGGCCGGGTACGGTGCGTGCCTAGTTGTCGAGGCCGATCGCGAACGCGGCCTCGAGGTCGTGCTGGGAGTAGGTGCGGAACGCGACGTGCGTGTCGGTGCCCTGCACGCCCGGGATCCTGCTGATCCGGCCGGGGATGACCTCGGCCAGGTCCTCGTGCTGCCGTACCCGGACCATGGCGATCAGGTCGTAGGTGCCGGTGACCGAGAAGACCTCGCTGACGCTCTCCAGCGCGGCGATCTGCTCCGCGATCTCGGGGATCCGGTCCACGCTGGTCTTGATGAGGACGATCGCGGTGATCACGGCTGGTTCTCTCCCTCGGACGCCGGGGCCGGTGCGGACTTCACTCTAGCCCTCCCGTCTCCCGCCACCGCCCTTCCAAGGCCGCCCTTCGGGCCCTTCCGTTTGCCGTAGCGCACCCACGCGTAGCCGAAGCCGAGTCCGAAGCCCACCAGGTGCGCGAGGTAGGCGACGCCCGGACCGTCGGAGGCGCGGCCCGCCGCGAGCCACTGCAGGGCCGCCCAGAAGGGCAGTACCACCCAGGCGGGGAAGCGCAGCGGCAGGAAGAAGAGGAACGGCAGAAGACTGGTCACGCGGGCGCGGGGGAACAGGTAGAGGAACGCTCCGAGGACCGCCGAGATCGCCCCGGAGGCGCCCACCAGCGACTGCTCGGAGGCGGCGTTGGCGGCCGCGTAGCCGAGCAGGGCCAGGTAACCGCAGCCGGCGTAGAAGAGGGTGAACTGCACCCGGCCCATCCGCTCCTCTGTCATCGCTCCGAAGACGAAGAGGAAGAGCATGTTGCCGAGCAGATGCACCCAGCTGCCGTGCACGAACAGGGCGCTGGCCGGAGTGAGCAGCTCGCGGGCGGCTCCGTCGAACAGCTCGGCGGGGACCACGCCCCAGTGGCGGAAGTACGCCCGCTGTGCGGCGAGCAGCGCCTCCCCGGAACCGTACGCCGGGGTGAGCCCGGAGGCCGGGCCCAGGACGAAGATCAGGCAGCACAGGGCGATGAGGCCGTATGTCACCGGTGCCGAGGCCCCCCGGACCGTTCTGCGTGTCCTGCCGTCCGGCGTGCTCCAGGTGCTGATCATGACTACAGAGCATGACGTAACGGGACGCAAGCTGGCAGACCGCCTCGCCGTCGTGGACGGACGGGCGGCGGGTAGCCGCCAGGCCGTAGGGTTACGAGCCACACGCGTCGGCCGGCGGCGCGGACCGAGACGAGAAGGAAGCGGACCACCACGATGACGGTTCCCATGCCGACCGCCACGACGCGATGGCGCTGCACCCTGTGCGGCAATCTCACCCGGTTCGATGTGACCCGCTCGTCGAAGGTCGTCGAGTACGTCCACCTCGATCTGGCCGGCGAGCCGACGGTGGAGGAGCGCGAGGTGGTCAGTGAGACCATCGAGTCGGTGCGCTGCCGCTGGTGCAACGCGGTGGACCAGGTGGAGCTCGTGGACAGGCCGGGCGCCGGCTCCTGAGCGGAGCGGCCCTCGAGAAGCAGAAGAAGTAGTGGGGTGTGACGGATGGTGGAGACCGCAGGCGGGGGGCCGGGCGACGGCACCGCTGAGGTGCTTGACCGTCCGCTGCCCGACGGTGTGCGCCGGCGGGTCGTGCAGATCGTCTCGGACGGCTTCGGCGGCCTGACCGTGGCCGAACTGCCCGCCCAGCTGAGGCAGTACGCCCGGTTCGCCCCCAATCGCCGGGCGAAGTTCGCCGGGAACGCGATGGCGGCGGCGCTGGAGACCGACCCGCTGTTCCGGCAGCGGATCGGGGAGAAGTTCAGAGAGGCGCAGCCGGAACTCACCGGCGCTCTCGACTCCGGCTCCCCACCCCCGGCCGCGGACCCGCTCGATGTGGCGGCCGCGGCCTACGTACTGCGCCCGGCGGGCTGGGTGAAGCTGGTCACCGCCGCCGGCGAGGAGGCCCAGCGCGCGGACGCCGAGCGGGCGGACGAGGAGAGCCGGGCGGAGCTGGAGCGGCTGCGCGTCGAGCTGGCCCAGGCCCGTGACCACACCCGTGCCGAGACCGAACGGCTGCGTGCGGAGCTGGAGTCGGCGAAGAAGGAAACGGAATCGCTGCACCGCAAGCTGCGTGCCGCGCTCAGCGATGTCAAGCGGGGCGAGGCCGCCCTCCGCAAGGCGCAGGGCGAGATCGACGCCGTGCGCGCCGAGACGCAGGCGCAGGTGTCGGCCGCCGAGAGCGAGTCCCGCCGGCTCAAGGCCCGCCTGGGCGAGGCCGAGGCCGCACTGGAGGCCACCCGGCGGGCCGCCCGCGAGGGCCGCAGTGTGGAGGACATGAGGGTGCGGCTGCTGCTCGACACCCTGCTGGAAGCGACCCAGGGGCTCCGGCGCGAACTCGCCCTGCCCCCGGTGTCCGTGCGCCCGGCCGAGACCGTGGACGCGGTCGAACCGGGACGGATGACCCCGAAGGACATCGCGGCCCGCGCCCTGTCCGAGAACGATCCGGCGATCCTCGACCAGTTGCTCGCGCTGCCGCAGGCGCATCTGGTGGTCGACGGCTACAACGTCACGAAGACCGGCTATCCGCAGATGCCGCTGGAGAAGCAGCGGCTCAGACTGCTCGGCCAGCTCTCGGCGCTCGCCGCGCAGACCGGCGCCGAGGTGACCTGTGTCTTCGACGGTGCCGAACTGGCCGCGCCGGTGCTGCTCGCGCCGCCGCGCGGGGTGCGGGTGCTGTTCTCCAAGCCGGGCGTCACGGCCGACGAGCTGATCCGCCAACTCGTGCGCGCGGAGCCGCCGGGCCGTCCGGTCATCGTCGCCTCCACCGACCGCGAGGTGGCCGACGGGGTCGCCAGGGCGGGTGCCCGACCGGTGGCCTCTGCGGTACTTCTCAAGCGACTGTCCTGAAGGTCCAACGGACGTGGGCAATGCCCGAATTGGCCGCATCATCACGCAGCGCAGTGTCAATCCACTATCACTGCATGTGAGTTCTGTGCAAAGAATGCATTGCGGGACGGGTTTTTCGGCGCGAGGATTTGAACTGATCACAACCGGGTCACTAGGGTCTGGCCTCGAACCTCCGAACGGGTGAACACTCACAAGAAGGAGTTCGTCCTCCGTGGCGTCCCATCGTCGACCCAAGCAGCCGAGTCGCACTCGTGTGACCGTGCTGACCACCGCAGCCGCCGCTGCCGTCGCGCTGAGCGCGAACGCCGCCAACGCCGCCCCCAGCGAGAAGCTGAGCAAGGACGAGGTGAAGGCGAAGGTCGACAAGCTCTACGAGCAGGCCGAGCAGGCCACCGAGAAGTACAACGGCGCCAAGGAGAAGCAGCAGAAGCTGCAGAAGGAAATCTCCACCATCCAGGACAACGTCGCCCGCGGCCAGCAGGACCTCAACAAGCTGCGCGACGGCCTGGGTTCGCTGGCCACCGCACAGTACCGCTCCGGCGGCATCGACCCCTCGGTCCAGCTGTTCCTGTCCTCCGACCCGGACGACTACCTCGACAAGGCCTCCACGCTCGACCAGTTGAGCAGCCAGCAGGTCGACGCGCTGAAGAAGATCCAGGACAAACAGCGCGAACTCGCCCAGGACCGGGCCGAGGCCACCGAGAAGCTCAAGGACCTCTCCTCCACGCGCACCCAGCTGGAGCAGAAGAAGAAGGAAGTCCAGGGCAAGCTCGCCGAGGCGCAGAGACTCCTCAACACCCTGACCGCCAAGGAGAAGGCGGCACTCGCCGCCGAGCAGCAGCGCGCCAACCGCTCCTCCACCGAGCGCGTGGACCTCGGCGACACCCCGCCCTCGTCCGGCCGGGCCGCGGCGGCCTTCTCCGCCGCCCAGAGCAAGATCGGCTCGCCCTACGTCTACGGCGCCACCGGCCCGTCCTCCTTCGACTGCTCGGGCCTGACCTCCTGGGCCTACGCCCAGGCCGGCGTCTCCATCCCCCGGACCTCGCAGGCGCAGGCGGGCATCGGCACGAGGATCTACTCGCAGAGCGACCTGCAGGTCGGCGACCTGGTCTTCTTCTTCAACGACATCCACCACGTGGGCCTGTACGCGGGCAACGGCCAGGTCCTGCACGCCCCGCGCACCGGCACGGTCGTCCGGTACGAGTCCATGAGCACCATAGGCGGACCGTTCATGTTCGGTGTCCGCGTCTGAACCGTCGACACCCGCACCCGGTGGCGCCCGAACGGGCGAATCCCGTGAACCGGAACTGACTCCCCGCCCCGCCGTTGACCTGCGTCAGCGGCGGGGCGTCAGTCTGTGTTGACTTCGGGGTCTTTGGCCGGGGCCCTCCCGCACGGCTACTGTCTGGCGCGTTTCCACGGCGCTGGGGTCTCCCCGTCCCCAGGCGCCCGGGAAGCGGTCTCTGTCCGCCAGCGGAAGGACTGTCGTGGGGTCCCATCGCCGCCTTGCATCGTCCGGATTCGACCGGGGCGCGGCCACCCTGTGCGTGCTGTCGGCCACGCTCGGCGCCGTGCCGGCGCACGCAGCGCCGCACGGCGACACCCGTGCCGAGGTGGACCGGCTCTACCAGGAGGCCGAGCAGGCGACCCAGGCCTTCGACAAGGCCGCGGAGCGGGCGGGCACCCTGCGCCGTGAGGTGCGCGACGCGCAGGACCACATCGCCCGGCAGCAGCAGCGCATCAACACCCTGCGGGAGCGGCTCGGTTCGCTGGCCGGCGCCCAGTACCGCTCCGGCGGCATCGACCCGGCCGTCGCGCTGCTCTTCTCCGACGACCCCGACGACTACCTCGACAAGGCCGCCACCCTCGACCGCATCGGCGCCCAGCAGGCCGGTCAGCTCCGGGAGTTGCGGTCCGCGATGCGCCAGCTGGCCCAGGAGCGTTCGGAGGCGGCCGGCAAGCTCGCCGCGCTGGAGAAGAGCCGCAAGGCCGTCGCCGCCCACAAGCGGACCGTGGAGAGGAAACTCACCGAGGCCCGGCAGCTGCTCAACTCCCTGTCCGCCGCCGAACGCGCCGCCTTCGACCGCGCCTCCCGGGGCAGCCGCACCGACCTGCCCGGCCTGACCCGCGGCGTCGCCCCCGACGCCCGCGCGGCCGCGGCCGTGGCCGCCGCCCGCGCCGCCCTCGGCCGGCCCTATGTGTGGGGTGCCAACGGCCCCTCCGGGTTCGACTGTTCGGGCCTGATGCAGTGGTCGTACGCGCACGCCGGCATCCATCTGCCGCGCACCTCGCAGGAGCAGCGCTTCGCCGGCCGGCAGGTCCCGCTCTCCCAGGCCCGCCCCGGCGACCTGGTCGTCTACCGCTCCGACGCCAGCCATGTGGGGATGTACGTCGGCAACGGCCAGGTCATCCACGCTCCGTACCCGGGCGCGCCGGTGCGCTACGACCCGGTCGGCATGATGCCCGTCTCCTCGGTCACCCGTCCCTGACCGCGCTCCTCGCCGTACGATCGGGAAGTGGCTGGTCGTGGAGGGGCGTGGCGCATCGGGGCAGTGGGGCTGTGTCTGCTGCTGCCGCTGACCGGCTGCGGTGGGCGGACGGCGGCCGACTCCACCCGGGCCGAGGTGCAGCACGTGCTCGACCGCCGCGCGGCCGCCCTCCTCGGCCACGACGAGGCGGCGTACGGCGCGACGGGCAGCCGCACCGAGTACCCCCGGCTGCGCGCCCTCCCGCTGGCCTCGTGGGCCTACCGGGTCACCGGCGTGCACCGCACCTTCTCCGGCGCGACCGCCGACGCCGATCTGCGCTACCGCGTCGCCGGTTACGACAAGGCACCCGTCGACGCCCGCCGCA
This sequence comes from Streptomyces sp. NPDC006314, assembly GCF_040613075.1. Classification (NCBI taxonomy): domain Bacteria; kingdom Bacillati; phylum Actinomycetota; class Actinomycetes; order Kitasatosporales; family Streptomycetaceae; genus Streptomyces; species Streptomyces sp. NPDC006314. The sequence continues at coordinate 320,652 of NZ_JBEXRL010000009.1, read as the reverse complement.
CCCTCACCCTCGCCCGCACCGCCGACGGAAAGTGGTACGTCAGCGCCGACAGACCCGCCAAGGAGGCCGGGCAGCAGCTGTGGGACCAGGGGACGGTGACCGCCGTCAAGGGTGCGCGCAGCCTGGTCCTCGGCACCGGTCGGCCGACCGCCGAGCTGCGGGTCTTCGCCCGGCTGGCCGACCGCGCGGTCCCGGCCGTCTCGCGGGAGTGGGGCACGGACTGGAGCCGGCGGGCCGTCGTCCTCGTGCCGCGCTCGCTGGCGGGCATGGCGGGCCTGCTCGGCTCACCCGCCGCGAACTACCGGGGCATCGCGGCCGTCACCACCGGCGAGGCGGGAGGTTCGGGCAAGGCGCCCGCGGACCGGGTGGTCGTCAACCCGGAGGCGTACGACGGACTCGGTGACGTCGGCAAGCAGGTCGTGCTCACCCACGAGACCACCCACGTGGCAACCCGCGCCCACACCACCGCCGCCACTCCGCTGTGGCTCTCCGAGGGCTACGCCGACTGGATCGGCTACCTCGATACGGGCCGCGCCCCGACGGAGGTCGCACCGGAACTCGCCCGCGCCGTCCGGGACGGCGAGGTGCCCGACGCGCTGCCCGCCGACAGGGACTTCGGCTTCACCGGCGACCCCACCGAGCTGGCGCAGGCCTACGAGGGCGGCTGGCTGGCCTGCCGGATGATCGCCGACCACTGGGGCACGGCCCGGCTCGGCGCCTTCTACCGGGCCGTCGGCGCCCACGGGAAGCGGACGGGCGCGGTGGAGCAGGCGCTGAAGAAGGTGCTCGGCACGACCCCGAAGGAGTTCACCGCGCGCTGGCGGGAGTACGTCGGGACGCAGCTCGGCTGAGCGTGCCGATCGCCTCGCGCAGCCATTCCCGCTCGGCCTTCCCGGTGGCCCGGGCGACGCGCAGCATGCCCTCCCGGAACAGGTCCCCGGCCTCCTCCGCGCGCACCGGCTCACCCTGCCGGTAGAAGAAGCTCGCCGGGGCCTCGAGGAAGTCCAGCCGACGGCGCAGCACGGCGGCCTGCTCGGCGGGGTCGTCCAGGTGCCGCAGGAAGGCCAGGACCGTGTTGAAGCGGACGTGGTCGGTGATCTCCGCCTGCTTGGGGCCGCGCAGCCGCTCCAGCAGCTCCGCGCGGCCCTGCTCGGTCAGCGACAGCACCCGGCGCGGGGCGGCGCTCGCGCCCTCCTCGGTGCGCTGGTCGAGCAGTCCGGCGGCGACGAGCCGGTTGATGGCCGGGTACAGCGCGCCGTCGCTGACCGGACGGACATGCCCGCTCAGCGCCTTGATGCGCTCCTTCAGCTCGTAGCCGTGCAGCGGTTCCTCGGCGAGGAAGCCCAGGATCGACAACTCCAGCACGCGAACTCCTCCTTGCAGCGGACGTCCACGACATGCTAGCTCTTATCGAGCTATCTCGAATCGAGGTAGCTCGACAAGAGGGAGTCTCGTGAACGCTCACCGCAGGCAACTCGTCTCGCTCGCCCACCCCGTCTACTTCTCGCTCCTCGCCTCGGTCGCCTCCGGGATCATCAACACCGTCTGGGTCTCCCGGCTCGGCGGCGCCGCCGTCGCCGCCGTCGCCGTCGCGACCACCACCGAGAACGTGCTGCTCGGCGTCGCGCTGGTCTTCGCCTCCGGTACGACCGTGCTGACGGCACAAGCCCGGGGCGCCCGCGACCCCGCCGCCGTACGGGCCGCGGTCCGCGGCGGATGGGCCCTGTGCGGGCTGGTGACACCCGTGGTCGTGGCCGGCGGCCTGCTGCTGCGCGAGCCGCTGGCCGGCCTGGTGCTCGGCGGTGACGAGGGCGCGGCCCCGCGCCTGGCCACCGCCTACTTCGCGATCTCCCTGCCCGGCCTGGCCGTCTTCTTCGCCCAGCAGCTCGTCGACGGCATCCTCAAGGGCACCGGCGACACCCGCACCCCCATGCGGCTCGCCCTGCTGGCCAACGGGCTGATCCTCGTCTGCGACCCCGTTCTGGTCCATCTCCACGGCGTCCGGGGCGCCGCCGCCTCCACCGTCCTGTGCCGCTGCGTCGCCCTCGCCGTGGGTCTGCGTGCCCTGCGCCGCAACGCCCTGCTGCGGACGGCGGCCGGGGCCCGTGCGGGCGAGCCGGCGGCGGCCGCCCTGCGCCGCACCCTCACCACCGGCCTGCCCATGTCCGCCGACTTCACCGTGCGTCAGGGCGGGGCGCTGGTCCTGGTGGCGATCGTGGCCCGACTGGGGATGACCGCGGTGGCCGCCTACTCGATCGCCTACAAGGTCCTGTACGTCGCCACCATGGCCTTCTACGCGGTACGGCAGGCCGCCGCGATCCACACGGCGCACACCCGGGGCACCGGGAAGGACGCGCGGCGGGACATCGGCCGGCAGGCGGTGCTGGTCTCCGGCACGCTGGGCCTCGCGGCCGCCGTCCTGTTCGCCGCCACGGCCCCCTGGATCATGGCCGCGTTCGGCGCCGGATCCGACGTCGCCCACCAAGGCGTGCTGTTCCTGCGCTGCATCGGCCCGTACCTGCTGCTGATGGCCTGCTTCATCGCGCTCGGCGGGGTTTTCGAAGGCAGCGGCGGAGCGCCCGTACTGCTCCGGGTCACCCTGTTCGGCACCGCCGTCCAGCTGCCCCTGGCGTACGCCCTGGCCGGCCTCGGCCTGCCCGGTGTCTGCCTGGCGCTGGCGCTCGCGATGGCCGCGCAGTGCGCGACCGTGACGGCGCTGCTGCTGCGGGCCCGGCGTCAGGAGGAGACCGGGGTCTCCTGGGCGCGGGTGGCCTGAGGCGGGAAGGGGGCGGCGGCAACCGGCGGGACGGTCGCGCGCCACAGCCGGCGGGCCGCCGTGAGCGTGGCGGCGACCAGCAGGCCGTTGCGCAGCGCCAGCAGGGTGATGCCGTACCAGTCGCTCACCACCACGTGCGAGAAACCGAGCGGGAACTCCAGGACCGTCACGAAGGACGCGAGTACGACCATCAGCGCGGGTACCCCCATACGGCTCGCCCGGTGAGTCAGGCAGGCGGCGGCCAGCCCGATCAGCCAGACCAGGTACTGCGGGCTGATCACCCGGCTGGTGACGGTGAACAGCAGCACCGCCGTGAAGGCCGCGTCGGCGAGCGTGTGCGGTGCGAAACGGGTCGCGCGCAGCCGCCACAGCAGGAGCCAGCCGAACGCGACCCCGGTCAGTGCCAGCGCCGCCGTGCTGACCTGGGCCACCTGCGGGCCGAGGAACTCGATCGACCCGTAGTTCAGCAGCACCTCGCCGTGCCAGCCGAAGTGCCGGGCCACATGGAAGACCAGGGAGCCCAGCGACTCCACCTCGGTGCCCCGGTCCCGCTGGAAGGTCAGGAAGGCGAAGGAGCCCGGCATGGACAGCGCGAACAGCGCCGCCAGGCCCGCCGCGGTCACCACCGCCGACGCCCACGCCCGCCGCCGCACGCCCCCGACCAGCAGCAGCGCCGGCCACACCTTCAGCAGCGCCCCGAAGGCCGTCAGCGTGCCCATCAGCCGCGGGTACCGGGCCCCGGCGAGCAGGGCCGCCACGGCCACCGCGGTCACCATCACGTCGTAGCGGGCGTACACCGTCGGCCCGAGCAGCGGGACCCCCGCCACCCACACCCAGGCCCCGCGCAGGGACCGGCCGGGCCGTCCGCCCGGATACCGCAGCAGGGCCAGGACGGCGAGGTCGGTGAGGAACGCCAGCACGAAGAAGGCGTGCGCGTAGGACAGGAAGGGCAGGGCGGCGGGGGAGAGGATCGCGAGGGCGGCGGCTGGCGGGTACTGCCAGGTCACGTCGTCCAGGGGAAACGTTCCGTGCCGCAGGACCTCGTACCAGCCGCGGTAGATCACCGACACGTCGGAGGTGACGTCCGGGCCCGGGAAGACGTAGACCCGGAAGACGAACAGCAGCAGCACCACGCGGGTGACGCCCCAGGTCGCGAGCAGCCAGGTCAGGGACGGCCGGGCCGCCTTCGTCTCCACGTGCTCCCCTGTCGTTCGATTGCCGCTTCGAAGGCCGTGCCGTCCGATTCCGTGTCCCCATGATGTCCTGCGCACCTGTGTGCGTGCCACATACTCGGCCGCACCCGGCCGCAGAGGGCGCATTCGGTAGGGTCGGCGGCGATGCACCAGACCCTGATCGTCACCAACGACTTCCCGCCCCGGCCGGGCGGCATCCAGGCCTTCCTGCACAACATGGCCCTCCGCCTGGACCCCGACCGGCTGGTCGTCTACGCCTCCACCTGGAAGCGTGGCAGGGAGGGCGCCGAGGCCACGGCCGCTTTCGACGCCGAGCAGCCCTTCACCGTCGTACGCGACCGCACGACCATGCTGCTGCCCACCCCGCAGGCGACCCGCCGGGCGGTCGGGCTGCTGCGGGAGCACGGGTGCACCTCGGTGTGGTTCGGGGCGGCCGCGCCGCTCGGCCTGATGGCGCCCGCGCTCCGCAAGGCCGGCGCCGAGCGGCTGGTGGCCACCACCCACGGGCACGAGGCCGGCTGGGCCCAGCTGCCCGCCGCCCGGCAGCTGCTGCGCCGGATCGGGGAGTCCACCGACACGATCACCTACCTCGGCGAGTACACCCGCTCCCGGATAGCGACCGCGCTCACCCCGGCGGCGGCCCGGCGGATGGTGCAGCTGCCGCCGGGTGTCGACGAGAAGACCTTCCACCCCGGTTCCGGTGGCGACGAGGTCCGGGCGCGGCTCGGCCTCACCGACCGGCCGGTCGTGGTCTGCGTCTCCCGGCTGGTTCCGCGCAAGGGCCAGGACACCCTCATCCAGGCCATGCCCCGCATCCTCGCCGCCGAGCCGGACACCGTGCTGCTCGTCGTGGGCGGCGGCCCCTACGAGCGGGACCTGCGCCGGCTGGCCCGCGAGACGGGCGTCGAGTCCTCGGTCCGCTTCACCGGTGCCGTGCCCTGGTCCGAGCTGCCCGCGCACTACGGCGCCGGGGACGTCTTCGCGATGCCGTGCCGCACCCGGCGCGGCGGCCTGGACGTCGAGGGCCTCGGCATCGTCTACCTGGAGGCGTCCGCCACGGGCCTGCCGGTCGTCGCCGGTGACTCCGGCGGCGCACCGGACGCGGTGCTGGACGGGGAGACCGGCTGGGTGGTGCGAGGGGGCTCCCCCGGTGAGGCCGCCGACCGGATCGTGGCTCTCCTGGGCGACCCCGGACTGCGCCGCCGCATGGGCGAGCGGGGCAGACAGTGGGTCGAGGAGAAGTGGCGCTGGGACCTACTGGCGGAGAAGCTGAAAACGCTGCTGTAGGACGGCGCCGTCCGGGGCGGATCGCCGGCGGCTGCAGGTTTCGTCATGGCCGGTCGCGCAGTTCCCGCGCCCGTTCGGGCCGCTGCCCCTAGCCGGAACCGGAAAATCCGCCCATGCTCCGCACATGACAGCAAAACTGATGCAGCGTCAGCTGACAAGACGTCACATACTCGGTATGGCCGCGCTCCAGGCCGCGGCCACCCTCGGCTTCACCCGTATCGGACTCGAGTCGGCCCGCGCGGCCGAGCCCGCGGCGGCCGAATCCGCCCCGGCGATCGTGGTCGGTTCGGGCTACGGCGGTGCCGTCGCCGCCCTCCGCCTCGGCCAGGCGGGCATCCGTACCCTCGTGCTGGAGATGGGGCGGCTCTGGAACACCGCCGGCGCCGACGGCAAGGTGTTCTGTTCCACCAGCGCCCCCGACCAGCGGTCCATGTGGTTCCGCACCCGCACCGAGGCCCCGCTCGCCACCTTCCTCTGGCTGGACGTGGTCAACAAGGCCGTCAACCCCTACCCCGGGGTCCTGGACCGCGTGCACTACGACGCCATGTCGGTCTACGTCGGCCGAGGCGTCGGCGGCGGCTCGCTCGTCAACGGCGGAATGGCGGTCACCCCGCTGAAGTCCTACTTCGCCGAGCAGTTCCCGACCGTCGACGCCGACGAGATGTACGGCACGTACTTCCCTCGCGCCCGCGCCATGCTCGGCGTCAACACCATCGATCCGGCGTGGTTCGAGTCCACCGAGTGGTACCGGTTCACCCGGACCTCCCGGAAGGCCGCCGCCAACGCCGGTCTGAGGACCACCTTCGTGCCGAACGTCTACGACTTCGGCTACATGCAGCGCGAGGCCGCCGGCACCGCCACGAGGTCCGCGCTCGCCGGCGAGGTCATCTACGGCAACAACCAGGGCAAGCGCAGCCTCGACAAGACCTACCTCGCCGCCGCCCTCGGCACCGGCAACGTCACCATCCACACCCTGGAGAAGGTGACGTCGATCGGCCGGGTGAGCGACGGGTCGTACGTGCTGACCGCGGACCGGATCGACAGCACCGGCAGAGTCGTGGGAACCAGCAGCTACGGCTGCACGTACCTGTTCCTCGGCGGCGGCAGCCTCGGCACGAGCGAACTCCTCGTCCGCGCCCGGGACACCGGCACCCTGCCGAACCTGAGCGCCGGCGTGGGCGCCGGCTGGGGCCCCAACGGCAACACCATGCTCGGCCGCGCCAACCACATCTGGGACACCGTCGGCGCCGACCAGGCCACCATGCCCGTGATGGGCATCGACGACTGGGCCAACGCCGACAACCCGGTCTTCGCCGAGATCGCCCCGCTGCCCATGGGCTTCGAGCACTGGATCAGCCTCTACCTGGCGATCACCAAGAACCCCGAACGCGCGTCCTTCTCGTACGACTCCGCCGCCGGCGCGGTGAGGCTCGGCTGGACGGCCGCACAGAGCGCGGTGTCGGTGCGCATGGCCAAGAAGCTGTTCGACCGGATCAACGCGGCCAACGCCACCATCTACCGGTACGACCTCTTCGGCTCCGGCAGCAAGGTCTTCGCGGACGACTTCACCTACCACCCGCTGGGCGGCTGCGTGCTGGGGAAGGCCACGGACGGCTACGGCCGGGTGAAGGGCTATTCACGGCTCTACGTCACCGACGGCTCGCTGGTGCCCGGCTCGATCGGCGTCAACCCGTTCGTCACCATCACCGCGCTCGCCGAACGCACGATGGCGCGGGTCCTCGCCGAGGACACCGCGCCATGACAGTGCGACAAAGGGCTGCTACTTCGCGTAGAGCGCCTCGATCTCGGCCGCGTAGTCCTTCGCCACCACGTTGCGCTTCAGCTTCAGCGACGGGGTGAGGTGGCCCGACTCCTCCGTGAACTGGGAGGACAGAATGCGGAACTTCCGCACCGATTCCGCCTTCGACACCGCGGCGTTGCCGTCGTCGACCGCCGCCTGGATCGCAGCGATGAGATCCGGGTCCTCGTGCAGCGACGCCGCGGTGGAGCCCGCCGGCTTGCCGTGCTCCGCGGCCCACCGGCCCAGGAACTCCTCGTCGATGGTGACCAGCGCGCCCACGAACGGCCGCCCGTCGCCCACCACCATGCACTCCCCGACCAGCGCGTGCGCCCGGATCCGGTCCTCGATCACGGCCGGCGCCACGTTCTTGCCGCCCGCCGTGACGATGATCTCCTTCTTGCGGCCGGTGATCCTCAGGTAACCGTCCTCGTCGAGGGTGCCGATGTCACCGGTGTGGAACCAGCCGTCCGCCAGCGCCTCCGCGGTCGCGCCCGGGTTGTTCCAGTACTCCTTGAACAGGTGCTCGCCGTGCAGCAGCACCTCGCCGTCGTCCGCGATCCGCACCACCGAGCCGGGCAGCGGCTGGCCGACCGTGCCGATCTTCTGCCGGTCCCACGGGTTGAAGGCGGTCGCCGCACAGGACTCGGTCAGGCCGTACCCCTCCAGGACGGTGAAGCCGATGCCCCGGAAGAAGTGGCCGAGCCGCTCGCCCAGCGGGGCACCGCCGGAGATGGCGTACTCGCCCCGGCCGCCGAGGACCGCGCGCAGCTTGCTGTAGACCAGCTTGTCGAAGACCCTGTGCTTGATCTTCAGGCCGAACGACGGACCCGAGGGGCTGTCCAGCGCCTTGCTGTAGGCGATCGCCGCGTCCGCCGCCTTGTCGAAGATCGCGCCCTTGCCGTCCGCCTGCGCCTTCGCCCGCGCCGAGTTGTAGACCTTCTCGAAGACGCGCGGGACACCGAGGATCAGCGTCGGCCGGAACGCGGCCAGCTCGTCCGTGAGGTTCTTGATGTCCGGGACACAGCCCAGCTTGATCGGCGCCATCATCGGCGCGACCTGCACCAGCCGCCCGAAGACATGGGCGAGCGGCAGGAAGAGCAGGACCGAGCACTCACCGGTGCGGAACAGCGGGCGCAGCCGCTCCACGACGTTCCCGCACTCGGCGAAGAAGCTGCGGTGGGTGAGGACGCAGCCCTTGGGGCGTCCGGTGGTACCGCTCGTGTACACGATGGTCGCCGGGTCGTCGGCCTTGGCGAGCGAGCTGCGCTCCTCGACCGTCTCGTCCGACACGTCCTGCCCGAGGCGCCCCAGTTCCTCCACACCGCCGGCCTCGATCTGCCAGACGTTCTTCAGCGTGGGCAGCGAGTCCCGCACCGCCTCCACGGCGGCCGTATGGCCCGCCAGCTCCACGATGCACGCGGTCGCGCCCGAGTCGGACAGGATCCACTGCACCTGCTCCGGCGAGCTGGTCTCGTACACCGGCACGGTGACGGCGCCCGCGCTCCAGATCGCGAAGTCCAGCAGCGTCCACTCGTAGCGGGTGCGGGACATCAGGCCCACCCGGTCGCCCGGCTGCACCCCGGCGGCGATGAGCCCCTTGGCGGCGGTGCGCACCTCGGCCAGGAACTCCCGGGCCGTCACGTCCTGCCAGACACCGCCCACCTTGCGGGCGATGACGGCGACGTCGGGATGCTGCGCGGCGTTTCTGCGGACGATGTCGGTCAGATTGCCGTCCGCAGGGACCTCGTACAAAGCCGGAAGGCTGAACTCGCGCAAGACTGCTGCTCCTCATAGGGCGCCGGCGCCACGACACTGTGTGATGCGACGGTGCGGTCCAAGGCTCGGGCAAGTGCTCGGGAATTCACATGTTGAAATCCTGAGCACGACTGGACTGCCCGGACGTTACCCGCCGGTATGGCGTCTACGACAGGGGTTCCAGGCGAGATGTTCGCTGCGTCACACGGGTTGGCGTTCCTTCGCGCACAGTAGTCCACGGCTGAACCGACCGGCGAGTAACCGCAGGCCGGACCGACACTGTTCACGCGGACCGCACACGCCTACGCTTGATCGCCATGGCATCCACACCCTCCGGCAACCGAAGGACGCGCGTCCACGTGGTCAGCGACGTGCACGGCAACGCCCGGGACCTGGCCCGGGCCGCGGAGGGCGCCGACGCCCTGATCTGCCTGGGCGACCTCGTGCTCTTCCTCGACTACGCCGACCACTCGCGCGGGATCTTCCCGGACCTGTTCGGCAAGGAGAACGCCGACCGCATCGTCGAGCTGCGCACCGCCCGCCGCTTCACGGAGGCCCGCGAGTTCGGCGCGCGGCTGTGGGCCGGCATCGGCGCCGACCGGGCCGCGGCCATCGAGAACGCGGTGCGCAAGCAGTACGCCGAGCTGTTCGCCGCGTTCCCCACCCCGACGTACGCCACCTACGGCAACGTTGACATGCCGCCCCTGTGGCAGGAGTACGCCCGGCCCGGCATCACCGTCCTCGACGGCCAGCGGGTGGAGATCGGCGGCCGGACCTTCGGCTTCGTCGGCGGCGGCCTGCGCACCCCGATGCGGACGCCGTACGAGATCGGCGACGAGGAATACGCGGCGAAGATCGAGGCGGTCGGCGAGGTCGACGTGCTCTGCACGCACATCCCGCCGGAGGTGCCCGAACTGGTCTATGACACCGTCGCCCGCCGCTTCGAGCGGGGCAGCCGGGCGTTGCTGGACGCGATCCGCCGCACCAAGCCGCGCTATTCACTGTTCGGGCACGTCCACCAGCCGCTGGTGCGCCGCATGCGGATCGGCGCCACCGAGTGCGTCAACGTGGGCCACTTCGCCGGGACCGGAAAGCCCTGGGCGCTCGAATGGTGACCGCCGGACCTGGGGTGAAGGCGGCAGGTCGGCGGCGCGGTAGCCTTCACGCTGCACACACGTGCGCAGCCCGGCGCACACCTATCTCTCCATACGGCCCGCATCTGGAGGAGCCACGGCGATGGCGGAACACACCAGTTCGAGCATCACGATCGAGGCCGCTCCGGCCGACGTCATGGCGGTGATCGCCGACTTCGCGCGCTACCCCGACTGGACCGGCGAGGTGAAGGAGGCGGAGGTCCTCGCGACCGACGCCCTGGGCCGCGCCGAGCAGGTCCGCCTCGTCATGGACGCCGGCGCCATCAAGGACGACCAGACCCTGGCCTACACGTGGGCCGGCGACCACGAGGTCTCCTGGACCCTGGTCAAGTCCCAGATGCTCCGCGCCCTGGACGGCTCCTACCTGCTGAAGCCGGCCGACGCGGGCGCCACCGAGGTCACCTACCAGCTCACGGTGGACGTCAAGATCCCCATGCTCGGCATGATCAAGCGCAAGGCGGAGAAGGTCATCATCGACCGCGCCCTGGCGGGCCTGAAGAAGAGGGTGGAAGCGAAGGAGCAGTAGGCCCCGTCGCTGCCGCCCACCGCCGGGGAGGAGGGTGGGCACGGCCGGCGGCGCCGGGCGACGGTCCAGCGCCTTGTGCCTCGCAGTCCGTTACGGTCACCCTCATGCGCACCATCCTGATCACGGGCCCCGGCGGCAGCGGTCGTACCACGATCGCCGCCGCGACCGCACTGCGCGCCGCAGCCGACGGCACCCGGACGCTGCTGCTGAGCGCGGACCGCACGGACACCCCGGGCGTGGCGCTGGGCGCCGCGACAGGGCCGGCCCCGATCGAAGCCGCCCCGCTTCTCACGGTGTGGAGGCCCGACGCCGTCGACCGCTTCCGGCAGGACCTCACCGCCTTCCAGACCCGCGCCACGAACCTCCTCGACCTCCTCGGCGCCGCCCGCCTGGACGCCGAGGAGGTCACCCCGCTGCCCGGTGCCGAGGAACTGTCCTTCCTGCGCGCGCTCCGGGACGCGGCCCTCTCCGAGCGCTACGACCTCCTCGTCGTCGACCTCCCGGCCCTCCCGCAGACCCTCGCCCTGCTCGCCCTTCCCGAGGAGCTGCGCCGCTATCTGCGCCGCCTGCTCCCGCCCGAGCGGCAGGCGGCCCGCGCCCTGCGCCCGCTCCTCGGCCGGCTGGCCGGCGTCCCCATGCCCGCCGACTGGCTGTACGAGACGGCAGCCCGCTGGGACGTCGAGCTGGCCGCCGTCGAGGCCGTCCTCACCGACCGGACGACCGCGGTACGGCTGGTCGCCGAACCCGGACCGGCCGGCGCCGACGCCGTCCGCACCGCCACCCTCGGCCTGGCCCTGCGCGGCCTGCGCACCGAGGCCCTGATCGCCAACCGCGTGCTGCCCGACGACGCCGGCGACATCTGGCCGGCCGGACTCCTCGCCCAGCAGGGCAAGGCCCTCGCCGAGTGGCAGGAGCAGCCGTACGCCGTCCACACCGTCCCCCACCTCGGCCGCGACCCGCACGGTGCCGACGACCTCGGCGCCCTCGCCGTGCCGGTCGTCAACCCGGCGCCCGTCCCGGTCGAGTGGCCCGTCGCCGACCGGATCGCCGAGGACGGCGTGCTGGTCTGGCACATCCCGCTGCCCGGAGCGATACGGCACGAGCTGGACCTGATCCGGCGCGGCGACGAACTGCTGATCGCCGCGGGCGCCTTCCGCCGGATCGTTCCCCTTCCGTCCGCCCTGCGCCGCTGCACCGTAGCCGGAGCCGGCCTCCGCGAGGGCGAGCTGCGCATCCGGTTCGCCCCCGATCCCGGTCTGTGGCCCACCGGCGGACGGTGAACGCGCTACCCCGTTCGGGTAACGTCGTAAGGGCGAACCGTAGTCAGGAGTCCGCCATGAGCGAAGAGCGTCCCGCATCCGGCCCTTACGAGGAGGAGCAGGCGCGGGCGACCGACGCCGACGCCTGGGCCACGGCCTGCGCCGAGGACCTCGCCGCCGAGAAGGCCCGCCGCCACGCCGAGTACGGTACGCCGCCGGGCTCGGCCGCCGAGGAACTGAAGAAGCTCGTGGACACGGTGGCCGACAAGCTGTCCGGCCTCCAGTCACCGCTCCTCGGAGCCCTCGCCGGACCCGCCGCCCAGCAGGTGGTGCGGCAGGCCGTCCAGCAGGCGAAGGCCGCCGTGGAGCCCGTCATAGAGCGCAACCCGGAGGTGTTCGACCACCTCGCCGCGGCCGGCACCGAGCTGCTGGCCGCGTACCGCTCCGCCGTCCAGGCCCAGGAGCGCCGCTGGACCACCGGCGCGGCCGACCTGAAGGACGACGTGCCCGACCGTCCCGACCGGGGCGAGGGCACCGGCCCAGGGGAACGCATCGACCTGGACTGAAGCCCTCCCGCGGCAGGGCCTCGGGTACGGTTGGCCGTAGCGGGGCTCGACCGAAACTGAGGGATTCATGGGACTCACCATCGGCGTCGACATCGGCGGCACGAAGATCGCGGCCGGCGTGGTCGACGAGGACGGCAACATCCTCTCGACCTTCAAGGTGCCGACCCCCACCACGCCCGAGGCCATCGTGGACGCCATCGCCTCGGCGGTGGAGGGTGCGCGCGCCGGGCACGAGATCGTCGGCGTGGGTATCGGTGCGGCCGGTTACGTCAACCGGCAGCGCTCCACGGTGTACTTCGCGCCCAACATCGACTGGCGCAACGAGCCGCTCAAGGAGAAGGTCGAGGCGCGCACCGGCCTCCCGGTCGTGGTCGAGAACGACGCCAACGCGGCCGCCTGGGGCGAGTACAAGTTCGGCGCGGGCAAGGGCCATCGCAACGTCATCTGCATCACGCTCGGCACCGGTCTCGGCGGCGGCATCATCATCGGCAACAAGCTGCGCCGCGGCCACTTCGGCGTGGCCGCCGAGTTCGGCCACATCCGGATGGTGCCGGACGGCCTGCTGTGCGGCTGCGGTTCGCAGGGCTGCTGGGAGCAGTACGCCTCCGGCCGCGCCCTGGTCCGGTACGCCAAGCAGAGAGCCAACGCCACCCCGGAGCGCGCCGAGGTTCTGCTGTCGCTCGGTGACGGCACCCCCGACGGCATCGAGGGCAAGCACATCTCCATGGCCGCCCGCCAGGGCTGCCCGGTGGCCGTCGACTCCTACCGCGAGCTCGCCCGCTGGGCCGGCGCGGGCCTCGCCGACCTCGCCTCCCTCTTCGACCCGTCCGCGTTCATCGTCGGCGGCGGCCTCTCCGACGAGGGCGACCTGGTCCTCGACCCGATCCGCAAGTCGTACAAGCGCTGGCTGGTCGGCGGCAACTGGCGCCCGGTCGCCGATGTGATCGCGGCCCAGCTCGGCAACAAGGCGGGCATGGTGGGCGCGGCCGACCTGGCCCGCGAGCCCGATCCGATCATGTAAGAAGGCTCAGCTGTGAAGGGCGCGGGGAACTGCGCGACAGGCCATGACCAACCGGCAGTCGCACACGACACCTCGCGCCCCGAGCCATGGGGCGAGCGCCCACTGCCCCGCGGCGTAGATTGACGGCATGGCAACCCCCCTGCTCCCCAACTCCCGCACGGAAACAGACGGTTCCGCGGTCATCAGGGTCCTGAGCTACAACGTCCGCTCGATGCGCGACGACACCGACGCCCTCGCCAGAGTGATCACCGCCTGCGCCCCCGACCTGGTCCTCGTCCAGGAAGCCCCCCGCTTCTTCCGCTGGCGCAAGAAACTGGCCCGGCTCGCCGCGGCCTCCGGCCAGGTCATCCTCACGGGCGGAGCCACCGCCGCGGGTCCCGCGATCCTCTGCACGCTCCGGGCCACCGTCGAGCGAACGGAGGACGTACTGCTCCCCCTCACCCCCGGACTCCACAGGCGGGGCTTCGCCACGGCAGTGGTCCGCTTCGGCGGGACCAGGGTGGGTGTGCTCAGCTGTCATCTGAGCCTGCAGAAGGACGAGCGCCACGACCAGGGCGGCATGCTCCTCGACCGCCTCGCCGGACTGGGCGTGGAGCACGCGGTCGCGGGCGGCGACCTCAACGAGCGCCCCGACGGCCGCACCTTCCGCCACCTCGCCGCGCACCTCCAGGACTGCCGCGCCGCCGCCCCCTGGGGCGGCGAGTTCACCTCCACCCCCGCCGACCCCCACCAGCGCATCGACGCGATCTTCGCCACCGAGGGCATCGAAGTGCTGGGCTGTGGCGTCCCGCTGGACCAGCCCGGCGTCACCCGGGCCGACCTGACCGCGGCCACGGACCACCTCCCGGTGCTGGCCGCGCTCAGAGTCCCGGCGGCCTGACCGCGTGACTTGACCAGCTCGTGGCGGGTCGCGCAGGGTCCCGCGCCCCTCCGGCGCGCGCGCGGCCGCGGGCAGTCGTGCCGCGGCAGCACCGCTCCTCTGATCGTCCGGTGGTGCCGCGGCCCCGGCCGCCTACGCATTCCCTCCGACCGCTCCTCACTGTCGTCGCCGGCCCGCCGCGCCTCGCGGGTGCGGGAGGCGACGGCGGATGCGCCGAGCGCGTTGCCGAGGACCTGGGGGAACACGGCGCCGGCGGTGTGGTCCGCCCTCTGGCGTGAAGCCGGCGGCTTCGACGGCCCCGAGGTGGTGGTCGCCGTAGCGAGCCACTGCCGGTGCCGTGGAGCCGTGGAGGAGGCGGGAGCCGACGGCCTGCACCAGCCTTGACGTGCCGGCAGACGGCGGTCGGGGCGGGCCGAGCGGCTTGCCCAGGCTGCGCATGTCAGGCCCCGGAGGCCCTCGTCGTCCAGGAATAGCACGGCGGACCGGACGATCTGTCCCGGGGTGAGCGTGTCGCGCGGCAAGGGCTCACGACAGGTCACCCGCCCGGCACTTGTTGCGAAGTCCGGGCGGGAGCCCTCCGGCGCGCCGTCCCCTCAGACCACGGCCCCCCGCCCGGGATCGCCGTCCTCGTCGTCGTCCGTCCGCATCCGCATCACCAGCGTCGCGAAGCCGCCGAGGAAGCCGCCGATGCCGAGGGTCGTCAGCCACCAGGTCATGTCCCAGCCCAGCAGCACCGCGAGGAGCAGCAGGACCGGGCCGCCCACGACACCCAGCCAGGCGAACTTGGCGGTCGTGTCGGCGGCCGGCAGCGGGGGCGGCTCGGGCGGTACGAAATGGCCCTCGTCGTCCTCGCCGAAGTCGTCGTCGGACGGCTCCGGCGCCGTGTGGTCGCGCGGACCGACGCCGGGCGCGAACGAGACCGAGCTGCCCAGCGGGCGGACTGGCTGCGCTTCGGCGGAGTCGTCGCGGTCGCTCTCCGCGTCCTTCTCGATCAGCGCGAGATCCTCCACCGACTTGAAGGGCCTGGAGCCCGGCGGGTCCGGCGGTTCCTCGCCGTACCCGGCGATGATGGCCCGCCAGACGGCGTCCTCGTCGAAGGGCACCCCCTGCTCGTCGTCGCGCTCCTCGCGGTTCTCGCGGTCGGAGTCGTGCTCAGCCAACTGCGGCCGTCCCTTCCCTGCCGACACTGGGTGCGAGCCGGCCGATGAAGGCGAGGCTCTCCTCGAAGATCCGGTCCGCGTCCTCGTCCAACGTCGCCACGTGGTAGCTGTGTTCCAGCACGTGCTCCGTCACGTCCGTGGACGACACCCGGCTCAGCACCCGGGCCGAGTCCGCCGCCGGGACGACATGGTCCTGGGCGCTGCGCAGCAGCAGCAACGGCTGGGTGACCTGGGGCAGCTCGCCGTCCAGCCGGCGCAGGAACACCCGCAGCGAGTGCGCCGCGTGCAGCGGCACCCGGTCGTACCCCAGCTCCGCCGCGCCCTCCTTCGCGATGTCGCTGGCGATGCCCTTCGTCGTCCGTACGAGATGCCGGGCCACCGGAAGGGCGTACGCCGACAGGCCGTGCACCTTGTTCGCCGGGTTGACGACCACCACGCCCGTGACCCGCTCGCCGTGCCGCGCGGCCAGGCGCAGCGCCAGTGCCCCGCCCATCGACAGGCCCGCGACGAACACCCGGGAACAGCGCTCGGAGAGCAGACGCAGCTCGCGGTCCACCTCCGCGTACCAGTCCTGCCAGCCCGTGACCTGCATGTCCTCCCAGCGGGTGCCGTGGCCGGGCAGCAGCGGCAGTGAGACGGTCAGGCCATGGGCCGCGTGGTGCTCCGCCCAGGGGCGCAGCGACTGGGGCGAGCCGGTGAAGCCGTGACAGAGGAGGACGCCCACCTCCCCGCCCTCCTGGCGGTACGGCTCGGCTCCGGGAAGAACCGGCACCTTTCGACTCTCCTGTTCCTGGGAGGCCCCCTCCGGTGACCGGCAGAACTCGTCCGGTGACCGGCAGAGGCGGGAAGTAACGCGCGGATGTGCTTCACCGTACGCGACCGCACTGACACCGACCAGGGTCGTCGGGCCCTTTGACGGTCCTCCGGGTTAAGGTCTGTTCGACGGAAACAGGAGGCACACGGGTGTTGTACGGCACGATGAAGGTCGCCATCGGCGGGCCGCTGAAGGTCGCCTTCAGACCCTGGGTGGAAGGCCTGGAGAACATTCCGCCCGAGGGCCCCGCCATCCTGGCCAGCAACCATCTGTCCTTCTCGGACTCGTTCTTCCTGCCGGCCGTCCTGGACCGCAAGGTCACGTTCATCGCGAAGGCCGAGTACTTCACCACCCCCGGCGTGAAGGGCCGTCTGACCGCCGCCTTCTTCAAGGGCGTCGGCCAGCTCCCGGTGGACCGCTCCGGGGCGCGCGGCGCCGGCGAGGCGGCGATCAAGAGCGGCATAGAGGTGCTGCGACGCGGCGAGCTGTTCGGCATCTACCCCGAGGGCACCCGCTCGCCCGACGGCCGGCTGTATCGGGGCAAGCCCGGCGGCCTCGCGCGCGTGGCGCTCGCCACCGGCGCGCCGGTCATCCCGGTCGCCATGATCGACACGGAGAAGATCCAGCCGCCCGGCAAGGTCGTGCCCAAGCTGATGCGGCCCGGCATCCGTATCGGCAAGCCCATGGACTTCAGCCGTTACCACGGCATGGAGCACGACCGCTTCGTGCTGCGCGCCCTGACCGACGAGGTCATGTACGAGATCATGAAGCTCTCCGGCCAGGAGTACGTCGACATGTACGCGACTGCCGCCAAGCGGCAGATCGCGGAGGCGGCGAAGGCGGCCAAGGAGGCGGAGAAGAAGAAGGCGGAAGGGGAGAAGGCGGAAGGGGAGAAGGCAGAGGCGTAGCGGGGGAACCGGGGGCCGGGGGGGACATGCCCAAGCGCGAGCGCGTCATGAGGATGTCGGTCGAGTTGCCGCTGTGGCGTGCGCTGACCGGCTACCGCGTGCTGACCATGCTGTACGCCATCGGCCTGTGCGCCAGCGCGTACTCCCACTTCGTACGTCCCTGGCTGGCCGTCGCCTACTACGCCGTCCTGGTCCTGTGGACCCTCGCCACCCTGCCCAGGGTGGCCGGCGAGGCCGCCTGCACCAAGGGCTTCCTGGCCGCCGACCTGACCGTCGCCGTCACCGGCATCCTGCTCACCCCGCTCGCCGACAACCACGAGCGGATCGTGGGCGGCGGCCCCACCCTGCCGACGATATGGACCGCCGGTTCGGTGCTGGCCTTCGCCATCAAGGGAGGCTGGCGCTGGGCGGCCGTCGCCTCCACGGCCGTGGCCGCCGCCAATCTGGTCGAGCGCGGTCACCCCGCCCGGGACACCGTGCACAACGTGATCCTCGTCTGGGTGGCCTCCATCGCCATCGGCTACGTCGTGGAGGTGGCCCGCGCCTCCGAGCGCACCCTCGCCCGCGCCCTGGAGATCGAGGCCGCGACCCGGGAGCGGGAGCGGCTGGCCCGCGACATCCACGACAGCGTGCTGCAGGTCCTGGCCATGGTGAAGCGCCGGGGCGCGGCCCTCGGCGGCGAGGCGGCCGAGCTGGGCCGGCTGGCCGGGGAGCAGGAGGTGGCGCTGCGCACCCTGGTCTCCGGCGGCCTGGTGCCGGTGTCCCGGGTGTCGGAGGACGTGGCCGCCGGAGCCGTCGTACGTGCCGTCGAGGAGCCGTACGAGGACGAACCGGCCGGCCCGGTCGATCTGCGCTCCCTGCTCGCCCCCTACGCGTGCGCCCGGGTCAGCCTCGCCGAGCCCGGCGCCCCGGTGCCGTTGCCGCCTGCCGCGGCCCGGGAGGTGGCCGCCGCGGTCGGAGCCGCCCTGGACAACGTCCGTAAGCACGCCGGTGAGGAGGTCCGGGCCTGGATCCTGGTCGAGGACGAGCCGGACGAGATCGTCGTGACCGTCCGGGACGAGGGTCCCGGCATCCCCGAGGGGCGGCTCGCCCAGGCCGAGGGCGAGGGCCGGCTCGGGGTGGCCCAGTCGATCCGCGGGCGGCTGCGGGACCTCGGCGGCAGCGCCGAGCTGATCTCCGTCCCCGGGCAGGGCACGGAAGTCGAACTGAAGGTACCGAAGGGCGCCGAACGGGCGCGGGGGAAGAAGGCGGAGCACCGATGACACAGCAGCAGCAGGACCCGATCAGGGTCATGGTGGTCGACGACCACCCCATGTGGCGCGACGCGGTCGCCCGGGACCTGGCCGAGTCCGGCTTCGAGGTGGTCGCCACCGCCGGCGACGGCGAGCAGGCGGTCCGCCGTGCCAAGGCCGCCGCTCCCGACGTCCTCGTGCTGGACCTCAACCTGCCCGCCAAGCCCGGCGTCCAGGTCTGCAAGGAACTGGTCGCCCACAACCCGGTGTTGCGCGTGCTGGTCCTCTCGGCCAGCGGCGAGCACGCCGACGTCCTGGAGGCGGTCAAGTCGGGCGCGACCGGCTATCTGCTGAAGTCGGCCTCCACCGAGGAACTGCTGGACGCGGTGCGCCGTACCGCCGTCGGCGACCCGGTGTTCACGCCGGGCCTCGCCGGGCTGGTGCTCGGTGAGTACCGCCGTCTGGCCTCCGAGCCCGCGCCCGCCCCCGACACCGACGAACCCGGGGCGCCCCGGCTGACCGACCGGGAGACGGAGGTGCTGCGGCTGGTCGCCAAGGGCCTGAGCTACAAGCAGATCGCCGAGCGCCTCGTCATCTCCCACCGCACCGTCCAGAACCACGTCCAGAACACCCTCGGCAAGCTCCAGTTGCACAACAGGGTCGAGTTGGTCCGGTACGCGATAGAACGCGGACTCGACGACGAATAGAGCGGGCATTCCGGTAACGCACCGGAATCACCCTTCCCGCCTCTCCCGATGTGACGCGAATCACCACTAGCGTGACTGGGCGTCAGGCAAGTGCGGTGAAGGGACACTTCCATGCGGGTCGGAGTACTGACCGGAGGCGGCGACTGCCCCGGGCTCAACGCCGTCATCCGGGGCATCGTGCGCAAAGGCGTGCAGGAGTACGGCTATGACTTCGTCGGCTTCCGGGACGGCTGGCGGGGTCCACTCGAGAACGACACGGTCTCCCTCGACATCCCCGCGGTGCGCGGCATCCTGCCCCGCGGCGGCACCATCCTCGGCTCCTCGCGGACCAACCCCCTCAAGGTGGAGAACGGCATCCGCCGCATCAAGGAGAACCTGGCCAAGCAGGAGGTCGAGGCCCTCATCGCGATCGGCGGCGAGGACACCCTGGGTGTCGCCGCGCGCCTGTCCGACGAGTACGGCGTGCCCTGCGTAGCCGTACCGAAGACCATCGACAACGACCTGTCCGCCACCGACTACACCTTCGGCTTCGACACGGCCGTCAACATCGCCACCGAGGCCATCGACCGCCTGCACACCACGGCCGAGTCCCATATGCGGGTCCTCGTCTGCGAGGTGATGGGCCGCCACGCCGGATGGATCGCCCTCCACTCGGGCCTCGCCGGCGGCGCCAACGTCATCCTCATTCCCGAACAGCGCTTCGACCTCGACCAGGTGTGCGCCTGGATCACCTCCCGCTTCAAGGCGTCGTACGCCCCGATCGTCGTCGTCGCCGAGGGCGCCATGCCGAAGGACGGCGAGATGGTCCTCAAGGACGAGTCGACGGACTCCTTCGGGCACGTCCGCCTCTCCGGGGTCGGCGAGTGGCTGGCCAAGGAGATCGAGAAGCGCACCGGCAAGGAGGCCCGCACCACGGTCCTCGGGCACATCCAGCGCGGCGGCACCCCCAGCGCCTTCGACCGCTGGCTGGCCACCCGCTTCGGCCTGCACGCCATCGAGGCCGTCCGCGAGGGCGACTTCGGCACGATGGTCGCCCTGCGCGGCACCGACATCATCCGCGTCCCGATCGCCGAGGCCACGGCCAGACTGAAGACGGTGGACCCGAAGTTGTACGAGGAGGTGGGGGTGTTCTTCGGCTGACGGCCCGTTCGGGGCGAGGCAGGGGCCTGGCGGCCACAGCCCGCCGGGACCCTCCCTCAGCTCGGCCTGCTCGCCCCGCGCAAGCCGGCCGATCAGCTCCCGCACCACCGAGGCCCCGTTCAGGGTCAGCACCGACTCCGGGTGGAACTGCACCCCGGCGAACCCGGGACCCCGTACCGCGTGCACCTCTCCGTTCTCCGACCGGCTCACCTCCACCCCCTGTGCGGCCAGCTCCCGGGCGGCCACCTCGTCACAGCGGGCCACGAAGCTGTTGTAGAAGCCGACGGTCTCCGGCCTCCCGAACAGGTCGATCGTGGTCTGCGCCCCCTGGTACGGCACCTCCTTCCGCACGATCTCCAGCCCCAGTTCGGCCGCGAGCAGCTCATGACCCAGGCAGACCCCGAGCACGCCGTGCGTGTGCTCCCGGAGCACCTCGGCGGCCAGCTCCCGCAGCACGCGCATCTTCGGGGCGGCGAGGTCCGAGGGGTTCCCCGGGCCGGGTCCGAGCACGACCGGCCCCCCGTGCGCGAGCACGGCCTTCCGCAGCCCCGGCTCGTCGTACCGCCGGACGGTCACCTCGAGCCCCGCGGAGCGCAGCACATGCGCCAGCATCGCCGTGAAGGTGTCCTCGCCGTCGACCACGAGCGCGTGCCCGTCGAGGGCCGCCGACCGCTCCTGCATCCGCAGCCAGAACGGCGCGAGCGACGAGCGGCGCCCGTCCAGTGCGGCCCGCACCCGGGGATCATCGGCCAGCCGGGGCCGTACGGCCTCCGCACGGGGCCTTCCCGGACGTACGCCGAGAGCAGCGAGCACCCCCGCCGCCTTCGCGTGCGTCTCCGCCACCTCGCCCGCCGGGTCCGAGCCGCGCACGAGCGTCGCGCCGACCGGAACCCGCAGTCGGCCGTCGCGGGAGATGTCGGCGGTGCGGATAAGGATGGGGGAGTCCAGGGTCTGGGCGCCGCCGGAGTCCCGGCCGAGCAGCGCCAGCGCGCCCGCGTAGTAGCCGCGCCCCGCACCGTCCCGCCCGAGGGGCTCGTACCGCTCGATCACCCGGCACGCGTTCTGCACCGGCGAGCCGGTGACGGTCGCCGCGAACATGGTCTCCTTCAGCACCTCCCGCACGTCCAGCGAGGACTTCCCGCGCAGCTCGTACTCGGTGTGCGCGAGGTGCGCCATCTCCTTCAGCCGGGGACCGACGACCACCCCGCCCATGTCGCCGACGGTGCACATCATCTTGAGCTCCTCGTCGACGACCATCGACAGCTCCTCGACCTCCTTGCCGTCGGCGAGGAAGTCCAGCAGGTGCTCCGGCGTCGGCCCGCCGGCCGGATAGCGGTACGTCCCGCTGATCGGGTTCATCACGACGGTCCCGCCGGACATCCGCACGTGCACCTCGGGACTGGCCCCGACCAGCGTCCGGTCCCCGGTGTGCACGACGAACGTCCAGTACGCGCCCCGCTCGCCCTCCAGCAGCCGCCGGAACAGGGCGAGGGCGTCGGCGCGGGAGAACCCCGGGATCCCGCCCTCGTACGTCCGCCGGATCACGAAGTTCGCGCCCTCACCGCGGCCGATCTCCTCGCGCAGGACCCGCCCGACGATCTCGCCGTACTCCTCGTCGCCGACGTCGAAGCCGCCGCCCTCGACCCGCACCTCGTGCCCGGGCAGCTGAGCGAGGGCGTCCTGGAGGGGCAGCGTGCGCGACTCCTCGGGGACCAGCACCGCAAGGGGCGTGCCGTCGTCGCGGACGTCGAAGCCGCGCTCACGGATCTGGCGGAACGGGACGAGGGCGAGGCACTCGTCGGGCAGGTCGGCGAGCCGCTCGTACTCCGTGACGGGGCCGATCAGCAGCTCGACCAGGTCAGGGGCGTGGCCGGGGGTGCGGCGGTGCAGCAGGGCGAACGGGCGGGGATCGTCGAGCAGGTCACGCGGATGCATGGGTCCGTTTCCTTCTCAATGGGAGGAACGGACCGGGCCGGAAAACGCCGAAGGCCGCCCCTCGGGCGGCCTTCGCGAAGTCGTGGGTACGCGCAGTCAGTGGGCCGCCGGATGAGCGGTCCACCACCAGGTGCGGGTCGAATGCGCGAACATGTCCGGCACCTTACCCCATGCCGCCGAGGTTACGATCTCCGTCTGGTATTTGACATGTCCCACTCGACTCCACGGAAGGTGTGCATGGGACTCATACGGGGATCCAGGCTGCTGGCCTGGATGGCGGCCACCGCGGCGCTGCTGACCGGCCTCACGGCGCAGCCCGCATCGGCTGCGGACTCGCCGACGATGACGAAACTCTCGCTCGGCGCCGACCAGTTCAAGCTGACCGACACCAGCTACGTCTCGGCCACGGACAACCTGTACAACAACCACCTCACCCACCACGCCGGCCTCTCCGACGTCGTCACCACCGACTACACGAAGAACTCCTCCGGGGCGACCGACGACTGGCTGAACCTGCGCTCGATGCGCTCCTGTACCGGCACCGAGACCAAGGCGCTGCCCCCCGCGGGCACCAAGACCGCCTGGTGCTGGTCGAGCGCCCACACGGACGACACCAGTCCGCACTGGTGGCCCCAGGGCCTGAGCACCACGGGCACCGCCGACGGTGCCGACGGCGCCATCCAGGGCAGGCACGTGGCGGCGGTCTCCTGGCACTACCGGACGCTCAGCCACGAGACCTCCGCGGGCTGCAAGACCAACAACCTGCTCAAGCTGACCTTCCTCGACCGGGACACCCGCAAGTACCGCCACGTCCTGCTCGCCGAGCCCACCGGCTCGGGTAGTGATTTCAAGTACGTGACCGGCCACGGCGGCGGCATCGTCTGGTACGCGAACTACATCTACGTGACGGACACCTCGAACGGCATCCGGGTCTTCGACATCAACAAGCTCGCGAAGGTCGACACCTACGGCTCCGACGTGAGCACCTACGGCATCGACGGTGCCGGCCGGTCCAGCGCCTGCGGCTATCCGTACGTCCTGCCGGAGGTCCACTACTACCGGCAGGCGGGCACGCCGTCCGACTGCTCGGGCCACACCATCGACCCCCAGCAGCTGTGCTTCTCCTGGCTCTCGCTGGACAAGACCGGCGGCGGCCCGTTCAAGCTGGTCGCCGGTGAGTGGCAGGGCTACGTCGACGGCGGCCGCGTGGTGCGGTACCAGCTGAACCCGGCCAGCGCCTCGTCGTACCCGGGCCTGCTCACCATGTCCGGCGGCAGAACCGTGATCCAGGACGCCTACGCAGCCTCTCGCTACCGGGGCCTGCAGGGCGGTATGACCTGGACCGACGGCCAGGGTGTGCTGAACTTCGGCTTCCACAAGGGGTGCGGCACCGTGCCCGGCGTGTACTCGCACACCTGGGTGGGCGACACCCGGGCCGCGACGTCCTGCGCGGCCGGCGGCAACTGGGCGGCGGGCCCGCCCCAGGCTCTCAGCTACTGGCCGAAGCTCGACGCCACCCAGGTCGACGAGGTGTGGGGGCTGACCGAGGGCTTCTGCGCGGGCACCGACCTCAAGGCTGCCCATGACGAGTTCGTCCCCGCCGCCCCGGTGAGCGAGGACGACGTGTGCAAGGACTACAAGGGAGCGGACAACCTCTCCCTGCGCGCCGTCTTCTCCGTCGGTTTCACCGACCCCGCGGTACAGAACCGGCACTGACCCCCGAGTGACCGCCCGGAACGGGTCCGCCGCGCGCAGGCCACGCGGCGGACCCGTCCGTCTCATCTTTTGAGCCGGCGCTTGGACGCCTGCGGTGACCCCGTAATGTTGACGGCGTGACCGTGAACGCAACCAGCCCCAGCGCTGGCAACACCTGGCGAAACCTGCCCGCGGCGCAGCAGCCCGAGTACCCCGACCCCGAGGCTCTGCGCGCAGTGATCGCGGACCTCGAGTCGTATCCGCCGCTCGTCTTCGCGGGCGAGTGCGACCAGCTGCGCGCCCGGATGGCGGCCGTCGCCAAGGGAGAGGCGTTCCTCCTCCAGGGCGGCGACTGCGCCGAGGCCTTCGACGCGGTGTCCGCCGACCAGATCCGCAACAAGCTCAAGACGCTCCTCCAGATGGGTGCCGTCCTGACCTACGCGGCCTCCGTGCCCGTGGTGAAGGTCGGCCGGATCGCGGGGCAGTACTCCAAGCCGCGCTCCAAGCCGACCGAGACCCGCGACGGCGTGACGCTCCCGGTGTACCGGGGCGACTCCGTCAACGGCTTCGACTTCACCGAGGCCAGCCGCATCCCGGACCCGGAGCGGCTGAAGCGCATGTACCACGCCTCGGCGTCCACGCTGAACCTGGTGCGCGCCTTCACCACCGGCGGTTACGCCGACCTGCGCCAGGTGCACGCCTGGAACCAGGACTTCGTGCGGACCTCGCCGTCGGGCCAGCGCTACGAGCAGCTCGCGCGCGAGATCGACAACGCGCTGAACTTCATGCGGGCCTGCGGCACCGACCCGGAGGAGTTCAAGACCGTCGAGTTCTACTCCTCGCACGAGGCGCTGCTGCTGGACTACGAGTCCGCCCTGACCCGGGTCGACTCCCGCACCGGCAAGCTGTACGACGTCTCCGCGCACATGGTGTGGATCGGTGAGCGCACCCGGCAGCTGGACCACGCGCACATCGAGTTCGCCTCGAAGATCCGCAACCCGATCGGCATCAAGCTCGGCCCGACCACGACGGCCGAGGAGGCGCTGCAGTACATCGACCGCCTCGACCCCGAGCGGGAGCCGGGCCGGCTGACCTTCGTCGTCCGCATGGGCGCCGACAAGATCCGCGACCGCCTCCCCGAGCTGGTGGAGAAGGTCACGGCGTCCGGTGCGACCGTGGCCTGGGTGACCGACCCGATGCACGGCAACACCTTCGAGGCGGCCTCCGGGCACAAGACGCGCCGCTTCGACGACGTGCTCGACGAGGTCAAGGGCTTCTTCGAGGTCCACAAGGCGCTCGGCACCCACCCGGGCGGTATCCACGTGGAGCTGACCGGCGACGACGTCACCGAGTGCGTGGGCGGCGGCGACGAGATCTTCGTCGACGACCTGCACCAGCGCTACGAGACGGCCTGTGACCCGCGCCTGAACCGCAGCCAGTCGCTGGACCTGGCGTTCCTCGTCGCCGAGATGTACCGCGACCAGTAGTCACCCTGGGGCGCGGATCACACCCGATCCGCGCCCCACCCACTTTTGCGGGTACCGGGGGGGCGGGTAAGGTTAGGTTTGCCTCACCGGGAAACGGGATGGCAGCAAGACAGCGATCCCGTCGGGAGGTGTGCCGCGTGTACGTCTGCAGTTGCTTCGGCATCACCGAGAAGCAGGTCCAGCAGCATGCGGAGAACGGGGCCTGCACCCCGCGCCAGATTGCCTCCGCGTGCAAGGCCGGCACCGACTGCGGATCGTGCGTACGCCGCATCCAGGCCATCCTCGGCCGTGGCGCCTGCCCGCGCCGGGAGCTCGCCGAGCAGGGCCGGCCCATCCTGACCCCCCTGGACGAGGCGGCCTAGCCCTCCGGCTGCTCGATCAGCTGGGCGATGTAGAGCGCCTCCCCGAGCTTGTCCAGCAGCTCCAGCTGGGTGTCGAGGTAGTCGATGTGGTGTTCCTCGTCGGCGAGGATGTCCTCGAAGATGTTCGCCGACGTGATGTCGCCCTTCTCGCGCATCACCTTGATGCCCCGCCGGAGCCGGTCGATCGCCTCCACCTCGATCTGCCGGTCCGCCTCGAACATCTCCCGGACCGTCTGCCCCACCCGCACGTGGAACAGCCGCTGGTAGTTGGGCAGCCCCTCCAGGAACAGGATCCGGTCGGTGAGCACCTCAGCGTGCTTCATCTCGTCGAACGACTCGTGCCGCGTGTACTTGGCGAGCTTCGTCCAGCCGAAGTTCTCCTGCATCTTCGCGTGCAGGAAGTACTGGTTGATCGCGGTCAGCTCGGCGGTGAGCTGCTCGTTGAGGAACTCGATGACCTCGGGGTCGCCCTGCATCGCAGCGGGCTCCTTCCACACGAAGGGACGGGGAGGTGTGCGGCGGCATGATTGCACCGGCGGAGAAGATCGTCCAGTAAGTGCGTACTTAGTAAGTATGTGCTTGGTTAATGGCTCATGTCCGGTTCGGGGGCGGGTGGTCAAGGGCACTGCCCGAGGTCTGTCAGGATGGATACATGGGTCATCCGGTGGAGCGAGAGTCTGGAGCAGCGGCAGGGTCCGAGCTTCCGCCGGGTCAGCGGCTCCAGCGCGGCTGGCCGGTCACGCACTACGGGCCCGTCCCCAAGTTCCGGCCCGAGCGCTGGGAGTTCCGGGTCTTCGGCGCCACCGCCGACGGCGACAAGCGCACCTGGAACCACGAGGAGTTCACGGCCCTGCCGTACACCACCGTGGTGGCCGATCTGCACTGCGTGACGAAGTTCAGCATGGTCGGCGCGGAGTGGGGCGGCATCCCGGCCCGCGTGATCCTGGACCTGGCCCCGCCGGCGCCGGACGTCACCCATGTGATGGTCTGGGCGGAGTACGGCTTCAGCTCGAACCTGCGCCTGGCGGACTTCGCCTCGGACCGTACGATCTTCGCCACCCACAAGGACGGGGAACTCCTCACCGCCGAGCACGGCTTCCCGGTCCGCCTGATCGTGCCCCACCTGTACGCCTGGAAGGGCCCGAAGTGGGTCCGCGGTGTGGAGTACATGACCGCCGACCGTCGCGGCTTCTGGGAGGAGCGCGGCTACCACAACATCGGCGACCCCTGGAGGGAGCAGCGCTACTCCTACCAGGAGGAGCCCGGGGACGGCCCCGAGCTCTGACTCCTGGTCCCCGGGCGCGTCAGTGGTGGTACCGGTGCACCACGGCGTGCCCCTTGCCCCGCCCGATCATCCACCTGTTGACCGGGGTGGTCACCACGAAGGCGATCACGAGCGAGATCGCCAGCGATATCCAGAACAGGGCATCGCTCAGCATGGCGTCCATCGCGGACGGCCACAGCAGGATCACGCCGTTGTCGATCAGCTCCATCACCGCGATGGACAGCGTGTCAGCGGCCAGCGCCACCCGGAACGCCGTACGGAAGTCGACGCCGGCCAGCAGCACCCCGCGCAGGGTGAGCGAGTAGCCGAAGGCGAAGGCCAGGACGACCGCCAGCACCATGGTCGGCAGGTTGCCCCACCCGAGGGCCGTACCGATGACCATGCCGAGCACCTCGCCGATGGCGCAGCCGGTGAGGCAGTGCAGGGTGGCCTGGGCGGCGGTGGACCAGGTGGCCGCCGGGGTGTGGCCATGGTGGGCGGAGTGGTCGTGAGGGTGGTCGTGCGCCGTGTGCTCCTGGTGCCCGTGGGCCATGTGCTCCATGAGTTCCCCCGATCGCGAGTAGCGGATCCTGCGACTCACAGGAACCATGTACCCCCCAGGGGTATTCCTGACGGCTCAGCAATCCCGGAGTTTCTTCAGCCGCTCCACGTCCGCCGCGTGCCCCTCCTTGCCGCCCGGCGTCTCGATGATCAGCGGGACGCCCGCGGTCGCCGGGTGGGTCATCAGGGCGCGGAAAGGGGCCTCCCCGATGTGACCGGCGCCGATGTTCTCGTGCCGGTCCTTGTGCGCGCCGGCCACGTCCTTGGAGTCGTTGGCGTGGATCAGCTTCAGCCGGCCCTCCCCGACCGTGTCCACCAGCAGGTCCAGGGTCTGGTGCATGCCGCTCGGCCCGGTCAGGTCGTGCCCGGCGGCGAAGATGTGACACGTGTCGAGGCACACACCCAGCTTCGGATGGGCGTCCAGCGCCTCGAAGTACGGCCCGAAGTCCCAGGTCCGCGAGCACAGCGAGGCGCCCTGCCCGGCGGTCGACTCCAGCAGCAGGAACGGGTCGTCGTCGTGGGTCAGCTCGTCCAGCAGAGGCAGCAGATACGCGCGCACCTGCTTCAGCGCCACCTCCCGCGCCCGCCCGCCGGTCGCGCTGCCGGTGTGCACGACCACACCCAGCGCGCCGATCTCCCGCCCGCGCCGCAGCGAGTGCCGCAGGGACTCCACCGACCGCTCCACGGTCGCCTCGGTGTGCGAGCCGAAGTTGATCAGATAGGGCGCGTGGACGTACGCCGGAATCGACTCCTCGGCGCACTCCGCGCGGAACGCCTCGTCCTGCCGCGGGTTCCCGGCGGGCGTGGCCCAGCCGCGCGGGTTGGCGACGAAGACCTGCACGGTCTCGGCCTTCAGGTCGCGGGCGTACGACAGCCCCACGGAATGCAGGCCGCCGGCCACGGGGACATGACCGCCAACGGGGTTTCGGGGGAGAGAGGACTGCTCGGCACTCACCCGTTCAGGGTGTCACGCCCGCCCCGGACCCCGGACCCCGGTCCCCGGTGACCCCCGTCACCGGATGGTGATCGTGATCGTCGACCCCTTGGGCGCCTTGTCGCCGCCCGCCACCGACTGCTTCTTCACGGTGTCGCCGAACAGCCCGAGCAGCCCGCGGTCCTCGTCCACCTCGAAGCCGAGGGCCTCGAGCCGCTCCGTCGCGTCGTCCACGCTGGAACCCACCACGTCCGGGACCTCGATCATCTCCGGGCCCTTGGACAGCGTCAGCGTCACCGTGTCGCCCTCGGCGGCCCGGCTGCCGTCATGCGGGCTCTGCGCGGCGACCTTGCCCTTGTCGTGGTCGGAGTTGACCCGTTCGGTGGCGACCTTCACCCTCAGCCCCGCGTCCGTCAGCTCCTGGCGGGCCTCGTCCAGGTCCTCGCCGGTCACGTCCGGAACGTCGATCGGGCTGCCCTTGCTGACGGTCAGCGCGATCGCCGAACCGGCGTGCCGCCTGGTGCCCGCCTGCGGCGTCGTGGCGATCACCGAGCCCTTGGGGATGTCCTCGCTGAACTCCCGGGTGACCATGCCCGGCTCGAGACCGTCCGCCTTCAGCCGCGCCTGCGCCTCGGCGAGCGGCTGTCCCGCCAGATCCGGCACGTTCACCGTCTCCGGGCCGAGCGAGACGGTCAGCGTCACCGAGTCGTGGTCCCGGATGCGGGCGCCGGGCGCCGGGTCGGTGCTGATGACCGTGCCCCGCTTGACGGTGTCGCTGTACGCCCGCTCGACCTGCCCGACGTCCAGACCGGCCGCCTCCAGCCGCTCCTTCGCCTGCGCCTCCGTCTTCGACAGCAGCGGCGGGACCTTCGTGAACTGGCCGGAGTTGATGTACCAGACCCCGGCGCCCATGCCGAACACCGCCAGCACGGCGGCGACGACCGTCAGCACCAGGCGCCGCGGACGGCGGGACGGCACGGAAGGCACGGGCGGTGCCTGGAGCCGGCTGGTGTGCCGGACGCCACCCCCGGCGGCAGGCTCCTCCTGCACGGGCAGCGGCCGGGGCACGGTCAGCGAGCGGGGTATCACGCTCGTCCGGTCCTCGGCGTTGTCGTGCTCCGCGGTCAGCGCCTGCGGCGGCACCGCGTCCAGCTGCTCGCCGGTCAGCGCCCGGCGCGCCTCGCGCACCTGGCCGAGGAAGGCCACGGCGTCGTGCGGGCGGACATCCGGGTTGCGCGCCGTCGCCGACGCGACCAGCTCGTCCAGCTCGTACGGCAGTCCCGGCACGAGCACCGAGGGTGGCGGCACGTCCTCGTGGATGTGCTTGTAGAGCACCTGGGCGGGGGATTCCCCGGAGTGCGGTTTCCCGCCCGTCAGCATCTCGTAGAGCACGACACCGCACGCGTACACGTCGACGCGCGGGTCGCTGGTGCCCTGCTCTATCTGCTCGGGCGCGAGATACGACACGGTGCCGAGGACGGCACCCGTCGTGCTGGTCACGGTGTCCACCGACCGCACCAGCCCGAAGTCGGCGACCTTGACCCGCCCGTCGTCCCCTATCAGGACGTTCTCGGGCTTCATGTCACGGTGCACGAACCCGGCCCGGTGCGCGGCGCCGAGCGCGGCCAGCACCGGCTCCAGGATGTCCAGCGCGGCCCGCGGCTGCACCGCGCCCCGCCGGCGCAGTACGTCCCGCAGGGTGCACCCGGGGACGTACTCCATCGCCAGGTACACGTACGACCCGTCGGTGCCCTGGTCGAAGACCTGCACCACGTTGGGGTGGTCGAGCCGGGCCACGGACTTCGCCTCCCGGATGAACCGCTCGACGAAGGACCCGTCGACCGCGAGCGTCGGGTGCATCACCTTCAACGCGAGGACGCGGTCCAGGCGGGTGTCCAGGGCCCGGTAGACCGTGGCCATCCCGCCCGCCGCGATCCGCGCTTCGACGCGGTAACGGCCGTCGAGCACCTGCCCGACGAGGGGGTCCTGAAGGGTCGTATCCACGCAGGGGAGTCTACGAGGGGCGGCCGACACTCCCGCCCCCTGCGCCGCCGCGGGGGCGGAATGCAGCAGAGCTGTGACTGTCGCGCGACTGGAAGGCGGGGCGCTCGGGGTCCAGGTGCGCGCGCCCCTCGGTGGGGGAGGAGGCCTCGGCGAAGTGGCGGCGCGGGATCCGCCCCGCCAGCCGGGCCAGCCGGCCCGCCTCCACGGCGTGCTTCATGGCGGCGGCCATCGTCTCCGGCTCCTGTGCCCGGGTCACCGCGGAGGCCAGCATGACCCCCGCGCACCCCAGCTCCATCGCCAGCGCCACGTCGGACGCCGTACCGGCCCCCGCGTCCAGGATCACCGGCACACGCGCGTGCTCCACGATCAGCTGGAAGTTGTGCGGATTGCGGATGCCCAGCCCGGATCCGATCGGCGAGCCCAGCGGCATCACCGCCGCACAGCCCACGTCCTCCAGCTTCCGCGCGACCACGGGATCGTCGTTGGTGTACGGCAACACCGTGAAACCGTCGTCGACCAGCGTCTCCGCCGCCTCCAGCAGCTCCACCGGGTCCGGCAGCAGCGTCCGCTCGTCGGCGATGACCTCCAGCTTGATCAGGTCCGTGCCCAGCGCCTCCCGGGCCAGCCGGGCGGTCAGCACGGCCTCCCCGGCCGTGAAGCAGCCGGCCGTGTTCGGCAGCACCCGGATGCCCAGCTTCTCCAGCACCGACAGCACCGAACCGTGCACGGAGGGGTCCACCCGCCGCATCGCGACCGTGGTCAGCTCCGTACCGGAGGCGGTCAGCGCCCGCTCCAGGACATCCAGGCTGGGCGCACCGCCCGTACCCATGATCAGGCGGGAGCCGAAGGGCACACCGCCGAGGACGAAGGGGTCGTCGGCCATGGGTCAGCCTCCTTGGACGGCGGTGAGGACTTCGACGCGGTCGCCGTCGGCGAGCGCGGTGGCCGCCCACTGCGTGCGCGGGACGACGGTCTCGTTGACGGCGGCCGCCACCCCGGAGGGCGCCGCGGTGAGGGTCCTGACGAGGGAGTCGAGAGCGGTGCCCGGGGCGATCTCCCGGCGCTCCCCGTTGACGGAGATGGTGACGGACATGGTCATGCGGGCTGCTCCAGGAGGCGTGCGGGCCGCTCCGGCGGTACGGCACCGAAGCGCTTCGGCGTGAACGGGCGTGCCACCTCGGGGAGTTCACCGGCGACCAGCGCATGCGCCAGGACGTCCCCGGTGACCGGCGTGAGCAGCACCCCGTTGCGGTAGTGCCCGGTCGCCAGCAGCAGCCCGTCCAGGCCGGTCGGGCCGAGCATCGGCGCGTTGTCGGGGGAGCCTGGGCGCAGCCCCGCCCGGGTCTCGGTGAGGGGCAGCTCGGTGATCCCCGGCACCAGTTCATGCGCGTCGCGCAGCAACTCGTACACGCCGCCCGCCGTGACCGTCGTGTCCCAGCCCAGTTCCTCGCTGGTCGCGCCGACGACCAGTTCGCCGTTCTCACGGGGCACCAGATAGACGTGGCTGCCGCGGACCACGGCCCGCACGGTCCGGTTAAGGAACGGCGCGAACCGGCGGGGCACGGTCAGCCGGAGCACCTGCCCCTTCACCGGCCGTACCGGCGGCAGCAGCGCGTCCGGCACGCCCGCGAGTCGTGCGCTCATGCTCCCGGCGGCGAGCACGACCTGCTCCGCGCGCAGCCCGGTGCCGTCCGCCGTGGTGACGCCGGCGGCCCGGTCCCGTACGACATCGAGGCGTTCGGCCCACACCCGGTGGAACTCCACTCCGGCGCTCTCGCACGCGCTCACCAGGGCCGCCGCCAGTCGCCGCGGGTCGATCTGGTGATCGCCGTCGACCCGCAGTCCGCCGCGCACCCCGGGCGCCAGCATCGGCTCCAGGCGCCGGCACTCCCGCCCCGACAGCCATACCGACTCGAGGCCCGAGCGCTGCTGCAGCGCGTGCAGTTCGCGCAGGTGGGCGCGGTCGTCGGCGTCGAGCGCGACCGCGAGGGTGCCGCAGCGGCGGTAGCCGAGGTCGCGGCCGGTCAGTTCGGCCAGCTCGGCCGCGAAGTCCGGATACCGGCGGGCCGATTCCAGGTTCAGGGCGAGCAGCGTCTCCTCGCCGTAGTGCAGTTCGGTGACCGCGGCCAGCATCCCGGCCGCGACCCGCGCGGCCCCGCCGCCGGGCTCGGGGTCCACCACGGCTGTGGCGAGCCCGCGCTGCGCCGCGCGCCAGGCCGTGACCAGGCCGATGACTCCGCCCCCGATGACGAGGACGTCGGACGTACGTGGCGACATGGGCGTCCAGCCCCTCCCTTCGCCGGCATGACCCGGATCAGGTTCGTACGGTCGGAGGCCGCCAGCCTCCCTCTCAGCCCGGTGCGTCCGGGCTCCCGCGAGTGCTTGTACGGTGGCCACCCTAGCCCGCAGCGCCCATCACCCGTAAGGGAGCCCCCGCCCATGGCCCGCTCGCTCGACGGACTGACCTTCGCCCCCGTCGCCGACCAAGCCCCAGGTCAGGTGGGCACCCGCACCCGGTTCGCCTACCACGAGCAGGACGGCGGGATCTGGGCCGAGTACGCGGGCGGTGACGTCGTGCGCGGCCATCTGGTCGGCACCCGCGAGGGCGACCGGCTGGACTTCCGGTACGTGCAGCTCAGGACCGACGGGACGACCGCCTCCGGGCACTGTGTGTCGGCGGTCGTGGAGCTGCCCGACGGACGGGTGCGGCTGGAGGAGACCTGGGAGTGGGAGTCACGGCCGGGATCCGGCACGAGCATGGTGGACCAGGTCACCGAGCACACCCACTGACTGACGATCGATCAGTTGTCTATGGTGATCGGGTGAGCGAGCAGAGAACGGGAGCGAGCCCGTCACCGGAACGGCGCGTGGTCGTCGTGGGCGCGGGCATGGCCGGGGTGCAGACCGCGGTCGCGCTGCGGGAACAGGGCTTCAAGGGTGCCGTGACCGTCATCGGCGCCGAGCCGCACCAGCCCTACGACCGGCCGCCGCTGTCGAAGGCCGTGCTGCTCGGCAAGGCCGAGGACTCCGCCTTCGACGTGGACTTCGAGGCGCTCGGCGTCGAGCTGCGGCTCGGCTGCGAGGTGCTGGGCCTGCGCACCGCCGAGCACGAGCTGGACACCGAGGCGGGTCCGGTGGCGTACGACGTCCTGGTCCTCGCCACCGGCGCGGAACCGATCACCCTGCCCGGTACCGAGGGAGTGCCCGGCGTGCACCTGCTGCGCACCCTGGACGACGCCGCACGGCTGCGGCCCGTGCTCGCCCGGCAGCACGACATCGTGGTCGTCGGCGCCGGCTGGATCGGCGCCGAGTTCGCCACGGCGGCCCGGGAGGCGGGCTGCGCCGTGACCGTCGTCGAGGCCGCCGGGCGGCCGCTCCCGGGTGCCCTGCCCGCCGAGGTGGCCGCGCCCATGGCCGCCTGGTACGCCGACAGCGGCACCGAACTGCGCACCCACGCGCGCGTGGAGCACGTCGAGCCCGGCGCGGTAGTGCTCGCCGACGGCACGCGGCTGCCCGCGGGCGCCGTCGTCGTCGGCATCGGTGCCCGCCCCGCCACCGGCTGGCTGGCCGGCTCCGGCATCGAGCTGGGCCCGCACGGCGAGGTCCTCGCCGACGCCCACCTGCGCACCTGTGCCGAGGACGTGTACGCCGTCGGCGACTGCGCCTCCTTCCCCTCGGCCCGCTACGGCGAACGGCTCCTCGTCCACCACTGGGACAACGCCCTGCAGGGCCCCCGCACGGTCGCCGCGAACATCCTCGGCGAGACCCCGGCGGTCTACGATCCCGTGCCGTACTTCTGGTCGGAGCAGTTCGGCCGTTTCGTCCAGTACGCCGGCCACCACGCCGCGGCCGACCGCCTGGTGTGGCGCGGTGACCCGGCGGGCCCGGCCTGGACGGTGTGCTGGCTGCGCGAGGACCGGCTGGTGGCCCTGCTGGCCGTGGGCCGCCCGCGCGACCTGGCCCAGGGGCGCCGGCTGATCGAGGCCGGCCGCCACATGGACGCGGCCGCACTGGCCGACCCGGGCCGCCCCCTGAAGGACGCCACGGCCGACTGACCGGCGCCCTGGGACAGCGTCCGGCAGGGGGCGCGGGGCTGTGCTGATAGGCGGCTCCGCCACACGGGCGTGACCAGCCACAACGGCGCCGCACCCGGCCGACGGCCCCTCACGGCGCCGGGCGGAGCCCGTCACGGCACCCGGCGGGGCGCCCACGTGGACCTGCCTGGCTTCCGACTGTCAGTGAGGGATGGCAGGCTAGATCCCGTGACCGAGATTGACGCAAAGATCGATGCTCTCGTCCCTGCCTGGCTCACCCTCCCCGACATCGCCGAACAGCTCGGCGTCGAGGTGACGCGTGTGCGGCAGCTGGTCAAGGAGGGCCAGCTCATCGCCGTACGCCGAGGTGAGAACCGGGCGCTGCACGTCCCCGCCGCCTTCATCGACGGGGACAAGGTCGTCAAGGGCCTGTCCGGGACCCTGACGCTCCTGCGGGACGACGGCTTCACGGACGAAGAGATGATCGAGTGGCTCTTCACCCCCGACCCGACCCTGCCCGGCACCCCCGCGCAGGCCCTGAGCGAGAATCGCGGCACGGAGGTGAAGCGCCGCGCCCAGGCGCTCGCCGTCTGAGCCGAACCGCGACAGGGGGTGGCGTGCGGACCCGAGCCCGCACGCCACCCGTAGAACCAGACACCGACCACGGGGGACCCGCGCATGTCCGACACCGCCCGCGCCGCGCTCGCCGACGCCCGCCTGTACCTGTGCACGGACGCCCGCAAGCGCCAGGGTGACCTCGCCGATTTCCTGGACGCGGTCCTGGCCGGCGGTGTCGACATCGTGCAACTGCGCGACAAGGGCATGGAGGCCGCCGAGGAGCTGGAGCACCTGCGGGTGTTCGCCGACGCCTGCGCCCGGCACGGCAAGCTGCTCGCGGTCAACGACCGGGCGGACGTCGCGCACGCCGCCCGCGCCGGGGTGCTGCACCTCGGCCAGGGCGACCTGCCGGTCCCCGCGGCCCGCGCGATACTCGGTGACGGCGTGCTGATCGGCCGCTCCACGCACGCCGAAACGGAGGCCGCCGCGGCCGCCGTCCAGGAGGGCGTGGACTACTTCTGCACCGGACCGTGCTGGCCCACCCCCACCAAACCCGGCCGGCACGCGCCCGGCCTCGATCTGGTCCGTTACACGGCCGGCCTCGGCACCGACCGCCCCTGGTTCGCCATCGGCGGCATCGACCTGGGCAACCTGGACGAGGTGCTGGACGCCGGCGCCCGCCGGGTGGTCGTGGTCCGCGCGCTCACCGAGGCGGACGACCCGGGCGCCGCGGCGGCGCAGTTCGCCAAGCGGCTGCGGGACGCCCGGTAGCGGTCGTCCGCCTCCGGCGGTGGTCGTCGCGCTCGGTAGCGGGTCCGGTGGGTCCCGGGGCGAGGCCTCCTGTCCACCCACTGGACAGGAACTCGACAAATCGGGCAAATTTCCGGTGTCCGGTTGGGGGACCGCCCACCCCTGGCTAACCTGCGGGTATGGCCCTCGGAACCGCATCCACCAGGACTGATCGCGCACGCACTGTGCGCGACATCCTCGCCACCGGCAAGACGACGTACTCGTTCGAGTTCTCGGCGCCGAAGACCCCCAAGGGTGAGCGGAACCTGTGGACCGCGCTCCGGCGGGTCGAGGCGGTCGCCCCCGACTTCGTCTCCGTGACCTACGGCGCCGGCGGCTCGACCCGCGCGGGCACCGTCAAGGAGACCCAGCAGATCGTCGCCGACACCACGCTCACCCCGGTCGCCCACCTCACCGCGGTCGACCACTCCATCGCCGAACTGCGCAACATCATCGGCCAGTACGCGGACGCCGGCATCCGCAACATGCTCGCCGTGCGCGGCGACCCGCCCGGCGACCCCATGGGCGACTGGGTGCCGCACCCCCGGGGCCTGACCTACGCCGCCGAACTCGTCCGGCTCATCAAGGAGTCGGGCGACTTCTGCGTGGGCGTGGCCGCGTTCCCGGAGATGCACCCGCGCTCCGCGGACTGGGACGCCGACGTCGCCCACTTCGTGGACAAGTGCCGTGCGGGCGCCGACTACGCCATCACACAGATGTTCTTCCGGCCGGAGTCGTATCTGCGGCTGCGCGACCGCGTGGTGGCCGCGGGCTGCGACACCCCGGTCATCCCCGAGATCCTGCCGGTGACCAGCGTGAAGATGCTGGAACGGCTACCCAGGCTCAGCAACGCCGTCTTCCCGGACGCCCTGAAAGAGCGGATCCTCACAGCGAAGGACGATCCGGCGGCGGTACGCTCCATCGGTATCGAGTTCGCCACGGAGTTCTGCGCTCGGCTGCTGGCCGAGGGAGTGCCCGGACTGCACTTCATCACGCTCAACAGCTCCACGGCGACCCTGGAAATCTACGAGAACCTGGGCCTGCACCACCCCCCGCAGGCCTAGACCGGCCGCACCGCGATACGACACACTGCGTAGCGGTCACTGGGAGAGGGGCGTACATGGGCTGGACGGTCCTCTACATCGCGTTCGGCATCGTCGCACTGTGGTTGCTGGGCGAGGTGCTGCTGCAGTACAAGGCACGCCTGCGCTGGCGACTGCTGGCCTTCGTCGGCTTCCTCGGTGTGGTGCTCGGCGTGCTGATGCCGTCCGTCATCGTGATCGGGCTGGGCGCGATCGCCTTCGCGACCGGGCAGACCTACGTGACGCTGTCGTTCCGCCGCGGCTTCGCCGCCGGCTGGGCGGTCAAGCGCCCCGACGCCGGGACCGGCGGCGGCAGCAAGCGCCGTCGCGGCAAGGCGGAGCGCCAGGACCCGGCCCCGGAGGTCTCCGGAATCGAGGGCGCCGACGACCGCGACGACCACGGCCACGGGCGTCTCGCCTACGGCGACGACGACTACGACCGCGACGACTACGACCGCGACGACGTCTTCACCCCGGCTCGCTCCGCCGAGCCGACCGCCGCCGAGACCACCTCCGTCTACGAGCCCCAGCCCCTCCCCGAGGACACCGGTTCCTACGGCGTCTACGGCGACACCGCCACGTACGCCGGCGCCACCCAGCCCCAGGGCGCCGACCAGAGCTACGCCTACGACTACTCGGGCTACGGCGAGCAGAGCTACGGCTACGACACCAGCGGCCAGCAGGCCTACGCCAACTACTCCGACCCGTACATCGGCGCCCAGTCCTACGCCGGCACCTCGTACGACACCGGCTACGGGCAGCAGCAGTACGGCCAGCAGGGCTACGCCCAGGACCCGTACGCCACCGGCGGTCACGGCGAGACCCCGGCCGGCGGGGTGTGGGTGCCGCAGCAGCGCACCGACGAGACCTACGGCGGCGAACTCCCGCAGGAGCAGCCCTATCCGTACCAGGCGGGCAGGCAGCAGCCGCAGCCCGACGCCGGGTACGACGAGCAGTACCGCTTCTGAGTCCCGGGGCCCCGGCTCACCTGCCCACCGGAGGCCGGCTCACTGCGAGCCGCGGAAGTCCGGCCCCTCCACGATCAGCCCGGCCACCAGCGCGCCCGACATGCCGGCGTGCGGAAGACCGCCGCCCGGGTGGGACCAGCCGCCGACCCGGTACAGACCGGGCAGCCGGGTGGTGTTCGCCGGGTGCAGGAAACGCCCCTGCCCGGAGGCGAGCGCCGGCGCGGGCACGGCCCCCGAACGGGCACCCGTCTCGCCCTCGACGTGTCCGGGTGCGCGCACCTCGTGCCACAGCAGGCGCTCGCGCAGACCGGGTATGGCGCGCCCGGCGGCCTCGAGGACCAGATCCGTGTACCGCCGGACCGTGCTCTCGTCCTCCCAGGGGGCCTCGGCCGACACCACGGCGGACAGCACCACGGACTCGTGCCCGTCGTCGGGCCGGA
Source organism: Streptomyces sp. NPDC006314 (assembly GCF_040613075.1). Taxonomy (NCBI): domain Bacteria; kingdom Bacillati; phylum Actinomycetota; class Actinomycetes; order Kitasatosporales; family Streptomycetaceae; genus Streptomyces; species Streptomyces sp. NPDC006314. The sequence goes on along the minus strand of NZ_JBEXRL010000009.1, from coordinate 282,360 downwards.
GCGCGGGGTCATCGGGGCGCAGCACGGTCACCGTGGGCGACGGGGGCACGTCGCCGCCCGGCGAGGCCAGGAAGTCCAGCTCGGACTCGGGAGCCGCCGGATGGACGATCGTGCGGTGCGCGGTTCCGGGCTCCCGTCCGCCGCGCAGGGCGAGCAGCAGGCCGAACCGTGTGGGCGGCGAGGCGACCGGGTCGGCCCGGACGTCACCGTCGGCATCCAGCGGACGCCCCGTCAGGGCCCGCAGCCGCGCCGGGTCGACGTCGGCGACGACATGGTCCGCGTCGGCCACCGTGCCGTCCGTGAGCTCCACGCCCGCGGCCCGGCCCTCCTTCTCCACGATCCGGGTCACCTCGGCTCCGAAGACGAACTCCACCCGCCGCTGCACACACCGCTCGTACACCGCGCGCGCCAACGCGCGGATGCCGCCGCGCACATACCAGGTGCCGAAAGCGTGCTCCATGTACGGCAGCACGGCCGCGCTCGCGGGAGCGGTCCGGGGCTCGAGGCCGTACGCGAGCACCTGACTGCCCAGCAGGTCCGCCAGGCGCTCGTCGCGCAGCTCCCAGGAGCCGATCTCGGCCACGGTCCGCGCCTTCCGCGTGCGCAGCAGCCGTCTGTGCGGAACCGCCGGATACGGCTCCTTCTCGGCGAGCACCTGCCAGTTGGGCCACAGCGGCTCCTCCAGCAGCGGCCGGCGGGTGCGGTCCCAGGCCTCGCGGGCCCGCACCAGGAAGTCGCCCCAGCGCTCGCCCGCCCCCGCGCCGAGTGCCTCGTCCAGGGCCGCGACCACACCCGCGCGCGAGGCGTTCGGCAGGGACACCTCGGTGCCGTCCGCGAAGACGTGCCGCGCGGCCGGGTCGACCTGGACCAGTTCGACGCAGTCCTCCAGCGGCTCCTTGCCGGTCTTGACGAACAGATCGCGGTACACGGCGGGCAGCGTCAGCAGCCCCGGGCCGGTGTCGAAGGCGAACCCGTCCCGCTCGAACCGGCGCACCGCACCGCCGTACGTCTCCGTGCGCTCGTACACCACCACCCGGTGGCCCGCGACGGCCAGCCGGGCAGCGGCCGCCATCGCGCCCATCCCGGCGCCGATCACCGCAATCCGTGCCATGCCCGTGACTTTATCGACCGCCACCGACGATCCCGTCGGCGGGCGGCTGCGGCGCAGGTCAGGGCTCCCGTGATGCCAGGCGCCGCTCCTCCCGCCGCTGGGCCCGGCGCCGCAGGAAACGCCGGATCCGCGAGACGAGGAACAGCAGTGTCAGCAGCCCGCCCACCAGCAGGACGCCCGCGATGATCGCCGCCGCCCGCGGGTGGAACATCGCGAACGACACGAGGCCGCCCACCCCGAGATCTTCGGCGAGGCTCAGCACGAGGTTGCTGAACGGCTCCGGCGAGGTGTTGACCGCCATTCGCGTCCCGGCCTTGACGGTGTGGCTGGCCAGCGCCGTCGAACCGCCGAGCAGACCGGCCGCCGCATCCGGGAGCGAGCCGCTCTGGCCGGCGAGCAGCACACCGACCCAGGCGCCCGCCAGCGGCCGGACCACCGTGTGCACCGAGTCCCACGCCGAGTCGACGTACGGGATCTTGTCGGCCACCGCCTCGCACAGGAACAGCACGCCGGCGACGATCAGCACCTCGGGGCGCTGCAACGTCTGCGGGACGTCGTCGCTCACCCCCGTCATACCGAACAGGCCGAGCAGCAGCACCACCGCGTAGGCGTTGATGCCGCTGGCCCAGCCACTGGTGAAGACGAGAGGGAGTACGGACACGGACGCGATCGTAGCCAGTCGGCGGGCCGGAGTCGTGGGCACGCGCGCGGGCGGCTGAGTAGGCGTACCTAGACGGTCAGATGAGTACGCGCGCGGATGGGGCGCCGGCCCCGGAGACGGGAGAGTGGAGGCACGGCAGGGGGCGCGGCCCGGCACCGCCGGCACGGGGCGGCGGAACGGGGTCCGCCCACCGGCCGCTCCTTCCGCCGATCCGTCGGCGGAAGCGAGACACGGGGGCCCGGGGGAAGACCGTCACGGGGGTCCGTGTGGGGGAACCCGTACGGGGGAGTGCGGGGCGGAAGTACGGGGGAGCACGGGGGAAGGGGAAGGCGCCGGTCCGGCAGCGGACCGGCGCCTTCCCCGTGCGCGCGGTGCTCGGAGAGTCCCCGGGGTGCTCAGCCCCTGCCGCTGACCCGGCCCTGGAGCAGCCGGGACAGGGCCGCGTGGACGTCGTCCAGGGAGCGCTCCGGCTGGAACGCCTTCCAGTCCAGCGCGGCCACCAGGACCATGCCGACCAGCGCTGCCGCCGTCAGCTGCACATCGATCTCGTCGCTGAACTCGCCGGCGGCCACGCCCCCGCGCAGCACCCCCTCGACCACCGCGACGGCCTCCTGCCGGACCACCATCAGCGTGGACTGCCAGGCCCGGTTGGTGCGCCACAGCTCGGCCACATACAACTGGGTGAAGGCCGGGTAGCGGTCGATGAAGACCAGGCCCGCCCGGATCATCGCGTCCAGCGCGTCCACCTTGCTGCCGCCCGCACGCGCCGTCCGCTCGGCCGCCTCCCTCAGGGAGGCGGTGAGCAGACCCACGCCATGCCTCAGCAACTCCTCGAAGAGGACCGACTTGCTCGCGAAGTTGTAGTAGACCGTGCCCTTCGCTACCCCGGCCCGCTCGGCGATCTCGTCCACCGTGGTCGCGGAGAAGCCCTGCTCGGCGATGAGGGTGACGGCCGCCTCGTAGAGCTTCTGCCGGGTGGCCTCGCGGCGCGTGCTGCCGCCGGACCTGGCGTTGCTGCTTTCCATGGCCCCGATTCTCACAGGTACGCGCGCGTGCCGAGTCTCCGCGGGGATCACAGGCTCAGCTCGGGGTGCAGCCGGTCCAGCGTCCACACCTGGCGGCGCCGCGCCGCGAGGGCGGTCAGCGCCAGGGCACCCGCGGTGAACGCGGTGAGCACACCGCACGCCTGCCAGACCGGGCCGAGCCCGCCGCCCGTGATCAGCCGGCGCAGCGCCTCCACGATGTAGCTCATCGGCAGGAACGGGTGGATCGCGTTGAAGAAGCCCGGGCTGGTCTGCACGGGGTACGTGCCGCCCGCCGAGGTCAGCTGGAGCATCAGCAGGGCGAGGACCAGGATCCGGCCGGCCGCGCCGAAGCGGGCGTTCAGCCACTGAACGATGGCCGCGAAACAGGCCGCGACCAGGAACAGGAAGCCGATCGTGCCGGCCGCGCGCAGCATCTGCAGACCGATCGCCCAGTGCAGTACGGCCATCAGGGCTGCCACCTGCAGCACGCCCACCGCCACCACCGGCAGCCAGCCGGCGAGTGCGATCCGCCAGGGGGAGGAACCGGCGGACAGGGCACGCCGGTTGAGCGGCGGGATCAGCATGTAGGCCACCATCGCACCCACCCACAGCGACAGCGGGATGAAGTACGGGGCGAACCCGGTGCCGTAGTTCGGCGCCTTGTGCAGGTCGTGGGAGGCCAGCTGGACCGGGTCGGCCATCACGCCGGTGCGCTGGTCGCGGTCCTGCTTGTCGTAGTCGGGGATCTTCTTCGCGCCGTCGTGCAGCCCGCCGGCCAGCTTCCCGGAGCCGTCGGACAGCTTGTACAGGCCGCCGTTCAGGGTCTGGGCGCCCGACTCGGCGGTGCCGATGCCCTTGTCCAGCTTGACCGCGCCGCTGCGGGCGGTGCCGAGGCCGGTGTGCAGCTTCTCGGCCCCGTCGGCGACCTTGTGCGCGCCGGCGTTCAGCTTGTTGATCTTCTTGACGGCGTCGTCGACGTCCTCGGCGAGGTGCGGAGCGCGCTCTTCGAGGGCCTCGGCCTGCTTCCGCAGCGTGCCTAGGTTGTCCCGCATCGTCTTCAGGTCGCCGTCCTGGTCCGCGATCAGCGTGTTGAGGTCGTCGGCGACGGTGGCCACCTCGGCGGCGGCCTTCTTGGCCCGCTTCAGATCCGGGCAGGCCGGGTCGGGGATGGTCGCGGTGTCGCAGCGCGCCCTGTAGACCTCGTCGAGGACGGCGGAGGAGGCGTGGGCGGTCTTGGCGGCGCCCGGCGCGAGCTTCACCAGGACGTCGAGGTTGTCCTTGACCGCCTTGGCCGAGTCGGCGACCAGCTTGGCGGTGTCCCCGATGGTCTTCTCGTTGGTCTTCACGAACGGGCCCGCCTTGGCGTAGACGCCGTTGACCTTGTCGGCGAGCGTCTGGGTGCCGTCGGCGACCTGCCGCGAACCGTCCTGCAGATCGCCGGCCCCCGTGTCGAGCTTATTCAGGCCCTTGGCCAGCTTGCCGCTGCCGCCCTTGGCGTCCTTCAGCCCGTCGGCGAGGTCCTTGGAGCCCTTCTCCGCCTTCCCGATGCCGCTGTTCAGCTGGTCGGCGCCCTTGGCGGCGGTGGCGGTCTTGTCGTGGATGTCGGAGAAGGACACGAAGATCTTGTCCAGGAAGGTCCGGGACGCCTTCGTGGACGCGGCCGAGCGCACCTCGCTGAAGACGGTGCGGGAGATCTGCCCGACGATGTAGTTGTTCGCGTCGTTGGTGCGCACCTGGAGGGCACCGGTCTCGGGGGAGTCGCCGGAACTGGACGCGATCCGCCTGCTGAAGTCGGCCGGCATGGTCAGCGACAGGTAGTAGGTGCCGTCCTCGACGCCCTTGCGGGCCTCTTCGTCGCTCACCTCGTGCCACTCGAAGGTCCGGCTGTCGCGCAGCCCGTCGACGATGTCGTCGCCGGCGGTGACCTTCTTCCCGGCCGCCGTGGCGCCCTTGTCGTCGTTCACCAGGGCCACCGGGATGCGGTCCAGCCGGCCGTAGGGGTCCCAGAACGACCACAGGTACAGGGCGCCGTAGAGCAGGGGCAGCACGAGCAGGGCGACCAGGGCGGCGCGCGGCAGTCTCCCGCGCCCGAAGCGCCTCAGCTCAAGCGCGGCCAACCTCGGTGAGCGCATCGCCGGCATCCTCCTTCCGCCCGGTCGGTGTGGTGTCCGCCTCGGCGCCGCCGGCCTCGATGCCCGCCCGCTCGGTGTCCGCCCGCCGGGTGTCCTTCCGGCCGGCGTCCTGCCGTCCCGTCGACACGGTCACGCACCCCTCGGGAGCGGTGCGGCACACGGCCACGGTCGTCGTCCCCGCGCGCGTGAGTGACCGCAACAGGTTCCAGACCTCGGCGCGTTCGGCGTCCGAGAGCTTCATGTCGATGTCGTCCACACCGACCAACCCGGGCCGGCCCACCAGGGCCAGGGCCACGGACAGACGCAGTTCCTGGAGCCGGTCCAGGTCGCGCACGGCCGTCCGGGAGCCCTTGGGCAGCGTTTCGAGGTCGAGCCCGGCGGCGGCCAGGGCCGCGTCGACCCGCAGCCGCGCCTCGTGCACGCGCTGGGCGCGGGGCCGCAGCACCTCGCGCAGGGAGTCACCGAACCAGCGCTGCAGCAGCGCCCGTTCCCGCAGGTGCTCGCCTACGGTCAGGGCCGGCTCCAGGTCGGTCACGCCGGTCACGTTGGCCACCGCGCTGGCGCGGCGCAACGCCGCCATGTGGCGGGGAAGTTTGAACCCGCCGACGGTGGTCACCCCTTCCGTGGGCTTCATCCGTCCCGTGAGCGCGAGCAGCAGGCACGTACGGCCGGAGCCGGACGGTCCCTCGATCGCGATCAGTGAGCCGGGCTCCGCGTCGAGGGTGATGCCACGGAAGGCCCACCCCCGTGGCCCCTTGAGTCCGAGGCCTTCGGCTGTGACGTCCATGCCGTCCACAAGCCCCCCTGCCTGGCAAATTTGAACTGACTGGTCAGTGCAAAAATACGCCCGAACCTTCGCTCGAGGCAAAGGCGCAGGTCAGAACGGATTGTCAGTGCCATACCTCACGATGGGCACATACGGCACCTGTGCCGTCACCCAGACGACAGGAGGTTCGTCATGGCCAACTCGTCCGCAGCCGCCGCCCGTCGGCGCCGCGCCGCCGGCCCTGCCCCCTCACTGACCGGACCGGCGAGCGATGTGCACCCCGTGCTCCGCCGGGCCACGGCCCCGCCCGCCGCCCTCGATCTGCTCGCCCAGGCCCGTGCCGGCCTGGAGGAGGCCACCGTCCTGGAAATGCCGAACGAGCGTTACGCGACGGCCCACCTCGCCGCCCTGCGCACGGCCGCCGCCGTGCTCGCCGCCCGGGGGCGCCCCGAGACCTCCTCGCGCCGCCGGGCCCGGATCCGCAGTGCCTGGGAGGTGCTGCCCGAGATCGCTCCCGAGCTGACCGAGTGGAGCGCGCTGTTCGCCTCCGGTGCCGCCCGCCGGGCCCGGGCCGAGGCCGGCATCCAGGGGGCGGCCGGACAGCGGGACGCTGACGACCTCCTGCGCGACGTGGCGATGTTCATCCGCCTGGTGGAGCGGATGCTGGTCCCGCAGCCGGTCCTGCCCCAGCCCCGCCAGGACGGCGGCGAACCGGACGTCCCGAGAACGCAGCGCGGCCTCCCGGACGCCGGCTGACCACCGGTCCGCGCGCGATCTTCCGGACGCGCGGTGACCACCGGCCGGCGCCGGGGACCTTACGGAAGCGGGGTGACCGTCAGTCCGCGCCTGACCTCCCGGACGCCGGCTGACCACCGGTCCGCCCCCGACCCCCCGGACGCCGGCTGACCACCGGTTCGTCCGCCGTGCGAGACGGACCCGGTCGTACGCCGCCGCGGTGACCGGGTACGGCGCCGGAGGCAATAGGGTGGAGAGCGCCTGAAGCCTTCCCGCCTCCCGCATCCGGGCCGGGGAGGCATCCCGTTCACGCCGCCGGCTACAGGCGGTACCGCGCCGAGGAGTCAACTGCCGTGTCGGACCCGATGCGCCCCCGCGCCTCTCTCCGTACCGCCGTGGTCTGGGAGGTCCTCCAGGACGCCCTCGACCGCCGGGTCAAGGCCACGGGACGGGACTCGCTGGACGTCCTCGACACCGGAGGCGGCAGTGGCAACTTCGCCGTGCCCGTCGCCCGCCTCGGCCACCGCGTCACCGTGGTCGACCCCAGCCCCAACGCGCTGTTCGCGCTGGAGCGCCGTGCCGCCGAGGCCGGCGTCGCCGACCGGGTCAAGGGCGTCCAGGGCGACGCCCACGGCCTGTTCGACGTGGTCGAGCGCGGCGGCTACGACGCCGTGCTGTGCCACGGCGTCCTGGAGTACGTGGACGACCCGGCCGAGGGCGTCCGCAACGCCGTCGCCGCCCTGCGCTCCGAAGGCGTCCTGAGCCTGCTCGCCGCCGGGCTCGGCGGCGCCGTGCTCGCCCGCGCCCTCGCCGGCCACTTCAAGGAGGCCGGCCAGGCCCTCCAGGACCCCGACGGCCGCTGGGGCACCGGCGACCCGATGCCGCGCCGCTTCACCGCCGAGCAGCTCACCGCGCTGGTCGAGGGCGCCGGTCTCCAGGTCGGCGCCGTGCACGGCGTGCGGGTCTTCGCCGACCTCGTGCCCGGCGTCCTGGTGGACACCGAGCCCGGCGCCCTCGACGCGCTGCTCAAGCTCGAGGCCGCGGCGGCCGAGTTGCCCGCGTTCCACTCCGTCGCCACCCAGCTGCACGTACTCGGCGAGACGCCGGGTGCCGCCGGTGCGTGAGCGCACTGCCGGGGCCCGCCGCTGATCAGGGGCTCGGCGGCGGATGCAGTACGCCACAAGCCCTCCGATCGAGGGGTTTGCGCCGTATGATCGAGGAGCACCGCCCGGCATGACGGGTCGGCCGCCGGGGAATGGAAGCCTCAGCGAGCCGGGAAGGCCATGACGGATTCCGGTTGGTCGATTGGCGTAGAGGGGCGGGTTTCACGGGGGCGATTCCCTGCCTATCCTGAAGGGACCCCCCGGGTCGCCCCGGCGACTGCACGATGAGGAGGACTCCGTGCCGCTCTCGGAGCACGAGCAGCGCATGCTCGAGCAGATGGAGCGAGCGCTGTACGCCGAAGATCCCAAGTTCGCGTCGGCGCTCGAGGGAAGCGGGCTGCGTACGTACACCCGGCGGCGGGTCTACCAGGCGGTCGCAGGCTTCCTCGTGGGTATCGCGCTCCTCATGGCCGGGATGGTCGCGCAGTTGATCTGGGTCAGCGTGGTGGGTTTCCTCGTCATGCTGGGCTGCGCCGTACTCGCCGTCACCGGCTGGCGCAAGGCCCCGAAACCGGGTGAACAGCCCGCGGGTGCCGCTCGCCGCCAGGTACGGCCGAAGCGCTCCATGATGGACCGGATCGAGCAGCGCTGGCAGCGCCGCCGGGACGAACAGGGCCACTGACCCGGCCGCGGTTCTCCGCCCACAGCAGACGCCTTTCCGCCCATGACAGCAGATGTCCGTGAGGGGTGGCCACCAGCCGGTGGCCACCCCTCACGTGTGTTTTTCTCAGCTCTCCCGCACCGACGGCCGTGTCTCAGCTCCGCTGCCCCGACGGCCGCCGCAGCGTCGGCCGGGCCGTCGCGGCCCGGGCCGTGAGCGCCGACCAGCGGGCCGACGCCGCCCACAGCACGCGCACGGTCGAGCGCGGCAGGAACTGCGCCCGCAGCCGTGTCCTGGTGCCGGCGGTGCCGCGCAGCGCCTCGATCACCCGGCGCACATCCTCCGCCGCACCCGCCGCCGGGCGCGGCCGCGGCGCGTAGAGCACCTGCTCCACCGCGTCCGCCACCCGGTGCACGGCGGCCCCCGCCGCGGCATCCAGATGCCCGAGCCGGACGATCCGGGCGGCCGCCCTGCGCGGGGTCAGCGACTCGTCCGGCGGGATGCCGTGGTCCCAGGCGCTGTCCGTCAGCTCCTGCCAGACGGCCAGGGTGTGCGCCGCCGCGCCCTCCGCGGTCCGCGGGTGCGCGCCCAGTCGCAGCGACCGCACCCGCGTCCGCCACAGCAGCGGCGACAGCGGAACGGCCAGTAGCGCCACCGCGGCCATTCCGATCAGCACGTACCACCACGGCCCCGTACCACCGCCACCGCTACGCGGGGCCGCCGCGGCCGACGGGCTGTCGCAGGCCTGCAGCCTGCGCAGCTCGCTCGCGCAGCTCTCGCTCGGCGAGGCCGCCGCCGAGGGCGCCGAGGACGCGTTCTTGGACGGCAGAGCCTGCTCCGGCAGCGAGGTGCCGGGCGTGTCCGACCGGGTGTACGACGGCGTGGTGCCGCGGGTGGGAGTCGGCTCGAAGCGGGTCCAGCCCACGCCCTCGAAGTACAGCTCGGGCCAGGCGTGCGCGTCCTTCTGACTCACCGCGACCGTGCCGTCGGCCTGTGGGGTGCCGGGCGCGAAGCCCACCGCGACCCGGGCCGGTATGCCGAGGGTGCGGGCCATCGCCGCCATCGTGAAGGAGAAGTGGACGCAGAAGCCCTGCTTCTTCCTCAGGAAGTTGGCGATGGCGTTCGGACCGCGGCCCACCTCCACCTGGGTGTCGTACTGGAAGCCTCCGTTGACGCCGAAGTACTCCTGGAGCATGACGGCCTCCTCGTAATGGCTCGTCGCGCCCGAGGTGATCTTCTTGGCGGTGCGGGCCACCACTTTCGGCAGCGAGGACGGCACCTCGGTGTACTCGCGTCTCAGGGCCGCCGGCGGCTGTGGCGCGGAGGACAGCTGCTTCGCGGTCGGCTGCACGTCCAGGCTGGTCACCTGGTAGATCTCACCGCGTGTGGTCTGGCCGTGGTCGCCGACGAGCGACATGCCGACGGGCTCGTACCGCCAGCGGCCGTTGATCTGCACGCCGCTCGGCGGATAGGGCATCGGCAGCCAGTCCTGGGCGTACCAGTCCGCCGCCGTGACCGTCGTCCTGACCTTGCTGCGCTTGACGTCCGGGCCCAGGCCGGTGGGCGTGGGGAACACGTCCGGCACCCCGACGACGTGCCGCTGCGCCGGCTTCCAGGTGGTGCCGTCGAAGTCATCCAGGGAGACGATCCGCAGATACAGGTCCGAGATGTCGTTCGTGCTGGTCCTGAGGGTCAGCACCTGGCGGTCGTTGTCCGTGTTCAGGCTGTCGCGCAGGGACACCAGCGGGTTGACCGCCGAGATCGTGCCCCCGTGGCCGTTGCCCGCCCCCACACCGGTGCCGGCGGCGTCCAGCAGCCCACCCTGCATCGCGGGCAGCGCCAGCGGCACCACCAGGGCCACACCCAGCGCGACCGCGCCGATCCGGCGTCCGGTGCGTACGGGGGCCGCGACGCCGGGCTCCGGGGGGCCCGCGGAGCGGGGAGCGGCGCCGAAGACCCGCCCCCACTGGGCGAGCCGGTCCCGGCCCTCGGCGAGCAGCAGCATCAGATAGCCGGCCGCCGCCACCAGGAACCACAGCCAGTCGGCCCCGCCGTCGGAGAGCCCCGCGGCCACCGAGTACAGCGCGAGCAGCGGCAGCCCGGCCGGGGCCGCGCTGCGGAAGGTCACCGCGAGCGTGTCCACCAGCAGACCGATCAGCAGCACGCCGCCGACCAGCATCAGTTTGATGCCGTCGGTGAGCGGCGCCGGTATCGCGTACCGGCTGACGTCGTCCGAGCCCTGCTGGAGCAGGTCGGCGAAGTACCGGAAGGCGCCGGGACCGGGGATCAGCCCGACGATCGCCTGCTCGCGGGCGAAGACCAGCGTCAGCAGTATCAGGGTGACCAGCGCCTGGGCCGCCACCGTCGGCGGCCGGCCCAGCGGCACCCGCCGGGCCGCCACGCCCACCCCGGTCTGCACGGCCACCAGCGGGACCAGCTGCAGCAGCCAGGTCGGCTCGGCCACCAGGGGCAGCAGCGCGCACGAGGCCATCAGCGTGGCGGCGGCGGCGCACAAGGCCAGTCGTGCCCGTCCGCTCATCCCAGTGCCTCCCCGCTCACGGCGGTCAGGCCCGAACGTTCCCGGTCCGCCTGCCGCCACAGTTCGTCCAGCGAGGCGCCGCGCGGCACGCTCAGCGCCGTCCAGCCCGCCTCGCGCAGCATGCCCAGCCGCTCCGCGTGCCGGTCGCCCGGCCGCGGCACGCCGGTGATCTCCCGCGTCCAGGTGTCGGGATCCAGTACGAAGGCGACGGCACCGCCGCTGCGTCGGCTCATCTTGGCGACCGTCGCCGCCTGTTCCTCGTCCAGGTCGCCGAGGAAGGCGACCAGCAGCCCCTGGTTGCCGCCGCGCAGCACGTCATAGGCCCGGGACAGGCCCGTGCCGTCGGAGTGGTCGATCACCGCGAGGGTGTCCATCATCAGCCCGGCCGCGTCCGCGGTCTCCTGCCCGGCGCCCGCGAAGCCGTCGGCGCCCTCGCCGGGCACCGAACTCCCACTCTCCGTCAGCAGGCGGACCGAGAAGCCCCGTTCCAACATGTGCACCAGGACCGACGCGGTGCCCGAGACGGCCCACTCGAAGGCCGACTCGGGGCCCGCGCCCTCATAGGCGCCGCCCCGGGTGTCCAGCAGCACGGTGCAGCGGGAGCGCCGGGGCTGCTCCTCGCGGCGCACCATCAGCTCGCCGTAGCGCGCCGTGGAGCGCCAGTGCACCCGGCGCAGGTCGTCGCCGTAGCGGTACCCGCGCGGAATCACGTCGTCCTCGCCCGCGAGGGCCAGCGAGCGCTGCCGCCCGTCGCCGTAGCCCTTGGCCTCACCGCTGAACCGGACCGGTGCCAGCGGCTCCACGCGCGGGATGACGGTCAGCGTGTCGTACGTGGAGAAGGACCGGGTCAGTTCGCACATTCCGAAAGGGTCCGTGAGCCGCAGTTGCAGCGGGCCCAGCGGGTAGCGGCCGCGCAGGTCGGAACGGACCCGGTAGGACACCTCGCGGCGGCCGCCCGGCTCCACCCGGTCCAGCACGAACCGGGGCCGCGGCCCGAGGACGTACGGCACCCGGTCCTGGAGCATCAGCAGACCGGTGGGCAGCCGGGAGACGTTGTCCATGCGCAGGTGCACCCGGGCCTCGCTGCCGGCGGGCACGCGCGCGGGGGAGAGCCGGCGGCCGGCGGCCACCCGGTAGCGCGTGCGGTACAGCACGGTCGCGCAGATCAGCGGCAGCGCGGCCAGCAGCAGACCGACCCGCAGCAGATCGCTCTGGCCCAGCACGTACGCGCAGATCGCGGCGGCGATACCGGCCGCCAGGAAGGAGCGGCCGCGGGTGGTGAGCCCCGCCAGGGCCGTACGGACGCCGCTCGCCTCCCCGCGGTCGGCCTCCGCCTGCCCGGTCCCCCCGGCGTTCATCACAGACTCCGCGGAGGCTGCTGGGGATAGGCCGGCACGCCCCGGCCGAGCCCGCCGAAGCCGCTCTGCTGCCCGGGCGTCGCGGGCACCGGGGTGTGCTGCAGGATCTCCAGCACCACCTGTTCGGCCGTACGGCGGTTGAGCTGGGCCTGGGCGGTGGGCAGCAGGCGGTGGGCGAGGACGGCGACGGCGAGGGCCTGGACGTCGTCCGGCAGCGCGTACTCCCGGCCGGCGAGGGCCGTGGACGCCTTCGCCGCACGCAGCAGATGCAGCGTCGCGCGCGGGGAGGCGCCCAGCCTGAGGTCGGGGTGGGTGCGGGTGGCCGCGACCAGCTCGACCGCGTACCGCCGGACCGCCTCGGAGACGTGCACGCCGCGCACCGCCTCGATGAGCTTCACGATCTCGTGCGCGTGGGCCACCGGCTGCAAATCCTCCAGCGGGCTGACCCCGCCGTGGACGTCGAGCATCTGCAGCTCGGCCTCGACGCTCGGATAGCCGACGGAGACGCGGGCCATGAAGCGGTCGCGCTGGGCCTCGGGCAGCGGGTAGGTGCCCTCCATCTCGACCGGGTTCTGCGTGGCCACCACCATGAAGGGGCTGGGCAGTGCATAGGTCTGCCCGTCGATGGTGACCTGCCGCTCCTCCATGGACTCCAGCAGCGCGGACTGGGTCTTGGGCGAGGCGCGGTTGATCTCGTCGCCGATCACGATCTGCGCGAAGATGGCGCCCGGCTTGAACTCGAAGTCCCGGCGCTGCTGGTCCCAGATCGACACACCCGTGATGTCCGAGGGCAGCAGGTCGGGCGTGAACTGGATGCGCCGCACCGAGCAGTCGATGGACCGGGCCAGCGCCTTGGCGAGCATCGTCTTGCCCACCCCGGGAACGTCCTCGATCAACAGGTGCCCCTCGGCGAGCAGCACGGTCAGCGCGAGCCGTACGACCTCGGGCTTGCCCTCGATCACGCCCTCCACCGAACCGCGTACCCGCTCCACCGTGGCGGTCAGATCAGTGAGGCTCGCTCGATCGTCATAGGTCGTCACCCGGCCCTCCTCGGCCCGTTCATCCGGGCCGACGCTCTGCGATGCGAAACCGGCCCACCCCGAAACACGGGCACCACGCGGAAACAGTTCAGCGTGACGCCACACCCCGCATTCTTGCTGCCGTTACCGATTCGTGTCACTCGACTGTGGACAACTGCCCGCACGATGTCGGTCTTACGGCCATTTCGACTGCCGTTCTCGATGCCGTGCGGCGGAAATGCCTGCGCGGCGCGGGGGTGTTCGCGGCGGGCCGGCGAGCCCGGTCAGGCGGGGTCGATCTCGCGCAGCCGGCCGGTCTTGACGTCGAAGACAAAACCGCGCACGTCTTCGGTGTGCAGCAGGAACGGCGAGGTGCGCACGCGCTGCATCGACTGCCGCACGTCCTGGTCGACGTCCCGGAAGGCCTCCACGGCCCAGGCGGGGCGCTGGCCGACCTCCAGCTCCAGGTCGTGCCGGAACTCCTCGGTGATGGACTCCATCCCGCACCCGGTGTGGTGGATCAGTACGACGCTGCGGGTACCGAGCGCCCGCTGGCTGATCGTCAGCGAGCGGATCACGTCGTCGGTGACGACCCCGCCCGCGTTGCGGATGGTGTGACAGTCGCCGAGCTGCAGGCCGAGGGCCGCGTGCAGGTCGAGACGGGCGTCCATGCAGGCCACTACCGCGACGCGCAGGACGGGCCGGGCGTCCATCCCCGGGTCACTGAACGCGGCGGCGTAGCGCTCGTTGGCGTGGACGAGGCGGTCCGTGACGGCGCCGTCTCCTATGGCGCCTTCGGACCCGAGGGGAGCTGCTGCAGAAGTCGTCATACCCCAGACCGTACTGGTCATCCGCGTTCCGGTCCTGCTGTGAGAGCGGACAAAGGACGCCATCGTGGCTCGTTGTGAGCGACTCCACACGCGTGCGAATCGCCGGCGCCGCTCCGTCGGGCGACGCGCAGGCCGGTTGATTGACCGCGACACAGGGTGGACTAAAGTGACGCGAAGCGGGAGGCGCGGTTCTCCCTGCTGGTGAAACCCCCGGAGACCCCGGCACCCGTCCGGACCGTCTCCCCACGTGCGCGGCGCGTACGTACGGCTCGGCCTCCTCCCGCTCCCGGTCGGCTGACGCCTCCGGCGCCGGCAGGCCCCCCGTTCACGAGGGGCGGGGACCCGGCGGTGCGTACGGCCCGCGCCGGATCCTGAGAGGCCCCGAAAAATGAATGGGCGCGAAGCGCTTCCGCACGAGGGCGGTGGTGGGCGACGGGACGGACAGAGTCGACACGTCCCGGTGATGCTCCAGCGGTGCCTGGACCTGCTGGCACCCGCCCTGGAGCGCCCGGGAGCGGTGGTCGTCGACTGCACCCTCGGCCTCGGCGGCCACAGCGAGGCACTGCTGAGCCGGTTCCCCGAGGCGCGGCTGATCGGCCTGGACCGGGACAAGGAGGCGCTGCGCCTGTCCGGCGAGCGGCTGGAGCCGTACCGGGACCGCGCGACCCTCGTGCACGCCGTGTACGACGAGCTTCCCGAGGTGCTGCGCCGGCTCGGCATCGCGCGCGTGCAGGGCGTGCTGTTCGACCTCGGTGTCTCCTCCATGCAGCTTGACGAGGCCGGCCGCGGCTTCGCCTACGCCCAGGACGCGCCCCTGGACATGCGCATGGACCAGACGACCGGCATGAGCGCCGCCGAGGTGCTCAACACCTATCCCGCGGGCGAACTCGTGCGCATCCTGCGCGCGTACGGCGAGGAGAAGCAGGCCAAGCGGATCGTCTCCGCGATCGTCCGCGAGCGCGAGAGGGAGCCGTTCAGCAACAGCGCCCGGCTCGTGGAGCTGATCCGGGACGCCTTGCCGCAGGCCGCCAAGCGCACCGGCGGCAACCCGGCCAAGCGCACCTTCCAGGCGCTGCGCATCGAGGTCAACGGCGAGCTGTCCGTCCTGGAGCGGGCGATCCCGGCCGCCGTGAAGGCTCTCGACGTCGGCGGGCGTATCGCCGTGCTGTCGTACCACTCGCTCGAAGACCGCCTGGTCAAACACGTGTTCGCGGCCGGTGCCACGTCCACCGCGCCGCCCGGGCTGCCGGTCGTGCCCGAGCGCTACCAGCCGCGGCTCAAGCTGCTCACCCGCGGTGCCGAACTTCCCACCGAGGAAGAGGTCGCCGAGAACCGCCGGGCCGCACCGGCCCGGCTGCGCGGTGCCGAGCGCATCAGGGAGGACGCCGAGTGAGCCGGACGGGTCGGTTGGTTTCCCCAACTCGCTGGGGGAGTGGTGAGTAGGAAACCCGAACCGAAGGGGAGCGCGGCCCGGCTCGCCCGGCTCTTCCCGGCCGGCCGCGCCAAGGCGGCCCGCACTCCGTTCGTCCTGCTCGTCGTCCTGCTCCTGGGCGGCGGCCTCATCGGGCTGCTGGTGCTGAACTCGGCGCTCAGCGAAGGCTCGTTCGAACTCGCCGACCTGCAGAAGCGGACGAAGAACCTCACCGACCAGGAACAGGCCCTCCAGCGGGACATCGACGCCTACTCGTCCCCCGACGCCCTCCAGCGCCGCGCCCACGCGCTCGGCATGGTCCCCGGCGGCGACCCGGCCTTCCTCAGCCCCGACGGCACGGTCAAGGGCGTACCGGCCCCCGCGAGCCCCGAGCCCGCTTCCTTCACCGCCCCGGTCGCCCCGGAGACCACCGTTCCGGCCGCCCGCCCCTCCGCGACCTCCCCGGTCTCGCCGACGCGGTCCCCCGCCACCCCCACGCCCCTTGCCTCGGCCCCGGCTGAGACGACCACCACCCCGGCAGAGGCGGTGGCGCCGCTCTCCACCCTCCAGCCCGCCCCCGCCCCCACCCAGACCCCCGGCAGGTGACGGAAGTGTCCGACAGGGAAACGCCGCGCCGCCGCGTGCCCGGCCCCGCGAAGCCTCCCCGTCCCAGGGGCGCCGTCCGGCGGCAGCCCGGCCCCGGTGCCCGCCCGGCCCGCCGGCCGAGCGGCGCCCGGCCCATGCCCCCGCCGCCCCTCCGGCTCGGCAGCCCCCGGCCCCGGCTGCGCCTGGTCGGCCTCGCCCTGACCCTGGTGCTGCTCGCCTTCGCCGTACGGCTGCTCCAGGTCCAGGCCGTCGACGCGAGCGCCTACGCGGCACGGGCGGAGCAGAACCGCTACGTGGTGCACACCCTGGCCGCCGAGCGCGGCGGGATCACCGACCGCAACGGCGTGGCCCTCGCGATCAGCGAGGACGCGTACGACATCACGGCCGACCCGACGATGTTCAGCGCCAAGCAGCTGAAGATCGGCGACGGCCCCGAGCAGGCCGCCGCGCTGCTCGCGCCGATCCTCGGCCAGGACCAGGCCGCGCTGGTCAAGAAGCTCCGGCCGGAGAACAGGAACTCCCGCTACGCCCGGCTCGCCAACCGGCAGACCCCGCAGGTCTGGAAGCAGATCAAGGACCTCAAGACCGCGCTCGCCAAGAAGGCCGAGACGGACCACTCCACCGCCAACGTCCTCGCCGGCGTCTTCGCCGACCCCAGCAGCCAGCGCGTGTACCCCAACGGCGACCTCGCCGCCGGGATACTGGGCTGGGTCAACGCCGACGGCCGGGGCGGCGGCGGTATCGAGCAGCAGCTGGACAAGCAGCTCTCGGGCAAGGACGGCAAGGTCCGCTACGCCCAGGCCGGCGGCCGCCAGGTGCCGACGGCAGGGTCCGCGGAGACACCCGCCGTGCCCGGCTCCGACGTCGAACTCACCATCGACCGCGACATCCAGTGGGCCGCGCAGAACGCGATCACCGAGCAGGTGGGGAAGTCCAAGGCGGACCGCGGGTACGTCATCGTCCAGGACACCCGCACCGGCCAGATCCTGGCCATGGCCAACTCACCCGGCTTCGACCCGAACAACCTGGCGAAGGCCGATGGCGACGCCATGGGCAACGCGGCCCTCCAGGACGCCTACGAACCCGGCTCCACGGCGAAGGTGATGTCGATGGCGGCCGTTCTGGAGCAGAACGTGGCCACCCCCGCCACCCATGTCGTCGTACCCAACCGGCTGCACCGCGGCGACCGGCTCTTCCAGGACGACATCGACCACGCCACCTGGTATCTCACGCTCAACGGCGTGCTCGCCAAGTCCAGCAACATCGGCACCATCCTGGCCACCGGCGAACTCGGCAAGACGCAGCCCGAGGCCAACAAGGTCCTCCACTCGTACCTGCGAAGGTTCGGCATCGGCAGCTACACCGGGCTCGGCTTCCCCGGCGAGACCCGCGGCATCCTCGCGCCGCCGCAGAAGTGGTCCACCTCGCAGCAGTACACGATTCCTTTCGGCCAGGGCTTCGCCATCAACGCCATGCAGGCCGCCTCCGTGTACTCGACCATCGCCAACGGCGGCGTCCGGGTCGAGCCGACCCTGGTACGCGGTACCAAGGGCGCCGACGGACGCTTCACCCCGGCCCCGAAGCCCCGGGAGACGCGGGTCATCAGTGACAAGACCGCCAAGACCCTCGCACAGATGCTGGAGTCGGTCGTGGACGACGAGGAGGGCACCGGCATCAAGGCCCGCATCCCCGGGTACCGGGTCGCGGGTAAGACCGGCACGGCCAACCGTGTGGATCCGGCCACCGGCAGGTACCGCGGCTACACCTCGTCGTTCGCCGGCTTCGCCCCTGCGGACAACCCCCGGATCACCGTCTACTGCGCCATCCAGAACGCCACCGCCGGCAGTTACTTCGGCGGCCAGATCTGCGGCCCCATCTACAAGCAGGTGATGCAGTTCGCCCTGAAGACCCTCCAGGTCCCACCGACCGGGGCGAGGGCCGCCAACCTGCCCGTGACCTACAAGCCCTGATCAGCACCGCCCAGCACCGCGGAAAGACCACCAGGACGAACTCGTGACAACGATCACCCCGGACCCCGGGAACCACGGCGCCCCCAGCCCCTCACTTCGCTCCGGAGCGGGTGCGCCCGGTACGCTCACCGCCGTGCCACACGCTGATCAGTCCCAAACCACCCAGAAGGGCGCTTCCGTGACATATCCGGGACCGCCGCGACCGGTCCAGGTCTCCGCCACACCCCTCGCGGAACTGGCCGATCAGCTGGGTGCCGCCGCTCCGGCCGGCTCCGCCGAGGTCACGGGGATCACCCACGACTCGCGCGCCGTCCGCCCCGGCGACCTGTACGCCGCCCTGCCGGGCGCCCGCCTGCACGGCGCCGACTTCGTCACCCAGGCCGCGGGCCTCGGCGCGGTCGCCGTGCTCACCGACCCGACGGGTGCCGAGCGCGCCGCCGCGACGGGACTGCCCGTCCTGGTCGTGGACGACCCGCGCGCCCGGATGGGCGAACTGGCGGCCACGATCTACGGTCGGCCGGGCCGCGACCTGCTCCAGATCGGCATCACCGGCACGTCCGGCAAGACCACCACCGCCTACCTCGTCGAGGGCGGCCTGAAGACGGCCAGGTCCACCGGGCTGATCGGCACGGTGGAGATGCGCATCGGCGAGGAGCGCCTCAAGTCCGAGCGCACCACCCCAGAGGCCACCGACCTGCAGGCCCTGTTCGCCGTCATGCGCGAGCGGGGCGTCGAGGCGGTCGCCATGGAGGTGTCCAGCCACGCCCTGGTCCTCGGCCGGGTCGACGGCTGCGTCTTCGACATCGCCGTCTTCACCAACCTCAGCCCGGAACACATGGAGTTCCACTCCGACATGGAGGACTACTTCCGGGCCAAGGCGCAGCTGTTCACGCCGAAACGCAGCAAACTCGGCGTCGTCAACGCCGACGACGAGTACGGCCGCCGGCTGGCGAAGGAGGCGACCGTCCCGGTCGTCACCTTCTCCGCCGAGGGCCACCCCGACGCCGACTGGCGCGCCCAGGACGTCCAGGTGGGCCCCTTGGACTCGACGTTCACCGTCCTCGGCCCGAACGGCGAGCGCGTCCAGGCCAGGTCGCCGCTGGCGGGCCCGTTCAACGTGGCGAACACCCTCGCCGCCGTCGTCGCCCTCGCCGCGGCCGGTCTCGACCCGCAGGCGGCCGCCGACGGCATCGCCGCCGTCCCCGGTGTCCCCGGCCGCCTCGAGCGCGTCGACGCCGGGCAGCCCTACCTCGCGGTCGTCGACTACGCCCACAAGACCGACGCGGTCGAGTCGGTGCTCAAGGCGCTGCGCAAGGTCACCAAGGGCCGCCTGCACGTCGTCCTCGGCTGCGGCGGTGACCGCGACCAGACCAAGCGCGCCCCGATGGGGGCCGCCGCGGCCCGCCTCGCCGACACGGCCGTGCTGACCTCCGACAACCCCCGCTCCGAGGACCCCCTCGCGATCCTGGCGACCATGCTCCAGGGCGCGGCCTCCGTGCCCGCGCACGAGCGCGGCGAGGTGGTCCTCTTCGAGGACCGGGCCGCCGCGATCGCCGCCGCCGTCGGCCGTGCGCAGCCCGGTGACACCGTGCTGGTCGCGGGCAAGGGCCATGAGCAGGGCCAGGACATCGCCGGCGTGGTCCGTCCCTTCGACGACCGCCAGGTGCTTCGCGAAGCTATCCAGAAGACCCAGGGATGAACTTGTGATCGCCCTCTCCCTCGCCGAGATCGCAGCAGTCGTCGGCGGGCAGACGCACGACATACCGGATCCGTCCGTCCAGGTCACCGGCCCGGTCGTCCGGGACTCCCGCGAGGTGGTGCCCGGCAGCCTGTTCGCCGCCTTCGTCGGCGAGCGCGTGGACGGCCACGACTACGCACCCCAGGTCGTCGAGGCCGGCGCGGTCGCCGTGCTGGCCTCCCGGCCGGTCGGCGTGCCCGCCATCGTCGTCGAGGACGTCCAGACGGCCCTCGGCGCCCTCGCCCGGCACGTCGTACGACGGCTCGGCGCGACCCTCGTCGCCCTGACCGGCTCGGCCGGCAAGACCAGCACCAAGGACCTGATCGCCCAGGTGCTCCAGCACAAGGCGGCGACGGTCTTCACGCCCGGCTCGCTCAACAACGAGATCGGACTGCCGCTGACCGCCCTGTCCGCCACCGAGGAGACGAAGTTCCTCGTGCTGGAGATGGGCGCCCGCGGTATCGGGCACATCCGCTACCTCACCGGTCTGACCCCGCCGAGGATCGGCCTGGTGCTCAACGTCGGCACCGCCCACATCGGCGAGTTCGGCGGCCGCGAGCAGATCGCCCAGGCCAAGGGCGAGTTGGTGGAGGCACTGCCCTCAGCGGACGACGGCGGGGTCGCCGTCCTCAACGCCGACGACCCGCTGGTGCGGGCCATGGCCTCCCGTACCAAGGCGAAGGTGGTCCTTTTCGGAGAGTCGGCCGAAGCGGACGTACGCGCCGAGAACGTACGACTCACGGACAGCGGGCGACCCGCCTTCAGGCTTCACACACCCTCCGGTGCAAGCGATGTGACCATGCGCCTGTACGGTGAGCACCACGTGTCGAACGCGCTCGCCGCGGCCGCCGTCGCCCATGAGCTGGGCATGTCCGCGGAAGAGATCGCCACCGCACTCTCCGAGGCGGGCTCCCTCTCCCGCTGGCGCATGGAGGTCACCGAGCGCCCGGACGGCGTGACCATCGTCAACGACGCCTACAACGCCAACCCCGAGTCCATGCGGGCCGCCCTCAGGGCGCTCGCGGCCATGGGCAAGGGGCGCCGCACGTGGGCGGTGCTCGGCAAGATGGCCGAGCTGGGGGACGAGGCGCTCGCCGAGCACGACGCCGTCGGACGGCTCGCCGTCCGGCTCAACGTCAGCAAGCTCGTCGCCGTCGGGGGGATTGAGGCCTCCTGGCTGCAACTGGGCGCATATAACGAGGGTTCGTGGGGTGAGGAGTCGGTGCACGTGTCCGACGCACAGGCGGCGATCGACCTGTTGCGCAGCGAGTTGCGCCCGGGGGACGTCGTACTCGTGAAGGCGTCCCGTTCGGTGGGGCTGGAGGGCGTTGCCCAGGCGCTCGTCGAGCCCGGTGCCGAGGGCGGGGTCGATGCCCGATGATGAACCAGATCCTGTACTCGGGAGTCATCGGTCTCTTCCTGACGCTGGTCGGCACCCCGCTGCTGATCAAGCTCCTCGCGCGCAAGGGCTACGGCCAGTACATCCGTGACGACGGCCCGCGCGAGCACGCCAGCAAGCGCGGTACGCCGACCATGGGCGGTATCGCCTTCATCCTGGCCACGATCGCCGCCTACTTCCTCAGCAAGGTGATCACCGGCAAGCCGCCGACCTACTCCGGCCTGCTGGTCCTCGGCCTGATGTTCGGCATGGGCCTGGTCGGCTTCCTCGACGACTACATCAAGATCGTCAAGAGGCGTTCGCTGGGCCTGCGGGCCAAGGCGAAGATGGCCGGCCAGCTGATCGTCGGCATCGCCTTCGCGGTGCTGTCGCTGATGTTCTCCGACTCGCGCGGCAACACCCCGGCTTCCACGAAGCTGTCGTTCATCACCGACTTCGGCTGGTCGATCGGCCCGGTGCTGTTCGTCGTCTGGGCGCTGTTCATGATCCTCGCGATGTCGAACGGCGTGAACCTGACCGACGGTCTGGACGGCCTCGCCACCGGCGCCTCCGTCCTCGTCTTCGGCGCCTACACGTTCATCGGCGTCTGGCAGTTCCAGGAGTCCTGCGCCAACGCGCAGACCCTGACCAACCCGGGCGCCTGCTACGAGGTGCGCGACCCGCTCGACCTGGCCGTGGTCGCCTCCGCGCTGATGGGTGCCTGCCTGGGCTTCCTGTGGTGGAACACCTCGCCGGCGAAGATCTTCATGGGCGACACCGGCTCGCTCGCCCTCGGCGGTGTCCTCACGGGCCTGGCCATCCTCTCCCGCACGGAGCTGCTGGTGGCCATCATGGGCGGCCTCTTCGTCCTCATCACCATGTCGGTCGTCATCCAGGTCGGCTCGTTCCGGCTCACCGGCAAGCGCGTCTTCCGGATGGCACCCCTCCAGCACCACTTCGAACTCAAGGGCTGGTCCGAGGTCCTGGTGGTGGTCCGATTCTGGATCATCCAGGGCATCTGTGTGATCGTCGGACTGGGCCTCTTCTACGCGGGATGGGCAGCGGACAAGTGACCTCCTCGGTGCCAGCGGACTTCCAGGGCAAGCACGTCACGGTCGCCGGGCTCGGCGTCTCCGGCGTCCCGGCGGCCAAGGTGCTGCACGCGCGCGGGGCGATCGTCACGGTCGTCAACGACGGCGACGACGCACGCGCGCGTGAGCAGGCCGCGGAGCTGGAGGCGCTCGGCATCACCGTGCGCCTCGGCGACGGGGCGACCCTGCCCGAGGGCACCGAGCTGATCGTCACCGCGCCCGGCTGGAAGCCGGACAAGCCGCTGTTCCTCGCGGCCGGGAAAGCGGGCGTGCCGGTCTGGGGCGACGTGGAGCTGGCCTGGCGCCTGCGGGGGCCGGACGCGGCCCCCTGGCTGGCCGTGACGGGCACCAACGGCAAGACCACGACCGTCCAGATGCTGGCCTCGATCCTGACGGCGGCGGGCCTGCGCACGGCCGCCGTCGGCAACATCGGCGTCTCCCTGCTGGACGCGGTCCTCGGCGAGGAGCGGTACGACGTGCTCGCCGTGGAGCTGTCCAGCTACCAGCTCCACTGGGCGCCCTCCCTGCGCGCCCACTCCGCGGTGGTGCTGAACCTCGCCCCGGACCACCTCGACTGGCACGGCTCCATGGAGGCCTACGTCGCCGACAAGGGCCGTATCTACGAAGGCAATCGGGTCGCCTGCGTGTACAACGTGGCCGACAAGCTCACCGAGGAACTGGTGCGCGAGGCCGACGTCCAGGAGGGCTGCCGCGCCATCGGGTTCACCCTCGGCACGCCCGCGCCCTCCCAACTCGGGGTCGTGGAGGGCATCCTGGTCGACCGCGCCTTCGTGGAGAACCGGCACAAGAACGCGCAGGAGCTGGCCGAGGTCGCCGACGTCAACCCGCCGGCCCCGCACAACATCGCCAACGCCCTTGCCGCGGCGGCCCTGGCGCGCGCCTTCGGGGTGCCCGCCACGGCCGTGCGTGACGGCCTCAGGGCCTTCCGTCCCGACGCGCATCGCATCGCGCACGTCGCCGACATCGACGGGGTCGCGTACATCGACGACTCCAAGGCGACCAACACCCATGCCGCGGAAGCCTCTTTGGCGGCATATGAACCGATTGTATGGATTGCGGGCGGTCTGGCGAAGGGCGCGACCTTCGACGAGCTGGTCACCAAGTCGGCAAAGCGACTTCGCGGTGCCGTCCTGATCGGCGCCGACCGGGCGCTGATCCGCGACGCCCTCGCGCGACACGCCCCGGAGGTACCCGTGGTCGACCTCGACCGGACCGACACTGGGGCGATGCTCCAGGCGGTGACGGAGGCGAAGCGGCTGGCTCGGCCCGGCGACACGGTGCTGCTGGCTCCGGCCTGCGCCTCCATGGACATGTTCACCAACTACAACCAGCGCGGTGACGCGTTCGCGGCGGCGGTCCGCGAACTCGGAGCGGGCGCCTGACGGCGGGTCCCGGCCACATGGGGTGCTTCGGGACCCTTGGAGGAAACGGGGTGACTCGGATGTGGCTGAGGCCGGAAGGAGCCGGTGATGTCCGGTAGCCGTACAGGTCGTCCTCCGGTCCAGCGGGCCGCCAGGCGGCCCCCTGCCCCACGTCTCCCGCGTGAGAACCCCGTCCAACGGCTCTACACGCGCGCACGGAAGGCCTGGGACCGGCCGCTGACCGCCTACTACCTGATCGTCGGCGGCAGCGTGCTGATCACCGTGCTGGGCCTGGTGATGGTCTACTCGGCCTCCCAGATCACCGCGCTGCAGCTGTCGCTGCCCGGGTCGTACTTCTTCCGCAAGCAGTTCCTCGCCGCGCTCATCGGCGGCGCACTGCTGTTCGTCGCCTCCCGCATGCCGGCGAAGCTGCACCGGGCGCTGGCCTACCCGATCCTCGCCGGCGCGGTCTTCCTGATGGTCCTGGTGCAGGTGCCGGGGATAGGGATGGCGGTCAACGGCAACCAGAACTGGATCTCCCTCGGCGGCTCCTTCCAGATCCAGCCCAGTGAGTTCGGCAAGCTCGCCCTGGTGCTGTGGGGCGCGGACCTGATCGCCCGCAAGCAGGAGAAGAAGCTGCTGACCCAGTGGAAGCACATGCTGGTCCCGCTGGTGCCGGTCACCTTCATGCTGCTCGGGCTGATCATGCTCGGCGGCGACATGGGCACCGCGATCATTCTCACAGCGATCCTGTTCGGCCTGCTGTGGCTCGCGGGGGCGCCGACCCGGCTGTTCGCCGGGGTGCTGTCGGTCGCCGGTCTGATCGGTATGGTCCTCATCAAGACCAGCCCCAACCGGATGGCCCGGCTCGCCTGCATCGGCGCCACCGAGCCCAAGTCCGGGGTCGCCGACTGCTGGCAGGCCGTGCACGGCATCTACGCCCTGGCCTCCGGCGGACTCTTCGGCTCCGGCCTCGGCGCGAGTGTGGAAAAATGGGGCCAACTCCCGGAAGCCCACACCGACTTCATCTTCGCCGTCACCGGTGAGGAACTGGGCCTGGCGGGGACACTGTCGGTGCTCGCCCTGTTCGCGGCTCTAGGCTATGCGGGTATCCGCGTGGCCGGACGCACGGAGGAGCCCTTCGTGAGGTACGCCGCGGGAGGCGTGACCACCTGGATCACCGCCCAGGCGGTGATCAACATCGGTGCGGTGCTCGGCCTGCTGCCGATCGCCGGCGTCCCGCTCCCGCTGTTCTCCTACGGAGGGTCCGCCCTGCTGCCGACCATGTTCGCCATCGGGCTGCTGATCGCCTTCGCACGCGACGAGCCCGCTGCGCGGGCGGCGCTTGCGATGCGGCAACCTCGCTTTGGTAGAAAGCGGGCGGGAGGCTCCGGTGCCGAGCGGGGGCCTCGGAGATGGAACACGATGCGACGGCGTGCCTCGGTGGCGCGTTCGTCCGGAGAGCGGTGAATTTCGGTGCATGTCGTACTCGCCGGCGGGGGAACCGCGGGCCACATCGAGCCCGCGCTCGCCCTCGCGGACGCCCTGCGCAGGCAGGACCCGACCGTGGGGATCACGGCCCTGGGCACGGAGCGCGGTCTGGAGACCCGGCTCGTCCCGGAGCGCGGTTACGAGCTGGCGCTCATCCCGGCGGTGCCGCTGCCGCGCAAGCCCACCCCCGAGCTGATCACCGTCCCGGGACGGCTGCGCGGCACCATCAAGGCCGCCGAGCAGATCCTGGAGCGCACCAAGGCGGACGTCGTGGTCGGCTTCGGCGGTTACGTCGCCCTGCCCGGCTACCTGGCCGCCAAGCGCCTCGGCGTGCCCATCGTGATCCACGAGGCCAACGCCCGTCCCGGCCTGGCCAACAAGATCGGCTCGCGGTACGCGGCCCGGGTCGCCGTCTCCACCCCGGACAGCAAGCTGCGCGACGCCCGCTACATCGGCATCCCGCTGCGCCGCTCCATCGCCACCCTGGACCGGGCGGCGGTGCGCCCCGAGGCCCGCGCCGCCTTCGGGCTCGACCCCAATCTGCCCACGCTGCTGGTCACCGGCGGCTCCCAGGGCGCCCGCCGCCTCAACGAGGTGATCCAGCAGGTCGCCCCGTGGCTGCAGCAGGCCGGCATCCAGATCCTGCACGCGGTCGGCCCGAAGAACGAACTGCCGCAGGTGCATCAGATGCCGGGAATGCCTCCCTATATCCCGGTAAGTTACCTGGACCGGATGGACCTCGCGTACGCCGCGGCCGACATGATGCTCTGCCGCGCGGGCGCGATGACCGTCGCCGAACTCTCCGCCGTCGGGCTTCCGGCCGCCTATGTCCCGCTGCC
The DNA here is from genome assembly GCF_040613075.1 of Streptomyces sp. NPDC006314. Lineage (NCBI taxonomy): Bacteria > Bacillati > Actinomycetota > Actinomycetes > Kitasatosporales > Streptomycetaceae > Streptomyces > Streptomyces sp. NPDC006314. The sequence continues at coordinate 256,514 of NZ_JBEXRL010000009.1, read as the reverse complement.
GATCGGCAACGGCGAACAGCGGCTGAACGCCCAGCCGGTGGTCAAGGCCGGTGGTGGGCTCCTCGTCGACGACGCGGAACTGACGCCCGAGTGGGTGCAGCAGAACGTCCTGCCCGTGCTCGCCGACCCGCACCGGCTGTACGAGATGTCCCGCGCGGCAAGCGAGTTCGGGCGCCGGGACGCCGACAAGCTGCTCGTCGGCATGGTGTACGAGGCGATCGCCTCGCGCCGTCACCAGTAACGCATCGGCGAGTGAACCGAAGGGACGCGCCGGTGCCGAGAGGTCATGGGGGGCCCGTGCGGAGGCCCGGAAGGGCTGAGCGCGGTCGGACTCTCGACACCGGCTGAGGCGTCCCGGAGGGGAACCGAGCCAGGAAAAGGAGCGAACGTGGCCGGACCGACGACCGCCGAGCGCGGTGAACGCCAGCAGGAGTCGTCCGGCCCGCCGCTCGTCCGCAGGCTCAGAGGAGCGCGCCTTCGTGTGATTGTCATCCTGGCCATGGCCGCCGTGCTTCTCGCGGCCGGTGGCACTTGGGTGTTGTACGGCTCGAACTGGCTGCGTGTCGAGCATGTCTCGGTGTCGGGCACGCTCGTGCTCACCCCCGCGCAGGTGCGCGAGGCGTCGGCCGCGCCCGTCGGGGCGCCGATGATTTCCGTCGACACGGAGGCCATCGAAGCCCGACTTCGCCGGAAATTGCCCCGAATTGACACTGTTGACGTGGTCCGTTCCTGGCCCCATGGAATCGGCCTGAAAGTGAGTGAGCGCACTCCGGTTCTGCTTCTCCGAAAGGGCGGGGACTTCGTCGAAGTCGACGACGAAGGTGTCCGTTTCGCTACGGTTTCAAAGGCGCCGAAAGGTGTCCCGATGCTGGATTTGTCCGTCTCTCGCACGGGTTCGGGCGCGGCCGGCTTCCGGCGCTTCGGCGCCGAACGGCTGGTGCGCGAGGCCGTCCGGGTCGCCGGGGCCCTGCCGGCCGCCGTGGCGCGGGACACCCGGACCGTCCAAGTCCGCTCCTACGACGACATCTCGCTGGAGCTGGGCGCCGGCCGGACGGTCGCATGGGGGAGCGGCGAGAACGGCCGCGCCAAGGCACGGACCCTCGCAGCTCTCATGAAAGCAGCTCCCGGCGCGCGGCACTTCGACGTCAGCGTTCCCACCGCCCCTGCGTCATCGGGGAGTTGACGCACATCAGCGCAGGCCAGCACCCTGGTTGGGCACTGCTATGGCTGATCACATAGGGTGAAAAGAAAAACGGGAGGTTCGGCGTGTTCGTTGAACGGGCGCCACTTGTCGACTTAGTGTCCTGTTCAGAAGAGTCCAGGGAACAGACACACTGGTAACCCTAAACTTCAGGGTTAGGGTTCGGGTCGGCGCTACGGACCGTCCCATTCGGCATCCGTCGTCCCGGCGCGGGAAACCGCACGGTGACGACAACGTAATTCGAGGCGAGAGGCCTTCGACGTGGCAGCACCGCAGAACTACCTCGCAGTCATCAAGGTCATCGGTGTCGGCGGCGGTGGTGTCAATGCCATCAACCGGATGATCGAGGTCGGTCTCAAGGGCGTCGAGTTCATCGCCATCAACACCGACGCGCAGGCGCTGTTGATGAGCGACGCCGACGTCAAGCTCGACGTCGGCCGCGAACTCACCCGCGGACTCGGCGCCGGAGCCAACCCGGCCGTCGGCCGCAAGGCCGCCGAGGACCACCGCGAGGAGATCGAGGAGGTCCTCAAGGGGGCCGACATGGTCTTCGTGACGGCCGGTGAAGGCGGCGGCACCGGCACCGGCGGCGCGCCCGTCGTGGCCAACATCGCGCGCTCTCTGGGCGCCCTGACCATCGGCGTGGTCACGCGCCCGTTCACCTTCGAGGGACGGCGCCGCGCGAACCAGGCCGAGGACGGTATCGCCGAGCTCCGCGAAGAGGTCGACACCCTCATCGTCATCCCCAACGACCGGCTGCTGTCCATCTCGGACCGCCAGGTCTCGGTCCTGGACGCCTTCAAGTCCGCCGACCAGGTCCTGCTCTCCGGTGTCCAGGGCATCACCGACCTCATCACCACCCCCGGCCTGATCAACCTCGACTTCGCCGACGTCAAGTCGGTCATGTCCGAGGCCGGCTCGGCCCTGATGGGCATCGGCTCGGCCCGCGGCGACGACCGCGCGGTGGCCGCGGCCGAGATGGCGATCTCCTCGCCGCTGCTGGAGGCGTCCATCGACGGGGCGCGCGGCGTCCTCCTCTCCATCTCCGGCGGCTCCGACCTCGGCCTGTTCGAGATCAACGAGGCCGCCCAGCTGGTCAGCGAGGCCGCCCACCCCGAGGCCAACATCATCTTCGGTGCCGTCATCGACGACGCCCTCGGCGACGAGGTCCGGGTCACCGTGATCGCGGCCGGCTTCGACGGCGGCCAGCCGCCGGCCCGCCGGGACAACGTCCTCGGCTCCTCCTCCGCCTCCACTTCGGCCCCGGCCCGCCGCGAGGAGCCGGCCCCGGCACGGCCGGCCGAGCCCAGCCGCCCGTCCTTCGGCTCGCTCGGCAGCGTGAAGCCGAAGGAGGAGCCGGAGCCGGCACCCGAGCCGGTGGCCGAGATCCCGGCCACCCCGCCGGTCACGCCGGCCCCCCGGACCTACTCGGACAGCGCGGCCGAGGAACTGGACGTCCCGGACTTCCTCAAGTGATAGGACGGCGCGAGAGCGTGAGCGGCGCGCACTTCGCCTTCACCGACCGGTGGGGCGGGGTGAGCGCCGCTCCGTATGAGGAGCTCAACCTCGGGGGAGCGGTCGGCGACGCGCCCGAGGCGGTGCGGGGCAACCGGGAGCTGGCGGCGAAGTCGCTGGGCCTGGATGCCGGCCGGGTCGTCTGGATGAACCAGGTGCACGGCGCCGACGTGGCCGTGGTCGACGAACCGTGGGGCGAGCGTCCCGTACCGGAGGTCGACGCGATCGTCACCGCCCGCCGCGGACTCGCCCTCGCCGTCCTCACCGCGGACTGCGTTCCGGTCCTGCTGGCCGACCCCGTCGCCGGGGTCGCCGCGGCGGCCCACGCGGGCCGGCCCGGCATGGTCAAGGGGATCGTCCCCGCCGCCGTACGGGCCATGGTCGAACTCGGCGCCGAACCGGAGCGGATCGTCGCCCGCACCGGACCGGCCGTGTGCGGCCGTTGCTACGAGGTGCCGGAGCAGATGCGCGCCGAGGTGGCCGCAGTCGAGCCGGCGGCGCACGCCGAAACGGGCTGGGGCACGCCGGCGGTCGACGTGAGCGCCGGCGTGCACGCGCAGCTCGACCGGCTCGGGGTGTGCGACCGGGCGCAGTCGCCGGTGTGCACGCTGGAGTCGGACGACCACTTCTCCTACCGCCGCGACCGCACCACCGGGCGGCTCGCGAGCTATGTCTGGCTGGACTGATGGGGCATGACGGACCGTAGAACCGAACTCGCCGAGAATTTGGCGAAAGTGGAGGAGCGCATCACCGCCGCGTGCGTGGCGGCCGGACGGGGGCGGGAGGAGGTGACCCTGATCGTGGTCACCAAGACCTACCCGGCCAGCGATGTGCGGATCCTGTCGGAACTCGGTGTGCGCCATGTCGCCGAGAACCGCGACCAGGACGCGGCACCGAAGGCGGCGGCCTGCGCGGATCTGCCCCTGAAATGGCACTTTGTCGGCCAGTTGCAGACCAACAAGGTGCGCTCCGTGGTCGGTTACGCCGATGTCGTGCAGTCCGTCGACCGTTCCCGGCTCGTCACCTCCCTGTCGAAGGAAGCCGCGCGGGCCGGGCGCGAGGTGGGCTGCCTCATCCAGGTCGCGCTCGACGCGGGTGCGAGCGGCAGGGGCGAGCGCGGGGGCGTGGCCCCGGACGGAATCGAAGAGTTGGCCGCCCTCGTCGCCGAGGCGCCCGGGCTGCGGCTCGACGGCCTGATGACCGTGGCTCCGCTCACCGGGGAGTACGCGGGGCGCGAACAGGCGGCATTCGAGCGGCTCATGGATTTGTCGACTGACCTGCGCCGAGCCCATCCGGCTGCAACCATGGTGTCGGCAGGGATGAGTGCGGACCTCGAACAAGCCGTGGCCGCCGGGGCGACACATGTGCGCGTCGGCACTGCGGTACTCGGAGTCCGCCCCAGGCTCGGGTAACGTCGCCAGGAAGTCGGACCACAGCAGAAAATATGGTCAATGCCCATGAAGGCGGGCATAACGACCACGTGGATCGCGGGCACTTGGCAGTCGTCAGTCGATCCACCACAGAGCGGAGGACTCAGAGCATGGCCGGCGCGATGCGCAAGATGGCGGTCTACCTCGGCCTCGTGGAGGACGATGGGTACGACGGCCGCGGATTCGACCCCGATGACGACTTCGAGCCCGAATTGGACCCGGAGCCCGAGCGGGACCACCGACGGCACGAGTCGTCACACCAGTCGCATGGTGCACATCAGTCCCAAAGGGACGAAGAGGTGCGAATCGTGCAACCGCCCGCGCCGCGCGAACCGGTGGCCCGTTCGACTTCGCTCGCCGCGGAATCGGGGCGCCCGGCGCGGATCGCGCCCGTGGCGTCCATCACACAAGAACGTCAGTCCCTGGAGAAGAACGCACCGGTGATCATGCCCAAGGTTGTGTCGGAACGAGAGCCGTACCGGATCACCACGCTTCACCCGCGGACCTACAACGAGGCCCGTACCATCGGGGAACACTTCCGTGAGGGCACCCCGGTGATCATGAATCTGACTGAGATGGATGACACAGACGCGAAGCGACTTGTCGACTTTGCGGCCGGTTTGGTGTTTGGTCTTCACGGCAGCATCGAGCGGGTGACGCAGAAGGTGTTCCTGTTGTCTCCTGCTAACGTCGATGTCACGGCGGAGGACAAGGCCCGCATCGCAGAGGGCGGGTTCTTCAACCAGAGCTGAGAAGCACAACCGGATCGAAGTACGGAAGAGCACGGAGCAGGGGAGAGGGAAGCGCAGGCCATGAGCGTGTTCGCACTGGTGGTCCACACCGCGCTACTGGTGTTCCTCGTCGTGCTCATCTTCCGGCTGGTCATGGACTACGTGTTCCAGTTCGCCCGCTCGTGGCAACCCGGCAAGGCGATGGTGGTCGTACTGGAGGCCACCTACACTGTCACCGATCCACCGCTGAAGCTTCTGCGGCGGTTCATTCCGCCGCTGCGTCTCGGGGGCGTGGCGCTCGACCTGTCCTTCTTCGTACTGATGATCATCGTCTACATTCTCATCTCCCTCACGAGCCTCGCGAGATGAATGTGGACGATACGGTCTTGCCGACTGCCGATGACTACGTTGAGGTGAAGAGATGCCGTTGACCCCCGAGGACGTGCGGAACAAGCAGTTCACGACCGTCCGCCTCCGAGAAGGCTATGACGAGGACGAGGTCGATGCCTTCCTCGACGAGGTCGAAGCCGAACTGACCCGTCTGCTCCGCGAGAACGAGGACCTGCGCGCCAAGCTGGCCGCGGCCACGCGCGCGGCCGCGCAGAACCAGCAGAACATGCGCAAGCCCCCGGAGCAGGACCAGCAGCATCCTCAGCAGCAGGGCATGCGAGGCCCCGGCCAGCCGGTGCCCGCCGGCATATCGGGCCCGCCGCAGCAGCAGATGGGTGGCCCCATGGGTGGCCCGCCCCAGCTGCCGAGCGGTGCCCCGCAGCTGCCCGCCGGTCCCGGCGGCCAGGGCGGTCCGCAGGGTCCCGGCCCCATGGGTCAGGGTCCGATGGGTCAGGGCCCCATGGGCGGTCAGCCGCCCATGCAGCAGCAGATGGGTGGCCCGATGGGCGGCCCTATGGGCGGTCACATGGGCGGCCCCGGTCAGGGCCCCGGTGGCGACAGTGCCGCCCGTGTCCTCTCGCTGGCCCAGCAGACCGCCGACCAGGCGATCGCCGAGGCCCGCTCCGAGGCCAACAAGATCGTCGGCGAGGCCCGCAGCCGCGCCGAGGGTCTGGAGCGTGACGCCCGTGCCAAGGCCGACGCCCTGGAACGGGACGCGCAGGAGAAGCACCGCGTCGCCATGGGCTCCCTGGAGTCCGCCCGCGCCACGCTGGAGCGCAAGGTCGAGGACCTGCGCGGCTTCGAGCGCGAGTACCGCACGCGTCTGAAGTCGTACCTCGAGTCCCAGCTCCGTCAGCTGGAGACCCAGGCCGACGACTCGCTGGCCCCGCCGCGCACCCCGGCCACCGCGTCCCTGCCGCCGTCCCCGGCGCCTTCCATGGCCCCGGCCGGCGCGAGCGCCCCGTCCTACGGCGGCGGCAACCAGACGATGGGCGGAAACCCTGGTCCGTCCGGCCCGTCCTACGGTGGTCAGCAGCAGATGACCCCGGCCATGACCCAGCCCATGGCCCCGGTCCGTCCGCAGGGTCCGTCCCCGATGGGTCAGGCTCCCTCGCCGATGCGCGGGTTCCTGATCGACGAGGACGACAACTGAGCACCGGGCACGGTGAGTAGTACGCCATAGGCGTCGGCAGCGTTCAGGGCGTGGCCCCGGGTTTCGATCCGGGGCCGCGCCCTTTCCACGCGGGTTGAGACGTGGGTGCCGGGCGGGGTGATCCCCTGGGGGCGCGGGGAACCGCGCGCTTCCACTGCACCTACCCCGCACGAGAAGAAGGACCCGGCCTCCAAGACGGAGACCGGGCCCTTCACAGAAGGCCGGCGGGCTCAGGCCTTACGCAGCCGGAACGACAGCGACAGCCCCTCGTCGGTGAACGGCTCGCCATACGTGTCGTCGGCCTCACCCTGGCCGAAGTCGGTCGACAAGACCTCGTCGGCGATCAGCCCGGCGTGCTCGGTGAGGGCCGCGAGGACCGCCGGGTCGGTCGAGGTCCAGCGCAGCGCGATCCGGTCGGCCACGTCCAGGCCGCTGTTCTTGCGGGCCTCCTGGATCAGCCGGATCGCGTCACGGGCCAGGCCGGCCTGCCGCAGCTCCTCGGTGATCTCCAGGTCCAGGGCGACCGTGGCCCCGGAGTCGGAGGCCACCGACCAGCCCTCACGCGGGGTCTCGGTGATGATCACCTCGTCGGGGGCGAGGGCGACCGTCTCCCCGCCGACCTCCACGGACGCCGTGCCCTCACGCAGGGCGAGGGACAGCGCGGCGGCGTCGGCGGCGGCGACGGCCTTGGCCACGTCCTGCACCCGCTTGCCGAACCGCTTGCCGAGCGCGCGGAAGTTGGCCTTGGCCGTCGTGTCCACCAGGGAGCCGCCCACCTCGGAGAGCGACGCCAGGGAGGAGACGTTCAGCTCCTCCGTGATCTGGGTGTGCAGCTCCGTGTCCAGGGACTCGAAGCCGGTGGCGGCGATCAGGGCACGGCGCAGCGGCTGACGGGTCTTGACGCCAGACTCCGCGCGCGTGGCGCGGCCCAGCTCCACCAGCCGGCGGACCAGGACCATCTGCTGCGACAGCTCCGGGTCGATGGCGGAGAGGTCCGCCTCCGGCCAGGGGGCCAGGTGCACGGACTCCGGCGCCCCGGGGCTGACCGGGACCACCAGGTCCTGCCACACCCGTTCGGTGATGAACGGGGTGATCGGGGCCATCAGCTTGGTGACGGTCTCCAGCACCTCGTGCAGCGTGCGCAGCGCGGCCTTGTCGCCCTGCCAGAAGCGGCGGCGCGAACGACGGACGTACCAGTTCGACAGGTCGTCCACGAACGCGGACAGCAGCTTGCCGGCGCGCTGGGTGTCGTACGCCTCCAGCGCCTGCGTCACCTGGTCGGTGAGCGCGTGCAGCTCGGACAGCAGCCAGCGGTCCAGCAGCGGACGCTCGGCCGGGGCCGGATCCGCCGCACCGGGCGCCCAGTTCGACGTACGGGCGTACAGGGCCTGGAAGGCGACCGTGTTCCAGTACGTCAGCAGCGTCTTGCGGACGACCTCCTGGATGGTGCCGTGGCCGACCCGGCGGGCCGCCCACGGGGAACCGCCGGCCGCCATGAACCAGCGCACCGCGTCCGCGCCGTGCTGGTCCATGAGCGGGATCGGCTGCAGGATGTTGCCCAGGTGCTTGGACATCTTGCGGCCGTCCTCGGCCAGGATGTGCCCCAGGCAGACCACGTTCTCGTACGACGACTTGTCGAAGACGAGGGTGCCGACGGCCATGAGGGTGTAGAACCACCCCCGGGTCTGGTCGATCGCCTCGGAGATGAACTGTGCCGGGTACCGGCTCTCGAACAGCTCCTTGTTCTTGTACGGGTAGCCCCACTGTGCGAACGGCATCGAACCCGAGTCGTACCAGGCGTCGATGACCTCCGGCACGCGCGTGGCCGTCTTGCCGCAGCCGTCGTGACGGCAGGCGAAGGTGACCTCGTCGATGTACGGGCGGTGCGGGTCGAGGCCCGACTGATCGGTGCCGGTCAGCTCGGTCAGCTCCGCGCGGGAGCCGACGCAGGTGAGGTGGTCGTCCTCGCAGCGCCAGATCGGCAGCGGGGTGCCCCAGTAGCGGTTGCGGGACAGCGCCCAGTCGATGTTGTTGTTCAGCCAGTCGCCGAACCGGCCGTGCTTGACCGTCTCCGGGAACCAGTTGGTCTTCTCGTTCTCCTGGATCAGGCGGTCCTTGATCGCCGTCGTACGGATGTACCAGGAGGGCTGTGCGTAGTAGAGGAGCGCGGTGTGGCAGCGCCAGCAGTGCGGGTAGCTGTGCTCGTACGGCAGGTGCTTGAAGAGGAGGCCGCGCTGCTGAAGATCCTCGGTGAGCTTTTCGTCGGCCTTCTTGAAGAAGACGCCGCCGACCAGCCGGACGTCCTCCTCGAAGGTGCCGTCGGGGCGGACCGGGTTGACCACGGGCAGGCCGTAGGCGCGGCAGACCTTGAGGTCGTCCTCACCGAAGGCGGGGGACTGGTGGACCAGACCCGTACCGTCCTCGGTGGTGACGTACTCGGCGTTCACGACGAAGTGCGCCGGAGCCGGGAACTCCACCAGCTCGAACGGACGTTGGTAGGTCCAGCGCTCCATCTCGGCGCCGGTGAAGGTCTGGCCGGTGGTCTCCCAGCCCTCGCCGAGCGCCTTGGCGACGAGCGGCTCGGCGACGACGAGCTTCTCCTCGCCGTTGGTCGCGACGACGTAGGTGACCTCCGGGTGCGCGGCGACCGCCGTGTTGGACACCAGGGTCCAGGGGGTCGTCGTCCACACCAGGAGCGCGGCCTCGCCGGCGAGCGGACCGGAGGTGAGCGGGAAACGGACGTACACGGACGGGTCGACGACCGTCTCGTAGCCCTGCGCCAGCTCGTGGTCGGACAGGCCGGTGCCGCAGCGCGGGCACCAGGGGGCGACACGGTGGTCCTGGACCAGCAGGCCCTTGCCGAAGATCTCCTTCAGCGACCACCAGACCGACTCGACGTACTCGGGGTCCATGGTCCGGTAGGCGTCGTCCAGGTCGACCCAGTAGCCCATGCGGGTCGTCAGCTCGGCGAAGGCGTCGGTGTGCCGGGTCACCGACTCGCGGCACCTGGCGTTGAACTCGGCGATGCCGTACGCCTCGATGTCCTGCTTGCCGGAGAAGCCCAGCTCCTTCTCGACGGCGAGCTCGACGGGCAGGCCGTGGCAGTCCCAGCCGGCCTTGCGGGCCACGTGGTAGCCGCGCATGGTGCGGAAGCGGGGGAAGACGTCCTTGAAGACACGCGCCTCGATGTGGTGGGCACCGGGCATGCCGTTGGCGGTGGGCGGCCCCTCGTAGAACACCCACTCCGGGCGGCCCCCGGACTGCTCCAGGCTCTTGGCGAAGATCTTCTGCTCGCGCCAGAAGTCGAGCACGGCGTGCTCAAGAGCGGGCAGGTCGACCTGTGCGGGCACCTGGCGGTACGTCGGCGCTGTCATCTGCGAGCATCCTCCAACGGACTTGCTGCCTTCCGTCGGAGGGACGAGAGCCTTCGTTCCTGTCTACGCCGTGTGCGGCGCGCTCCCGCGGTACCACCCTCCTTGGCCCCCCGTCGCGCCGCACGCGCCGGTGAGCCCCCTCATTGGGGTCGCGAAGCCGGTTCTACTCGCCTCCGCCTGTCGGCCTCGGCTTTCTTCCGGCGGCTCCGGGGTGATCTTCACGTCGCGCTCACCCCCGGGCTCACACCGTCCCCGGGTCGCTCTCGGCTGCGTACGCCGCTACTCGTCCCCATCCACGCTTTTCGCTCCGCCCAGTGTACGGCGCCGCGCGGACAGCGGCGGACCGGTTTTCCGTGCGGTGGGTGCGGCGGCCACGTGACCGGCCGGGATGACCCGAATGGCGAGGGTGCGGGCGCACGGGTCCGGGCACGCCCGGCTCGGCGGATTACCCGGCGGGGAGCTGGGCACAACGGATGCAGGTCCGCTGCGCGGGGGTGCGGGCGGGCGAATCGGGCGGTGCGCCCCGTTGCCGCGGGGCTCAAGTCGATTTATCGTCCCAGCACGATTCGCGAGCAAGATCACAATATGTGAAGGGGCCGCGGCCATGGTGGCGAAGAAGACCGCCGTACAGCAGCCGGCGACCGGCCGGTCCAGGGGCGCGGCCGCCTCCGGAGGGACGGCCGCCTCCGGTGGCGAGGCCAAGGGAGCGGACGGGAAGAAGAGCACGCGCGCGGGTGCCACCTCGACCGGGCGGGCGGGGCCGGTGAAGGCGGCAATCAAGACGGCAGCCGAAAGGGCGGCGTTGAACGAGACGGCCGTCGACAGGACCGTGGCGGAGACGGCTGCCAGGAAGACCGCCGCCAGGAAGACCGCCGCCAGGAAGGCGCCGACGGAGAAGGCGCCGGCCAAGAAGACGATGGTGAAGAAGACGGTGGTGAAGAAGACGGCCGCTGAGGCGGCGACAAAGGTGAAGGCGGCGAACGCGGCCGCGAAGGAACCCGCCACGAAGGCACCCGCCGCGAAGCGGAAGGCTGCCGCCGAGAAGCCGGCCAAGAAGGCGGCGACGAAGGCGGTGGCGAAGCGGACGGCGGCCGGCGAGCCGGCCGCGGAGAAGGCAGCGGCCGGAAAGGCCGTCGCCAGGAGGGTCGCCGAGGAGAGGTCGGCGGCGAAGGGGGCGGTGAGGGGGGCGGTGAGGGGGGAGGCGACGGCGGAGAAGGCACCGGCCGGGAAGGCCGTCGCCAGGAAGGTCGCCGAGGAGAGGTCGGCGGCGAAGGGGGCGGTGACGGAGGAGGCGACGGCGCAGAAGGCCGTCGGCGAGCAGGCGGGCGGCGAGGGGGCCTCCACGGAGGCGGCCGCGAAGAGCACGGCCAAGAAGGCGGGCGCGGCGCGGGCCGCGAAGCAGACGGGAGCCACGACAGTGGTTGCGAAGAAGACTCCTGGCACGGCCACGGCGGAGACCGGCGTTCCCAAGGCACGGGTCGGCGCGGCGGAGCCAGGCGAGCTGGCGGTGCGTCCCGGCGAGGACCCCTGGACCCCGGAAGAGGTCGCGGAGGCCCGCGCGGAGCTGCAGTCCGAGACGGAGCGGCTGCGGGAGGAGATCAGCTCGTCGGAGGCGTCACTCGTCGGCCTCATGCGGGACTCCGGGGACGGCGCGGGCGACGACCAGGCCGACACCGGCACCAAGAACATCACACGCGAGCACGAGATGGCGCTGGCCGCCAACGCGCGCGAGATGCTGATCCAGACCGAACGGGCCCTGGAACGGCTGGACGCGGGCACCTATGGCCTGTGCGAGAACTGCGGGAACCCCATCGGCAAGGCCCGGATGCAGGCCTTCCCGCGAGCCACCCTGTGCGTGGAGTGCAAGCAGAAGCAGGAACGCCGCTCCTGAGCATGAGGGCCCCTCGGGGTGTGCCGTAGTCTCGTCCTCAGTCAGGCACCTAGGTTGAGGGACTCACGTGGCAGAGGCGGAGCGGATCATCGGTACGCCGGACACCCCGGACGACGACGGCGAGCAGGTGGCGGTGGCCGGCGCGCCCGCCGGGGCCGGGGCGTCCGGGGCCGGGACGTCCGGCGCGGGCGCGCAGCAGACGCCGGCGCAGCAGCGGGCCGGACGCGGGCGCCGGATCGCCGTGCTGTTCGCGGTGGCCGCGTTCGCGTACGCCCTCGACCTGATCAGCAAGATGCTCGTGGTCGCGAAGCTGGAGCACCACGCGCCCGTCCGGGTCGTCGGGGACTGGCTGGAGCTGCACGCCATCCGCAACCCGGGTGCGGCCTTCGGCTTCGGCGCGGCCTTCACGATCATCTTCACGCTCATCGCGGCCGCTGTGATCTTGGTGATCATCCGGTTGGCCCGCAAGCTCTACAGTTTCCCCTGGGCGATCGCGCTCGGACTCCTGCTCGGCGGCGCGCTCGGCAACCTCACCGACCGCATCTTCCGGGCCCCCGGGATCTTCAAGGGCGAGGTCGTGGACTTCATCGCGCCCAAGGGCTTCGCGGTGTTCAACCTCGCCGACTCGGCGATCGTGTGCGGCGGCATCCTGATCGTCCTGCTGTCCTTCCGCGGTCTGGACCCGGACGGCACGGTCCACAAGGACTGAGGTCAGGGCTTTATCCACAGGCTCGTTCGGTGCCCTGCGCCCCGTCCGGCATACTCGACGGGTGAGCACGATTCCCGAGATCCGTACCCTGCCCGTGCCCGACGGCCTGGAGGGCGAGCGCGTCGACGCCGCCATCTCCCGCATGTTCGGCTTCTCCCGCACGAAGGCCGCGGAGCTGGCCGCCGCCGGCAAGGTCCAGGTCGACGGCGCGGTGGTCGGCAAGTCCGAGCGGGTGCACGGCGGCGCCTGGCTCGAGGTCGAGATGCCGCAGGCGCCCGCGCCGGTCCAGGTGGTCGCCGAGCCGGTCGAGGGGATGGAGATCGTGCACGACGACGACGACGTGGTCGTCATCGTCAAACCGGTCGGCGTGGCCGCGCACCCCTCGCCGGGCTGGTCCGGCCCCACCGTCATCGGCGGTCTCGCGGCCGCCGGCTACCGGATCTCCACCTCCGGTGCCGCCGAGCGCCAGGGCATCGTGCACCGCCTCGACGTCGGCACCTCCGGCCTGATGGTGGTCGCCAAGTCCGAGTACGCGTACACGTCGCTCAAGCGCCAGTTCAAGGAGCGCACGGTCGACAAGCGCTACCACACCCTGGTCCAGGGCCACCCGGACCCGACGAGCGGCACGATCGACGCCCCGATCGGCCGCCACCCGAACCACGACTACAAGTGGGCGGTCACAGCCGAGGGCAAACCCTCGGTGACCCACTACGACCTCGTCGAGGCCTTCCGCGCCGCTTCCCTGCTGGACGTGAAGCTGGAGACCGGCCGCACCCACCAGATCCGTGTCCACATGGCCGCCCACCGCCATCCGTGCGTCGGCGACCTCACCTACGGCGCGGACCCGACCCTCGCCAAGCGGCTGCGCCTGACCCGCCAGTGGCTGCACGCCGTGCGGCTCGGCTTCGAGCACCCCGGGGACGGGCAGTGGGTGGAGTTCGCGAGCGACTACCCCGAGGACCTGCAGAAGGCCCTCGAGCAGGTCCGCGAGGAGACGTACGCGTGAGCACGCCGTACACCGTCCGGGTCGCGGAGGACCCCGCCGACCGGGAGGCCTGCTTCGCGGTCCGCAAGCAGGTGTTCGTCGTCGAGCAGGGCGTCGCCGAGGACATCGAGTACGACGCCTACGACACCGTCGCCGTGCATGTGCTCGCGGTCCGCGAGGACGGCCTGCCGCTCGGCACCGGACGGCTGCTGTACGGCGAGGCGGCGGCCGCGAAGACCGGCGGGGACCCGGCGGTGGGCTCCCTCGGGCGGCTCGCGGTCTCCCCGGAGGCGCGCGGGCTCGGGGTCGGCGCGGCCCTGGTGCGGGCGATCGAGGACGCGGCACGCGCCCGCGGCCTGACGGCCGTGGATCTGCACGCGCAGACCCACGCCCTGGGCTTCTACGAGCGTCTCGGCTACGCGGCGTACGGCCCGGAGTTCCCGGACGCGGGCATACCGCACCGGGCGATGCGCCGGGCCCTGTAGCAGCACGCGGTCCCGCCGGGCGGATGGCAGGCTTGAGGCCTGCCGTGTGATCGTCTACCCCCGGAGTGCCGTCCGTGGATCAGTTGGCTCTGCTGTTCGTCCTGCTGCTCGGGGCCCTGGTGAGCGTGCCGGTCGGCGACCGGTTCGGGGTGCCGGCACCGGTGCTGATGACGCTGTTCGGCGGCGTCCTGGCGGTGGCCGACTTCGTGCCCAACGTGGACATCCCGCCCGACCTGATCCTGCCCGCGCTGCTGCCGCCGCTGCTCTACGCCGCCGTACGCCGGACCTCCTGGCGGCAGTTCGCGGCCAACGTCCGCCCGATCTTCCTGCTGGCCGTCGCCCTGGTGTTCGTGACGACGGTATGCGTGGCGTTCGTCGCCAACGCGATCGTGCCCGGACTGCCGATGGCCGCCGCCATCGCCCTCGGCGCCCTGATCGCGCCGCCCGACCCGGTCGCCGCGACAAGCGTCGCCGGACAGCTCGGACTGCCGCGCCGCCTGGTGTCGATCCTGGAGGGCGAGGGGCTCTTCAACGACGTCACCGCCATCGTGCTGTACCACGTGGCGATCGCAGCCGCCGTGAGCGGCACGTTCTCGCCCTGGCGGGCCGGCCTGGACCTCGTGCTGTCCGCGGTCGTCGCGGTGGTCGTGGGTCTGGCGCTGGGCTGGGGCGCGAACCGGCTGATGGACCTGCTGGGCGACCCGACCCTCCAGATCGGCATGACCCTGCTGGTGCCGTACGCCTCCTACGTGCTCGCGGAGAAACTGCAGGGCTCCGGGGTGCTCGCCGTGCTCACCACGGCCCTCTTCCTGGCCGAGTACGCCACCGACGCCGACGACGTGATGACCCGGCTCGCCGGGCACACCTTCTGGGACATCATCGACACCCTCGTCACGGGCGTCGCCTTCGGGCTGATCGGCCTGGAGCTGCACAACGCCATCCGCACGGCCCAGGGGCGGTGGGGCGAGATGCTCGGCTGGGCTGCCGCCGTCGTGGGCGTGGTGGTCGTCGTACGGCTGCTGTGGCTGCTGCCCGCCACCTGGCTGACCAAGCGGCTGCACGCCCGCCGGGATTACGACGAGGAGATCCCGGTGAGCTGGCGGGAGACCGTCGTGATGTGGTGGTCAGGAATGCGCGGGGTGGCCTCCGTGGCGCTGGCGCTGGCCGTTCCGCTGAAGACCGGCGACGGCGCACCGTTCCCCGACCGGGACGAGATCATCTTCATCGCCTTCGGGGTGATCGTCGCCACGTTGGTACTGCAGGGGCTGACGCTGCCGTGGCTGGTCAAGCGGCTGGGGGTGCAGTCCGACTCCGAGCGGGAGAAGGAGTTCGAGAAGGAGCTGGCGGTACGGGCCGCGAAGGCGGCGAAGCGCCGGCTGCGGGAGATCGAGCAGGTGGAGGAGCTGCCCGAGGAACTCTCCGAGCAGATGCTGCGGCGGGCCTTCGACATCGGGATCCGGATCAGTCCGGACATGGGGGAGGAGGAACGGCGCGAGGCACAGCATCAGCGGGCCAAGCGGCTGAAGCGGGTGCGGCGCATCCAGGGCGAGATGCTGAGCGCCGCCCGGCACGAGGTGCTGGCGGCGCGGAGCGAGCCGGGGGCGGATCCGGAGATCGTGGACCGGGTGCTTCGGCATCTCGATGTGCGCAGTCTGCGGTGATCTCACACCCGCCCTCAGCCGTGGCGGCCGTCACCCCCGGCCGGTGCGGGGGAATTCGTAGGCCTTGCGGAGCGAGGAGCGGTCGGGGGACGGGACCCGGTACGGCGGCAGCACCGCGTCCGAGGTGTTGACCCGCGGGAGCGCGTAGGGGTGCTCCGCCGACAGCCAGCTGATCATCTGCTCGCGGACCGTGACCCGTACCGTCCAGATGTCGTCGGCGTCCTTCGCGGTCACCAGGGCACGCACCTGGATGGTGTTCGGGGTCGTGTCCGTCACCTGCAGGCCGCAGGCGCGCCCGTCCCAGGCCGGGCACTCGCGCAGGATGTCGCGCAGCTTCTCGCGCATCGCCTCGATGGGCGCGCTGTGGTCGAGATGCCAGAAGACGATGCCGGTCATCTGCGGGGTGGCACGGGACCAGTTCTCGAAGGGTTTGGAGGTGAAGTACGACACCGGCATGGTGATCCGGCGCTCGTCCCAGGTCCGTACCGTCAGGAACGTCAGGGTGATCTCCTCGACCGTGCCCCACTCGCCGTCCACGACGACCGTGTCGCCTATGCGGACCATGTCACCGAAGGCGATCTGCAACCCCGCGAACAAGTTCGACAGTGTCGACTGGGCGGCCACACCGGCCACGATGCCCAGGATGCCGGCGGAGGCCAGCAGCGAGGCACCGGCCGCGCGCATCGCCGGGAAGGTGAGCAGCATCGAGGCGATCGCCACGACGATGACGATCGCGGACACCACCCGCATGATCAGCTCGACCTGCGTACGCACCCGGCGGACCCGGGCCGCGTCCCGGTGGGCGCGGGCGTAGCGGCTGTAGGAGGTCTCGACGATCGCCGCGGCGATCCGGATCGCCAGCCAGGCGGCGGAGCCGATCAGCACCAGGGTCAGCGTCCGGCCGATGCCGGCCTCGTGCCGGTCCAGCAACTGCGCCTGGTCGTACGAGCCTCTGAGCAGGGCGGCGCACAGGACGAGCTGGTAGGGGATGCGGCCGCGCCGTAGCAGCTCCCACAGCGGGGTGTCGGGGTTGCCTTCATCGGCCTTGCGCAGCAGCCGGTCGGTGGCCCATCCGATGGCCACCGTGAGCAGCACCGAGCCGCCGAGAACGATCAGGGGGCGGAGTATGTTCTCCATGCCTCCGCGCCTAACCCGGCTTCCGGACCGATGAACATGTGTGTTCTTGGCTCGTCTGGGTATGGCCGCGGTGCGGCTGTGCCTCTCCCTCCTGGCACCATGGCCTCATGAACATCATGCTCTTTCACTCGACCTACGGGCTCGTGCCCGCGGTGCGCGAGGCCGCGGACCGGCTGCGCGCGGCGGGCCACGAGGTGTGGACGCCGGACCTCTTCGAGGGGCGCACGTTCGGCACCGTCGAGGAGGGCATGGCGTACAAGGAGGAGCTGGGCAAGGAGGAACTGCTCAAGCGGGCCGTGCTGGCGGCGGCGCCCTACTCGGACCGGGGGCTCGTGTACGCCGGGTTCTCGCTCGGCGCCTCCATCGCCCAGACCCTCGCCCTCGGCGACGACAAGGCGCGCGGGCTGCTGCTCCTGCACGGCACCTCGGACATCGCGCCGAGCGCGCAGGTGGACGGGTTGCCGGTGCAGCTGCATGTGGCCGAGCCGGACCCCTTCGAGACGGACGACTGGCTGAGCGCCTGGTACCTGCAGATGGGCCGGACGGGCGCCGACGTGGAGATCTACCGGTACGCCGGGGCCGGGCACCTCTACACCGACCCCGCACTGCCGGACTACGACGCGGAGGCCGCCGAGGCCACCTGGCGGGTGGCGCTCGGCTTCCTCGACAGCCTGTAGCGAGCGGTTACACCGGGTCGTAGGCCCGCTCGATCTTCTGCGTGCCGCTGCGGGTGCGGTACGAGCGCACCCACTCCGCGGTGGCGTGCGCGTCGGCGCGGTCGGACAGGACGTAGTAGTCCATCTGCGCGCGGTCGGCGGTGATGTCGAGCACGCCGTAGCCGTGCCGGTCGGTGTCCACCCAGTGGACATGCCGGTTGGCGGCCTTGATGACCGGCGCGGCGACCGCCGAGACCGCGCCCTCGGGGACCTTCACGATGTCGTCGAGGTTGTCGGACGTCACCGAGGTGATCACGAACTCGGTGGCCGCCGAGGCGGAGAGCGGGTACGTCCCGGCGTCGACCGGCACGTCGTTGGCCCACGCCATGTGGATGTCACCGGTCAGGAAGACGGTGTTGCCGATCGCGTGGGAGCGCAGGTGGTCCAGCAGCTCGCGGCGGTCGTCGGTGTAGCCGTCCCACTGGTCGGTGTTGGCGGCGATGCCCTCCTGCGGCAGCCCGAGCAGTTTGGCGAGCGGCTTGAACAGGTCGGCGGAGAGGGAGCCGAAGGAGAACGGCGAGATCATCACCGAGTTGCCGACCAGCCGCCACCTGGTGTCGGAGGCCTGCAGACCGGCCTTCAGCCAGTCGAGTTGGGCACGGCCGGTGAGCGTGCGGTCCGGGTCGTCCACCGAGCCGCTGGCCGTGGCGGCCTGCTGGGAGCGGAAGGAGCGCAGGTCCAGCAGGGACAGGTCGACGAGCTTGCCGAAGCGCAGCCGCCGGTAGGTGGTGCCGGCGATCGCCGGGCGGACCGGCATCCACTCGAAGTAGGCCTGCTTCGCGGCGGACTGACGGGACGTCCAGCTGCCCTCGGTGCCCTCGGTGTGGTTGACCGCGCCACCCGACCAGGCGTTGTCGGCGAACTCGTGGTCGTCCCAGATCGCGATGACCGGTGCCTTCAGGTGCAGCGCCTGCAGGTCGGGGTCAGTCTTGTACTTGGCGTGCCGGATGCGGTAGTCGGCGAGCGTGAGGATCTCGTTCGCGGGTGCGTGCGGGCGTACGACCTTGCCCCGGGCCGCGTACTCGCCGGACTTGTACTCGTAGATGTAGTCGCCGAGATGCAGCCATGCGTCGAGGTCGCCGCGCGCCGCGAGGTGACGGTAGGCGGAGAAGTAACCCGCCTCCCAGTTGGCGCAGGAGACCACGCCGAAGCGCAGGCCGGACACGGCCGCGTCCGCCGCCGGCGCGGTGCGGGTGCGCGCCACCGGGGAGTCGGTGCCGCCGGCCGAGAAACGGAACCAGTAGTCGGTTGCCGGCTCCAGGCCGCGGATGTCGGCCTTCACGGTGTGGTCGGAGGAGGCCGTCGCGGTGGTGGAGCCCTTGGCGACGATGGTGGTGAACGTCTTGTCCCTGGCGACGACCCAGCTCACCTCGGTGTCCGGGCCGAGCCCGGAGCCGGGTACCGCCTCCGGGGTGGGGGTCACCCGGGTCCACAGCAGGATGCCGTCGGACAGCGGGTCACCGGAGGCGACGCCGTGCAGGAAGGCGGGGGCGTCGGTGGCCGCGTGGGCCGGGAGCGCGGTGGCCAGGGGAGCTGCGACGAAGGCAGCGCCGGCGGTCGCCGCCGCGGCCTTGACGACCGTACGGCGGCTGGGCGAAGGGGAGTTGAGGGGCTGGGACGCCTCGAATGATCTGTATCGACTGGTCACGACCGATCAGGTTACTGATCGGTACGCGCGAGGGCGGGCGAACTCCGGAAGTTCGCCCGCCCTTCACGTGGAGGGCGGTTTCCGACGACTCGTCAGGTCACCCCTTGAGGGCCGCGCCCACCACCCGGTTGAAGTCGGCCACCGTCAGCAGCGGGGTGTCCTGGTTGTCGGCGGTGAGCTTCTTGCCGTCCATGACGAAGCCAGGAGTGCCGGTGACGCCGTCCTTGTTGTCGTCGAACGTCTTCGACATGGCCATCGCCCAGGCGTCGTAGGTGCCGTTCGTGACGGCGTTCCGGAACTTGGTGTTGTTCTTCAGCGCCGGGACGGAGTCGGCGACCTTGACGAGGTAGTCGTCGCTCTTGAACTTGTCGTCCGCCTCCTGCGGGTGGTACTTCGCCGAGTAGAGCGCGCTCTTGTACTCGAGGAAGGCCTCCGGGGAGATGTTCAGGGCGGCTCCGAGGGCGCTCAGCGCGTTCTTGGAACCCTCGCCGCCGTTCCTGTCGAGGAACGTGGCACCGATGAACTGGATCTTGAACTTGCCGTCGTCGAGGTCCTTCTTCACCGTCGGCCCGACGGCCCGCTCGAACTGGGCGCAGACCGGGCAGCGCGGGTCCTCGTAGATCTTGAGGGTCTTCTTGGCGGTGTCCTTGCCGATGACGACCGTGGTGCCCTTCGTCCCCGTGGTGTGGGCCGGGGCGGTGACCTTGGCGTCCTTCAGACCCTCCCAGTAGCCGGGCTTGGCGGCCTGGACGACGGCGTAGCCGATGCCGCCGGCCGCGGCCAGCACGGCCACGACCGAGGCGGCCACGATGACCTGTCGCTTGGCCTTGTCGCGCTTGGCCTGCCGCTCGCGCTCCTGGCGCAGCCGCTCCCGGGCCGCCGTCTTCTCCGTCTGACTGTTCCGCTTGCTCATATTGGTGATCTCCATGTGGGACGCGCACACGTCGTACGCGGGATACGTGTGGGGGACTGCTTGTGCTCAGGCGGATGCCGGTGAGCACGGCGGTCCACGCCGTCCCAGGGAGTGCACGAGGAGCCGGTCGCGCGCGACGGCCGGCCGCGGGGCCGGGCGCGGCAGCCGGCGGGCCGGGGACGACCGTGCGGAGACGGCGGCCACGGCCAGCAGCAGCGGCCGGAAGGTGGTCGCGGCGACCGCGCGCAGCAGCTGGGTCAGGGCCCGCTCACCCCGCCGCAGAGAGGCAGCCGCGAGGAGCCCCACGCAGACGTGCGCGGCGAGCAGCAGCCAGGCGGCGGCCGGGCTGGCGTGCGCGAGGACGGCCTCGGCGCCGCGGCCCGGGGCACCGGCCATCTGGGCCAGTGGGGCACCCACGGCACCGCCCTGGCACAGCACGTCGAAGCCGAAGGTGCGCAGCGGGCCCGCGACCGGGCCGCCCGCCCTGCCGTAACAGGCGTGCTGCCCCGTGGTGAACACCGTGTCGGCGGCCAGCTCCAGCGGGATCAGCAGGGCCGCGATCCGGCCGAAGCCGCGCTCGCGGCCCGCCAGCGCGTACGCGGTGACGAACACTGCGGCGGCGACCGCGGCGACGGTCGCCAGCGGCAGAGGAGCCCGGGACAGCAGTACGTGCGACGCGGTGCTGAGCGTCACGACGAAGGCCGTGAACAGCGCCGCGCGCACGGCTCTGAGCTGGATCCCGGATATGTCCATGGCGAGAGGAGAGTCTGTCACGTAGGCGAGTAAGGGACCCCTAAAGGGTGCCTGTGAGTGCGCGAGGGTTACAGCCCGGGAATCCGGCCGTTGCGGAACAGGTCCAGGAAGATCTGGTGGTCGGCACGCGCCCGTGCGCCATAGCCGTGCGCGAAGTCCACCAGGAGCGGTGCGAAGCCCTCCTCGTCCGCCGCGAGCGCCGCGTCGATGGCCCGCTCGGTGGAGAACGGCACCAGGGACTCGCCGGACTGGTCGTCGGCCGCCGCGTGCATGGTGGCGGTGGCCCGGCCGAGGTCGGCGACGACGGCCGCGATCTCCTCCGGGTCGTCGATGTCGCCCCAGCCCAGGTCGACCGCGTACGGCGAGACCTCGGCGACCAGCTGGCCCGCGCCGTCCAGCTCCGTCCAGCCCAGCCACGGGTCGGCGTGCGCCTGCAGGGCGCGCTGGGAGATCACCGTGCGGTGGCCCTCGTGCTGGAAGTACTCCGCGATCGCCGGGTCCGTGATGTGCCGGGAGACGGCCGGGGTCTGCGCCTGCTTGATGTAGATCACGACATCGTTCTCCAGGGCGTCGCTGTGGCCCTCCAGCAGGATGTTGTACGACGGCAGGCCCGCCGAGCCGATGCCGATGCCCCGGCGGCCGACCACGTCCTTCACGCGGTACGAGTCCGGGCGGGCCAGCGAGGAGTCCGGCAGCGTCTCCAGATAGCCGTCGAAGGCGGCCAGCACCTTGTAGCGGGTCGCCGCGTCGAGCTCGAGGGAGCCGCCGCCGGGCGCGAAACGGCGCTCGAAGTCGCGGATCTCGGTCATCGACTCCAGCAGCCCGAAGCGGGTCAGCGAGCGGGCGTCACGCAGCGCGTCCAGCAGCGGGCCCTGCGCGGTGTCCAGTGTGAAGGGCGGCACCTCGTCGCTCTTGGCGCCCGTGGCCAGCGCGCGGATGCGCTCGCGGTAGGCGGCCGCGTAGACCGTCACCAGCTCGGTGATCTGCTCGTCGCTGAGGGCCTTCGCGTACCCGATGAGCGCGATCGAGGCCGACAAGCGCTTCAGGTCCCAGGTGAAGGGCCCGACGTAGGCCTCGTCGAAGTCGTTGACGTTGAAGACCAGGCGGCCGTTGGAGTCCATGTACGTGCCGAAGTTCTCGGCGTGCAGGTCGCCGTGGATCCACACGCGTGAGGTGCGGTCGTCCAGGTACGGGCCGCCGCGCTTCTCGGCGTCGAGGTCGTGGTAGAAGAGGCACGCCGTACCGCGGTAGAACGCGAAGGCGGAGGCCGCCATCTTGCGGAACTTCACCCGGAACGCTGCCGGGTCGGCGGCCAGGAGCCGGCCGAAGGCGGTGTCGAACACGGCGAGGATCTCTTCGCCGCGCTGCTCGTCGTTGAGCTCGGGGACCGACATCGCGGGGTGCCTCCTGGTGCGGGACGGGTGGTGCATGAACGTGCATGAAGGGGTACGGCAGCGCTTCCGCCGTCTTCAACGGGCGAC
The DNA here is from genome assembly GCF_040613075.1 of Streptomyces sp. NPDC006314. NCBI lineage: Bacteria > Bacillati > Actinomycetota > Actinomycetes > Kitasatosporales > Streptomycetaceae > Streptomyces > Streptomyces sp. NPDC006314. Next base: position 234,341 of record NZ_JBEXRL010000009.1, on the reverse strand, counting down.
GCCACGCGGGAGTGCCCGGTTCCCGTATGAAGGTACGCGGATGCGGCCCGCGCGTGTCAGTGCCGGGGCATAGACTTCGACGCTGTCCCCCAGACTGTCCGCAGCCGGTCGGAAGATCGCCGACGGTCGCCCGCCCGTCACGCGACCACCGCCCCCCAGCGAGGCGCCTCGCGCCGCACCTGTTTGACTTCGGAGGCCGAAACCGTGTCGAAGCCGCCCTTCACGCACCTGCACGTCCACACCCAGTACTCGCTGCTGGACGGTGCCGCGCGGCTCAAGGACATGTTCAACGCCTGCAACGAGATGGGCATGACGCACATCGCCATGTCCGACCACGGCAACCTCCACGGGGCGTACGACTTCTTCCACTCCGCGAAGAAGGCCGGAATCACCCCGATCATCGGGATCGAGGCGTATGTCGCCCCCGAGTCCCGGCGGAACAAGCGCAAGATCCTTTGGGGCCAGCCGCACCAGAAGCGGGACGACATCTCCGGTTCGGGTGGTTACACCCACAAGACGATGTGGGCCGTGAACAAGACGGGCCTGCACAACCTCTTCCGCCTCTCCTCGGACGCCTACGCCGAGGGCTGGCTGCAGAAGTGGCCCCGGATGGACAAGGAGACCATCGCCCAGTGGTCCGAGGGCATCGTGGCCTCCACGGGCTGCCCCTCCGGCGAGGTGCAGACCCGGCTGCGCCTCGGCCACTTCGACGAGGCCCTGAAGGCCGCCGCCGAGTACCAGGACATCTTCGGCAAGGACAAGTACTTCCTGGAGCTGATGGACCACGGCATCGACATCGAGCGCCGGGTCCGTGACGGCCTGCTGGAGATCGGCAGGAAGCTCGGCATCCCGCCGCTGGTCACCAACGACTCCCACTACACGTACGCGCACGAGGCGGGCGCGCACGACGCCCTGCTGTGCATCCAGACCGGCAAGAACCTCTCCGACCCGGACCGCTTCAAGTTCGACGGCACCGGCTACTACCTGAAGTCCACGGACGAGATGTACGCCATCGACTCCTCGGACGCCTGGCAGGAGGGCTGCGCCAACACGCTCCTCGTCGCCGAGATGGTGGACACCACCGGCATGTTCCAGAAGCGCGACCTCATGCCCAAGTTCGACATCCCCGAGGGCTACACCGAGGTCACCTGGTTCCAGGAGGAGGTCCGCCGCGGCATGGAGCGCCGCTTCCCGGGCGGCGTCCCCGCGGACCGCCAGAAGCAGGCCGAGTACGAGATGGACGTCATCATCTCGATGGGCTTCCCGGGCTACTTCCTCGTGGTCGCCGACTTCATCATGTGGGCCAAGAAGCAGGGCATCGCGGTCGGCCCCGGCCGAGGCTCCGCGGCCGGCTCGATCGTCGCCTACGCCATGGGCATCACCGACCTCGACCCCATCCCGCACGGCCTGATCTTCGAGCGGTTCCTCAACCCCGAGCGCATCTCGATGCCCGATGTCGACATCGACTTCGACGAGCGCAGGCGCGTCGAGGTGATCCGGTACGTGACCGAGAAGTACGGCGCCGACAAGGTGGCCATGATCGGCACCTACGGCACCATCAAGGCCAAGAACGCGATCAAGGACTCCGCGCGCGTGCTGGGTTACCCGTACGCGATGGGCGACCGCATCACCAAGGCGATGCCCGCCGACGTCCTCGGCAAGGGCATCCCGCTGTCCGGCATCACCGACCCCGGCCACCCCCGCTACTCGGAGGCTGGCGAGGTCCGCTCGATGTACGAGAACGAACCGGACGTGAAGAAGGTCATCGACACCGCGCGCGGCGTGGAGGGCCTGGTCCGGCAGATGGGTGTGCACGCGGCCGGCGTGATCATGTCCAGCGAGACCATCACCGAGCACGTCCCGGTCTGGGTGAGGCACACCGACGGCGTGACCATCACCCAGTGGGACTACCCGAGCTGTGAGTCGCTCGGCCTGCTGAAGATGGACTTCCTGGGCCTGCGCAACCTCACGATCATGGACGACGCGGTCAAGATGGTGAAGGCCAACAAGGGCCTCGACATCGACCTGCTGTCCCTGCCGCTCGACGACCCCACGACCTTCGAGCTGCTCCAGCGCGGCGACACCCTCGGCGTCTTCCAGTTCGACGGCGGCCCCATGCGCTCGCTGCTGCGGCTGATGAAGCCCGACAACTTCGAAGACATCTCCGCCGTGTCGGCCCTGTACCGGCCGGGCCCGATGGGCATGAACTCCCACACGAACTACGCCCTCCGCAAGAACGGGCAGCAGGAGATCACGCCGATCCACCCCGAGCTGGAGGAGCCGCTCAAGGAGGTCCTGGACGTCACCTACGGCCTGATCGTCTACCAGGAGCAGGTGCAGAAGGCCGCCCAGATCATCGCGGGCTACTCGCTCGGCGAAGCCGACATCCTCCGCCGCGTGATGGGCAAGAAGAAGCCCGAGGAGCTGGAGAAGAACTTCGTCATCTTCCAGGCCGGCGCCCGCAAGAACGGCTACAGCGACGAAGCCGTCCAGGCGCTCTGGGACGTGCTGGTCCCCTTCGCCGGTTACGCGTTCAACAAGGCGCACTCCGCCGCGTACGGGCTGGTGTCGTACTGGACCGCCTATCTGAAGGCGAACCACCCCGCCGAGTACATGGCGGCCCTGCTGACCTCCGTCAAGGACGACAAGGACAAGTCGGCGGTCTACCTCAACGAGTGCCGCCGCATGGGCATCCGCGTGCTCCCGCCGAACGTCAACGAGTCCGAGGCGAACTTCGCCGCCCAGGGCGACGAGGTGATCCTCTTCGGCCTCTCCGCCGTCCGCAACGTCGGCACCAACGTGGTCGAGTCGATCATCAAGTGCCGCAAGGCGAAGGGGAAGTACGCCTCCTTCCCCGACTACCTCGACAAGGTCGAGGCGGTGGTGTGCAACAAGCGCACCACGGAATCGCTGATCAAGGCCGGCGCCTTCGACTCTATGGGCCACACCCGCAAGGGCCTCATGGCCCAGTACGAGCCGATGATCGACAACGTGGTCGCCGTCAAGCGCAAGGAGGCCGAGGGACAGTTCGACCTCTTCGGCGGCATGGGCGAGGAGACGAGCGACGAGCCCGGCTTCGGACTCGACGTGGAGTTCGCCACCGACGAGTGGGACAAGACCTATCTGCTCGCCCAGGAGCGGGAGATGCTCGGTCTGTACGTCTCCGACCACCCGCTCTTCGGCCTGGAGCACGTGCTCTCCGACAAGGCGGACGCGGGCATCGCCCAGCTCACCGGCGGCGAGCACGCGGACGGCGCGGTCGTCACCATCGGCGGCATCATCTCGGGCCTGCAGCGCAAGATGACCAAGCAGGGCAACGCCTGGGCGATCGCCACGGTGGAGGACCTCGCCGGCTCCATCGAGTGCATGTTCTTCCCGGCGACCTACCAGCTGGTGTCGACCCAACTGGTCGAGGACGCTGTCGTGTTCGTCAAGGGCCGCCTGGACAAGCGCGAGGACGTGCCCCGGCTCGTCGCCATGGAGCTGATGGTCCCGGACCTGTCCAACGCGGGCACCAACGCGCCGGTGATCCTCACCATCCCCGCCGTGAAGGTCACCCCGCCCATGGTCAGCCGGCTCGGTGAGATCCTCAGCCACCACAAGGGCGACAGCGAGGTCCGGATCAAGCTCCAGGGTCCGCGCAAGACCACCGTGCTGCGCCTGGACCGGCACCGGGTCAAGCCCGACCCGGCCCTCTTCGGCGACCTGAAGGTGCTGCTCGGCCCGTCCTGCCTGGCGGGCTGAGCGGATGACGCGGGAAGGGGCGCACCCTGGGTGGGTGCGCCCCTCCTGTGTGCCCGGGCTGTCAATGCCCTTTAGTTGTGGCCGAAGCTCTTCTGCTTCTTACGAGCAACATCCGAGGGACTGCCCGGGACGTGCGCCATCGACGACTCGTGTTCCTCCGCCGGCGGACGCTGCGCGCGTTCCGGTGCGTGCTCGGTCTGCGAGGCGCGGTTCTGAGGGCCGGCCTGCTTGCGGTTCTTGTTCTTGGCCATGGTGATCTGCCTCCTGTGGGGGATCTAGGGGCCAGGGCCGGGACCAGATTCACATAGGCTGACATCAGTCGCATGTCGGATAATTACCGTGTGTGACAGGGCAGGTGGGCGAGCGGGAGCCGGAAACGCCACGCCGATGATCGAGTTCGGGCCGTTAACCCCCGTGCGGTCGGGCAGACTCGAAGGAAGTCCGAAGCAAAACCTCCCGGGAAGAGGGTGAGTCGCGTGGACCGCTGCATCGTCCTGGTGGACGCCGGGTATCTGCTGGGTGCCGCCGCCAGCCTCCTCGCCGGTGAGCCCTCGCGATCCCGGATCACCGTCGACCACCCCGCGCTGATCCAGGCCCTGCGCGAACGCGCGGAGTCGGAGACCGAGCGCCCGCTGCTGCGCATCTACTGGTTCGACGGCGCCCCCGACCGGGTCCCCCAACCGGAGCACCGCCGGCTGCGTGTGATGCCCCGGGTCACGGTCCGTCTGGGTGCTCTCACCCGCAGCGACGGGCGCTGGGCGCAGAAGGGCGTGGACGCGGCCATGCACGCGGAGCTGACCGAGCTGGCCCGCAACCGCGCCTGCTCCGACGTCGTCCTCGTCACCGGCGACGGCGATCTGCTGCCCGGCATGATGGCCGCCAAGGAACACGGCGTCGCCGTCCACCTCTGGGCGGTCCAGGCCGCCGACGGGGACTACAACCAGTCCGAGGACCTGGTCGCCGAGGCCGACGAGCGGCGCGTACTGGACCGCGCCTGGATCACCCAGGCCATCCGGGCCAAGGAGCTGACCGGCGTCTGCGCGCCGCCGCCCGCGACCCGCCCCGAGATCGCCGCGATCCTCTCGGCGCCGCTGCCCGAGTCCGCGCTCGCCGCCTCGGCCGAGCGGCCCGCCGAGCAGGGCACCCGCCCCCCGGCCGTCACCGCGGCCGAGAACGGCGCCCAGGAACGGGTCCCCGCCCCCAAGGGGGTCCCCACCCCCAAGGACCTCGCCGCGCTGCGCGCACCGGGCATCCAGCCGGCGCCGCACCCCGCGACGGCGACGCTGCGCTGGTCCTCCGACAAGGGCTGGGTTGACCGGCCGGGCGCGGTCGCCGAGCCGCCCGAGGTCGCCTCCATGCCGACGCTGGCCCAGCTCACCACGGCCGAGCAGCGGTGGGCCGACCGTGAGGAGGACATCACCACGGTCGGTGGCGACCCGTACGAAGTGGGTCAGGTGTTCGCCCGCCGCTGGATGTCACGGCTCGGCGACCAGACCCATCTGCAGAGGCTGTCGCAGATGTACCCGCGCATCCCGCACCGCATCGACGGGGAGCTGCTGCGGTACGCGGCCCGGTTCGGGCTGCTGGCGCACAAGGACGACCAGATCGATGAACACGACCGTTACGCCATTCGGGCGGGATTCTGGCGGGAGGTCGACGTTCCGGCCGCCGCCGAACACGCGGGCACGGGGGAGTGAGCGGGCCGGCGGGGGCGGCGGTGGGTTCGCCGTCGCGGCGGGATTTCTCACCGGTCCCGTACAGAAGCGGACCCAAAGGCGAGTAAAGGCCTCCCACCCCGTACTCTCGTCCCTTGTGAATACGCGCGCGGGACAGGCACCTCGGCATGACGAGGTCGTACGCGTGCGTGGGCTGACCAAGACCTACCCGGCCGTCAAAGGGCGGCGCGGGACGCCCGGCACCCCCGAGGTGCGGGCCACCGACGGGGTCGAGCTGGATGTGCGGCGTGGCGAGGTCTTCGGGCTGCTCGGTCCGAACGGTGCCGGCAAGTCCACCCTCGTGCGGCAGCTGACCGGGCTGCTGCGACCCGACACCGGCCGCGTCGAGATCCTCGGCCACGACATCGTGAAACACCCCGAGCGGGCCGCGCGGATCCTCGCCTACCTGGGCCAGGAGTCCTCCGCCCTGGACGAACTGACCGTCTCCCTCGCCGCCGAGACCACCGGACGCCTGCGCGGCCTGGACGTTCGGCGGGCGCGGGCCGAGCGGGACGCCGTACTGGAGGAACTGGGGCTCACCCGGATCGCCGGGCAGGCGCTGAAGAAGCTGTCCGGCGGACAGCGGCGGCTCGCCTGCCTCGCCGCCGCCCTCGTCGGGGAGCGGCCGCTGCTCGTGCTGGACGAACCGACCACCGGCATGGACCCGGTGGCCCGGCGCGCCGTCTGGGCGGCCGTGGACCGGCGGCGGGCCGAGCACGGTACGTCCGTGCTGCTGGTCACCCACAACGTCATCGAGGCCGAGACCGTGCTCGACCGGGTCGCCGTGCTCGACCGGGGCCGGGTCATCGCCTGCGACACCCCGGCGGGGCTCAAGGAACGGGTCGCCGACGAGGTACGGGTCGAGCTGGTGTGGCGCGAGCGGGCGCCGCTGGAGGTGCCCGAGGTCGCCGTGCTGCGCGAGCGGGCCGTGGAGTCCGGCCGGCGCTGGACGCTGCGGCTGGTGCCCGAGGAGGCCCGCGCCGTCGTCGCCACCGTGACCGGCGGGGCCGCTTTCGCCGCCCTGGACGACTTCACGCTCGCCACGCCCAGCCTGGAGGACGTCTACCTGGCGCTGGGTGGCGCGGCCCGGCAGGGGCTGGTGAAGGCATGAGCGCGCGGGCCGCGGAATGCGTATGGATGTGCGCGGCTGCCGTAGGGAAGAGGAGCAGTTCGTCGTGAGTGTCGTACCCGCCGAGGTTCTGCCGGGCGGCGCCCGGGCCGTGCCGGAAACGGCACCGGGCGCGGCCGAACTCGGCCCGCCCGCGCGGCTGTGGCCCTCGCTGGTGGCCGTCTACCGGGCGCAGCTGTCCCGGGCCCGGGTGGCCCGCATCCCGCTGCTGTTCGTGGCGACCTTCCAGTCCGTCGGCATCACCGTGATGATGCGGGGCGTCGTCGACAGCGGCAGCGAGGCCCAGTCCGTGGTGGCCGGATCGTCCGTGCTGGTCGTCGCCTACGTGGCACTGAACCTGCTGTCCCAGTACTTCGGGCAGCTGCGGGCCAGCGGCGGCCTCGACCACTACGCCACCCTGCCGGTGCCGCCGGCCGCGGTGGTGCTGGGCGCGGCGGCGGCGTACGCCTCCTTCACGGTGCCGGGGACCCTGGTGACCGCCGTCTTCGGATGCGTGCTGTTCGGGCTGCCGCTGTCCAATCTGTGGATCCTGGTGGCCGTGATCCCGCTCGCCGGGGCCGCGCTGGCCGGGCTCGGCGCCGCCTGCGGTCTGCTCGCGCCCCGGCCGGAACTGGCCACGCTGCTCGGGCAGCTGGGCATGTCGGCGGCGCTGCTGCTGGGTGTGCTGCCGGCCGACCGGATGCCGGAGATCGTACGGCTGGCCCGTGAGCTGCTGCCCTCGACCTACGGCGTGGAGGCCTACGCCCGGACCTTCGGGGCACACCCGGACTGGGCCGTCGTCCTTGTTGACCTGGGGGTGTGCGCCGGTGTCGGAGTGGTTTCGCTGGCCGTGGCGACCTGGGCGTACCGCAGGGCCGCCGTCCGGTGACGCGGCGCACAGCGCGACCTGGCACGATATTCAGGTGACCGCACCGCTGACTCCGCCTCCTCCACCGCATGACAACTCTCCGCACCAGGGCTGGCAGGCGCCGCCGCCTGCCGGTGCGCCGGGCGCGGGGGCGTACGAACAGGACGGCCCCGGGATGAAGACCGAAGTGCGGGAGGCCGCCGTGGTCACGGTGGCGCTGGCGCTCGGCGGGGTGCTGCTGGGGCTGCTGTGGTGGTGGCTGGCGCCGCACGTGCCGTTGGTCGGCGACTCGGTCGACAAGAGGTGGGTCGTCTATCTCAAGGACAGCGAGGGGGAGCAGGCGGCCGGGGTGGACGGAACGTTCACGCTGCTGGGCCTGGGCTTCGGGCTGGTCAGTGCGGTCGTTGTCTTTCTGCTGCGGCGGCGCGGGGGTGTGCCGTTCGTTGTGGCACTGGGCCTTGGCGGGCTGCTCGGGTCGTTGCTGGCTTGGCGGCTCGGGGTGTGGCTCGGGCCGGAGTCCGACGTGCTCGCGCATGCGAAGGCCGTGGGCAAGGGGGTGACGTTCTCGGCGCCGTTGAAGCTGGGGGCCAAGGGGGCGTTGCTGGCTTGGCCGATTGCGGGGCTGCTGGTGCATCTGGGGTTGACCGCGCTGTTCGGGCCGAGGGACCCTGAGCCGCCGTATCCGCAGCAGCCGTAGCCGGGACTCCGCCAGGGACTTCCGCCCTGGACCCCGTTTCCCACCCGTCCACCCGCCTCTGTGAGCTGGAAGGCGACCGGTAGGACGAGGCCGTCAGCCCCGCCAGATCGATGCCGGCACCGCTCCCGTCAGACCCGGATCGGCCGGGGCGTGCACCCGCGCCGCGCCCGCTTCAGCCCCGGTCAGTAGGCGCGTGCACCCGTCGTCCGTCAGCGCTGCCGCATCGGCGCCGGCGCCGGTCCCGTCAGCCCCGGCCAGGTGGCGCGAGCGCTCGCCCCCGTCAGCCCCGTCCAATGGGCGCGAGCACCGCCCCCGTCAGCTTCGTCAGGTCGTCCGGGGCCAGTTCGACCTCCAGACCCCGGCGACCCGCCGACACGCAGATCGTCGTGTGGGCCTGCGCCGAGTCGTCGAGGACCGTCGGGAGCTTCTTGCGCTGGCCGAGCGGGGAGATGCCGCCGCGGACATAGCCGGTCGTACGCTCGGCGAGGGCCGGGTCGGCCATGGTCGCCCTCTTGCCGCCCACCGCCGCCGCGAGGGCCTTCAGGTCCAGGGAGCCGGCCACCGGGACCACGCCGACGACCAGGGCGCCGTCCACGTCGGCGACCAGGGTCTTGAAGACGCGGTCGGGGGAGACGCCCATCGCCTCCGCCGCCTCCTCGCCGTAGGAGGGGTGGGAGGGATCGTGGTCGTAGGAGTGGACCGTGAAGTCCACGCCCGCCGCCGTCAGGGCCACCGTCGCGGGCGTACCGCCCGCCCGTGACTCGTGCCGCTGCTTCTTCGACTTCTTCGCCATCGGAGTGTCTCGGCCTCGGTCTTCCCGGTCTTCCTCAGTTCAGGCTCGTCGGTGTCCGCGTCAGTTCGAACGCGGGCAACGAGGGCAGATTACGGATGATGGCCGTCTCGGAGCGAAGGAGTTTCAGCTCGTCCCGCAGACGGGACGCGGTGTCCGGGGCCTGGAGCAGGCGCTGCTTGGTAGGGGTGTCGTGCACCATCGCCGCGGCCACCAGGTACGACACCACGCTCGGGTCGTCCGGCAGCTCGCCGGTGGACAGCGAGCGCTCGCGGGCGCCCGCCAGTCGCTTCTGGTACTGGCGGAAGGACCGCAGGACCCCCTCGGCCAGCGCCCCGGCCTCGTCGCCGGGCTCCTCCGGCAGTTCCTCCAGCTCGGCCGTCAGGAACGGACCCGTCGCGTCCACGGACAGCAGCCGCATCCGGGTCGTACCGGTGGCCAGTACCTCGAACGTGCCGTCGGCCCGTTCCCGGATGGTCGCCGCGTCCGCCACACAGCCCACCCCGTGGAAGGCCTTCAGCGGGTCGGGGCCGAAGCCTGCGGCCGGGCCCCGTTCCGGCTGTGCCGTGGGATCCGGCATGCCCGAGGCGCTCGGCGCCACCTCGTGGCCGTCGCGGATGGCCACGACGGCGAACCGGCGCGATTCGTCCTCGGGGGTCTTGAGCAGCTCGCGCATCATGGCGCGATAACGCTCCTCGAAGACGTTCAGCGGCAGCACGAGCCCCGGGAACAGCACCGAGTTCAGCGGAAACAGGGGGAGACGGGCGGTGGTCACGGCGCCCCAGCCTAGTGGTCACCGGCGCCGGCGTGTCCGCCGTGCTCGCCGAGGGGGTCCTGGGGCACCGGTATCAGCCCGGCCGGGACGGGCCGGGGGCCGGCCGCCAGAAGGTGCTCGCGCAGCCGCAGGAAGTGGCCGAGCGGGTCGTCCGAGAACCGCTCCCAGGGGAAGGACGTGGCGTACGGGCCGATCAGGCGCAGCTGGCCGCGGGCATCCTCCCAGCGGTCCAGCCGCATGAGGACGTACAGGAGCTTGTTGCGGACCTCGGCGGGCCACGGGTCGGCCGCCGGGAACCGGCCGGAGAGCGCGACCGCCCGGTGCGCCGCCGCGTCCAGCCGCCGGCGCGGCACCTCGGGTCCGCAGCCGTCGGTCAGATAGCCGAAGGCCGCCCGGGCCGGCAGCGCCTGCACGAGCGAGTCGGGCGGGGCGTCCTGCGCGGCCCGGTCGGCGAAGTCGAAGCACTCGTGGTGCGAGCCGTGCCAGAGGGCGGCCAGGTAGCGCAGGGCGGCCACATGGCAGCCGTAGTGGTGCGGGGCGCGCCGGACCGCCGCCTCCCACAGCTCCTCGAAGTACCGGTGCCCGGCCCGGGAGCCGCGCGCGTGGTCGAGCGCGATCCGCCAGGGCACCGGGTCGCGGTCGTCCGCGCGGGCGGCGGCCGTGATGAGCGGGCTCACCTCGCGCAGCAGCTCGGCGCGGGCCGGGGACGGCCAGACCCGGTCCACCGCCAGCTGGGCGCCGATGAGCAGGGCGTCGGGGTCGCCGGGGACGGCCGTGCGCCACCCCTCGAACCACTCGGGGCGGGAGCGGGCGAAGGCGGCGAGGCGCCTGACGTACCGGTCGCGGTTCTCCCACTCGGCCGCGGCGCGGGTGGCGGCCAGCAGCTCGGCCGCGACGGTGTACTCGCCCCGGCCGGCCGCGACCAGCGCGGGCGAGAGGCGGTCGTCGGGCGCGTCGAGCACGGCCTCGTCCCCGGCCGGCGGGCGGCCGGCCGGGGAGGCGTGGCGTTTGGTCATCCGGGTGGGGCGGATGAACGAGGGCAGCAGAGCCATGGTGTCGACCATTGAAAGACCGCAGGTCGGGGGTGCGCCAGAGGGTTCGGGCAAGTTGCGGAAGGTTGTACGGCCGAAGGTCAAGGACCGGTAAAAGGTGACTGTTCAACCATTGTGGTGAATGTGTCGGCGTACGGTGAATTTTTCGGAGAAGGGGGAACCTTTTCGGCGGCCGGGCGATCGGGGATCAGTTGCGTCGGAGCAGCCGCGTCGCCCCCGCCGCCACCGTCGTCGCCAGGATCCAGCCGAGCAGGATCACCACCGCCGCCAGCCACTGCCAGCCGCCGCGCAGCCGCCACTGGCCGGCCTGGCCCAGGTCGATCACCGGCAGCAGCAGGTCCAGGGTGAACAGCGCCGGACTCCAGGACGGATGGCCGTCGTGGTTCACCGGCGGATGGTCCGCGTGCGCGAACGCGAGCGTGCCCGCCGCCCACAGCACCGCCATCCACACCGCGGCGCGGCCTGGACGGTAGCCGTAGGCGACCGTCCAGTCCTGGACGTAGCCCCAGAACTTCCCGGCCAGCGGAAGCGTCTCGCGGCGCCGGCGCTGTTTGGCGAGCAGCACCTCGCGCGCGTCCTCGTCCTCCCCGGCCGCGCGCAGCACCGAGGCCAGCCGTTCGTACGGCTCCGGAGCGTACTCGGCGGTGCCCGCCGCCACCCAGTCCAGGCGCCTGGCCAGCGGGAAGGGGCCCTGCGGGACCAGGTTCTCGTAGGCGAAGCCGGCCATGTGCAGATTGCCGGTGTCCGGCCAGCTGCCCGCCCGGTCCACCAGGTTGACGATCCGCGCGCCGGACAGCACCACCTTGCCGCGCTCCGGTTTGTCCCCGAGGAAGCGCAGCTCGGGCGTCTGCACCCGGCGCAGCGACAGTTCCTGGTCCTCGGTGAAGCCGAACCGGGCCCGCTCCAGGTCGACGGCGTCCCCGAACCGCCCGTCGTCCAGGCGCACCCCGCCCCGGCACTCGAACCGCTGGATCCGGGTCCCGCGCGCGGGTGTCGTCCCGCTCAGCAACGGGCTGCCCACGCCGGCCGGCGTCAGGTACAGGGTGCGCTCGACCGTCAGCTGGGGCGCGTTCAGGGCGAGCCGGGAGTAGGGGTTGGCGAGTCTCGCGCCGCGCAGGCTGAGCGAGACGCCGACCTTGGCGCCGCGCAGGCTCAGCTCACCGTGCGACTCCAGCATCTCCGCCTGCAGGTCCTGGCCGACGGTCATACCGTCCGCCGCGATCGACCGGCCGCTGCGGTCGCGGTAGACGATCGCCTGGTTGAGCAGCAGATCGGTGCCGATCTGTGCGTCGGTCAGCCGGACCCCGTTCTGGAAGCGGCAGCGCGGCAGATGCAGATCGCCCTCGGTGTGCACCCGGGCCGCCTCCAGCCGCGGTACCGAGCAGTCCACCAGGCGCACGGTCGTGAACCGGGCCTCCGGCACCCGGACCTCGTCGTCGAAGCGGCAGCCACGCAGCTCCACGTACGGCGTGACCGTGCCGCCCGCCAGATCCAGCGTGTCGGTGATCCGTACGCCGACGAGCTTCAGGGCGGACACCCGGCCCGCGAGCGCGGGCGGGCCGTCCAGCAGCAGCCAGCAGACGATGCGCGCCCGCACGGTCCGCTCGGGCCCCCAGGGGTGGCCGCCGTGCGGATCGTCCACGACGGCGTCCCCGCTGCTCAGGTCGTACATGCTGCCGTTGCGGAAGGCCTGCCACATGCCCGCCTCGGCCGCGGTCAGGTCGTCCGGCAGGTCCCCGGCGCGGATGCCGGCCCCCTCGGTCACCGCTCTTCCTTCTTCCTCGCCCGTCCGGGCTACTTGTGAGTCACCTGTGTCGTACAGGCGTTCATGCCCGATGCGTGACACCCGGAACACCCACGTGAAGGTGATCTTCCAGGTTCGGCCACCCTATGTACCAGCCATTGGCCCACGTTCTGTATCAGCCATTGATACGCGCGAACGGCTCCCGACGCCGGTCTGAGAGAATTGGGACTGTGATCTCCCGAATCGATCTGCGCGGCGACGCCCTTCCCGAGGGCCCCGCCCTGCGCGACCTGCTGCCCCGAGCCGACTTCGACGTTCAGACCGCCCTGGAGAAGGTGCGTCCGATCTGCGAGGCCGTGCATCATCGGGGTGACGCGGCGCTGATCGACTTCGCCGAGAAGTTCGACGGAGTACGGCTGGAATCCGTCCGCGTCCCGGCCCGGGCGCTCACCGACGCGCTCGACGGCCTCGACCCGGCCGTGCGGGCCGCCCTGGAGGAGTCCATCCGCCGCGCCCGCCTGGTCCACCGCGAGCAGCGCCGTACGACCCACACCACCCAGGTGGTGCCCGGTGGCTCCGTGACCGAGAAGTGGATGCCGGTCGAGCGCGTCGGTCTGTACGCGCCCGGCGGCCGCTCGGTGTACCCCTCCTCCGTGGTCATGAACGTGGTGCCCGCCCAGGAGGCCGGCGTCGAGTCCATCGCGCTCGCCTCCCCGCCGCAGGCCGAGTTCGGCGGGCTGCCGCACCCGACGATCCTCGCCGCCTGCGCCCTGCTCGGCGTCGACGAGGTCTACGCGGCCGGCGGCGCCACCGCCGTCGCGATGTTCGCCCACGGCACCGAGTCCTGCCCGCCCGCGAACATGGTCACCGGCCCCGGCAACATCTGGGTCGCCGCCGCCAAGCGCTACTTCACCGGCAAGATCGGCATCGACGCCGAGGCCGGCCCGACCGAGATCGCGATCCTCGCGGACGAGACCGCCGACCCGGTGCACGTCGCCTCGGACCTGATCAGCCAGGCCGAGCACGACCCGCTCGCCGCCGCCGTCCTCGTCACCGACTCCGTCGAGCTGGCGGACGCGGTGGAGAAGGAGCTGGAGCCGCAGGTCGCGGCCACCAGGCACATCGAGGACCGCATCCGCCCGGCCCTCGCGGGCAAGCAGTCCGCGATCGTCCTCGTGGACGGCCTCGAGGAGGGACTCCGGGTGGTCGACGCGTACGGCGCCGAGCACCTGGAGATCCAGACCGCCGACGCGCCGGCGGTGGCCGACCGGGTGAGGAACGCGGGAGCGATCTTCATCGGCCCCTGGGCCCCCGTGTCACTCGGCGACTACGCGGCCGGGTCCAATCACGTCCTGCCCACCGGTGGCTGCGCCTGTCACTCCTCGGGCCTGTCCGTCCAGTCCTTCCTGCGCGGCATCCACATCGTCGACTACACGAAGGACGCGCTGGCCGAGGTCGCGCACCACGTGGTGACCCTGGCCGAGGCGGAGGACCTGCCGGCGCACGGCGCGGCGATCAAGGCCAGGTTCGGCTGGAAGGTACCCGAGACCAAGTGACCCGCATCGACGATCTCCCCGTACGGGACGAGCTGCGCGGCAAGTCCCCTTACGGCGCGCCCCAGTTGGACGTCCCCGTACGGCTGAACACCAACGAGAACCCCTACCCGCTGCCCGAGCCGCTGGTCGAGCGGATCACGGAGCGGGTACGGGAGGCCGCCCGCAACCTGAACCGCTACCCCGACCGGGACGCGGTCCAGCTGCGCACGGAGCTGGCCGCATACCTGACGAAGACGGGCAAGTACCCGCTCGGCATCGAGAACGTGTGGGCGGCCAACGGCTCCAACGAGGTCATCCAGCAGCTGCTGCAGACCTTCGGCGGACCGGGCCGCACGGCGATCGGCTTCGAGCCGTCGTACTCGATGCACGCGCTCATCGCGCGCGGCACGGGCACGGCCTGGATCTCGGGTCCGCGCAACGAGGACTTCACGATCGACCTCCCCGCCGCCGAGCGGGCGGTCGCCGAGCACAGGCCGGACGTCGTCTTCATCACCACCCCCAACAACCCCACGGGCAACGCGGTCCCGCCCGAGACGGTCCTCGCGCTGTACGAGGCGGCCCAGGCGGCCAGGCCGTCCATGGTGATCGTGGACGAGGCCTACATCGAGTTCAGCCACGGTGACTCGCTGCTGCCGCTGCTGGAGGGCCGCCCGCATCTGGTCGTCTCCCGCACCATGTCGAAGGCGTTCGGTGCCGCCGGCCTGCGCCTCGGCTATCTCGCCGCCGACCCCGCGGTCGTGGACGCCGTGCAGCTCGTACGGCTGCCGTACCACCTCTCGGCGATCACCCAGGCGACCGCCCTGGCCGCGCTGGAGCACACCGACACGCTGCTGGGATACGTCGAGCAGCTGAAGTCGGAGCGGGACCGGCTGGTCTCCGAGCTGCGGGCGATCGGTTACCAGGTGACGGAGTCCGACGCCAACTTCGTGCAGTTCGGCCGGTTCGCGAACGCCCACGAGGCCTGGCGGAAGATCCTCGACCGGGGCGTCCTGGTCCGGGACAACGGCGTGCCCGGGTGGCTGCGGGTGTCCGCCGGCACCCCGGAAGAGAACGACGCGTTCCTCGACGCGGTCCGTGAGTTGCAGTGTTTCGTGGGGGACACCCCCACGCCCCCGAAGGAGCTTGAGGTATGAGCCGCGTAGGACGCGTGGAGCGCACCACGAAGGAGACCTCGGTCCTCGTCGAGATAGACCTCGACGGCACCGGGAGGACCGACATCAGGACGGGCGTCGGCTTCTACGACCACATGCTCGACCAGCTCGGCCGGCACGGCCTGTTCGACCTGACCGTCAAGACCGACGGCGACCTGCACATCGACTCCCACCACACCATCGAGGACACCGCCCTCGCGCTCGGCGCCGCCTTCAGGCAGGCGCTCGGCGACAAGGTGGGCATCTACCGCTTCGGCAACTGCACGGTCCCACTGGACGAGTCGCTCGCCCAGGTGACCGTCGACCTGTCCGGCCGCCCCTACCTCGTGCACACCGAGCCCGAGAACATGGCGCCGATGATCGGCGAGTACGACACGACGATGACCCGGCACATCCTGGAGTCCTTCGTCGCCCAGGCGCAGATCGCGCTGCACGTGCACGTGCCGTACGGGCGCAATGCGCACCACATCGTGGAGTGCCAGTTCAAGGCGCTGGCCCGGGCGCTTCGTTACGCTTCGGAGCGCGACCCGCGCGCGGCCGGCATCCTCCCCTCCACGAAGGGCGCGCTGTAACCCATGACCGGTCTGTCGACCCTTCTGATCGTCGTCGGCCTCTTCCTGGTCGGCGGCATCGTCTCCTTTGTCAAGCAGAAGATGCCCACGAGCCTGATCGTGCTGCTCTCGATCGGCGCGGCCCTGTGCCTCGTCGCGGGTGTCATGCGGCTGGAGGTGTGGAATTGAGCGCCACCAAGCGAGTAGTCGTCTTTGATTACGGCTTCGGCAACGTCCGGTCCGCCGAGCGCGCCCTCGCACGCGTGGGCGCCGACGTCGAGATAACGCGCGACTTCGACAGGGCGATGAACGCCGACGGCCTGCTTGTGCCGGGCGTCGGCGCCTTCGCCGCCTGCATGCGGGGGCTGCGCGCCGCCCGCGGCGACTGGATCGTCGACCGCCGGCTGTCCGGCGGGCGCCCGGTCATGGGCATCTGCGTCGGCATGCAGATCCTCTTCGCGCGCGGCATCGAGCACGGCGTGGAGGCCGAGGGCCTGGACGAGTGGCCCGGCACGGTCGAGCCGCTCCAGGCCGACGTCGTGCCGCACATGGGCTGGAACACCGTCGACGCCCCGGCCGGCTCGCAGCTGTTCGCCGGCCTCGACGCCGACGCCCGCTTCTACTTCGTGCACTCCTACGCGGTCCAGGACTGGACCCTGGAGGCGCACAACCCGGTGATCGAGGCACCCAAGGTCACCTGGTCGACGCACGGCAAGCCCTTCGTGGCCGCCGTGGAGAACGGCGCCCTGTGGGCCACCCAGTTCCACCCCGAGAAGTCCGGCGACGCCGGCGCCCAGCTCCTCACCAACTGGATCGGAACCCTGTAGACCATGGCCAAGCTCGAACTCCTCCCCGCCGTCGACGTCCGCGACGGCCAGGCCGTACGCCTCGTGCACGGCGAGTCCGGGACCGAGACCTCCTACGGCTCCCCGCTGGAGGCCGCCCTCGCCTGGCAGCGGTCCGGCGCCGAGTGGCTGCACCTGGTCGACCTGGACGCCGCGTTCGGCACGGGTGACAACCGGGACCTGATCGCCGAGGTCACCAAGGCGATGGACATCAAGGTGGAGCTGTCCGGCGGCATCCGTGACGACGACACCCTCGCCGCCGCTCTCGCCACCGGCTGCACCCGGGTGAACCTCGGCACCGCCGCCCTGGAGACCCCGGAGTGGGTCGCCAAGGTCATCGCCGAGTACGGCGACAAGATCGCGGTTGGCCTGGACGTGCGCGGCACGACCCTGCGCGGCCGCGGCTGGACCCGCGACGGCGGCGACCTCTACGAGACGCTGGAGCGCCTCGACAAGGAGGGCTGCGCCCGCTACGTCGTCACCGACATCGCCAAGGACGGCACCCTTCAGGGCCCGAACCTGGAGCTGCTGAAGAACGTGTGCGCCGTCACCGACCGCCCGGTCGTGGCCTCGGGCGGCGTGTCGTCCCTGGACGACCTGCGCGCCATCGCCGAGCTGGTACCCCTCGGTGTGGAGGGCTCCATCGTCGGGAAGGCCCTGTACGCGAAGGCGTTCACGCTGGAAGAGGCCTTGGAGGCGGTAGCCCGGTGAGCGACGTACGACGCCTGAGGACTGGCGCGCCCTGGGAGGAGGAGTTCGGCTACTCCCGCGCGGTGGAGCTGCCGAACGGATTGGTGCTGGTCTCGGGCTGCACGTCCCTCGTGGACGGGCAGATCGCCGGGGGCGGCCCGTACGAGCAGGCGATCAACGCCTTCAAGGTCGCGCTGTCCGCGCTCGCGCAGGTGGGACTCGGCCGGGACGACGTCGTGCGCACGCGCATGTACCTCACGCACGCCCGGGACGTGGACGAGGTCGGGCGGGCTCACAAGGAGCTGTTCGACACCGTCCGGCCTGCCGCATCCATGATCATCGTCTCCGGTTTCGTGGACCCCAGCCTGGTCGTCGAGGTCGAGGTGGAGGCGTTCCGAGGAGTATCCGCATGACCCTGGCCGTACGAGTCATCCCCTGCCTGGACGTCGACGACGGCCGGGTCGTCAAGGGCGTCAACTTCCAGAACCTGCGCGACGCGGGCGACCCCGTCGAGATGGCCAAGGTGTACGACGCCGAGGGCGCCGACGAGCTCACGTTCCTGGACATCACCGCGTCCTCGGGCAACCGGGAGACGACGTACGACGTGGTGCGCCGCACCGCTGAGCAGGTGTTCATCCCGCTGACGGTCGGCGGCGGTGTCCGCACGGCCGAGGACGTGGACAGGCTGCTGCGGGCCGGTGCCGACAAGGTGGGTGTGAACACCGCGGCCATCGCCCGCCCGGACCTGATCCGCGAGATCGCCGAACGCTTCGGCCGGCAGGTCCTGGTGCTGTCGGTGGATGCCCGCCGCACCGAGTCCGGTTTGTTCGAGGTGACCACCCACGGCGGCCGTCGCGGCACCGGCATCGACGCCGTCGAGTGGGCGCACCGGGCCGCCGAGCTGGGCGCGGGGGAGATCCTGCTCAACTCCATGGACGCGGACGGCACGAAGGACGGCTACGACCTGGAGATGATCGCCGCCGTCCGTAAGCACGTCACCGTCCCGGTGATCGCCTCGGGCGGCGCTGGCAGGCTGGCCGACTTCCCGCCGGCCATCGCGGCGGGCGCGGACGCGGTGCTGGCCGCGTCGGTCTTCCACTTCGGGGACCTGCGGATCGGCGAGGTGAAGCAGACGCTGCGGGAGGCGGGGCACCCCGTCCGGTAGGTCCGGATTCCGCAGGCGGATCCACCGATGCGAAAGAGAAGTTGCGCAAGAGATGTTGCGCAACTTTTCTTTCGCGTCTAGCCTCCCCCGCATGGCAGGCAAGGAGAACCGGCGGATCACGGATGTCGGGACGCTGAAGGCGCTCGCGCATCCGCTGCGGGCGAATCTGTACCGGCTGCTGTGCGTCGAGCGGGTGGCCACCGCGTCCCGGCTCGCCGAGCACGTGGACGAGGCCGTGTCCCTGGTCAGCTATCACCTGCGCAAGCTGGCCGAGCACGGGCTCATCGAGGAGGCCGAACCGCAGACCGCGGACGGGCGGGAGCGGTGGTGGCAGCCCTCGTCGGACGGCGTGAGCATCCGGGACGCGGACTTCCGTGACGAACCGGGCAAGGCCGCGGCCCACTTGGCGGCCGCCCGTCTCTTCCACGATCAGCGTGCCGACCACTACCGCCGCTACCTGGACGAACGCCCCACCTGGAGTCCGGAGTGGAACACCGCGTCCGTGGACAGCGAGTCCTGGATGCGGCTGACTCCGGCAGAACTCACCGGGCTGAAGCAGGAGTTGGAGGCGGTCCTGCGCAAGTACGACGCGCAGGGCCGGGATGCCGAAGCCGCCGGCGAGGCCGAGGGACGCGAACACGTCGCGCTGTTCATGTACGGCTTCCCGTTCCGCCTCTGAGAGAGGGCACCGCCGTGACCGTCCTGTCCGACATATCCGCCCAGCAGCTCGAAGAGACCGACCGTCCCGCCCACCGCGACCCCAACGTCCTGCGCTGGCTCGCCGCCTACACCTCCTCGATGCTCGGCGACGGCGTCTACTACCTCGCCCTGTCCTGGGCCGCGGTCCAGGCCGGTACACCGGCCCAGGCCGGTCTCGTGATGTCCGCCAGCGCGCTGCCCCGGGCCGTGCTGATGCTCGGCGGGGGAGTGATCGCCGACCGGCTGGGCCCGCGCAGAGTCGTCATCGCCAGTGATGCCGTGCGCTGCGCGGCCGCCCTGGCCGTGGCCGCCCTGCTGTTCCTCAGCAGCCCCGGGCTGTGGCCGCTCGCCCTGCTGGCGCTGGTCTTCGGCACGGTCGACGCGGTCTTCATGCCCGCCGTCGGCGCCCTCCCGGCCCGTCTCACCGGCAAGGGCCAGCTCGCCCGGGTCCAGGGCATGCGCGGCCTCGCCATCCGCTTCGCCACCGTGGTCGGCGCCCCGCTCGGCGGCCTCGGCGTGGCCGTCGGCGGTGCGTCGGCCGCCTTCGCTCTCGCCGGGCTGCTCATCGCCGTCTCCGTGCCGCTGCTGGTCTCCGTACACGTGCGGGACCTGCCCGGAGACGACACGCCCGGCGCCGGCGGAACCACCGCCTGGCGGGACCTCGCGGCCGGCCTGCGCTACATCCGCCGCCACCGTGTCCTCGCCCCGCTGATGCTGGCCATCGCCCTCGGCGACCTCGGTTTCGTCGGCCCGCTCAACGTCGGCCTGACCCTGCTCGCCGACCGGCGCGGCTGGGGCGCCTCCGGGGTCGGCTGGGTGCTCGCCGGGTTCGGCGTCGGGGCGGGCGCCGCCTCGCTGCTGCTGACCGTGCGCGGCCGGGTGCCCCGCGCCGGACTGGTCACCGGGTGCGCGTGCGTCGCGGGCTCCGTGGCCATCGGCGCCCTCGCCTTCGTCCCCGGGCTCGTCGCCGCCGCGGGGGTGTCCCTGGTCGTGGGCCTGCTCGCCGGACTCAGCGGCGCCCTGTGCGGGGCCCTGCTGCAGACCCGGTCCGACCCCGCGTACCTCGGCCGGGTCACCGCCGTCGCCAGCCTGGTCAGCCTCGGTGTCGCCCCGCTGAGCATGCCGTTCACGGCCGGCGCGATCGGGGCGTGGGGGCTCGCCCCGGTCTTCGTGGTCAGCGCTGTGGTGTGCGGCCTCGGCGGGGTCGTCGCCCTCGCCGTCCCGGGCCTGCGCCGCGCGGAACTGCCCGGCTGACCCTCACTCCTTCGGCTGCACCAGCTGCACCAGATTGCCGACCGTGTCGTCGAACACCGCCGCGAGCACCGGCCCCTGCTCCCGCGGCTCGTGCGTGAACCGGACACCGAGACCGCTCAGCCGCTCGTACTCCGCCCGGAGGTCGTCCACGGAGAAGACGATGCACGGGATGCCCACCTCGTACAGCGCCCTGCGGTACGGATCCGCGATGGGGCCCTGCCCGGGCTCCAACAGCAGCTGGAGATCCGGCTGGGCCCCCTGAGCCCCGACCGTGACGAACAGCGTGCCGTCCCCGAGGTCCATGTGGATCCGCGTCTCGAAGCCGAGGACCTCCGTGTAGAAGGCGTGCGCCCTGGCCACGTCGTCCACGTACACGCCCGTCATCGCGACCTTGATCATCGGGCGTGCCCTCTCAGATGCCCAGTTGCCTGGACTCGTGCAGCCTGTCGATCGCGTCCGCGTCGCCGTCCAGCTCCACCTTCGCCGCGTTCTGCCGGCCGAGGGCGAACAACAGCAACTCCGACGGCTCGCCGGTCACCGTGACCACCGGAGCGCCTCGGCGCACCACCGCCGTCTGGCCGTCCGGGCGGCGCAGCACCAGCCCCGTCGGCACGCCCCGGCCCAGCAGCCGCGCGGTGCGCTCCAGCCGGGACCACAGCGCGTCCTGGAAGACCGAGTCCAGCTCGCGCGGGCTCCAGTCCGGCTGGGCACGGCGGACGTCCTCGGTGTGGACGTAGAACTCGACGATGTTGGCCGCCTCGTCGACCTGCTTGAGCTGGAAGGGCGAGAAGCGCGGCGGGCCCGTACGGATCAGCTGGACCAGCTCCTCGTACGGCTTGGCGGTGTACTCGGCCATCACCTTCTCGAGGCGCGGCGCGAGCTGCTTGATCAGCGTGCCTCCCGCCGCGTCCGGGCGGCGTTCGCGCACGATCACGTGCGCGGCCAGGTCCCGGGTCCGCCAGCCCTCGCAGAGGGTCTCGGCGTCCGGACCGACGGTTTCCAAGAGATCGGCGAGCAGAAGCCGTTCACGCTTGGCGAAGGTCGACATGCTGTCAGCCTACGACCCCGAGGTCGGCCCGCCCACCCGTCACCCGGCCACCACCCCCGAACGGCCGCTTCCCGCCGCCGTGACCATTCCATGGACGCGGCCCCGGCCGTGCCGGCGCGGCGCGGCACAATGGCACCCATGACCAGTACGACCGGTACCCCCCGGCCCAGCAGCCTCGACCCGGAGATCGCCGCGCGCCTCAAGCGCGGCACGGGCGGTCTCCTCCCCGCCATCGCCCAGCAGTACGACACCGGTGAGGTGCTCATGCTCGGCTGGATGGACGACGAGGCGCTGCACCGGACCCTGACCACCGGCCGCTGCACCTACTGGTCGCGCAGCCGCCAGGAGTACTGGGTCAAGGGCGACACCTCCGGCCACTTCCAGTGGGTGAAGTCGGTCGCCCTGGACTGCGACGCCGACACGCTGCTGGTCAAGGTCGACCAGGTGGGCGCCGCCTGCCACACCGGCGCGCGCACCTGCTTCGACGAGGACGTGCTCCTCAAGGACGCCGATTCCGGCGTACCCGCCTCCGATCAGTAAGGTCAGCGGCCATGGACCTCGAGACCTTCCGCAAGCTCGCCACCGACCGGCGTGTCATCCCGGTCACGCGCAAGCTCCTCGCCGACGGCGACACCCCGGTCGCGCTCTACCGCAAGCTCGCCGCCGAGCGCCCCGGCACCTTCCTGCTGGAGTCCGCGGAGAACGGCCGCTCCTGGTCCCGGTACTCGTTCGTGGGCGTCCGCAGCGCCGCCACGCTGACCGCGCGGGACGGACAGACCCACTGGCTCGGCACCCCGCCCGTCGGCGTACCCACCGACGGCGACCCGCTCCAGACCCTGCGCGCCACGATCCAGGCCCTGCACACCCCCCACCAGGAGGGCCTGCCGCCCTTCACCGGCGGCATGGTCGGCTACCTGGGCTACGACATCGTCCGCCGCCTGGAGAAGATCGGCCCCGGCGAGCGCGACGACCTCGGGCTGCCCGAGCTGACCATGCTGCTCACCAGTGATCTCGCGGTCATGGACCACTGGGAGGGCTCGGTCCTGCTGATCGCCAACGCGATCAACCACAACGACCTCGACACCGGCGTGGACGAGGCCTACGCCGACGCCGTGGCCCGCCTCGACGCCATGGAGGCCGACCTCACGCGCGCGGTGGCCCAGCCCCCGGCCGTCCTGCCGCCCTCCGAGCTGCCCGAGTACACCGCGCTGTGGGGCGGACCGGAGTTCCAGACGGCCGTCGAGGACATCAAGGAGCGCATCCGCGCGGGCGAGGCCTTCCAGGTCGTGCCCTCCCAGCGCTTCGAGACCCCGTGCACGGCGAGCGCGCTGGACGTCTACCGGGTCCTCAGAGCGACCAACCCCTCGCCGTACATGTACCTCTTCCGCTTCGACGGGTTCGACGTCGTCGGCTCCTCACCGGAAGCGCTGGTGAAGGTCGAGGACGGACGCGCGATGGTGCATCCCATCGCCGGCACCCGGCACCGCGGGGCCACCCCGCGGGAGGACCAGGCCCTCGCCGGGGAACTGCTCGCCGACCCCAAGGAGCGGGCCGAGCACCTGATGCTGGTGGACCTCGGCCGCAACGACCTGGGCCGGGTCTGCGAGCCCGGCTCCGTCGAGGTCGTCGACTTCATGTCCATCGAGCGCTACTCGCACGTGATGCACATCGTCTCCACGGTCACCGGCAAGGTCGCCGAGGGCCGCACCGCCTTCGACGTGCTCACCGCGTGCTTCCCGGCCGGCACCCTCTCCGGCGCCCCCAAGCCGCGCGCGATGCAGATCATCGACGAACTGGAACCGTCGCGGCGCGGGCTGTACGGCGGTTGCGTCGGCTATCTGGACTTCGCCGGCGACTCCGACACCGCGATCGCCATCCGCACCGCCCTGCTGCGGGACGGCACGGCGTACGTCCAGGCCGGAGCCGGCATCGTCGCCGACTCCGACCCGGTGGCGGAGGACCAGGAGTGCCGCAACAAGGCGGCCGCGGTCCTCCGCGCGGTGCACACCGCCAACCGGCTGGGCAAGTAGGGCGCTTCTCATAGCAACCCCGGGTGACGGTTCGCCCGGGGTTCAGGCGATAGTGGAGTACGTGACTGCTGCTCCCCACCCCCGTTCCGAAGCCGCCGCACCCCTCCGGTCCGGCCGGCGGAGCCTCGCCGTGGCCCTCCTGTGCGGCGCCCTCGGCGCGGCCGTGGTGCTGCTCGCCACCCGGCAGCGCTGGGCGGCGGGCACCGCGACGGTGGCCGGCGGCGCGTTCCCGCTGACCGCGAAGGGCAACGACGTCACCGGCGTCCCCGCGGCCCTCGCCATAGTGGGCCTCGCCGCGCTCGTCGCCGTCTTCGCCGTCCGCAAGGCCGGCCGCCTCCTGGTCGCCGCCCTGCTCGCGCTCTCCGGGGCCGGCATCGCCGCCGCCGCCCTCGTGGCCGCCTCCGACAGCTCCGCGCTGGACGAGAAGGCCGCCCAGGTGAGCGGCGACACCTCCGCCACGGTCGGCGCGCTCACCCACACCGGCTGGCCCTACGTCGCGGCCGTCGGCGGCGCCCTCATCCTGCTGGCCGGCCTGCTCGCCCTGCGCTACGGCAGCCTGTGGCCCGCCATGTCCGGCCGCTACGAGCGCGGTGCCGACCGCCCGCGCCGCACGGCCCGCCCGGCAGACCCGGAGCGCCCCGAGGAGATCTGGAAGGCCCTGGACCGGGGCGAGGACCCGACGGGGGCCTGAACCGAGCGAACCGGGGCGGGCGTGCCCTGGCGGGCTGCTCTGGTGGCGGTGCGCGCGGGTGCGACCTGATGTGGTGAAACAGACTCCACCCCCGCGTCCGGTACGCGCACGCGTACGGGACAATGGACGGCGAGTGTCCGGCTCGGACAGTGACGGGCGGGCTCGGAACCGTACGGACACCCACCAACGACACGTACACAGCAACGAGGAGCAAGTCATGGCGGGCAGCAGCCACGGTCACACCCCGGCCGCCTGGACCGGCGTCACCATCGCCTTCATCGGTTTCTGCGTCGCGGGCGCCTTCATGGTGATGGCCCAGCCGCTCGGCTTCTGGGCCGGCATGGCGATCGTGGTCCTCGGTGGCGTGGTGGGCGCCATCATGCGCGCCATGGGCCTCGGCCAGCCGAAGGAGGAGCGCGCCCTCCCGCACCAGGCTCCGGCCGCGACCCCCGAGCCGGCCGTCGTCGAGGGCTGAGCCCCACGGCTTGCCGCGAGGGGCGGCCCGGCATCCGAAAGGATGCGGGCCGCCCCTCGTCGTGTACCGGGCCCCCGGCGCACCGGGTCCCGAACGCCAGAGCGCGCGCGTCCTCGTGCGTTCCCCGGTCGGCCCTCCTCGCGCGCGCGTGCCGGGCCGCCGGGGCAGAATGCCGCCGTGAACGCCGACAGCCGCACGGCCCCGCCCCCGGCTCCGCACCCCGCGCCGCCCGCCCCCGTGTGGCGGCGGCTCGCCGTCCCTGCCGGGCTGTTCGCCGCCGCCGCAGCAGCCTTCGCCTACGTCGGCACCGTCGACCCCAACGAACCCGGCCACTACCCCGTCTGCCCCCTGTACCGGCTCACCGGCCTGTACTGCCCCGGCTGCGGCGGGCTGCGCAGCGCGCACGCCTTCGTCCACGGCGACCTCCTCACCGCGCTGCGGGACAACGCGGCGGGCGTGGCCGCCTATCTGGCCTTCGCGGTGCTGTGGACCGTCTGGATGGTCCGCACGATGCGGGGCAGGCCGGCGCGGCTCGACCTGGGACCGGCGCAGCTGTGGACGATCGGCGCGCTGCTGCTGGTCTTCACCGTGGTCCGCAATCTTCCGGTCGGCAGCTGGCTGCGCCCGTGACCGCTCGGCGAATGTCCAGGTAGTGGGACCGCCATCCACCGGATGCGAGGCCCGCGCGTTCCTGCGGATACCATTTCAGTGACTACGGGTTCGCGAAACCTGAAGGAACCACCGCCAGGAAGGGGGCCGCTCGCGTGAGTGTGCTCGACGAGATCATCGACGGAGTCCGTGCCGACCTCGCGGAGCGGCAGGCGCGCGTCAGCCTCGACGAGCTCAAGGAGCGCGCGGCCAAGGCCCCGGCCGCCAAGGACGGGGTGGCCGCGCTCAGGGGCGACGGCGTCAAGGTGATCTGCGAGGTCAAGCGCTCCAGCCCCTCCAAGGGCGCGCTGGCCGCGATCGCCGACCCGGCGGGGCTCGCCGCGGACTATGAGGCGGGCGGTGCTGCCGTCATCTCCGTCCTCACCGAACAGCGCCGCTTCGGCGGCTCGCTGGCCGACCTGGAGGCCGTCCGCGCGCGGGTGGACATCCCGGTCCTGCGCAAGGACTTCATCGTCACGTCGTACCAGCTGTGGGAGGCACGCGCGTACGGAGCCGACCTCGCGCTGCTGATCGTGGCCGCCCTGGACCAGCCGGCCCTGGAGTCGCTGATCGAGCGTGCCGTCTCCATCGGGCTCACCCCGCTCGTCGAGGTGCACGACGAGGACGAGGTGGAGCGGGCCGTGGACGCGGGCGCCAAGGTCATCGGCGTCAACGCGCGCAACCTCAAGACCCTGGAGGTCGACCGGGGCACCTTCGAGCGGATCGCCCCGGAGATCCCCGACTCCATCGTGAAGATCGCCGAGTCCGGTGTCCGCGGCCCGCACGACCTGATCGCCTACGCCAACGCGGGCGCCGACGCGGTGCTGGTCGGCGAGTCCCTCGTCACCGGACGCGACCCGAAGGCCGCCGTCTCCGACCTGGTCGCCGCGGGCGAGCACCCCGCACTACGGCACGGGCGGAGCTGAATCTCCCGCTAAGCTGGCTCTCGATGATGCTTCCGATCACCCCGGCGACACGGGACGCCTATGCCCGCCTCGCCCGTGGCTGCCGACCCCGCGGCTGCCGTGCCCCCGCGCGACGGGTGCACGGGCGGCGGGTCCGCTATGTGATCGGCGACGAGCCCGGCCAGGTGAACGGCATGCGATGGCGTCACGCCGCGTGCGCGTCACCTGCGGTGAGCTGAGCCGACCTGCCTTGTTGAAGGCCGGTTGACCTGTGTCACCGCTGCCCGGACCGGCCAGGGGGCTCCGCCCCCGGAGACCCCCGGGTCCCTTGCCCACTCCACCACCCGACGCGGTCGGCGGGAGAGCGGTCCTCGTGGCTCGCGGCCCGGAAGGTCCGCCCTGCCGACGGTAACGGCGGGCGGTGGGCAAGCACCCTCGAGGACAGCAGCGCGCACGCATCGACACGTACCCCAAGTCCAGCAACCCGGGGCGCACGCCCCTGCGAGGTATCCGTATGCCCAGCGAGTTCTTCATCCCTGACCCCAGCGGCCAGGTGCCCAGCGCCGAGGGCTACTTCGGCGCGTTCGGCGGCAAGTTCATCCCGGAGGCCCTGGTCGCCGCCGTGGACGAGGTCGCCGTCGAGTACGACAAGGCGAAGGCCGACCCCGAGTTCGCCCGTGAACTCGACGACCTGCTCGTCCACTACACCGGCCGCCCCAGCGCCCTCACCGAGGTGCCGAGGTTCGCCGAACACGCCGGTGGCGCCCGGGTGTTCCTCAAGCGGGAAGACCTCAACCACACCGGCTCCCACAAGATCAACAACGTCCTCGGCCAGGCCCTGCTCACCAGGCGGATGGGCAAGACGCGGGTCATCGCCGAGACCGGCGCCGGTCAGCACGGTGTCGCGACCGCGACCGCCTGCGCGCTCTTCGGCCTTGACTGCACCATCTACATGGGCGAGATCGACACCCGGCGCCAGGCCCTCAACGTGGCCCGCATGCGCATGCTCGGCGCCGAGGTCGTCGCCGTGAAGTCGGGCAGCCGCACCCTCAAGGACGCCATCAACGAGGCGTTCCGCGACTGGGTCGCCAACGTCGACCGCACCCACTACCTGTTCGGTACGGTCGCCGGCCCGCACCCCTTCCCGGCCATGGTCCGCGACTTCCACCGGGTCATCGGCGTCGAGGCCCGCCGCCAGCTGCTGGAGCGTGCCGGCCGCCTGCCCGACGCGGCCATCGCCTGCGTCGGCGGCGGTTCCAACGCCATCGGTCTCTTCCACGCCTTCATCCCCGACGAGGGCGTCCGGCTCATCGGCTGCGAGCCCGCCGGACACGGCATCGAGACGGGGGAGCACGCGGCCACCCTGACCGCGGGCGAGCCCGGCATCCTGCACGGCTCCCGGTCCTACGTCCTGCAGGACGAGGAGGGCCAGATCACCGAGCCGTACTCGATCTCGGCCGGTCTGGACTACCCGGGCATCGGCCCCGAGCACTCCTATCTGAAGGACTCCGGCCGCGGTGAGTACCGCGCGGTCACCGACGACGCGGCCATGCAGGCCCTGCGCCTGCTGTCGCGCACCGAGGGCATCATCCCGGCCATCGAGAGCGCCCACGCCCTCGCCGGCGCCCTGGAGGTCGGCAAGGAACTGGGCAAGGACGGCCTGATCGTCGTCAACCTGTCCGGCCGCGGCGACAAGGACATGGACACCGCCGCCCGTTACTTCGACCTGTACGACACCGACGCCGAGGTGGCCGCCAACGAAGCCGACACCGCCGAGATCGAGGGGGACGCCAAGTGAGCGGGACCAGGCAGCTGTTGACGGACACCCTTGCCGCCGCCAAGGCGGAGGACCGGTCCGCGCTCATCGCCTACCTCCCGGCCGGCTTCCCGACCGTGGACGGCGGCATCGAGGCGGTCAAGGCCGTTTTCGACGGCGGCGCCGACGTCGTCGAGGTCGGCCTGCCGCACAGCGACCCGGTCCTGGACGGCCCGGTCATCCAGACCGCCGACGACATCGCCCTGCGCGGCGGAGTCAAGATCGCGGACGTCATGCGCACGGTCAAGGAGGCCCACGCGGCCACCGGCAAGCCCGTCCTCGTCATGACGTACTGGAACCCCATCGACCGCTACGGCGTCGAGCGCTTCACCGCCGAGCTGGCCGAGGCGGGCGGCGCGGGCTGCATCCTGCCCGACCTGCCGGTCCAGGAGTCGTCCCTGTGGCGGGAGCACGCCGAGAAGCACGGCCTCGCGACCGTGTTCGTCGTGGCGCCGAGCAGCAGGGACGAGCGCCTCGCCCAGATCACCGCGGCGGGCAGCGGCTTCGTCTACGCCGCCTCGCTCATGGGCGTCACCGGCACCCGTGAGTCCGTCGGCGCGCAGGCCCAGGACCTGGTCGAGCGCACCCGTGCCACCGGCACCGGACTCCCCGTCTGCGTCGGGCTCGGCGTCTCCAACGCGGCCCAGGCCGCCGAGGTCGGCGGCTTCGCCGACGGCGTCATCGTCGGCTCCGCGTTCGTCAAGCGGATGCTGGACGCCCCGGACCACGCCTCCGGCCTCGAGGCGGTCCGTGAGCTGGCCGGTGAGCTGGCGAAGGGCGTGCGCGGACAGGCGTAACCGCCGTAATCGTCCGTAGCCGTCCACAACGGAAGATTCGGTCACTCGAACGGGTGGACCTCAGGCCGGGGAGGCGCGCTGCGCCTCCCCGGTTCGTTCTGGGGGTGTGAGCGAGAAGAACCGTGACGAAAAGCGCATGGCCCGGGAGCGGCTGGCGGCCGAGCGCGAGAAGCAGAAGGCCGCGGAGAAGCGGCGGCGCACACTGATCATGGGCGCGAGCGTCGTCTGCGTCCTGGGCCTCGCGGCGGTGATCGGCGTGATCGCCGCGAACGCGGGCAAGGACAAGGGGAGCAGCAGCGCGGGCCCGGTCGTGGCGCCCTCGGGCGCGCAGGGCAAGGACAGCCTCGCGATCCCGGTGGGCAAGGACGGTGCCAAGTCGACGCTCACCGTCTGGGAGGACTTCCGCTGTCCGGCCTGCCAGGCCTTCGAGACGGCGTACCGGCCGACGCTCCACGAACTGGCCGACGCCGGCAAGCTCAGAATCGAGTACCACCTCGTGCGGCTGATCGACGGCAACCTCGGCGGCAGCGGCTCCCTGCGCGCGGCCAACGCCGCGGCCTGCGCCCAGGACGCCGGAAAGTTCCGCGACTACCACGACGTGCTGTACGCGAACCAGCCCAAGGAGACCGACGACGCCTACGGCAGCGACGCCAGGCTGATCGAGCTGGCCGGCAAGGTGCGCGGCCTGGACACTCCCGCCTTCCAGAAGTGCGTGAAGGACGGCTCCCACAAGAGCTGGGTGGCCAAGTCGGACAAGGCCTTCCACTCCGGCGGCTTCACCGGCACGCCGACCGTTCTGCTCGGCGGCAGGAACATCTACCAGGACCAGGCGATGACCCCGGCCAAGCTCAAGCAGATGGTGGAGGCGGCCGACAAGGGGTAAGCGTTTCTCACGCCCCCGTTATGGACCCGTAGCCGGGCTGCTTGCCGTCCCCACTCCCCGGCACGGTAGCGTCGGACCTGCCATGGAACTTGCCTACATTCCCAGCCCGTCGCACGGGGTGCTGTATCTCGGCCCCATCCCGCTGCGCGGCTATGCCTTCTGCATCATCATCGGCGTCTTCGTCGCCGTCTGGCTCGGCAACAAGCGCTGGATCGCCCGCGGCGGACGGTCCGGCACGGTCGCCGACATCGCGGTCTGGGCCGTGCCGTTCGGTCTGGTCGGCGGCCGGCTCTACCACGTGATCACGGACTACGAGCTGTACTTCAGCGAGGGCCGTGACTGGGTGGACGCCTTCAAGGTGTGGGAGGGCGGCCTCGGCATCTGGGGCGCGATCGCGCTCGGTGCGCTGGGCGCGTGGATCGGCGCGCGGCGCCGGGGCATCCCGATGCCCGCGTACGCCGACGCCGTCGCGCCGGGCATCGCGTTCGCGCAGGCCATCGGCCGCTGGGGCAACTGGTTCAACCAGGAGCTGTACGGCCGTGAGACACATGTTCCGTGGGCACTTCACATCACCTCCTCCGAGGGCGGCCGGGTGCCGGGCTACTACCACCCGACCTTCCTCTACGAGTCCCTGTGGTGCATCGGCGTCGGCCTCCTCGTCATCTGGGCCGACCGCCGCTTCAAGCTGGGCCATGGCCGGGCGTTCGCCCTGTACGTCGCCGCGTACTGCCTGGGCCGCGGCTGGATCGAGTACATGCGGGTGGACGACACCCACCACATCCTGGGGCTCCGCCTCAACGACTGGACCGCGCTGATCGTCTTCCTGCTGGCCGTGACGTACATCGTGGTGTCGTCGAAGAAGCGGCCGGGGCGGGAGGCCGTGGTGGAGCCGGCTGCCTCCGACACTGTCCCCGCCGGCGCGGCCGGCGGTACGGAGACCGTCGCCGAGGCCGAGGCCGAGGACGAAGACGAGGCGAAGGCCGAGCCGGGTGCCGAGGAGGCGAAGGACGAGGCCGAGTCGGCTCCGAAGAAGGGCTGACGGCTGGCGGTGTCGACGCCGAGGGCGCCCGGGGTTTCCGGGCGCCCTCGGCGTGTGTGGGCCACTGGTCACCGTGACGGGGGCGGCGGAAGAGGGTCAGGTCCTGTGTGCCAGGGAAAGGGTCCGCCGGGCCATGGCCACCACCGCCGCGTCGATGAAGCGGCCGTCGGGGAGGGCCTGGGCGCCCTGGTCCGTCGCCGCTGCCTTGATGATCGTTTCGGCCTGTTCGATCTCCGCCGGGGTGGGGAGATACACCCGCTCGATGACCGGAAGCTGCCGGGGGTGGATCGCCGCGCGGCCCAGGAAGCCGAGCGCTCGGCCATGGACGCTGGACGCGGCGAGGCCGTCCAGGTCGCGGATGTCGGGGTGGACGGACTGGGGCGGCGGGGGGAGCCCTGCCGCCCGGGCGGCGACGACCACGCGGGAGCGGGGCCAGTCGAGGCCCGCGTCGGCCCGTACACCCAGGTCGGCCCTGAGGTCTGCCTCGCCCAGGGAGATGCCCCGCAGGGACGGGTGGGCGCCGGCGATCGCGTAGGCGTGCTCGATGCCGAGGGCCGACTCCAGCAGGGCGTACAGGGGCAGGGGCGTCGTCACGGCGACCTGCCTGATCTGGTCGGGCGACGTCACCTTCGGCAGCCGTAGCCCGGACACGCCCGGCAGTGCGGCCAGTGCCGTGAGGTCCGCGGCCGCCCAGGGGCCGTCCACGGCGTTGACGCGGACGTGCACCGGGACCGGCTGGGACGCGGAGAGGAGGTCGGCCGTGGCCGCGCGGGCATACTCCTTGCGGTCCGGGGCGACCGCGTCCTCCAGGTCGATCACCACCACGTCGGCGCCCGCGGCCAGCGCCTTGGTCACGATGTGCGGGCGGTCACCGGGGACGTAGAGCCAGGTGAGCGGGGTTGGGGTCACAGGGCGCCCTCCGCGCGCAGAGCGGCGATGTCGGCCGGGCCGAGGCCCAGCTCGGTGAGCACGGCGTCCGTGTCCGCCCCGTGCGGGCGGCCGGGCCAGCGGATCGCGCCGGGGGTCGAGGAGAGACGGAAGAGGACGTTCTGCATCCGCAGCGGGCCCAGCTCGGGGTCGGCGACGGTGGTGACCGTGTCCAGGGCCTGGTACTGGGGGTCCGCCAGCACGTCCCGGACATCCTGGACCGGCGCCACCGCCGCCTCCGCCTTCTCGAAGGCCGCCAGAACCTCGGTGCGGGTGCGGGCGGCGATCCAGGACCCGACCGCCTCGTCCAGCACGTCGGCGTGGGCGGCCCGGTCCGCGCCCGTGGTGAACCAGGGTTCCTCGATCAGCTCCGGGCGGCCCACCAGGCGCATCACCCGCTCGGCGACCGACTGCGCGGAGGTGGAGACGGCGACCCAGGCTCCGTCGGCGGTGCGATAGGTGTTGCGCGGGGCGTTGTTCGCGGACCGGTTGCCGGTGCGCTCCTGCACATAGCCGAGCTGGTCGTACCAGGTGGGTTGCGGGCCGAGGACGGAAAGGACCGGCTCGATGATCGCCATGTCGACGACCTGCCCCGCACCGGTGCGCTCCCGCGCGGCCAGTGCCGTCAGCACGGCGTACGCGGTGGCCAGGCCCGCGACCGAGTCCGCGAGGCCGAAGGGCGGGAGCGTCGGCGGCGCGTCCGGCTCCCCGGTGATCGCGGCGAAGCCGCTCATCGCCTCGGCGAGGGTGCCGAAACCGGGGCGGTGCGCGTACGGACCGAACTGGCCGAAGGCGGTGACCCGGGCGAGGATCAGCCCCGGGTTGGCCGCGGACAGCTCGTCCCAGCCGAGGCCCCATTTCTCCAGGGTGCCGGGGCGGAAGTTCTCGATCACCACATCGGCGCCGGCGGCGAGCCGGAGCAGGACGGCGCGGCCGCCGGGCGTGGACAGGTCGAGGGTGAGGGTCCGCTTGTTGCGGCCGAGCACCTTCCACCACAGGCCGACGCCGTGCTTGGCGGGGCCGTGTCCGCGGCAGGGGTCGGGCCGGCGGGGGTGCTCGATCTTGATCACCTCGGCGCCGAAGTCACCGAGCAGGGTCGCGGCCAGCGGGCCGGCGAACAGGGTCGCGAGGTCCAGGACCCGCAGACCGTCCAGGGCCGGGGGCGTATGTGTCGTCGTACTCATGCGCTGTACTGCGCATCGATCTCCGGGCGGTACGGCATCGATGCCGACGCCCCTGCCCGCTGGACGGAGATCGCCGCCGCGGCGGCCGCCCAGGACAGGGCCTCCCGTACCGGTCTCTCCTCGGCAAGGGCCACCGCGAGCGTGCCGACGAAGGTGTCGCCCGCGCCCGTGGAGTCGACGGCGGTCACCCGGGGCGCGGGGATCACCAGCGGTTCGGTGTCCCGGGCGAGGTACAGGCTGCCGGTCGCGCCCAGGGTGACGACGACCTCGGGGACGCGGTCCAGCAGGGCGGCGGCCGCCTCGCGCGGGTCGGTGCGGTCCGTGAGGATGACCGCCTCGTACTCGTTCGGCACCAAAAGGTCGATGGCCGCGAGGAGTTCGGGCGGAAGCGGCTGGGCGGGGGACGGGGTGAGAACCGTGCGGACCCCGTGCCGGCGGGCCGCCTCCGCGCCCGCGACGACCGCGGCCAGCGGGATCTCCAGCTGGAGCAGCAGGGCGTCGGCGGAGGCGATCACCCCTTCGTCGCCGGGGGAGAGATGGTCGACGGTGCCGTTCGCACCGGGGATGACGACGATGGAGTTGCCGCCCTCGTCGTCCACCACGATGTGCGCGGTGCCGGAGGGGCCCTCGACCGTGCGCAGGGAGTCGGTGTCCACTCCGGAGTGTTCGAGGGTGTCGCGCAGGCGCAGGCCGAAGGCGTCGTTGCCGACCGCGCCGATCATCGAGACGGTGGCGCCGGCGCGGGCCGCGGCGATCGCCTGGTTGGCGCCCTTGCCGCCGGGGATCGTACGGAACTCCCGTCCCGTCACGGTCTCGCCGCGCTGCGGGGCCTTCGAGACGTAGGTGACGAGATCCATGTTCGTGCTGCCGAGGACGGCGATGTGGGTCATGAGCGGGTCGCCTCCAGGTGGGTGAGGTGGGCGAGGGAGTCGAAGCCGGTGCCGTCGAAGTCGGCGATGGTGGTGGCGAGCCGGTTCTTCAGCGGGGCCCGCCAGTGGTCGGGGAGCGCGGTGGGGGCGCCCGCGAGGAGACCGGCGATGCTGCCGGCCGTGGCGCCGTTGGAATCGGTGTCCCAACCGCCGCTGACCGCACGGCAGATGGAGCCGGTGAAGTCGCCGTCCGCGTGGGTGAGGGCGGCGGCGATCAGGGCGGTGTTGGGGAGGGCGTGGACCCAGTGGTGCGCGGGGGCGTAGGTGGCGTGGAGTTCGTCCACGACCTCGTCGAAGTGTCCCTTGGACCCGGCCAAGTGGACGGCGTGGTCGATCGCCTTCGCCAGGCGGGAGCGGGGCGGGATCACCGTGCGCCCGGCGTGCAGGCAGGCGTGGATGTCGTGGGTTCCGGTGGCGGCGGTGGCGATGACGGCGGCGGTGAACATCGCCGCGTAGACGCCGTTGGCGGTGTGGGTCAGGACCGCGTCGCGGTGGGCCTGTTCGGCGGCGGCGGCCGGGTCGCCCGGGTTGGTCCAGCCGTGCACGTCGGCGCGGATCAGGGCGCCGATCCACTCGCGGAACGGGTTGCGGTGGCGTGCCGTGTGCGGGGGTTCGATGCCGCTGAGGAGGTTGCGGTAGGCGATGCGTTCGGCGGTGAAGGTGCGGCCGGGTGGCAGTTCCTCCAGCCAGAGCCGGGCCACGTCCGTGGTGGTGAAGGACTTTCCGTGGCGCTGGAGCAGAAGGAGGTTGAGGAGGGGGTAGTCGAGGTCGTCGTCCTGGGGCATGCCGTCGATGTTCTCGGCGAGGGAGGTCGGGGCCGAGCGGCGGTTCCAGGGGTAGCGGCGCAGGAGGTCCCGGGGGACGCCCTTGGCGGTGTAGTAGGCGGTGAGGGGCCAGTTGCCGGTCGCTCGGGCCAGGGCGCGGACGCCGTCGAGGGGAAGTTTCTCGACCGGCTTGCCGAGCAGGCAGCCGATGGCCCGGCCCAGCCAGGCGGCTTCCAGGGCGGCCGGGGCGGGTGGTGCGGAGAGCCGGACGGTGGGCCAGTCCGGACACGCGGCCCTGATCCCGGGCAGGTCCGTCGGCTCGTCCTCCGTCCATCTGCCGGGCAGGTCGGCCAATTCGTCCAGCAGGTCCTCTGCCAGGAGGCGCAGGTAGCGGGATGCGCGGTGGGGTGAGGCTCCTGCCCGCTCCGGGGCGTCCGGGCCGCCCGCCGATCGCCATCGCGCCTCGATCGCCGTAGGCTCCCGGCCATCGAGGCGCGCCTGGTGCAGTTCGTGGCCCAGGAGGTCCTCCGGCTGGACCCAGGTCAGTCGGAGCATGGGCGGCCTCCGAGCGCGGCGAACGCCACCTCGTGGGCGCGCCGGCGGCGAACGTCCCGTGCGAAGATCTCGCGGGTGACCGCGGTGAGCATGCGGGCCGGCTCCCAGAGGTCCAGGCGGCTCGCCTCCGCGACCGTCTTCGACCAGTCCTCGGGAACGGGTGAGCCGAGGGCGCCCGCGAGGGCGCCGGCCATCGTGGCGATCGAGTCGCAGTCGCGGCCGTAATTGACCGAGCCGAGGACGGCGTGCCGGTAGTCACCGCCGGAGACGAGCAACATGCCCAGGGCGACGGGGAGTTCCTCGATGGAGTGGAGGCGGGAGGGACGGCGGGCGGCGAGAGAGGGGGCGCGGTAGTCCGGTCCGACCGTGTCGTACGGGGCCACCGCCGCGCGCAGCGGACCGAGCGCCGACTCGAAGTCCCGGTGCTGCCCGGCCACTTCGCAGACCTTCTCGATCGCCGTGCGGGTGCCGTCCTTCGCCAGGGACAGGCAGGTGGTCACGACCGAGTCCGGGGTCGCGCCCGGTGCGGTGGCGGCGGCCACGGCCGCGGCGAAGACGCCGGCCGCCTCCCGGCCGTACGACGACTGGTGCGCACCGGCGAGGTCCAGGGCCTCGGCGTAGGCGGCGGCCGGATTGGCGGCGTTGACCAGGCCGACGGGGGCCATGTACATCGCCGCGCCGCAGTTGACGATGTTGCCGGCGCCCGCTTCCCGGGGGTCGACATGGCCGTAGGCGAGCCGGGCCACCAACCACTTCTCGGCGAGGAAGACGCGGTGCAGCGGCAGCGTCTCGGTCTCCAGTTCCGGGATCCAGCGGGGGTTGGTCATCAGGTCCGGGACCAGGTGGTCGGCGATCGCGTACGCGTCGAGGTGGTCGCGGACGCGGTCGTAGACCCGGATCAGTGCGTGCGTCATCAAGGTGTCGTCGGTGACATGGCCGTCGCCCTTGTGGTAGGGCGCGATGGGGCGGGCGGTGCGCCAGGCCCGGCCGTGCCAGGGGCCGACGATGCCGTGGACGCGGCCGCCGTGGCGCTCGGCGATCTGGTCGGGGGAGTAGCCCTCGACCGGGCCGCCGAGGGCGTCGCCGACGGCGGCTCCGACCAGGGCGCCGCTGATCCGTTCGTCGAGACCATGCGGGGGCGGCTCGCTGACTTCTTCTCCCGCGGGCCCTTCAGGCGCTTTGGGTTCTTCGGGCGTCATGTCCCGAATCATCCTCCTGGATGGGCCGGTTGTGCGGCTTCCAGGAGACCGGCGAGTTCCACCAGGTCGGTGCCGGTGAGGCGGGGCAGTGTGCAGCCGGACAGGGTGCGGCAGGCGTCCCGCCAGGTCTGCGGGATCACCTCGCCGCCGCCGAGGGCACCGGTCAGCGCTCCCGCGAGGGCGGGGGCGGAGTCCGCGACCCGGGACAGGCAGGCGGCGGCCGGTACGGCTTCGGCGATGCGGCCGCGGGCGGCGGTGGCCAGGGCGAGGGCGACGGGGACGGTCTCCGCCGCGGCGATGCCGTAGCTGTAGACGTGGTCGACGATCTGGTGTTCGAGCAGCGGGACGAGGGCGAAGGCGGACTCGCTGTCCTGGGCCAGGGCGAGTGCGTGGCGGGTGTTGCGGCCGATCTCCGTGTCAGGGGGGAGTTCGGCGAGCGCGGCGGTCACGCAGCTGCCGGTGTCCGCGTCGTCGAGGGCCAGCGCCAGGGCCGCGGCCATTGCGCGGGCGCCGTGCACGCCGTCGCCGTCCTGGGTGTAACGGGCGTCGAACTCGGCGAGGGCGGCGGCGCGTCGGGGGTCGCCGGGGTGGGCGACCGCGAGAACGCAGGCGCGGACGCAGGCGGCGTCGTCGAAGTAGTGCGGATTGTCGTGGCCGGTGGCGGGTGGGCGCAGGCCGGCGGCGAGGTTGCCGAGGCCGGCGCGGACGGAGATGCGGGCGCGCAGGGGGAGGACGGCGGACTCGATCTCCGGGGCGCGCTCCGCCGCCGCGGCGACTTCGCAGGCCACGGCGGTCCAGGTGAGGTCGATCGCGGCGCGCATACGGCGTTCACGGCTGAGGTCACCGAGTACGTCGTCGTCGCCGGCGCGCAGGACCGCCTCGGCGGCGAAAACCGCCCACTCGGCGTCGTCGGAGGGGCCGAGACGGAGGGGCTCGGGAGGCTGGTTGAGGGCGATCGGCACCGGGAGGGTGGTGGTGGCGTTCTGCTCCGCGAACGTATCCAGTTCCCGGGTCAGGCGGCGGGTCCACTCGGGCATACGGGCGGCGCGGTGCCGTGCGGCGGGCCAGCCGGCGGCGTCTCCTGCGGCGAGGCCGAGGAGGAGCCCCTCGATACGGCGTGGTCTCATGGCCGGCCCTCACTGTCGGGGTGCCCGGAGTTCCCGGCACCCACCAGGGGGCTCCGCCCTTGGGACCTCCGCTCTCCCTCCCACCTCCCACCCGACTCGGTCGGCTGGGAGGTGGCGGTGAGGGGCGGGGGTGGTTCGGTGGGTGCCCGGCCCCGGTCGGTCTGCGGCAGCAGCTCCCGCAGGGGGGCCGGCAGAGCCTCCGGCAGAACCACGTCCGCCCCCCATTTCCCGCCCTCGCCCGGGACCAGCAGCTCCGCCACGTCCAGGATGTGGTGGCCCGCCATGGACGGCAGGCAGCGGCCGCGGGCCGGGCCGATGGCGGCGGCCCAGGCCGGCGGGATAGCGGAAAGGCCCTGGGCCGCACCGGACAGCGCGCCCGCCACCGCCGCCGTGGTATCCGCGTCGCGGCCCATGTTGACCGCTGTCAGGACCGCCGCGCGGAAGTCACCGTCGGCCGCCGCGTACGCGCCGAAGGCGAGGGCGACCGCCTCGGGGGCCAGATCGGTCCAGGGGTAGCCGCCGACGACCACCGCGGAGCGGACCGCCCGTTCGCCGCGGTGGGCCACCGTCACCGCGCGGCGCAGGGAGCGGGCCGTCCACGAGTCGTCCGGGACGACCGCGAGTGCGGAGGCGACCACCACCGGTACCGGCGCTCCCGCCATCGCCGCGGCCACGCCCGCCGCGACCGCCTGGCCGCCGTAGATGCCCTCGCCCTCGTGGCTGATCGAGCCGTCGATGGCCACCAGGCGGGCCGCCTCCCCCGGGCGCCCGGCGGCGAAGACCCCGAAGGGCGCCGCGCGCATCGCCAGCCCGTCGCTCCAGGCGTGGCGGTGCTGGGCCGAGATGGGCGCGGCCAGGCCCCGGCGGAGGTTCTCCAGGGTGCCTCGTTCACTGAAGCCCGCGCCCCGGAAGGGACCTTCGGCCCGGTCCGCGATCCACTCGTGCCAGGCCGCCTCCACATGCGCCGGGGCCAGCGCCGAGCCGTGCCGGGCCAGCAGGAGACCGGAGAAGATCGCGTACTCGGTGTCGTCCGTACCGGACGGCTTTTCGGCGACGTACCCCGTGATGCGGCCCCAGCGCGCACGGATCTCGGAGGGCCTGAGGTTCTCCGCCGGCGCCCCCAGCGCGTCACCGACCGCCAGGCCGAGCAGTGCGCCACGTGCCCGTTCGCGGAGTCCGGAGGCGTCCCCGGGCGCCGGGACCGGGGGGGTGCGGGCGATCGATGCCATGGGGCGGCCTCCTTCGGCAGGACCACGGGGACCCTGGGCGGCCTCGGTCGGCGGGACCACGGGGACCCTTTGCGGATGTGTGCCACGGGAGGCGCCCAGGCGAGCCTTCACGGGGTCGGAGTCACCCGCTCGGCAACTGAGCATTTGCCCGCACGAATGAGCTGAGCAGGGGAAAGTCGCAGGTTAGCAGAGGCTTCCCTTGCTGGCGGGAAGGAGGTTATCGGCGTAGATTCAGGGTTATCAAAAAATGGAACTCGTCCAAAGTTAGCTTTGGCTAAGCTATCCGGGGGGCCCGCATGGCCATCATCGACACCGAGGCGGCGCTGCACGAGGCGCACCGAGACAACCACACGCACCGCGACGTCAACGGCGGCTGGCTGCGCCCCGCCGTCTTCGGCGCGATGGACGGTCTGGTCTCCAACCTCGCCCTGATGACCGGCGTGGCCGGCGGTTCCGTGAGTCAGCAGACGATCGTCATCACCGGGCTCGCCGGCCTCGCCGCCGGCGCCTTCTCCATGGCGGCCGGCGAGTACACCTCCGTCGCCTCCCAGCGCGAGCTGGTCGAGGCCGAGCTCGACGTCGAGCGCCGCGAGCTGCGCAGGCACCCGCAGGACGAGGAGGACGAGCTGGCGGCACTCTACGTGGCCCGCGGTGTCGACCCCGAGCTGGCCCGGCAGGTCGCCCGGCAGCTGTCCAAGGACCCCGAGCAGGCCCTGGAGATACACGCCCGGGAGGAACTGGGCATCGATCCCGGTGATCTGCCCTCGCCGCTGGTCGCCGCCGTCTCGTCCTTCGGCTCGTTCGCGCTCGGCGCCCTGCTGCCGGTGCTGCCGTACCTGCTGGGCGCGACCGTGCTGTGGCCGGCCGTGCTCCTCGCCCTCGCCGGACTTTTCGGCTGCGGTGCCGTCGTGGCCAAGGTGACCGCGCGTACCTGGTGGTACAGCGGTCTGCGGCAGCTCGCGCTCGGCGGTGCGGCGGCCGGTGTGACGTACGCCCTGGGCAGCTTGTTCGGAACGGCCGTAGGATAGCCCGACCGCTAGTTATGCGATGAGCCGCATAAGTAGCCGTTACTCGCTGGTTTCGAACGCTTAACCACCGGGCATGAGCCGTAAGCGCTGCGGGCAATGACGCCTGCGGCACCCCCGCGGGGCGGGCCGACGAGGCTCCCCCCGCCCCCCACGGGCCGACGGACGAGGATCCGACCGATCTTGTCCGGCAACCGTCCCCCACATACGTTCGCCGCCTCGCGCTGCACCGCGCCGCCCCCGTGCGGCACCCCGCCACGCAGCCCGTGGCGTCCGCATGTTGGAACGGAGTATCCGCTTCCCGAGAACCGCTCCATCATGTAATCTGCACGAAATTTTGCACTTCACGCAGAGGGCCAACGTCGTCCCTCGGCAGCTGCCACATGCCACATGACGACGACGGGAGAGCCGATGCGTACGCCGCGCCAGCCGTCCCAGCATTCCGCGAATGGCCAGAACTGGTCGTTCATGGATGCTCGCCCTGCTGCGCAGGGTATGTACGACCCCCGCAACGAACACGACGCCTGTGGCGTCGGTTTCGTCGCCACCCTCACCGGCGAGGCGTCCCACACGCTGGTCGAGCAGGCGCTCACCGTGCTGCGCAATCTGGAGCACCGCGGTGCCACCGGCTCCGAGCCCGACTCGGGCGACGGCGCGGGCATCCTCTCCCAGGTGCCGGACGCCTTCTTCCGCGAGGTGGCCGGATTCGACCTCCCCGCCGCCGGCTCGTACGCCGTGGGTATCGCCTTCCTGCCGGAGGAGGGGACCGAGGACGCCGTCTCACGTATCGAGACGATCGCGGCCGACGAGGGCCTCACCGTCCTCGGCTGGCGTGAGGTTCCGGTCGCCCCGGAGCTGCTGGGCGCCACGGCCCGCTCCACCATGCCGGTCTTCCGTCAGGTCTTCGTCGCCGGGGGCACCTCCCGGACGGAGCCCGGGGGCGGCGCCAGCGAGGGCATCGCGCTGGACCGCAGGGCGTTCGTGCTGCGCAAGCGCGCCGAGCGGGAGGCCGGGGTCTACTTCCCGTCCCTGTCCGCCCGCACGATCGTCTACAAGGGCATGCTGACCACCGGACAGCTGGAGCCCTTCTTCCCGGACCTGTCGGACCGCCGCTTCGCGTCGGCCATCGCGCTCGTCCACTCGCGCTTCTCCACGAACACCTTCCCGTCGTGGCCGCTCGCGCACCCGTACCGCTTCGTCGCCCACAACGGCGAGATCAACACCGTCAAGGGCAACCGCAACTGGATGCGCGCCCGCGAGTCGCAGCTCGTCTCCGACCTGTTCGGCTCCGACGAGAAGGCCATCGAGCGCATCTTCCCGGTGTGCACGCCGGACGCCTCCGACTCGGCGTCCTTCGACGAGGTGCTGGAGCTGCTGCACCTCGGCGGCCGCTCGCTGCCGCACTCCGTGCTGATGATGATCCCGGAGGCGTGGGAGAACCACGAGTCCATGGACCCGGCCCGGCGCGCCTTCTACCAGTTCCACTCCACGATGATGGAGCCCTGGGACGGCCCCGCCTGTGTCACCTTCACCGACGGCACCCAGGTCGGCGCCGTGCTGGACCGCAACGGCCTGCGCCCCGGCCGCTACTGGGTCACCGACGACGGCCTCGTCGTCCTCGGCTCCGAGGTCGGCGTCCTCGACATCGACCCGGCCAAGGTCGTCCGCAAGGGCCGCCTGCAGCCCGGCCGCATGTTCCTCGTCGACACCGCCGAGCACCGCATCATCGAGGACGACGAGATCAAGGCGTCCCTCGCCGCCGAGAAGCCGTACGCCGAGTGGCTGGAGGCCGGCGAGATCGAGCTGGCCGACCTGCCCGAGCGCGAGCACATCGTCCACACCCACGCCTCGGTCACCCGACGCCAGCAGACCTTCGGGTACACCGAGGAGGAGCTGCGCGTCATCCTCGCGCCGATGGCCCGCACCGCTGCCGAGCCGATCGGCTCCATGGGTACGGACTCGCCGATCGCGGCACTGTCCGAGCGCCCGCGGCTGCTCTTCGACTACTTCACCCAGCTGTTCGCGCAGGTCACCAACCCGCCGCTGGACGCGATCCGCGAGGAACTGGTCACCTCCCTGCGCTCGACACTGGGCCCGGAGGGCAACCTGCTGGAGCCGACGGCCGCATCCTGCCGCTCGGTCACCCTGCCCTTCCCGGTGATCGACAACGACGAGCTGGCCAAGCTCATCCACATCAACGCCGACGGTGACATGCCCGGCTTCAAGGCCGCGACCCTCTCCGGCCTGTACCGGGTGCACGGCGGCGGCGACGCGCTCGCCGCGCGCATCGAGGAGATCTACGCCGAGGCCGACGCGGCCATCGAGAACGGCGCCCGCCTGATCGTCCTGTCGGACCGGCACTCGGACGCCGAGCACGCGCCGATCCCGTCGCTCCTGCTCACCGCGGCCGTCCACCACCACCTCATCCGGACCAAGCAGCGCACCCAGGTGGGCCTGCTGGTCGAGGCCGGGGACGTCCGCGAGGTACACCACGTCGCCCTGCTCATCGGCTACGGCGCCGCCGCCGTCAACCCGTACCTGGCGATGGAGTCCGTCGAGGACCTGCTGCGCGCGGGCACCTTCCTCAACGGCCTGGAGCCCGAGAAGGCCATCCGGAACCTGATCTACGCCCTCGGCAAGGGCGTCCTGAAGGTCATGTCCAAGATGGGCATCTCCACCGTCGCCTCCTACCGCGGCGCCCAGGTCTTCGAGGCCGTCGGCCTGGACGAGGCCTTCGTGGAGAAGTACTTCAACGGCACGGCCACCAAGATCGGCGGTGTCGGCATCGACGTCATCGCCAAGGAGGTCGCCGCCCGCCACGCCAAGGCCTACCCGGCCTCCGGCATCGCCCCGGCGCACCGCGCGCTGGACATCGGCGGCGAGTACCAGTGGCGCCGCGAGGGCGAGCCGCACCTGTTCGACCCGGAGACGGTCTTCCGCCTCCAGCACTCCACGCGCACGGGTCGCTACGACATCTTCAAGAAGTACACGGACCGTGTGAACGAGCAGTCCGAGCGCCTGATGACGCTGCGCGGCCTGTTCGGCTTCACGTCCGACCGCCAGCCGATCTCCATCGACGAGGTCGAGCCGGCGAGCGAGATCGTCAAGCGCTTCTCCACCGGCGCCATGTCGTACGGCTCCATCTCCAAGGAGGCGCACGAGACCCTCGCCATCGCCATGAACCAGCTGGGCGGCAAGTCCAACACCGGTGAGGGCGGCGAGGACCCGGAGCGCCTGTACGACC
This sequence comes from Streptomyces sp. NPDC006314, assembly GCF_040613075.1. Lineage (NCBI taxonomy): Bacteria > Bacillati > Actinomycetota > Actinomycetes > Kitasatosporales > Streptomycetaceae > Streptomyces > Streptomyces sp. NPDC006314. The sequence continues at coordinate 191,422 of NZ_JBEXRL010000009.1, read as the reverse complement.
CCGCGCGGCGCAGCGCCATCAAGCAGGTCGCCTCCGGCCGCTTCGGCGTGACCTCCGAGTACCTGGTCAACGCGGACGACATCCAGATCAAGATGGCCCAGGGCGCCAAGCCCGGCGAGGGCGGCCAGCTGCCCGGCCACAAGGTCTACCCGTGGGTCGCGAAGACGCGTCACTCGACGCCGGGCGTGGGCCTCATCTCCCCGCCGCCGCACCACGACATCTACTCCATCGAGGACCTGGCCCAGCTGATCCACGACCTGAAGAACGCGAACCCGCAGGCGCGGATTCACGTCAAGCTGGTCTCCGAGGTCGGCGTCGGCACGGTCGCGGCCGGTGTGTCCAAGGCCCACGCGGACGTCGTGCTCATCTCCGGTCACGACGGTGGTACGGGTGCCTCCCCGCTGACGTCGCTGAAGCACGCGGGCGGCCCCTGGGAGCTGGGTCTCGCCGAGACCCAGCAGACCCTGCTGCTCAACGGCCTGCGCGACCGGATCGTGGTCCAGACGGACGGCCAGCTGAAGACCGGCCGTGACGTGGTCATCGCCGCGCTGCTCGGTGCCGAGGAGTTCGGTTTCGCGACCGCTCCGCTCGTCGTCTCCGGTTGCGTGATGATGCGTGTCTGTCACCTGGACACCTGCCCGGTCGGCATCGCCACCCAGAACCCGGCCCTGCGCGACCGCTTCGCCGGCAAGGCCGAGCACGTGGTGAACTTCTTCCAGTTCATCGCGGAGGAGGTCCGCGAGATCCTCGCGGAGCTGGGCTTCCGTTCCATCGAGGAGGCCGTCGGCCACGCGGAGGCGCTCGACGTCACCCGTGCCGTCGACCACTGGAAGGCCCAGGGCCTGGACCTGGCGCCGCTGTTCCACGTGCCGTCACTGCCCGAGGGCGCGGTCCGTCACCAGCTGATCGCTCAGGACCACGGCCTGGAGAAGGCCCTGGACAACGAGCTGATCAAGCTGGCCGCGGACGCGCTGGCCGCCTCCGACGCGACCGAGGCACAGCCGGTCCGCGCCCAGGTCGCCATCCGCAACATCAACCGCACGGTCGGCACCATGCTCGGCCACGAGGTGACGAAGAAGTTCGGTGGCGCGGGTCTGCCGGACGACACCATCGACATCACCTTCACGGGCTCCGCCGGCCAGTCCTTCGGCGCGTTCCTGCCGCGCGGTGTCACGCTCCGCCTGGAGGGCGACGCCAACGACTACGTCGGCAAGGGCCTGTCCGGCGGCCGAGTCATCGTCCGCCCGGACCGCGCGGCCGACCACCTCGCCGAGTACTCGACCATCGCGGGCAACACCATCGGCTACGGCGCCACCGGCGGCGAGCTGTTCCTGCGCGGCCGTACCGGTGAGCGGTTCTGCGTCCGCAACTCCGGCGCGACGGTCGTCTCCGAGGGCGTGGGCGACCACGGCTGCGAGTACATGACCGGCGGTCACGCGGTCGTCCTCGGCCCGACCGGCCGCAACTTCGCGGCGGGCATGTCCGGCGGTGTCGCGTACGTCATCGACCTCGACCGCGACAACGTCAACGTCGGCAACGTCGAGTCGGTCGAGGCGCTGGACGACGCCGACAAGCAGTGGCTGCACGACGTGGTGCGCCGCCACGCCGAGGAGACCGGCTCGACGGTCGCCGAGAAGCTGCTCGCCGACTGGGACGCGGCCGTGGAGCGGTTCAGCAAGATCATCCCCAGCACGTACAAGGCAGTGCTCGCCGCCAAGGACGCCGCCGAGCGAGCCGGTCTCTCCGAGACCGAGATCACCGAGAAGATGATGGAGGCGGCGATCAATGGCTGACCCGAAGGGCTTCCTGAACCACGGCCGTGAGGTCGCCAAGTCCCGTCCCGTCGAGGAGCGCGTCAAGGACTGGAACGAGGTCTACGTCCCCGGTTCCCTGCTGCCGATCATCAGCAAGCAGGCCAGCCGGTGCATGGACTGCGGCATCCCGTTCTGCCACAACGGCTGTCCGCTGGGGAACCTGATCCCCGAGTGGAACGACTACGCCTACCGCGAGGACTGGGCGGCCGCCTCCGAGCGTCTGCACGCGACCAACAACTTCCCGGAGTTCACCGGTCGCCTCTGCCCGGCGCCCTGCGAGTCGGCGTGCGTGCTCGGCATCAACCAGCCGCCGGTCACCATCAAGAACGTCGAGGTCTCGATCATCGACCAGGCGTGGGAGACCGGGGACGTCGCTCCGCAGATCCCCGAGCGCCTGTCCGGCAAGACGGTCGCGGTCATCGGCTCGGGCCCGGCGGGCCTGGCCGCCGCCCAGCAGCTCACCCGGGCCGGCCACACCGTCGCCGTCTACGAGCGCGCGGACCGCGTCGGAGGCCTTCTCCGGTACGGCATCCCCGAGTTCAAGATGGAGAAGCGGCACATCAACCGCCGCATCGAGCAGATGCGCGCGGAGGGCACCCGCTTCCGCACCGGCATCGAGATCGGCCGCGACCTCAAGGCGACCGACCTGAAGAAGCGGTACGACGCGGTCGTCATCGCCGCCGGCGCGACGACCGCCCGCGACCTCCCGGTCCCCGGCCGCGAGCTCAAGGGCATCTACCAGGCGATGGAGTACCTGCCGCTGGCCAACAAGGTCCAGGAGGGCGACTATGTGGCGCCCCCGATCTCGGCCGAGGGCAAGCACGTCGTCGTCATCGGCGGTGGCGACACCGGCGCGGACTGCGTGGGCACCGCCCACCGCCAGGGCGCGGCCTCCGTCACCCAGCTGGAGATCATGCCCCGCCCGAACGAGGAGCGGCACGCCACCAGCCAGCCCTGGCCGACCTTCCCGATCCTCTACAAGGTCACCTCGGCCCACGAGGAGGGCGGCGAGCGGATCTACTCCGCCTCCACCACCCACTTCGAGGGCGACGAGGACGGCAACGTCCAGTGGCTGCACCTGGCCGAGGTCGAGTTCGTCGAGGGCAGGCTGACCCAGAAGCCGGGCACCGAGCGCAAGATCCCGGCTCAGCTGGTCACGCTCGCCATGGGCTTCACCGGCACCGACCGGGAGAACGGCCTGGTGGACCAGTTCGGCCTGGAGCTGGACGCACGCGGTAACATCGCCCGCGACGCCGACTTCCAGACCAATGTGCCGGGTGTGTTCGTCGCCGGTGACGCCGGCCGCGGCCAGTCCCTGATCGTCTGGGCGATCGCGGAGGGCCGCTCGGCCGCCCGTGGAGTCGACCGCTACCTGACCGGAGCCAGCGACCTGCCGGCCCCGATCCGCCCGACGGACCGCGCCCTGGCGGTCTGACGGCTCACCCCTGAACGTCCCGTACAAAGGCGTACGGAACACCAGACGGCGCCTGCCCACCCTGTCCCCGACCGGACGCTTGGGCAGGCGTCGTTGCATGTCCGCCCGCCGGCTACGGCACCTTGTACGTCTCCCCGTACACCCGCCACTCCAGTGGCGTGTGCAGGTCGAGATTGCCGTCGTAGAGGAACGCGCGCTGGGCCGTGTCGACGCGCGAGGTGTCGATGGTGGCCTTCTTGGTCTTCATGGCCTTGCGGCGGATGTCCAGGAAGATGTCGAGGTAGTTCTTCTCGCTGCCACCCTCGGAAGGGGTGTCCGCCTCGTTCATGGCACGCTCGCGCAGTCCGTAGAAGCCGCTGGGCCCGGTGCCGGGGCCGTGGAAGACCATCGCGTCGTAGTAGACGAACTGGCCCAGCGTCCCCAGCCCGTCGAGCTTGGCGAGCCGGACGGCCGGGCCGAAGTAGACGCGGTCGCGCTCCTTGTCCTGCGCCGTGCGGAACGCCGGGACCTTCGCCTCCGCCTTCCAGGCCGCGGTGAACCCCGGGTCCAGGCCCTCGTGGGAGTCCGTGCCGTCGACCTCCCGCAGCGCGGGCAGGTACCTCGCCAGGCCGTTGGCCGGGTGGGCCTTGGTGTAGCGCTCGACCAGGGTCAGCAGATCGTGGGTGCCGGTACAGAAACCGACGATGCCCGCGGTGTAGCCCTGCCCGTCGCCGATGTCCTCGATGTATCCGTAGGCGGACCGCCAGTCCAGCGTGGAGTTCTCGGCGCTCGCCACGAGCCGCTGCGCCAGCTCCTTCTTCGCGGGCGCGGCCAGCCCCGGCGGGGCGTCGGCGATGACCTCCGCATCCTCCGACCGCTCCGACTCGGCCCGCGCCTTGGCGTCCTGCCGGGCCTGCTGGGCCGTCGAGACGCCCTTGCCCTCCGCGGAACCGGACTGGCCGGGACCGACGGCGTACACCACGGCCGTGACCACCACCGGTACGGCCGTGAACAGCAGAATTCCGGCTTTCCTCATGCGGCCGCACCTTCCACGGGACCCGACAGCTCGGCGAGGACCAGCGTGCGCCACCCCAGCGCCGGACCGCCCCGGTGCTGGTCCACGGGCCGCATGTCGCGGCCCGGGCGGCGGCCCCTGACCCGGTCCGCGGCGTCCGCCCCGAAGATCGCGCCGGACCCGCCGGCCGCCGGTACGTTCAGCCCGATCAGCGCACCCGTCACCAGCGACACCGCGCTGAACCGGCCGCCGAACACGGTCCGCGCCTGCCGGATCGTCCGCACGCCCTCCTTCCCGCACTGGTGGCCTACGGCCGCCTCGCGCACGCGGGAGGGGCGTATGTAACGGTCGCTGCGGGCGCAGCGGAGGCAGCACTCCACCTGTGGATGGCGGAAGCGGGTGCTCACGGCGGACTCGGCGGCCACGGCCGGCTCCTCGAAGGAAGGAAAGAAACGGAATGAGCCGGTGGGGGCGGCGGCCACCAAAATATCCGACCGCTGTGACAGCGGCGACCGAAGGGGCGGCATCACATAGGCTCGGCCCCTTGGACAGCCAAGGGGGGACCATGGCCGCGATCAGTCTGCGCAAGGTGGAGGAGACCGCACCCGCGCTCGTCGGCGCCTACCGCTCGGCCGGGGTGTCCCTGCGCAAGCACGGCCTGGACGGGCTGCGGGCCGCCGTCTACCTCGTGGTCGACTACTCCGGTTCGATGAGGCCGTACTACGACGACGGCAGTGTGCAGGCCCTCGCCGACCGGGTGCTGGGCCTGTCGGCGCACCTGGACGACGACGGCCGCGTGCCGGTGGTGTTCTTCTCCACCGATGTCGACGCGGTCGCCGACATCGCCCTCGACCGTCACGAAGGCCGCATCGGGCGGATCGCCGCCGGGCTCGGGCATATGGGCAAGACGAGCTACCACCTGGCGATGGACGCCGTCATCGACCACTACCTCGACAGCGGCGCCACCGACCCCGCCCTGGTCGTCTTCCAGACCGACGGTGGTCCGGTCAACAGGCTCGCCGCCGAGCGTTACGTCTGCAAGGCGGCCAAGCTCCCGTTGTTCTGGCAGTTCGTCGGCTTCGGGGACCCGGGCAGCCGGCAGTTCGAGTTCCTGCGCAGACTGGACGAGCTGGCGGTGCCCGGCAAGCGGATCGTGGACAACGCCGGCTTCTTCCACGCCGGCGAGAACCCGCGCCGCGTCACCGACGCCGAGTTGTACGACCGTCTCGTCGGCGAGTTCCCCAGCTGGCTGACGGCGGCACGCGCCGCGGGGATCGTAGGGGTCAGCCAGGTCTGAGGGCCTCCGCGAGGAACAGGTCCCGGCATTCCTGGGGTGTGCCCCACGCCGTGCGCAGAGCGCGGGCCTTGGTCAGCCACAGGGACAGGTCGTACTCCGCCGTGTACCCGATCGCGCCGTGCAGGTGCAGCGCCGTACGGGCGGTGGCGTACGCCGCCTCGCAGGCCCTGAGCTTGGCGGCCGCCACGTCCGCCGGGCGCATCGACAGGGCCGCGCCGAAGAGCAGGGGGCGGGCGAACTCCAGGGCGGTCCTCATGTCGGCCAGGCGGTGCTTGACCGCCTGGAAGGAGCCGACGGGGACGCCGAACTGGGTGCGCCGCGCGACGTGGGTGACGGTCCGGTCGAGGAGCGCGAGTCCGGCGCCGAGGGCCTGGGCGGCGGTGGCCAGCCGCGCCCAGGTGAGCGCGGGGGCGCGGGGCGGGGTGGCGGTCAGGAGTTCGCCGCCCGGGGCGAGCGGGGTCAGCCGGCGGGCAGGGTCGAGGGAGCGGCGCACGGGGCCGGGGGCCGCTGCCGACAGGTAAAGGCCCTTGGACGCCGGGAGCAGGTGGAGGGTGGCCGCGTCGGCGTCGAGGGCGTATCCCGTGGGTGCCGCGACGGTCGCGATGTCGGTGCCGGCCGCGAGTCCGGGCAGGAAGCGCTCGGCCGGCGCGGGTTCGCCGAGGAGTACGGCCGCCACGATTGTCTCCACCAGCGGCCCCGGTACCGCGTGGCGTCCCAGCTCGACGAAGGCCACGGCCAGCTCCACCGGACGGGGCCCCATCCCCCCGTACTCCTGCGGCACCGCGAGCCCGAACACCCCGGCCTCCGCGATCCGTGACCACAACGCGCGCCCGCCGGCGTGGTCGCCGCGGCCCCAGTCCCGGGCCACCGCCGGAGTGTCCGCGGCCGTCAGCATCGCGCGCAGCGAGCCGGCGAAGGCGCGCTGCTCGGCGTCGAGGAGGAAGCGCATCAACGGCGTCCCTTCGGCAGACCGAGCAGCCGCTCGGCGATGATGTCGCGCTGGATCTCGTTCGTCCCCGCGTAGATCGGCCCGGCGAGCGCGAAGACATACCCCTCGGACCAGGCGGAGTCCGCCGACTCGCCCTCCGCGCCCAGCAGGTCGAGCGCCGTCTCGTGCAGCGCGAGGTCCAGCTCGGACCAGAACACCTTGTTCATGCTGGACTCCGGGCCGGGCCGGGCGCCGTCGAGGAATCGGGAGGCGGCCGCGTAGGTGAACAGCTGGTGGGCGCGGGCGTCGATCAGGGCGTCGGCCACCCTTTCCCGTGCGTGTCCCGGACAGCCCTTGGCCCGCCAGAGGCCGAGCAGCCGGTCCGCGGAGGCGAGGAAGCGGCCCGGGGAGCGCAGGGTGAGCCCGCGCTCGTTGCCCGCGGTGGACATCGCGATCCGCCACCCCTGCCCGGGGTCGCCGATCACGTCCTCGTCCGGCACGAACACATCGTCCAGGAACAGCTCCGCGAAGGCGGGTCTCCCGTCGAGACGGCCGATCGGGCGGACGGTGACGCCGGGTGCCCGCAGATCGAACATCAGGTACGTGAGTCCCTGGTGCGGTTTCCCCGCCGCGGGATCGCTGCGGAACAGCCCGAAGGCCCGGTCCGCGAAGGCCGCCCGCGAGGACCACGTCTTCTGTCCGCTCACCCGCCAGCCACCGTCCGCCCGTACCGCCCTGGAGGTGAGCGAGGCCAGGTCGGAGCCGGCCTCCGGCTCCGACCATGCCTGCGCCCAGACCACCTCGCCGGAGGCCATCGGCGGCAGCACGCGCGCGCGTTGCTCCTCCGTGCCGTGGTCGAAGAGCGTCGGCGCGAGCAGGCCGATGCCGTTCTGGCCGACCCGGCCCGGTGCGCCCGCCGCCCAGTACTCCTCCTCGAAGACCAGCCAGCGCAGCAGCCCGGCGTCCCGGCCGCCGTACCTCTCCGGCCACGACACCACCGACCAGCGGTCCGCGGCCAGTTCGGCCTCCCACGCGCGGTGTGCCGCGAAGCCCTCCGCCGTCTCCAGGGACGGCAGCGGGGTGTGCGGCACGTGCGCCTCCAGCCAGGCCCGGGCCTCGGCGCGGAACTCCTCGTCGGCCTCGGAGTGGGTCAGGTCCACGGTCCCCGTCACCGTCCTTCCCTAACAAGTGTTTGGTAGGTTAGCGTGACCCTATGACAGGCGTCGAGAGCCCGGCCTACGTACCGGGGCACGGACTGCTGCAGGGGCGCACCGCCGTCATCACCGCCGCGGCCGGTGCCGGCATCGGCGGGGCGACCGCGCGCCGGTTCCTGGAGGAGGGCGCGCGCGTGCTCATCAGCGACGCCCACACGCGCCGGCTGAAGGAGCACGAGGCCGAACTGGGCCGGGAGTTCCCGGGCGCGGTGGCCGCCGTACCGTGCGACGTCACCGTAGAAGCGCAGGTGCGGGCGCTGTTCGAAGCGGCCGTGGCCGAGCACGGACGGCTGGACGTCGTCGTCAACAACGCGGGGCTCGGTGGTACTTCGGCGCTCGTCGACATGACCGACGAGCAGTGGACCCGCGTCCTGGACGTCACCCTGAACGGCACCTTCCGGTGCACGCGTGCGGCCCTGCGCGCCATGCGGGAGACCGGCGGCGGGGTGATCGTCAACAACGCCTCCGTCGCCGGCTGGCGCGCCCAGGCCGGTCAGGCGCACTACGCCGCCGCCAAGGCCGGGGTGATGGCGCTGACCCGGTGCGCGGCGATCGAGGCCGCCGCGTACGGCGTGCGGGTCAACGCGGTCGCCCCCAGCCTCGCCATGCACCCGCACCTGGTGAAGGTCACCTCCGCCGAACTGCTCGCGGAACTCACCGCGCGGGAGGCCTTCGGGCGGTACGCGGAGCCCTGGGAGGTGGCCAACGTGATCGTCTTCCTGGCGTCCGGCTACTCCTCGTACATGACGGGCGAGGTCATCGCCGTCAGCAGCCGGCATCCCTGACGACCGGGGCAGACACAATGGGTGCGTGCCGACCAAGAAGAAGCCCCAGGTGACCGCGGCTGCCGCCCGGCGCGGCGAACTCCTCAGCACCGCTGCCGAGGTCTTCGCCGAGCACGGGTACAACGCCACCACCGTCCGCAAGATCGCCGACCACGCCGGGATGCTGGCGGGCAGCCTCTACTACCACTTCGACTCCAAGGAGTCGATGCTCGAGGAGATCCTGCGCACCTTCCTCGACGAGTTGTGGGACGGCTACGACACCGTCCTCGCCTCCGGACTCGGCCCCCGCGAGACGCTGCAGGCCCTGGTCACCGAGTCCTTCCGGGAGATCGACCGGCACCGGGCCGCCGTCGCGATCTACCAGAAGGAGAGCAGGCAGCTCGTGGACCAGGACCGGTTCGCGTTCCTCGCCGAGTCCCAGCGCCGGTTCGAGAGGGCATGGCTGTCCACGCTGGAACGCGGTGTGGCCGAGCGGGTCTTCCGCGCCGACCTGGACGTGCGGCTCACCTACCGGTTCGTGCGGGACACCGTGTGGGTCGCCGCCTCCTGGTACCGGCCGGGCGGACAGCACAGCCCCGAGGAGATCGCCCGCCAGTACCTGTCGATGGTGCTGGACGGGATCGCCATACGCGAAGAGCAGAGCGGACAGACCGGATAACGCCCCGTTCAGCCGAGGGAGTCGCCATGGCCGAGGCCTACATAGTCGAAGCGGTCCGTACGCCCGTCGGGCGGCGTGGGGGAGGGCTCGGCGCGGTCCACCCGGCCGACCTGGGCGCGCATGTGCTCACCACGCTGCTGGAGCGGGCCGGGATCGACCCGGCCGCCGTGGAGGACGTGGTCTTCGGCTGTCTGGACGCGGTGGGGCCGCAGGCCGGGGACGTCGCCCGCACCTGCTGGCTGGCTGCCGGACTGCCCGAGGAGGTGCCGGGTGTGACCGTCGACCGGCAGTGCGGTTCCTCCCAGCAGGCCGTGCACTTCGCCGCGCAGGCCGTGCTCTCCGGCACCCAGGACCTGGTGATCGCGGGCGGGGTGCAGAACATGTCCCAGATCCCCATCGCCTTCGCCTCCCGGCAGGCCGCCGCCCCGCTCGGCCTGACCGAGGGCCCCTTCCTCGGCAGCACCGGCTGGCGTGCCCGGTACGGCGACCAGCCCGTCAACCAGTTCGCCGGCGCCGAGATGATCGCCGCCCGGTGGGGCATCAGCCGTGAGGACCAGGAGGAGTTCGCCCTGCGCTCGCACCGGCGGGCGATCTGGGCGATCGACACCGGCCGCTTCGAACGCGAGACCGTCCCCTATGGCGAGGTCACCGTGGACGAGGGCCCACGCCGGGACACCTCCCTGGAGAAGATGGCCGCGCTCAAACCCGTCCTCGACGGCGGCACCGTCACCGCCGCCTGCTCCTCCCAGGTCTCCGACGGGGCCGCCGCCATGCTGCTCGCCTCCGAGCGGGCGGTAGGGGATCACGGGCTTCGCCCGCGCGCCCGCGTCCACCATCTCTCCGTGCGCGGCGAGGACCCCATCCGCATGCTCTCCGCCCCCATCCCGGCCACCGCGCACGCCCTGCGCCGGACCGGCCTGACCATCGACGCCATCGACCTGGTGGAGATCAACGAGGCCTTCGCGCCGGTCGTCCTCGCCTGGCTGAAGGAGACCGGCGCCGACCCCGACAAGGTCAACGTCAACGGCGGCGCGATCGCCCTCGGCCACCCTCTCGGCGCGACCGGCGTCCGGCTGATGACGACCCTGCTGCACGAACTGGAGCGCACCGGCGGCCGCTACGGCCTCCAGACCATGTGCGAGGGTGGCGGCCAGGCCAACGTGACGATCATCGAGCGGCTCTGAGCCCTCCCAGTGCCTCCAGCACCTCCTCCGCCTCCTTCACGATCCGCTCCACCAGCTCCGCGCACGACGGCAGGTCGTCGATCACACCGGCGACCTGCCCCGCCGCCATCAACCCGAGGTCCGTACGCCCGTCCACCAGCGCCGACTTGAGCAGCATCGGTGTGTTCGCGGCCAGCAGCACCTGGCTCCAGGACAACTCCTTTCCGTGCTTGAGCGCGACGCCGTCGCGGACCAGCTGACGCCAGGTGAGCCCCGACAGCCGCCGGAAACCGGCCGCTTCCCGGACCGCGCGGCCGAAGGCCCGTACGCGGCCCGACCGCTCCAGCGCGGCCACCAGCTCCGTGCGCAGCATCCGGTGCGGTAGGCCGTCCACCGCCCGGGTCACCGTGACGTCCCGGACCGTCGCCGCCAGATACCTGGCCTTCACCGCGTCCGGCACCGTCGAGTCGGAGGTGAGCAGGAACCGCGTGCCCATCGCCACCCCGGCCGCCCCGTACGCCAGCGCCGCCACCAGCCCCCGCCCGTCGCAGAAACCGCCCGCCGCCACCACCGGTATCCGTACCGCGTCCACCACCTGCGGCAGCAGCACGGTGGTCGCGACCTCCCCGGTGTGCCCGCCGCCCTCACCGCCCTGCACGATCACCGCGTCCGCCCCCCACGCCGCCACCTTCTCGGCGTGCCGCCGCGCTCCGACGGACGGGATGACCACCACACCCGCCTCCTTGAGCCGGTCGATCAGCTCACGCGAGGGCGCCAGGGCGAAGGAGGCCACCCGGACGCCCTCCTCCAGCATGATCCGTACCCGGTCACCCGCATCGCCCGCGTCGGCCCGGAGGTTCACCCCGAACGGCGCGCCGGTACGGGACCGGACCTCCCGGATCGCGTCGCGCAGCTGATCGAGCGTCATCGTCGCGGAGGCCAGGATGCCGAGGGCGCCCGCGTTCGCCGTCGCCGAGACCAGACGCGGTCCGGCCACCCAGCCCATCCCGGTCTGCACCAGCGGATGGCGGACCCCGGTCAGCCGGGTGAGCGCGGTCTCCATCAGCCCCTCACCCCCTGCGGCACCTCGCGCGCGCGTACCCCGCCCGGGTCCAGCACCTCCCGGATCAGCCGCAGCTCCTCGGCCTCGGGCTCCCGGGTGTACGGCACCTCGTCCGGTACGGCGAGCGCGAACCCCGTCGCCTCCCGCACCTGCTCCACGCCCACCCCCGGGTGCAGCGAGGCCAGCCGCATCGACCGGTCCGGCGTCGCGAAGTCGAAGACGCCGAGGTCGGAGACGACCCGGACGACGCGGTGGAAGCGGGCCGTGCCGCCAAGCCCCGCCGCTCGGTCGTACCCCACCCCGCACACCATGTCCACCCGCTCCACGAACACCCGCCGCGAATGCCTGGGGATCCAGTAACTGGTCGGATTGTTCAGCGTGTTGAGGGGCGCCCCGCGCACACCGAGCAGCTGCCGGCGGGGGTGCGCCCAGTCGCCCACGCAGGAGATGTTCTGGTTGCCGTACCGGTCGATCTGACTCGCGCCCATCATCACGTGCCGCCGCCCGCCCGCCACCAGTGCCAGATGCTGCCGGTACGGCAGCCAGCCCTCGGGCGTCCCGTCCGGGCGGACCAGCAGTGCCTCGCCGTCGGTCAGCAGCAGGTCCGGCGCGAAGGTGAGCCGGGCCAGCCGTGCGCCGAGCGAGGGGATCGGGCCCATCGGGCTCGCCAGGATCTCCCCGGCACCCCGCCAGGCCTCGGCGCAGGCGAGGACGCAGTACTCGGCCCGGGTGACGCTCATCGCCCCTGCTCCTTCCGCCAGTCCCGTACCGCCGCCTGGTAAGCGGCCTCCTCCCGGCCGAGGAACCGCTCGGCGAACTCCGGCCACGGCGTGGACGCGTAGTACCGCTGGAATTCCTCGTCCCTGCCGTGGTCCGGCGCACAGGACGTGAAGTGGGCGCCGTTCGGCGCCTCCACCACACCGGTCACGGCGAGCCGTTTGAGGAGCAGCGACTGGGGGGCCGCCTCCCTGGTCAGCTCGGCCGTGTCCACGATCCGTTCGCAGGAGACGTAGGCCGCGTCCGCGGCCTCGCAGAACAGGTCGTCGAAGTACGGGTCCGGCCCCAGGAACTGGCCGTTGCCGAGCCGGTCGGCACGGTTGACATGCACCAGGGCCGCGTCCATCCGCAGGGCCGGCATGGCGACGAACGTCTCCCCGTCCGCGTACGGCGACGTCACCGTCCGCAGGCCGGGGCCGGCCCGCATGACGTCCGAGCCGATCCCGGCCCGCACCGGCAGGAAGGGCAGCCGGTACGCCGCCGCCTGCAGGCCCCACAGGAACATGCCCTCGTCGACCTCCCTCAGCGCGAGGCCGCCGCGCTCGCGCGCCGCCCGGTAGTGCGGTTCCAGCGGGATCGAGTCGAGCGTGACGAAGGCCGTGACCAGCTGGCGGATCCGGCCGGCCGCGGCCAGCATGCCGACGTCCGGGCCGCCGTACGAGACGACCGTGAGATCGTCGATCTGGGACCGCAGCAGCGCCCGGACCAGGGCCATCGGCTTGCGGCGGGACCCCCAGCCGCCGATGCCGAGCGTCATGCCGCTCTCCAGCCGTGCGACCACCTCGTCGGCGGTCATCGTCTTGTCGCCCACCTACGTCCCCTCCTTCCCGAACGTGTCGCGGACCCGGTCGGCCAGCCCGCTGAGACCGGCCTCGAACGTGAAGCCCTGCTCGAAGCGGTAACTGCGGCGCACGTCGACCGGATCGATCCCGTTGATGGCGGCCTTGGCCATGCGCAGCAGCCGTCCGTCCTTGGCGGCGATCTCCCGGGCCAGCTCCATCGCCGCCGCCCGTAGGTCCGTACGCGGCACCACGCGCCAGACCGAGCCGTGACGGTGCAGCTCGGCGGCGCTCGCCGTGCGCCCGGTGTAGTACAGGGCCCGCATCAGGTGCTGCGGGACCAGTCGCGCCAGATGGGTCGCGGCACCCAGTGCGCCCCGGTCCAGCTCCGGCAGTCCGAAGGTCGCGTCCTCGCTCGCCACGATCGCGTCCGCGTTTCCCACCAGGCCTATCCCGCCGCCCAGACAGAAGCCCTGCACCGCCGCGACGACGGGCGTCGCGCACTCGTAGACCGCGGCGAAGGCCTCGGCACAGCCCTCGTTGACGCCGATCAGGGCCCGCTGCCCGTCCGTCCGTATCTCCTTGATGTCCACGCCCGCGTTGAATCCGCGCCCCTCGGCGGCCAGCACCACGCACCGGATCTCCGGGTCGTGGCCCGCCGCGCGCACGGCTTCGGCCAGCGCGAACCATCCGGCCACCGGCAGCGCGTTCACCGGCGGGAAGTCGACCGTGACGAGCGAAATCCCGTTTTCCGGGGACGAGGTGGAGACACCCATGGACGCATCAGCTACCTTCGCACTCAACGCCTTTCCACCAAACATTTGTTAGGTGTGAGGCTTTGAAGCTAGCAGTCGGCGAAGACGAGCGGGAGGGCCTGTGGACAACTCGACGGCGCACCCTGTGGACAACTCGCTGCACGGCCGGACCGTCGTCGTCACCGGCGGCACCCGGGGGGTCGGCGCAGGGATCGCTCGGGCCTTCGCCGAGGCCGGCGCCCAGGTCCTGGCCTGCGCCCGCAGGCCTCCCGAACGGCCCCTGGCGGGCGTCGAGTTCATCCCACTCGATCTGCGTGACCCGCCCGCCGTCCGCGCTTGCTTCGCCGCACTGCCCCGCCTCGACGTGCTCGTCAACAACGCCGGCGGCACGCCGTACCGGCTGCTGGCGGACGCCGACGCCGAACGGCACGCGAAGGTGGTCGAGTTGAACCTGATCACCCCGCTGACCGCGTCCCTCGCGGCGTACGAGCACCTGCGGCGCAACCGCGGCTCGATCGTGATGGTCGGCAGCGTCAGCGGCGGCCGTCCCTCGCCCGGTTCGGCCGCGTACGGCGCGGCCAAGGCGGGCCTCGCGAACCTGGCCGCCTCCATGGCCGTGGAGTGGGCGCCGGAGGTCCGCGTCAACACGCTCGTGGTCGGCATGGTCCGCACCGAACCGGCCCACCTGCACTACGGCGGCCCCGACGGCCTCGCCGCCGTCTCCCGCACCGTCCCGCTCGGCCGGCTGGCCGCCCCCGCCGACGTCGGCGCCGCCGCCGTCTTCCTCGCCTGCGACGCGGCCGGCTACATCAGCGGGGCGAGCCTGCAGGTGCACGGGGGCGGGGAGCGGCCGGCGTTCCTGGCGGCCGCGACCGCCGGCGGGGACGTGCGGACGGACTGCGCGGACGCGGCTGCCACGCGCGGGGGCCTTCCGCGGACCACGGCCGCCGGCCAGGAATCGCCGGGTGCCTCACCTGTCCCTGAGGAGCGCTGAGATGAGCGGAATCTGCGAGGGCCGGGTCGTCGTCGTCACCGGAGCCGGTCGCGGGCTCGGCCGCGCCCATGCCCTCGCCTTCGCGGCCGAGGGGGCGCGGGTCGTCGTCAATGATCTCGGTGTCGGACCGGACGGGACGCCGGGCGGGGAGAACCCGGCGGACGCCGTCGTGGCCGAGATCCGGGCCATCGGCGGTGAGGCGGTCGCGCACGGCGGTGACATCGCCACCGGCACGGGTGCCGCATCCCTGATCCGGACCGCCCTGGAGGTGTACGGCCGGCTCGACACCCTGGTCGGCAACGCCGGCTTCCTGCGCGACCGGATGCTGGTCAACCTCGACGAGCACGACTGGGACGCCGTGATCCGAGTCCATCTCAAGGGCCACTTCCTGCCCTTGAGGCACGCCGCCGCGCACTGGCGGGCCGAGGCCAAGGCGGGGCGCACGCCGGCGGCCCGGGTCGTCCACACCAGTAGCGGGGCCGGTCTGCTGGGCTCGGTCGGACAGGGCAACTACAGCGCGGCCAAGGCCGGGATCATCGGTCTCACCCTGGTCGCGGCGGCCGAACTGGCCCGCTACGGCGTCCAGGTCAACGCCGTCGCCCCCGCCGCCCGCACCCGCATGACGGAACGCGCCTTCGCCGAGACCATGGCGGTACCGGCCGCCGGTTTCGACGCCATGGCACCCGAGAACGTCTCCCCGCTCGTGGTCTGGCTCGGGTCGGCCGCCAGCGCGGGTGTGACCGGCCGGGTGTTCGAGGCGGAGGGCGGCCGGATCACCGTCATGGAGGGCTGGCGGCCCGGCCCCACCGCCGACAAGGGGGCGCGGTGGACACCGGCCGAGGCGGGCGAGGCGGCCCGCGGACTGCTGGCGACCGCGGAGCCGCCCGGGCCCGTCTACGGCGCGTAGCCGCGGGGGTCCGCCGGTCGGCCGGCTGCCGTGAGTGCCGTAGGTATCCCTGCGCGAGCCGCGGGCGCCGCTCACCTCGAGCGCTGGGGGCGGCGGGGTCGGCGCGGTGTTCTCCGGGGCCGTGGGGGGAGGGGCTGAGCGGGGCGCTCGCCGAGTCGATGCCGTGGGTTGTGGGGGCGTTCGCGGTGTGCGCGGTGTCGTGTGCGGCGCTCCCTCGGCGGGCGGTGCCGGAACACCTCGGCTGACCCACCGGCCCACCTGGGGCGGAGCCCCCAGCGAGGTGCCGTGAACCTACGTGTCGCACTCCAGTACCGTCCGGCACAGCCCGCACCGCGCGCGGACGCGTCCCCGTACCGGCACCCTGATCCGCTGGTGGCAGGTCGGGCAGGGGAAGGAGACGCGGAGGTGGCCGGAGGGATCGGGGGTGAAGGCGTAAGGGACCGCCGGCTGGACACCGGAGGCGTGCCGGCGGTCGTGGGCGTAACGGCGCCGCCCCGCCCAGCCGGCCGCGGCCAGCGGTGGCTGCTGCTCGTCCCGGCGCGCCCGGGCCATGCCCTTGGCGTAGGCGGTGTAGGCCTGCGGGCTGGTGAACCACACGGAGGGGTCCTCGTGGAAGAGCAGCGCCCGCTTGGCCAGGACGTAGCCGAACTCCTCCGGGGTGAGATAGCCGAGCTTCTGGGAGGAGACCCCGTCCTCCCGGTAGGCGTCCAGCAGCAGCCAGCCCGCGCCCAGGTAGGTCGTCACCGTGTCCGTGAGGATCTCGTTCTCCGCCGTGGTGGGGAAGACGAGGTCCAGGCGGTGCAGATAGACGTGGGCCACCTCGTGGGCGAGGGCCGCGCCGATGTCGGCGCGGTGGGTGCGGAAACGGTCGTTCAGTTCGACGAAGTACTCGGGACCCGCCGTCAGTTCGACGTTCGCCGCATGCGTCATCTCCCGGAAGCCGACGATCAGCCGGGCATCCGGCAGCCGGAAGTGCCGCACGATCTCGCGGGCCACGCGGTGCGCGCCCAGATGCAGGTCGTCGGTGTCGCAGAAGGTCACGTCGGCGGGGGCCACGCTGGCCGAGAAGGTCTGGACGGTGTCGTAGGACAGGCGCTTGTAGAGCGCCGTGACGGCGGCCCGCACCGTCTCCAGATGCGGGTAGCCGTGCTCGACCGGTCCGCCGTTCGCCACATCCGCACCCCCGAAGACGCCGGAACCCCTCTCCACTGTAGGCGGGGCACGCGGCCGGCGTGCGCTGACGGGCGGCCGGTCACACGGGCAGCAGGCGGGGCGCCGGCCGGTCCGGGCCGGTCTCCTGCAGCTCCAGCAGCCACAGCTCGTTCTCGCCCTCCCGCAGCACCGGCCCGGGGACGTACAGGGACCGCTGGGGGCCGACCGACCAGTAGCGGCCCAGGTTGCAGCCGTTGATCCAGACGAAGCCGCGCGTCCAGCCGGGCAGCGTGAGCCGGGCGTCCCCGGCCCCGCGGACGGTGAGCGTGCCCCGGTACAGCCCCGGAGCGCCCTCCTCGGGCAGCGCGCGGAAGGGCACCGGCCCGACACCGTCGGCGAAGGCGTCCAGGTCCAGCCCACGCGCGCGTACCCCGTGGAGGTACTGCCGCTCGTGCAGGATGCCACCGGTGACGCCCTTCGCCTCGCCGGAGCACGGCCCGTAGTTCACCCTCCCCAGGGACTCCACCCACAGCTCCACACGCGCGGGGCCCGCGACGGGCTCCTTCAGCCGCGGCTCCTCCTCGGTGAGCACCCCGGCCCGCTCACCGTCCACGTACACCGTCGCCAGGTCCCGCAGCCCGCGCACGGTCAGCGGGTACGGCTGCCGCGGCCCCGGCACGTCCACCGCGTAGCGCACGAGGCCCCGGGTGATCCCCAGATCCTCGAAGGCGGGCGGCACCGGGGTCACGGTCTCCGCGCCGCCCAGCGCCTCCAGTACGTCACCCAGGGGCGCCCATGCGGTCAGCGCGGCCTCGGCCGGAGCACCCAGGGCGGCGGGCCGCGGCGGGAGTCCGGGCAGCGGGCCGCCGCGGTGTCCGGCCAGCACTTCCCGGAAACGCCAGAACTTCTCCGTCGGGCGGCCGTACTCGTCCACCGGAGCGTCGTAGTCGTACGACGTCACGTCCGGCTCCAGCGGGCCCTCGTGCAGCTCGCCGCCACCACGGTTGGCGCCCGCCCAGCCCGCGAAACTCGTGCCGCCGTGCGCCATGTAGAGGTTCACCGACGCCCCGCACTCCAGGATCTCCCGCAGCGCCTCGGCGGCCTCACCGGGATCCCGTACGACGTGCTCGCCGGCCCAGTGGTCGAACCAGCCGCACCAGAACTCCATGCACATCAGCGGGCCCTCCGGGCGGTGGCGGCGCAGGGTCTCGAAGGCCACGCGCGCGTGGGAGCCGAAGTTCACCGTGGCGAGCACACCCGGCAGCGAGCCGCCGGTCAGCATGTGGTCCTCGGGGCCGTCCGAGGTGAACAGCGGCACCGTGACCCCCTCGGCGCGCAGCAGGCCGGCCAGCTCCGCCAGGTAGCCGGTGTCACTGCCGTAACTGCCGTACTCGTTCTCGACCTGCACCATGAGCACCGGGCCGCCGCGGTCGATCTGCCGGGGCACGATCTCGTGCAGCAGATGGCGGAACCAGTTCCGCACATGGAACAGATAGCGCTCGTCCCGGGTACGCGCGCGTGTGCCCAGCTCGCCCGTCAGCCACGCCGGCAGCCCGCCGTTCTCCCACTCGGCGCAGATGTAGGGACCCGGCCGCACGATCGCCCACAGGCCCGCCTCGCGGACCGTGTCCAGGAACCGGCCGACCGCCTGCACGTCCCGGTGGCGCCCCGGGCCCGGCTGGTGCAGGTTCCAAGGAACGTACGTCTCCACACAGTTCAGGCCCATCGCCCGCAGCATCGCCAGCCGGTGCCGCCACTGCGCCTCGTGCACCCGGAAGTAGTGCAGCGCCCCGGACAGCAGCCGTACCGGCCGCCCGTCCAGCAGGAACTCCGATCCCCCCACCGTGAACTCACCCATGCACCCGCCCCGCCCCGGCCTGGCTCATGCGCCCGCCCCACCCCTGACCTCGCTCATGCGTCCCAGCCTCACCCCTGGCGGCGCCCCCTCGCCATGGACGAGGATCGGCGCTGCTTGGACAAAAGTCCGCCACCGCCGATGCCGGGAGGAGCACCGATGTACCAGACCTGGATGCGGTTCTTCAGCCCCGGACCCGCCCATCACCGCCTCGGCCTGGTCTGCCTCGGCGTCGGCCTCCAGCACGGCGCGCTGCCCACGGTCGGCCCGCGCACCCTCGACCACCACGTGGCCGTCGTGGTCAGCTCGGGCGGCGGCTGGTACCGGGGCGGCGACGGCCGCCGTACGACCGTCACCTCGCCCGCCCTGCTGTGGCTCACCCCCGGTGTGCCCCACCACTACGCGCCCGATCCGGGCACCGGCTGGGACGAGGGCTTCGTCGACTTCGCCGGGCCCGCCACCCCCACGTACACCGAACTCGGCTACATCGAACCCGAACGGCCCGTCGTTCCGCTCCGCGACGCCTCCGCCCCGCGCGCGGTCATCGCCCGCATCGCCCGCGCCGCCCGCGGCGGCAACCCCCTGCTGGAGGTGGAGACCGGGGCCGCCGTGCACGAACTCCTCGTCGCCCTGCGCCGCGCCCGCGCCGACCTCGCCCCCGACGGCGTCCAGGTGCTCGAGGCCCTGGCCCGGGACGCCTGCACCCCGATGAGCGTCGCCGACCACGCCGCCCGGCACGGCATGACCACCGCGGAGCTGCGCGGCGCGGTGCGCCGGGCCGCGGGGTGCAGCCCCAAGGACTACCTCCTCGGCATCCGCCTCGGACGCGCAAAGGAACTCCTCGCCGCCACCGAGCTGCCGGTCGCGGCCGTCGCCCGCCGCGTCGGCTACGACGACCCCGCCTACTTCTCCCGGCTGTTCACCCGCCGCGTGGGCCTCGCCCCCGTCCGCTTCCGCGCCCAGCAGGGCCGCAGCGTCCCCGGCGGCTGGAGCGACCGCGTCCCCGACCCCGGCGATCCGCCGATGATCCAGTCTCCGGACACCCCGTAGGCGCGGCCCGGTGACCGCATAGGGTGGGCGCCCATGACCACCAGCAACACCGGCACCGGTGACGTGGACCCCGAGGTCCGCCAGGAACTGGAGCGGCTGCGCGACAGCATCGACAACATCGACGCGGCCGTCGTCCACATGCTCGCCGAGCGTTTCAAGGCCACCCAGCAGGTCGGCAGGCTCAAGGCGCTGCACCAGCTGCCGCCCGCCGACCCGGCGCGCGAGGCCCGGCAGATCGAGCGGCTGCGCAGCCTCGCCGAGAGCGCCAAGCTCGATCCGGCGTTCGCCGAGAAGTTCCTGAACTTCATTATCGCCGAGGTGATCCGCCACCACGAGCGCATCGCCGAGGACACCAACGGGCGCTGAGCCGCCGAGGACACCGGACGCTGAGCCGGGGGCGATGGGCCGACCGCCGGGGGAGGGGGCGCGGACCGGATATAAGCCGTGTACCGGTCCGCCCCT
This sequence comes from Streptomyces sp. NPDC006314, assembly GCF_040613075.1. Taxonomy (NCBI): domain Bacteria; kingdom Bacillati; phylum Actinomycetota; class Actinomycetes; order Kitasatosporales; family Streptomycetaceae; genus Streptomyces; species Streptomyces sp. NPDC006314. The sequence continues at coordinate 171,340 of NZ_JBEXRL010000009.1, read as the reverse complement.
GTGCGCTGTCGGTCCCATCAGGCAGCATGGCCTGCATGTCCGTACTCACGCGCGATGAGGCGCAGCTCCGAGCACAGTTCCTCGACGTCCACCGCTACACGGTCGAACTGGACCTCACCACCGGTGAGGAGACCTTCGGCTCCCGCACCGTCATCCGGTTCACCACACGGTCCGACGGGGAGACGTTCGTCGAGCTCAAGCCCGCCGAGCTGCGCGGGGTCACGCTGGACGGACGGCCCCTCGATCCGGAGACGCTGCACGACGGCCGGCTGCCGCTGAAGAACCTCACCGCCGGCGAGCACGAGCTGCGCGTCGACGCGGTCATGCGCTACTCCCGCACCGGAGAGGGCATGCACCGCTTCACCGACCCCAGCGACGGCGAGACGTACGCCTACACGCAACTGTTCATGGACGACGTCCAGCGGGTCTACGCCGCCTTCGACCAGCCCGACCTGAAGGCCGTCTTCGAGATCTCCGTGAAGGCGCCCGAGGGCTGGACCGTCCTCGCCAACGGCATCACGGAGCAGCGCGGCGACGGAGTCTGGCAGGCCGCGCCCACTCCGCCGATCTCCACCTACCTCGCCGCCGTCGCCGCGGGCCCCTGGCACTCGGTGCGCACCGAGCACCGGGGACTGCCCTTCGCCCTCCACTGCCGCCGCTCCCTCGCGCCCTACCTCGACGCCGACGCGGACGAGATCCTCGACATCACGCGCGCGTGCTTCGACCGCTACCACGAGAAGTTCGAGGAGCCGTACCCCTTCGACTCCTACGACCAGGCCTTCGTGCCCGAGTTCAACGCGGGCGCCATGGAGAACCCGGGCCTGGTCACCTTCCGCGACGACTTCGTCTACCGCTCCGCCGTCACCGACACCGAGCGGCAGACCCGCGCCATGGTCATCGCGCACGAGATGGCCCACATGTGGTTCGGCGACCTCGTCACCCTCAAGTGGTGGGACGACATCTGGCTGAACGAGTCCTTCGCCGAGTACATGGGCTACCAGACCACCGCGGAGGCCACCCGGTTCACCGATCCCTGGACGGAGTTCGGTGTCACCCGCAAGGCCTGGGGCTACGACGCCGACCAACGGCCCACCACCCACCCGGTCGCCCCGGAAGCCGTCGACGACACGGCCTCGGCGCTGCTCAACTTCGACGGCATCTCCTACGCCAAGGGCGCCTCCGCGCTGCGCCAGCTGGCCGCCTGGCTCGGCGAGAAGGACTTCCTCGCCGGTATCAACACCCACTTCGCCCGGCACAAGTTCGGCAACGCCACCCTCGCCGACTTCATCGACTCCCTCGCCTCGGCCACCGACCGCGACGTCCACGCCTGGGCCGACGACTGGCTGCGCACCACCGGTGTCGACACGCTCACGCCCGTGGTCGCCTCCGCCGACGGCACCCGCACGCTGACCGTCGGCCGCGCGGGCAGCCGCCCGCACCGCCTCACCGCCGGCCTGTACGACCACGACGTCGCCGACGAGGGCCGGCTGGTGCTGCGCGAGCGACTGGACCTCGACGTCCCGCAGGCCGCCCCCCACCCCATCGGCAAGCGTCCCGCGCTGCTCCTGCTCAACGACGGCGACCTCACCTACGCCAAGGTCCGCTTCGACGACGGCTCCTTCGAGGCGCTCCGCACGTCCTTGTCCGGCCTGCCCGACCCACTCACCCGCGCGGTCGTCTGGAACGCCCTCAGGGACGCCGTGCGTGACGGCGAACTCCCGCCCACCGTCTACCTGGCGACGGCCCGCACCCACCTCCCGCACGAGACCGACCTGGCCGTCGTCCAGGGCGTCCTCGCCTTCGCCTCCGGGCAGATCGCCGACCAGTACCTGAGGGCCGAGGACCGCCCGGCCGCCCTGGCCACGCTGACATCGCTCTGCCGCGACCTGCTGCGGCGCACGGAGGACGGCGACAACCCGGGCCTGCGCCTCATCGCCGTACGGCACCTGATCGGCGTGGCCGCCCACCCGGACGCCCTCGCCGCCTGGCTCGCCGACGGCATGGTCCCCGGCGGGCCGGAACTCGACCCCGAACTGCGCTGGCGCATCCTCGGCCGGCTCGCCGTGCTCGGTGCCACCGACGAGGCCGCCATCGCCGCCGAGCTGGAGCGTGACCCGAGCGCCACCGGTCAGGAGGGCGCCGCCCGCTGCCGTGCCGCCCTGCCCGAACCGGAGGCCAAGGCCGCGGCCTGGGCGGCGATGTTCGCCGGTGACGACCTGTCCAACTACCTCTTCACGGCCACCGCGCAGGGATTCTGGCAACCCGAACAGGCCGAGCTGGTACGGGAGTACGTGCCGCGCTTCTACGAGGACGCCGTCGCGGTCGCCGCCCGCCGCGGCCCCGCCATCGCCGTCGCCGCCGGCCGCTGGGCGTTCCCGGCGCATGCCGTGGACACCGAGAACCTGCGCCTCGGCGAGGCCTGCCTGCGCGACGCCGACCTCACCCCGGCCCTGCGCCGCACCCTCGCCGACCGCCTCGACGACCTGGCCCGCGCCCTCCGCGTGCGCGGCGAGCGGGCCGAGCACGGGCAGGACAGGGAGGACAAGGAGGACAGGGAGGACAGGGAGGACAGGCAGGCACAAGGGGCATAGGCCCCGCCCCGGGGCGCGGCTGCTCTCTGCCGACTCGGCGGGCCCAGCCGCCCCCGCCCCCACTGCGATCTGAAGAAGACGGCCTAGCCTTCGGCGGGCCGCAGTATCGCTCGCCGTAGCCTTCCATCGCGTGGACCCGGTCGTCGGCCGGCGCCGGCCGACTGCGCCGGTGTGTCGGTGTCCAGGGTGAAACCGAACCGTCGCAGAAAACGTTCGCCGGGGAGCCAGCCGGGCGGGACCGTGACCGTCACCACCGAGGTGCCCTCGGCGCGGGCCAGCAGGGACGTGGCCAGGGCCCGGCCGAGGCCCCGCCCGCGCGCCCAGGGTGCCAGCAGGAACAGGCCCACCGCCACCGCCCCACGGTCCGGATGGTTCCGCACGGCGTCCACCACACCCGCCACCACCCCGTCCCGCTCCAGCACCAGCAGCACCTTGTCGTCGGGGTCCGCGCCCTCCGGCAGCGCGTAGAACAGGCTCTGCACGTCCCCCGGCCCCGACGGCAGCCCCGTCGCCGCCACGAACCAGTCCTCGCACTCCTCGAACAGCGTGAGCAGCGGCCCCTCGTCCGCCGGGCCGAGTTCGCGCACCAGCACCCGCTCACCGGGAACATCGATCATCCACGCGTCAACCATCCGACCGACGTTAGCGCGCGCGGCCACCTCCCCAACACGTTTTCCCCGTACGGCAGTACCCACTTTCGGGTACTGATCGCCGGGCTTCCGGGACGCGTGGCCCCCTTCCCGTACAAGCTGGAAGTCCCCGGACGGAAACGTCCGTACAGAGGCCTCCGAACACCGTCCTCGCGCCCCGGAGGAGGGCCCATGAGCACGCCGCCTCCCCTCGCTTCAGGACCCGACGGCCCCGACGCGCTGCGGTCGCTCCTCGGCACCGTCCTCGACGCGCTCGCGGCCGGTGGCCGGGCGCGCGGCGGGCCGCTGCCCGCCGGCGGCCCGGAGGCCGTCGCCGCCCGCGTCGCCGACGCCGTCGGGGACGTCCTGCCGGACGACGGCGACCCCGACGCCCTGCGGGCCCTCGTGCACGTCCTCGCCGAGGGCGCCGCCGACCCCGCCGACCCGCTGTGCGCGGCCCATCTGCACTGCCCGCCGCTCGCCGTGGCGGCCGCCGCCGACCTGGCCGCGAGCGCCCTCAACCCCTCCTTGGACTCCTGGGACCAGGCCCCGGCCGCCTCCGCCCTGGAAGCCGCGGTCACCCGTGCCCTCGCCCACGCGGCCGGACTCGCCGACGCACTGGTCACCACCGGCGGCACCGAGTCCAACCAGCTCGCCCTGCTGCTCGCCCGCGAGGCGTACGGCGGCCGCGTCCAACTGGTCTGCGGTGCCAACGCCCACCACTCCCTGCCCCGCGCCGCCTGGCTGCTCGGCCTGCCCGACCCGGTCGTCGTCCCCGCGCCGCGCGGCACCCTCGACCCGGCCGTCCTGCACGAGACCCTCACCGCCCTGCCCGGTCCGCTGCTGGTCGCCGCCACCGCCGGCACCACCGACGCGGGCCTCATCGACCCGTTGCCCGAGATCGCCGGGCTGTGCACCGCCCACGGCGCCCGCCTGCACGTCGACGCCGCCTACGGCGGAGGCCTCCTCTTCAGCGACCGGCACCACGACAAGCTCGCCGGACTCGAAGCCGCCCACACCGTCACCCTCGACCTGCACAAGCTCGGCTGGCAGCCGGTCGCCGCGGGCCTCCTCGCCGTCGCCCGCCCCCGTGAACTCGCCGCACTCCACCAGCGCGCCGACTACCTGAACGCCGACGACGACACCGAGGCCGGATTCCCCGACCTGCTCGGCCGCTCCCTGCGCACCACCCGCCGCCCCGACATCCTCAAGACCGCGGTCACGCTGAAGACCCTCGGGCGCACCGGACTCGGTGCCCTGGTCGACCAGGTCTGCGTCCGCGCCCGTGAGTTCGCCGCGCTCGTCCAGGAGCACCCGGGCTTCGAGCTGTACGGCCGGCCGGTCATCAGCACGGTCCTGTTCCGGCCCGCCGAGGCCGACGACGCCGCCGTGGCCACCGTACGCCGCAGGCTGCTGCACGAGGGCCGGGCCGTCCTCGGCCGCGCCCGGCTCGACGGCCGCCTGTGGCTCAAGGCCACGTTCCTCAACCCCCGAACCCGGCCGGACGAACTGGCCCAGCTCCTGAAACTCGCAGAAGGAACGACCCCCAGATGACCAACCCCCCACGCCCCGAGCCCGCGTCCCCCCGCGATCTGGTCGGCATCGGCATCGGACCGTGCAACCTCTCGCTCGCCGCCCTCGCCCACCCGCTCGCCGAACTCGACGCCGTCTTCTACGAACAGCGCCCCGGTTTCGACTGGCACCCGGGCCTGCTCATCGAGGGCGCCACCATCCAAGTGCCGTTCCTGGCGGACCTGGTGACGCTCGCCGATCCCACCAGTCCCTGGAGCTTCCTGAACTACCTCAGGACCCGCGAGCGGCTCTTCCCCTTCTACTTCGCCGAGCGCTTCCACATCCAGCGCGCCGAGTACGACGCCTACTGCCGCTGGGTCGCGCAGCACCTCCCCGCGCTGCGCTTCCGTCACCAGGTCGACGCCGTCCGCTGGAACCGCGAACGGGACGCGTTCGAGGTCGACTTCACCCAGCTCGACGGCGACGGCGAGGCCGAGGCCCTCGGCCGTACCTACACCCGCAACATCGTCCTCGGTGTCGGCACCACCCCCTACGTGCCTGATCCGCTCAGGCCCCTGGTGGACGCGCCCGGCGTGCCCGTCCTCCACGCCGCCGACTACCTCGACCACCGCGACGCGGTCCTCGCCGCCGAGCACGTCACCGTCGTCGGCTCCGGGCAGTCCGGCGCCGAGGTCTTTCTCGACCTGCTACGGCACCGCCCCGCCGGCCGCGAGAAGCTGCACTGGATCGGCCGTACCGAGGCGTTCGCGCCGATGGAGTACTCCAAGCTCGGCCTGGAGCACTTCACGCCCGACTACACCCGCTACTTCCACGCCCTCGCCGAGCCGGTCCGCGACCGGCTGGTGACCGCCCAGTGGCAGCTGCACAAGGGCATCGACGCCGGCACGCTCGCCGCCATCCACGACGAGCTGTACCGGCGCACCCTGGACGGCGGCTGGCCCGACGCCGTCCTCACCCCCGGCGTCCGCGTCCGCACCGCCGGCCGGATCGCGACCACCCAGGTCGAACTCCACCTGGAGCACCTCCAGCAGGGCAGCCGCTCCCGGCTCACCACCGACGCGGTCGTCCTCGCCACCGGCTACCGCGAACGCCCCCTCGGCCGCATCCTCGCCGGACTCGACCCCTATCTGCGCCGCGACGGCAGCGAACGCCCGCGCGTCGACGGGGAGTTCCGGCTCGTCCTCGACCCCTCGGTCACCGGCTCGGTGTACGTCCAGAACGCCGAACTGCACACCCACGGCGTCGGCGCCCCCGATCTCGGCCTCGCCGCCTGGCGCAGCGCCACCATCCTCAACTCGCTCACCGGAAGGGAGCCGTACCCGCTGCCCGTCCGATCGGCCTTCACCACCTTCGGGCTTCAGGAGCCCGGGGCCCGGATGCCGCAGGCCAGGCAGGCGAAGCAGCTCACTCCGCTTGTCGAGGAAAGGTGATGAACCGGCAAGGCCGGAAGAAGCCGGCGGACGGCGACGTTGGCGCCTGACATGACAACGACCTGGATCGCCGCCCACCGCACCGCCACCCTCAACCCGCACGAGAGCTTCGGTCTGTTCGAGAGCCGGGGCTTCACCGACCAGACGCTCCGGCAGACCCTGCGCCTGGCCGGAGGAGGTGAGGCGGTAAGGATCTCCTTCAGTAACCGCTACGGCAAGGAACCCCTGGAGATCGGCGGCGCACACCTGGCCACCCGCACCACCGGTCACGGCATCGACCCCGCCTCCGGCACCCCGCTGACCTTCGCGGGCGCCCCGACGGCCACGGTCCCCGCCGGCGAGGACCTCGTCAGCGACCCCGTCGAGCGGGCCGTCACCGCAGGCCAGGAACTCACCGTCAGCCTCTACCTGCCCGGTGACACCGGCCTGACGACCTTCTCCGCGGTGCCCTACGACCTCGGCCACGCGGCCCCCGGCGACCAGCTGTCCGCCAGTACCCTCCAGGACGTGGAAGAGGTGCCGACCGGCCACTTCGGGATCGGGGCCGACGTCCGCGCCCCCGAGGGCACCAGGATCGCCGTCGCGTTCGGCGACTCCTGGATCGAGGGCGCGGCCACCACGCCCGGCCTGGACAACAGTTTCCCCGGCCAGCTGAGCCGCCGCCTCACCCACGGCTGGATCGTCAACCAGGGCATATCCGGCAACCGGCTGCTCACCGACGAGATCGGTGAACGCCTGCTCGCACGCGTCGACCGTGATGTCCTCGCCGTGCCCGGGGTCAGCCACGTCCTGATCCACATAGGCCTCAACGACCTCGGCCTGCCCGGCCACATCGCCTTCCCCGAGCCGGCCCGGCTGCCCTCCGCGGCCGATCTGATCACCGGCCTGACCGCTCTCGCCGGCCGCCTGCACGCGGCCGGTCTCACCGTCATCGGCTCCACCATCGGCCCCTACCGGGGCACGGTCTACGAGGGCTACGACACCGAGACCGGCCAGGCCGTACGGCGGGAGGTCAACGCCTGGCTCCTCGGGGACCGGCACCCCTTCGACGCGGTGGTGGACGTCGCCGCCGCAGTCGCGGACCCGGACCGGCCGGACCGGATCCGCGAGGACTTCGACAGCGGCGACGGCCTGCACGTCAACGACGCCGGCGCGCGGGCGATCGCCGACGCCGTGGACGTCTCCCTGTTCGATCTCTAGAAGACCGGCGTGCCGTTCCGTGTCAGCTTCCAGTCCACGGACGCGAAGTCCTTCGGGTCCAGGACGCCCTTCGCGGTGACCCATTCCGCGATCCGGGTGCGGATCTCCGTCGACTCCGCCCACAGCTCCTTGGCCGAGGCGACGTGCGGGAAGGCACCGCCGCCGTTGGCGCGGTAGTTGTTCACCGCGAGCACGAACCGCTGGGCGTCGTCCAGGGCGGCACCGTTGAAGGTGAGGTTCCTGATCCGCGAACCGGCCGGCTGGGCGATGTCGATGTCGTACGACAGGCCCGAGACGTAGTCGTAGTTGTAGTCGGGACGGCCGCCCGCGTTCGTCAGCTTCTCCACGTCGACGGCCGCGTCGGCGGCCGTCTGGACGTAGTACTCCGCCGAGTACTCCAGGTACGCCCGCACCTGCGCACCCGTCAGCACCTTGGCGACCAGCGTGTTGTCGTAGACGTACAGGCTCGACAGGTCCCGGATGGTCACGTTTCCTGCCGGGATCTCCGAGGTCCGGGAGAACGGCGAGGCCTGCGCGATCACCGGCAGCGAGGCGTACTCGGTGCCCGCCAGCGCGGCCTTGACCACGTCCTCCTGCACCTTGGTGATCAGGTCGATGATCGGGGCGTCCTTGTAGCGGGCGTCGACGGTCGTCAGGGTCTCGGTGGCCCGGCCCACCACCTGGTTGACGTACGCGACCACCTTGCCGTGCTCGTCCTCCAGCAGCTTGGTGATCTTCGGATCGTCGGCGACCGTGTTGGAGTTGCGCAGCGAGGCGGAGACCGACTCGACCTCCCACCTGCCCTTGCTGAACACCAGCTCGATGTCGAAGAGCGTCAGCCGTTCGGCGTAGCACAGCGGCTCGGAGAGCACGACCGTCCTGCCGGTCTGCTCGTTGACGACCTTCAGCTCGGGGATCTCCACGTGCGCGTGGCCGACCAGGATCGCGTCGATGCCGGGCACCTGCTTGGCCACGTTGGCGGCCGCGTTCTCCACGTACGGCACCTGGTCGCCGTACGACGACGTGCCCGACGTACCGGAGTGCGCCGACACCACGACCACGTCCGCGCCGAGCGACTTCAGCTTCGGCACCCACTTCGCGGCCTGTTCCTCGAGGCCCTCGAACGCCAGCTTGCCCTGCACATAGGCCTTGTCCCAGATCGCGATGCCGGGGTTGGTGAGGCCGAGGACGGCGACCTTGACCGGCGGGGCGCCCGGCACGTGGAACTTCTTGAGGAAGTACGGCGGGAAGGCGGGCTTCAGCGTCTTCGCGTCGACCGCGTTGGCGCCGAGCAGCGGGAAGTCCAGCTGGTCCTCGAACCTGCGCAGGGTCTCGATGCCGTAGTTGAACTCGTGGTTGCCGAGCGCGGCGGCGTCGTACCCGATCGCGTTCATCGCCTGCGCCATCGGGTGCACCGGGCCGCCCTTGGCGGTGATCGGGTCGACCTTCGCGTAGTAGTACGTCAGCGGAGTGCCCTGGATCGTGTCACCGGCGTCCAGCAGCAGCGTGTTGCAGCGGCCCTTCTCCTGGCGCACCTGGTCGACCAGGGTCGAGATCCGGGCCAGGCCCATCGCGTTGCCGGCCTTGTCGGAGTACTCCGCGTCCTTGAAGTAGTCCCAGTTGAAGACGTGACCGTGCAGGTCGGTGGTGCCCATCACGGTGAGGGAGTACCGCTTCACGTGCCCGGCCCCCTTCGCCTCCGCCGCATCGGCCGCCGGGGCCGCCGCCGCTCCGGCGATCGCCACTCCCGCGCCGGTCGCGGCGGACTTCTTCAGGAACTTCCGACGGTTCAACGGCATCTCTCGGTCTCCTCGGGAAAGGTCTGACAACGCGCGTAGATTCTGACCTGGTCATGACGGACCGCAACAGGTCCACGAGGTTTCGATCTGATGACCTGTGGCGTGGACCGCGGCCGGCGAAGCGGGAAGCGCATGACAGAGTGGGACGTATGCCCCTTCCGTCGATCTCCCCGTACGGCGCCCCCGGCGCCCCCTCTTCCTGGTCCGCGGCGAGGCCGGGCGCCCCGGAACTCTCCGACCGCGGCAGGGGTGAGCGCGGGGGCAGTCACCATGGGCCCCCACGGACCTGAGCGCTGGAAAACACCGGAACGGGCTGATCATCGAACGCTCAAGGCAGTTTTGCTCATAGGAGCGGGCCGCCGCACAATTCAACACTTGTCAATGAGCCTTCACCCAGAGGTTGTTGAGTCGTCATGGGGCCCGGATTCTCTACCGGCGGGTAAGGCCTAGGCTCGAAACATGCGCCGAGCAAAGATCGTTTGCACCCTGGGGCCCGCCACCGACTCGTACGACCAGATAAAGGCACTGGTCGAGGCCGGAATGGACGTCGCCCGGTTCAACCTCAGCCACGGCACTCACGCCGAACACGAGGAGCGTTATCAGCGCGTGCGAAAAGCGGCCGACGAAACCGGCCGCAGCGTCGGAATCCTCGCCGACCTTCAAGGTCCGAAGATCCGGCTCGGCCGCTTCGCCGAAGGACCGGTACTGCTTGAACGCGGCGACACCTTCACCATCACCGTGGAGGAGGGCGTCGAGGGCGACCGCCACCAGTGCGGCACCACCTACGCCGGTCTCGCCGCCGACGTCACCCCCGGCGAGCGCGTCCTCGTGGACGACGGCAAGGTGTGCCTGGAGGTCACCGCCGTCGACGGCCCCCGGGTCCGCACGCGGGTGGTCGAGGGCGGCGTGATCTCCGACCACAAGGGCCTGAACCTGCCCGGCGTCGCCGTCTCGGTCCCCGCCCTCTCGAAGAAGGACGAGGACGACCTGCGCTGGGCGCTGCGCACCGGCTTCGACGTCATCGCCCTCTCCTTCGTCCGCAGCGGCAGGGACATCCAGGACGTCCACCGCATCATGGACGACGAGGGCCGCCGCCTCCCGGTGATCGCCAAGGTCGAGAAGCCGCAGGCGGTCCAGAACATCGACGACATCGTGGCCGCCTTCGACGGCATCATGGTCGCCCGCGGCGACCTGGGCGTGGAGATGCCGCTGGAGCAGGTCCCGATCGTCCAGAAGCGCGCCGTCAAGCTCGCCAGGCGCAACGCCAAGCCGGTCATCGTCGCCACCCAGATGCTCGACTCGATGATCGACAGCTCCCGCCCGACCCGGGCCGAGGCCTCCGATGTCGCGAACGCGGTCATCGACGGCACGGACGCGGTGATGCTCTCCGGCGAGACCAGCGTCGGCAAACACCCGATCGAGACCGTGCGCACCATGGCGAAGATCGTCGCGGCGGCCGAGGAGGACATGCTGGCCAAGGGCCTGCCGCCGCTGACGGAGCGGAACAAGCCGCGCACCCAGGGCGGCGCGGTCGCCCGGGCCGCCGCCGAGATGGGCGACTTCCTCGCCGCGAAGTTCCTGGTGGCGTTCACCCAGTCGGGAGACACGGCCCGCCGGCTCTCCCGCTACCGCTCACCGATTCCGCTGCTCGCCTTCACCCCCGAGCCGGCCACCCGCTCCCAGCTCAGTCTCACCTGGGGCGCCGAGACCTTCCTCGGCCCGCACGTGGACTCCACGGACGCCATGGTCGACCAGGTGGACGAGCTGCTGCTGAAGTACGGCCGCTGCCAGAAGGGCGACGTCGTCGTGATCACGGCGGGCTCCCCGCCCGGCGTCTCCGGCTCGACCAACATGGTCCGCGTCCACCACATCGGCGAGGACGACAGCCCGAAAGCATGAAAAGGGGCCCCTCATCCAGAGGGGCCCTACAGAACGCCGACCTTGGGATCCAAGGAAAAGTGCCCCGGGTCGGACTCGAACCGACACTGTACGGGTTTTGAATCCGTTGCCTGCTGCCAATTGGGCTACCGGGGCTCGCAGAATCAAAGGTTTCCCCCGACCCTCCGCGCGTCCACCATACCGTAGCTAGGTAGGCTCTTGTCAGCAGTACCCCTGCCCTGAACGAGGAGCCCCCGTGACCGCCGAGTCGCCCCAGCCCGTAGACGCGCCCGACGACGACAAGTCGCACGTGCCTCCGCTGACGACCCGTGTCGTCATCGCTGAGGACGAGGCCCTGATCCGGCTCGACCTGAAAGAGATGCTGGAGGAGGAGGGGTACACCGTCGTCGGTGAGGCCGGGGACGGTGAGCAGGCCGTCGAGCTGGCCCGCGAGCACAGGCCGGACCTGGTCATCCTGGACGTGAAGATGCCCAAGCTCGACGGCATCTCCGCGGCCGAGAAGATCGCCGAGGAGTCCATCGCGCCGGTGCTGATGCTCACCGCCTTCTCGCAGCGCGACCTCGTCGAGCGGGCCCGAGACGCGGGTGCGATGGCCTACCTGGTGAAGCCGTTCAGCAAGAGCGACGTCGTCCCGGCCATCGAGATGGCCGTCTCCCGCTTCACCGAGCTGAAGCAGCTGGAGCAGGAGGTCGCCGACCTCACCCAGCGGCTGGAGACGCGCAAGCTGGTCGACCGGGCGAAGTCCGTCCTGCAGACCGAGTACGGCCTGACCGAGCCGGCCGCCTTCCGCTGGATCCAGAAGACCTCCATGGACCGCCGCCTGTCGATGCAGCAGGTCGCCGAGGCCGTCATCGCGGACCACGAGGAGAAGAAGGCCGCGAAGAAGGGCTGAGCGGCACCTTTCCCACGACGCGGCCCGCGCCTCGGAGAAGAGGCGCGGGCCGCGTCGTCGTACCGGTCAGTCCTCGCCGAGGTACGCCTTGCGGACCGACTCGTCATGCAGCAGGTCCTGGCCGCTGCCCGACAGGACGATGTTGCCGACCTCCATGACATGGCCCTGGTCGGCCAGCGAGAGCGCCGCCTGGGCGTTCTGCTCGACCAGCAGGATCGTGGTGCCCTGGGCCTTCAGCTCCGCGATCGTCGACATGATCTTCTGCATCATGATCGGCGACAGGCCCATGGACGGCTCGTCCAGCATCAGCAGCTTGGGCTGGGACATCAGCGCCCTGCCCATCGCCAGCATCTGCTGCTCACCGCCCGAGAGGGTGCCCGCGGCCTGCTTCCGACGCTCCCCGAGAATGGGGAAGAGGTCGTAGGCGCGCTGGATGTCCCTCTCGATGCCCTCCTTGTCCTTGCGGAGGAAGGCGCCGAGTTGCAGATTCTCGGCGATGCTCAGCCGCGGGAAGATGTGCCGGCCCTCGGGGGAGTGGGCGAGCCCGAAAGAGACGATCTTGTGCGCCGGGACGCTGGCGAGCGGCTTGCCGTCGAAGATGATCTTTCCGGAGACGGGCTTCAGCAGACCCGAGAGGGTGCGCAGGGTCGTCGTCTTGCCGGCGCCGTTGGTGCCGATCAGGGTGACGACCTGGCCGGCCTCGACGCTGAACGAGATGCCCTTGACGGCCTCGATCTTGCCGTAGGCGACCCTGAGGTCCTCGACCTCCAGCAGTGCGGTCACTGGGCCTCTCCCTTGGTGGTGCTGGTGCTCTCCGCGTCGCCGGTGTTCTCCGCATGAGCGGTCTCGGCCCCGGCGGCGGCTTCCGCGGCCTCGACCTCGGCGGCCTCGACCTCGGCGGCCTCGGCCTCCCCGGGGTCGCCCTCGAAGGGCTCACCCAGGTAGGCGGCGACGACCCGCTCGTCGGCCTGGACGACGTCCGAGGTGCCCTCGACCAGCTTCTCGCCCTGGACGAGGACCGCGACGCGGTCGCACAGGTTGAAGATGAAGCGCATGTCGTGCTCGATGACGAGCACGGCGATGCCCTTGTCCCGGATGGCGAAGACCAGTTCCTCGGTGGCCCGCGTCTCCTGCGGGTTCATGCCGGCCGTCGGCTCGTCGAGCAGCAGCAGACCCGGCTCACTGGCCAGTGCCCGGGCGATCTCCAGCTTGCGCTGCTCGCCGTAGGGCAGGTTGCGGGCCAGGTGGTCGCGCTTGGCGGCGAGGCCGACGAACTCCAGGAGTTCCATGGCCTTCGCCTCGGACTCCTTCTCGGCCTTGCGGAAACCGGGGCCGCGCAGCAGCGCGGACCACAGGCCCTCCTTGGTCCGCGTGTGGCGGCCCACGAGGACGTTCTCCAGGACGGTCATGTTGGCGAAGAGCCGGATGTTCTGGAACGTACGGGCGATGCCCGCCTGCGTCACCAGGTGCGGCTTGGGCGGCAGCACCCGGCCCTGGTACGCCACCGTGCCTTCGGTGGGGACGTACAGACCGGTGAGGCAGTTGAAGAAGGTGGTCTTGCCGGCGCCGTTCGGGCCGATCAGGCCCACGATCTCGCCGCTGTTGACCGTGAAGTCGACGGATCGGACGGCGGTGAGACCGCCGAAGCGCATCGTGACGTCACGGGCTTCGAGTACAGGTGTCGTCATGGTTCCTTACGCCCCTGCCTTGGTGACGGCCGGTTCGTCGGTCAGCGTCTTCTGTTCCGGTACGTCGAGTTGGCCGGTCTCGTGGAACTCCAGCTGGCGGCGGCGGTTGGCGATGATGCCCTCCGGCCGGAAGCGCATCAGCAGGATCAGCGCGATGCCGAAGGCGAACAGCTCGTAGTTCTGCAGGAACTGGAGCTTCTCGGGGACCAGGTAGAGGACGCTGGCGCCAAGCAGCGGGCCGCTGACGGTGCCCATGCCGCCGAGGACGACGGCGGCCAGCAGGAAGGCCGAGTTGGGCGGGGCCGCGCCGGCGAACTGGTACGGCTGCGGGTTCACGCTGTAGTTGACGTGCGCCATCACGGTGCCGGCGAGACCCGCGAGGGAGGCGCCGAGCGCGAAGGCGATCAGCTTGACGCGGAAGCCGTTGATACCCATGGCGGTGGCGGCGGTCTCGTCCTCGCGGATGGCGATCCAGGAGCGGCCGATACGGGAGTCGGCGGCGCGGGTGAAGACGAGCACGACGATCGCCGTGACGATGAGCATCAGGAACAGGTAGTTGGCGAACCGGCCCAGGGTGAACCCGCCGATGTCGTGCGCCTCGCCCAGGTTGAACCCGAAGATGTCCAGGTCCGGGATCTGCGTGATGCCGTTGGGTCCGCGGGTGATGTTCGGTCCGGAGTCGCCGTCGAGGTTGTTGACGGTGATACGGAAGATCTCACCGAAGCCGAGGGTGACGATGGCCAGGTAGTCGCCGCGCAGCCGCAGGGTCGGCGCGCCGATCAGCACACCGAAGACCAGCGAGGCGGCCATGCCGGTGAGGGCGGCGGCCCAGAACGGGAACTGCACACCCGTGAACCGGGAGTACTCCGAGCCGGAGACCAGGGCGGCCGCGTAGGCGCCGACGCCGAGGAAGGCGACGTAACCGAGGTCGAGCAGACCGGTGAGGCCGACGACGATGTTCAGACCGAGGGCGACGGTGGCGAAGATCAGGATGTTCACGCCGACGTTGGCGTTGTGGTCGTCGCTCTGGGTGAAGGGGAAGATCACGGCGGCGACGAAGGCGAGGGCCGAGGCGAAGGCCTTGTGCCGCGCGGAGATCGTCGCGTAGCGGTCGACGAGGCCGGTGTGGACCAGGGCCCAGGCACCGAAGATGACGAGGAGCAGGAAGCCGATGAAGGTCTCGCTCGCGTCGTTGTCGATGCCGATGCCGTAGGTGAAGGCCACCAGGGCGATCGCGGTGCCGACGGTGATGACGCCGCGCTCGGCGAGCGGGGACAGCCTGCCGGGGCGGGGCTGCTGGGGCTTGGCGAGGTAGCCGCGGATGCCGGTGCCCGGAGCGGGGTGCGGCAGCGCGAGGGCGCCGACGACGGGAAGCGCGGAGGCCACCATCGCCACGTAGGCGCCGGGGTCGAGGTTGACCAGGCCGCCCAGGTCGACGGCGATGGCAATGCCGGTGTACCAGCAGA
Source organism: Streptomyces sp. NPDC006314 (assembly GCF_040613075.1). Taxonomy (NCBI): domain Bacteria; kingdom Bacillati; phylum Actinomycetota; class Actinomycetes; order Kitasatosporales; family Streptomycetaceae; genus Streptomyces; species Streptomyces sp. NPDC006314. Next base: position 156,213 of record NZ_JBEXRL010000009.1, on the reverse strand, counting down.
CGGTGAACGCCGACAGGGCCGCCAGGAGGACGGGGGAGGTGGCGTTCGCGGGGTTCAGCTGGCGCAGCCCCGGCACGTTCCACAGGGTGAGCCCGAACAGCAGGGTGAGGGCCCCGGCCACGAGGGCGAGGATCTGCAGGCCCGCCGGGTAACCGTAGACGGTGAGGTCACCGGGGAATTCGGGCGTCCAGGTCCAGCTGAGGAAGGCGCTGGCGATGGTGCCGACGGCGCCGACGGCGATGAGCAGCCGCGCGGCGGCCTGCGGGAGCGGGACGGGCCCGCGCTCAGGGGCGGCGGGGGTCTTGGCGGTGGTGTCGGTCATGCTGCTCACGCCCTGTCCGCGACGCGTTCGCCGAGCAGACCCTGTGGTCTGAACAGCAGTACGAGGATGAGGAGGACGAAGGCCCACACGGCGGCCCAGCCGCCACCGCCGAGCTGCTGCATGCCGGGGATGTCGGCGATGTAGGCGGTGGCCATGGCCTCGGCGAGACCGAGGACGAGACCGCCGAGCATGGCGCCGTAGATGTTGCCGATGCCGCCGAGGACGGCCGCGGTGAACGCCTTCAGACCGGCGATGAAGCCCATGTCGTAGGAGACGGAGCCGTACTTGAGCCCGTACGAGAGACCGGCGACGGCCGCGAAGAAGCCGCCGATGGCGAAGGCGACGACGATGATGCGGTTGGTGTCGATGCCCATCAGCTGGGCGGTGTCCGGGTCCTGGGCGGTGGCCTGCATGGCGCGGCCGGTGCGGGAGAGGCGGACGAAGAAGGCGAGGACCGCCATGCACACCGGGGCGGCGATGATCAGGAAGACGTCACCGCTCTGCACCGTGACGGAGCCGAGGTGCAGCGGGCCGAACGGCAACTGCGGGAAGACCCGGGCCGACTTGGCGTCGGGGTACCAGTTGAATACCGCCTGCTGCAGGGCGAGCGACAGGCCGATCGCGGTGATCAGCGGGGCGAGGCGTGGTGCGCCGCGCAGGGGACGGTAGGCGAAGCGCTCGGCGCCGACGGCGATGAGCACGGCGACCAGTGCGCCACCGATGAGCATCGCCGGCAGGGCTATCCACATGGATATGCCGTCCGGCAGGGCGAGGTAGACCGTGAGTGCGCCGAAGCCTCCGGTCATGAAGATCTCGCCGTGGGCGAAGTTGATGAGCTGGACGATGCCGTACACCATCGTGTAACCGATGGCGATCAGCCCGTACATCGAGCCGAGGAACAGCCCGTTGGCCAGCTGCTGCGGCAGGGTGTTCACCGCATGGCCTCCATGTGGTGGGGAGAGTCAAGGGGGGCGTAGAAGGCGGGCCGCGCGGTGACGGTGGTCTGCGCCGCGCGGCCCTGGTGGAGCGGAGTGTTCGGCTTGGTTACTTCTTCGGGTTGGCGGTGCCGCTCTTGACGGACTTCCACTCACCGTTGGTGACCTGGTAGACGGTCAGCTGCTTGTTCGTGGTGTCGCCGTACTCATCGAACGAGATCTTGCCGGAGATGCCGTCGAAGGAGCTGTTCTGCACGGCCTCGACGACCTTCTCGCGGGCGTCGGAGGGAACCTCGCCGCCCTTCACGACCTGGCCGACGGCCTTGATGATCGCCGTGGTGGCGTCGTAGGCGTACGAGCCGTAGGTGCCGTAGTCACCGGGGTACTTCTTGGCCTTGTAGGTGGCCACGAACTCCTTGGCGGCGGGGAGGGTGTCGACCGGGACGCCGATGGAGGTCACGAGGTCGCCCTCGGCGGCCTTGCCGGCGGTCTTGATGTAGGTCGGGGTGAACATGCCGTCGCCGCCGAACAGCGGGATCTTGGCACCGCCGTCCTTGAGCTGCTTGGTCAGGACCTGGGACTCGTCGTACTGGCCGCCGTAGTAGAGGATGTCGGCGCCGGAGTTCTTGATCTTGGTGACGAGGGTGGAGAAGTCGCGGTCACCGGTGTTGATGTGGTCGGTGCCGATGACCTTGCCGCCCTGCTTGGCGAACTGCTCCTTGAAGATCTTGGAGAGGCCCGCGCCGTAGGTCTGCTTGTCGTCGACGACGAAGGCCTTCTTCTTCTTGAGGCCGTTGTACGCGTAGTCGGCGGCGAAGGCGCCCTGGAGGGCGTCGGTGGTCGCGGTACGGAAGTACGTCTTGAACGGGCGAGCCGGCTTGGTCTGCCAGTTCTTGCCCTGGGTCAGCTCGGGCGCGGTGTTGGAGGGCGAGATCTCCACCAGGTTCGCCGAGGCGAGGGTCTGCTGCATCTGCGTGGCCACGCCGGAGTTGAGCGGGCCGACGACGCCGAGGACGTCCTTCTCGCCGACGAACTGGGAGGCGTTCTGCTGGCCGGTGGCGGGAATCGCCTTGTCGTCCAGTGCCTTGATCTTGAAGGTGACGCCCGGGACGGTCTTGTTCTTGTTGGCGTCGTCGACGGCGATCTGCGCGCCGTACTGGATGCCGAGACCCGTGGCGGAGTTCTGGCCGGTCAGCGGGGCGTCGACGCCGATCGTGACCGTCACGTTGCCGCTGTCGCCGCCCTTGCTGTTGTCGTCGCGGGAGCCGCAGGCGGTGAGAGTCAGAGCTCCGGTGGTCAGCACGGAGGTAAGAATCACCAGAGAACGCTGTCGCACAATCGATCCTTTCCGCGGGCACGGCCGCTCCCCCTCGGGGAACGACGGATGCCGCGCCGGTACCGAACTCCCGATGGAGCGGTGACTGGCCGTGACTCTAGGCGTGTGTGGGGAACGTGGAGGAGAGCTTGGCCAAGGCTGTGACGCTCTTGTTATGACACGAGGTAATGCAGAGCGGTACAGCGTGGGGGGAAAACAGGAATTCAGGCCGATTCGCACCGTCCACATTGTGAGAACCCGCAGGACTCCCGGTGATCCGTTCAGGCGTCTCCGGGGTTTTGGTAATGACACAAATCCGTTGCTGCGGGCGACTTCCGGGGGTGCCGAACGACGCTGTGCGCCGTGCGGGCCAAGGGGGAAACCGTGAATGTGCAGTGGGCGTTCATTACGCTGAGTTACACCGTGGAAAAGAGGTTCGGCGGCTTCGGCGCTTTTCGTATTTCGCCGTGGGCAGGCCTGTAGTGATCTTGGGAGGGAGGCTTGCGGCGATCTCGGGAGAGGGGCGCTTTGCCTGGAAGGCGACGCGCGGCGCCGTGGAGCCCGGGGTCTGCCGCCCGGTGCCGTACGCCGAGCGGGCGTGACGGATCATCAACTCGCCGGTGCCGGCGGTCCATCGGCGCGGCTTCGGGTCCGTGTCACACGGCGATGCCCGGCGGGGCTCGACGGCCCCGCCGGGCCACTGTCAGGCGCCGGTGCTCCGAGCGTGCGCCTCGTCGCCCGGATTCACGTCCCGCAGCAGGCAGGTCAGCCGGGCGGTGCACACCCGGCGGCCCTCCTCGTCGCTGATCACGATCTCGTACGTCGCCGTCGACCGGCCCCGGTGCACGGGCGTGGCCACGCCGGTCACCAGGCCCGAGCGGACCCCGCGGTGGTGGGTGCAGTTCAGGTCCACGCCGACCGCGATCTTCGAGCTGCCGCCGTGCAGCATGGAGCCGACCGAGCCCAGGGTCTCCGCCAGCACCGCGGACGCGCCACCGTGCAGCAGGCCGTACGGCTGGGTGTTGCCCTCCACCGGCATGGTCGCGACGACCTTCTCCGGCGAGGCCTCAAGGATCTGCACACCCATCCGCGTGCCGAGGTGGCCGGCCGAGAACAGGGCGGGCAGATCGACACCGAGCGCCGCGTACTCGTCGATGATCTCCTGCGGGAACTTCACTCGCTGCTGCTCGCCCATCGGCCCGGCTCCGTTCGTGGTACGCCTGTCACTTGGCTGAGCAAACGCTCAGTCGGCCGCCGATTGTTCCAGACGGCTCTCCGCCCGGTCCTCGGCGCTGCCCTCGGCGAGATGCTCGACGTGGTCCTCGAGACGTACGACGACGGACTTGCTGGCCGGGGTGTTACTGATGTCGGCGGTGGCGTCCAGCGGAACGAGCACGTTCGTCTCGGGGTAGTACGCCGCCGCACAGCCCCGGGCCGTCGGATAGAGCACCACCCGGAAACCGGGCGCCCGCCGCTCCACCCCGTCCTTCCACTCGCTCACCAGATCCACGTACGACCCCTCGGCGACCCCGAGCCTGCGCGCGTCATCGGGGTTCACGAGCACCACCCGGCGCCCTCCCGTGATGCCCCTGTACCGGTCGTCGAGCCCGTAGATCGTGGTGTTGTACTGATCGTGCGAGCGCAGCGTCTGCAGCAGCAACCGGCCCTCGGGCAGCTCGGGGTACTCCACCGGCGCCGCCGTGAAGTTCGCCTTGCCCGTGGCGGTCGGGAAACGGCGCTCGTCGCGCGGGGCGTGTGGCAGCGTGAAGCCACCGGGCCGGGCCACGCGCGCGTTGAAGTCCTCGAAACCGGGGATCACACGCGCGATGCGGTCACGGATCGTCGCGTAGTCCTTCTCGAACTCCTCCCAGGGCACGACGCTGTTCTCGCCGAGCACCCGGCGCGCGAGGCCGCAGATGATGGCCGGCTCGGACTTGAGCCGGGGGCTCGCCGGCGCGAGCCGCCCACGCGAGGCGTGCACCATGCCCATGGAGTCCTCGACCGTCACGAACTGCTCACCGCTGCTCTGCGGATCGCGCTCCGTCCGCCCCAGCGTGGGCAGGATCAGCGCCCGCGCGCCCGTGACCACGTGCGAGCGGTTGAGCTTGGTCGACACATGAACGGTCAGCCGCGCGCGCCGCATCGCCGCCTCGGTCACCTCGGTGTCGGGGGAGGCCGAGACGAAGTTGCCGCCCATCGCGAAGAACACCTTCGCCTCGCCGTCGCGCAGCGCGCGGATGGCCCGTACGACGTCGAAGCCGTGCTCGCGCGGCGGCGCGAACCCGAACTCCTTCTCCAGCGCGTCCAGGAAGGCCGGCGCGGGCCGCTCGAAGATGCCCATCGTGCGGTCGCCCTGCACATTGGAATGGCCGCGCACCGGGCACACACCCGCGCCCGGACGGCCGATGTTGCCGCGCAGCAGCAGGAAGTTGACCACCTCGCGGATGGTCGGCACCGCGTGCTTGTGCTGGGTGAGCCCCATGGCCCAGCAGACGATGGTCCGCTTCGAGGCGAGCACCATCCGCAGGGCTTCCTCGATCTCCTCCTGGCGGAGACCGGTCGCCGTCAGCGTTCCGGCCCAGTCCGCGGCACGCGCGGCCGTGGCGAACTCCTCGAAACCATGGGTGTGTTCGCGTACGAACTCCTCGTCGACCGCGCCGTCCGTCTCCAGGATCAGCCTGTTGAGGAGCCGGAAGAGTGCCTGGTCGCCGCCGATGCGGATCTGCAGGAACAGATCGGTGAGGGAGGCGCCCTTGAGCATGCCCTTCGCGGTCTGCGGGTTCTTGAAGCGCTCCAGGCCCGCCTCGGGCAGCGGGTTGACGCTGATGATCCGCGCGCCGTTCGCCTTGGCCTTCTCCAGCGCGGACAGCATGCGCGGATGGTTCGTCCCCGGGTTCTGCCCGGCGACGATGATCAGGTCGGCCCGGTACAGGTCCTCCAGCAGGACGCTGCCCTTCCCGATGCCGATGGTCTCGGACAGTGCCGACCCCGACGACTCGTGGCACATGTTCGAGCAGTCCGGCAGGTTGTTCGTGCCCAGCTCGCGCGCGAAGAGCTGGTACAGGAACGCCGCCTCGTTGCTGGTACGGCCCGAGGTGTAGAACACGGCCTCATCGGGGGAGCCGAGGGCGGCGATCTCCTCGGCGATGATGTCGAAGGCCCGCTCCCAGCCGACCGGCTCGTAGTGCTCTCCCCCCTCGGGGAGATACATGGGGTGGGTGAGCCGCCCCTGCTGGCCCAGCCAGTAACCGCTCCGGGTGGCCAGGTCCGCGACGGAGTGCGCGGCGAAGAACTCGGGCGTGACCCGGCGCAGCGTGGCCTCCTCGGCCACCGCCTTCGCGCCGTTCTCGCAGAACTCCGCCCTGTGCCGGTGGTCCGGCTCGGGCCAGGCACAGCCCGGGCAGTCGAAGCCGTCCTTCTGGTTGACGCGCAGCAGGGTCAGCGCCGTGCGCTTGACGCCCATCTGCTGCTGGGCGACACGCAGGGTGTGCCCGATCGCCGGCAGTCCCGCGGCCGCGTGCTTGGGCTCCGCGACCTGCGGTGCGTCCTGAACCGGATCGCCCTTGGGCGGCTTCGTCGCCATCGCACGCTCCCCTTCGACTGCGTGTGAGAAGTACGCCGACGATCCTCCCACGGGCCACCGAGAACGGTTCCGGGTGGGCGGACCGGGAGCGGGAGCAAGGGGTGCGCGCGAGCCTCCCGGCCGTCCGGCCACGTTGAGTGACCGAAGGTCGGCCTCCGCCTCCGGAGAGACCGCCCGGCCCGGACTGTCAGTGCGGCGTGGCAGGATCGGGGACGTGGCAGAAACAGCATCGAAGCAGACCGACAAGACCCCCGGCGGCGGCCGTCCCCGGCTGATGCTCATGGACGGGCACTCGCTGGCCTACCGCGCGTTCTTCGCGCTGCCCGCGGAGAACTTCACGACCGCGACCGGCCAGCCGACGAACGCGATCTACGGCTTCGCGTCGATGCTGGCCAACACCCTGCGTGACGAGGCGCCCACGCACTTCGCGGTGGCCTTCGACGTCTCGCGCAAGACCTGGCGCTCCGAGCAGTTCACGGAGTACAAGGCGAACCGCTCCAAGACCCCGGACGAGTTCAAGGGCCAGGTCGAGCTGATCGGCGAGCTGCTCGACGCGATGCACGCGCAGCGCTTCGCCGTGGACGGCTTCGAGGCGGACGACGTCATCGCCACGCTCGCCACCCAGGCCGAGGCCGAGGGCTTCGAGGTGCTGATCGTCACCGGCGACCGCGACTCCTTCCAGCTGGTCACCGAGAACACCACCGTGCTCTACCCGACGAAGGGCGTCTCGGAGCTGACCCGGTTCACCCCGGAGAAGGTTTTCGAGAAGTACGGACTGACGCCCGCGCAGTACCCGGACTTCGCGGCCCTGCGCGGCGACCCGTCCGACAACCTCCCCGGCATCCCCGGCGTCGGCGAGAAGACCGCCGCGAAGTGGATCAACCAGTTCGGCTCGTTCGCGCAGCTGGTCGAGCGCGTCGACGAGGTCAAGGGCAAGGCCGGGCAGAACCTGCGCGACCACCTGGAGTCGGTCAAGCTCAACCGCGTCCTCACCGAGCTGGAGCGCGAGGTCGAGCTGCCGAAGACGGTCACCGACCTGGAGCGGGCCCCGTACGACCGCAAGGCCGTCGCGATGATCCTGGACACCCTGGAGATCCGCAACCCGTCTCTGCGCGAGCGCCTCTTCGCCGTCGACCCCGGCACGGAGGAGGCCGAGACCACCCCGGTCGTCACCGACGGTGTGGAACTCGACGGCACGATCCTGCGCACCGGCGGGCTGGCCCCCTGGCTGGCCGAGCACGGCGCCGAGATCCTGGGCGTCGCCACCGTCGGCACCTGGGCGCTGGGCGCCGGCTCGGTCGCCGAGGTGGCCCTCGCCGCGGCCGGGGGAGCGGCCGCCTGGTTCGACCCCGCCGAGCTGGACGAGGCCGACGAGAACGCGTTCACGGCCTGGCTGGCCGACGCCGGCCGCCCCAAGGTGTTCCACAACGCCAAGGGCGCCATGCGCGTCTTCGCCGAGCACGGCTGGAGCGTCGAGGGCGTGCGTATGGACACCGCGCTCGCCGCCTACCTGGTCAAGCCGGGCCGCCGTTCGTTCGACCTGGACGCGCTGTCCCTGGAGTACCTGCACCGCGAGCTGGCCCCCGCCGCCGCGGCCGACGGCCAGCTGGCCTTCGGTACGGACGACGGTGCCGAGGCGGAGGCCCTGATGATCCAGGCCCGCGCCGTCCTCGACCTGGGTGAGGCCTTCGAGGGCCGCCTCCAGGAGGTCGGCGCGGCCGACCTGCTCCGGGACATGGAACTGCCCACCTCCGCCCTGCTCGCCCGCATGGAGCGCCACGGCATCGCTGCCGACCGCGCGCACCTCGAAACGATGGAGCAGATGTTCGCGGGCGCCGTGCAGCAGGCGGTGAAGGAGGCCCACGCCGCCGCCGGCCACGAGTTCAACCTGGGCTCGCCCAAGCAACTCCAGGAAGTCCTCTTCGGCGAGCTGGCGCTGCCCAAGACCAAGAAGACCAAGACCGGCTACACCACCGACGCCGACGCCCTGGCGTGGCTCGCCACCCAGACCGACAACGAACTGCCGGTGATCATGCTGCGGCACCGTGAGCAGGCGAAGCTGCGCGTCACCGTCGAGGGCCTGATCAAGACCATCGCGGGCGACGGCCGTATCCACACCACCTTCAACCAGACGGTGGCCGCGACCGGCCGCCTCTCCTCCACGGACCCGAACCTGCAGAACATCCCGGTCCGTACGGACGAGGGCCGGGCGATCCGCCGCGGCTTCGTCGTCGGCGAGGGTTTCGAGTCCCTGATGACCGCCGACTACAGCCAGATCGAGCTGCGCGTGATGGCCCACCTCTCCGAGGACGAGGGCCTGATCCAGGCGTTCACCTCCGGCGAGGATCTGCACACCACGGCCGCCTCCCAGGTGTTCGGCGTCGAGCCCGCCGCGGTCGACGCCGAGATGCGCCGCAAGATCAAGGCCATGTCGTACGGCCTGGCGTACGGTCTGTCGGCGTTCGGCCTCTCCCAGCAGCTGAACGTCGAAGCGGCCGAGGCACGCGCCCTGATGGACGCGTACTTCGAGCGCTTCGGCGGTGTCCGGGACTACCTGCGCCGAGCGGTCGACGAGGCACGGGCGACGGGTTACACGGCGACCCTCTTCGGGCGCCGCCGCTACCTCCCCGACCTCAACAGCGACAACCGCCAGCGTCGCGAGGCGGCCGAGCGCATGGCCCTCAACGCGCCCATCCAGGGCACGGCGGCGGACATCGTCAAGATCGCCATGCTCAAGGTGGACAACGCGCTGCGGGAGGCGGACCTCAAGTCCCGCATGCTCCTGCAGGTCCATGACGAAATCGTCCTGGAGATCGCGCCCGGCGAGCGGGCGGCCGCGGAGGAGATCGTCCGCCGCGAAATGGCGAACGCCGTCCGGCTCCGTGCCCCCCTGGACGTCTCGGTGGGCGTGGGCCCGGACTGGGAATCGGCAGCGCATTAGCCCGCGGTGCCGCGGTGCTCGGGCGGAGGGGCGTGGGGCTTGTGGTGCTGTGGTGCCCCGGCGGAAGGGACGTTGATCCGCGGTGCCGGGGGGCCGGGGTGACGGAGCCTGCGGTGCTGGGGCGGAGGGGGCGACGTACGCGCGCTGGGTGCAGCGCCCCGCCCCCTCACCCACGCCGGCGGGCCCTTCCCCGCGGCAACGGCGCTCCAATGCCGCATCGCATCCCGGAGGTGCCGAAACCACCGCACCCCTCGGCGCGCCCACCACGGATCCCGAGTGATGCCGAAGTCACCACACCCCCGGGCCCCCACACCCCGCCCCACCAGCGCAACGAACCGGCCCCCGCGTAGCAAAGCTGGCCGAATCCCCGGAGGGAGCGTCACTCACGTGGCCCCCGCCAGAACGCCCCCCACCCCCCGCGACCGCAAGACTGCGGGCATGGGTATACGCATGCTTCACCGCCGGACGCCCGAGGCAGCCCCCCGGGCCTGGGCGGACACCGCCTCGGCGCAGGCCATGCCCGCCTCGCCGGTCCCGGCCCTCGCGGCCGACGCAAGCACCGCCCGCATCCCGGCCGACGTGGCCATGACCGTACGCAGGGCCGCCACCCGCCTCCGGCACAGACTCGCCGGCCTGACCGCCCGCGCGGACCACGCTCCGGACTGGCGCGCATGGGCCGACGTGGCCCGCGGCTATTTCGCCCTCGCGCTCACCCTCATCCCGAGATCGCGACGCCCCCGCCACACGCTCACGGTCTTCGTCGCGTCCCTCACCGAGAGACCGGCCGCCCCCGGCCCGCACCGACCGCTCCACGGGGACCCCCGGCGGCCTGAGGGCCGTCCACCGGGCCCGGACGCCGCACCCTGACCCCGACGGCGTACAGCAGCAACCCCAGGACCACCCCGGTGCCCACCCCGAAGCACAGGGTGGGCACCAGTTCCCACGGCCGCGCCGGCGCACCCTGGTGCTCCCACCACCGCGCCGCCCGCTGCACCCCCCCGGCCAGCGCACAGCCGCCGATCACCGCCAGCCCCCAGCACCGGTCCCGCACGGACAGCACCGGCACCCCCACCGGCTCCTCACCGGGCGTGAGCCGCAGCGCTCGTACCAGGACGGCCGCGATCACCACGGCTCCCAGCACGGACGAGCCGTACTGCAGCCACGAGTACACCGGCATCCCCGCCGGGCGGTCCCGCCCGATGGCCGGAATCAGCCGCGTCCCCCACCGGTCGTGGTGCGTGAACGCGTCCCACACCACGTGGGTCAGCGCGCCCAGCACCGCGGAGACGTACCACCACACCATCGAAACGGCCCGCAGAGGCGCGCGTGGCGTACCGCAGCGCAGCAGACCGGCCGGCCGTCTCTGCCGGGCCCGTGGCAGCAGCGCGACCAACGGCTCCCGGACGAGCAGCCACAGCCCCGTCATCGCCCAGCTGATGAGCACGTCCACCGTGGCGACTCCGGCGAACGAGTGGGTGACCGCGCCGAACTCCATGGCGCCCGGCAGGAGACTCGCCGCGTAAAAGGTCAGGTCGGGCGCGAAGGAACCCGCGACGAGCACCGCCGGGACCAGCCGGCCACGGCCGGTCCCGTCCCGGCGGATCGCGGGCAGCACGGCCGCCGCATGACTGAGCGTGAACGGCAACAGGGCCCCCTCGTACGGTCGTCGGCCGCGACACCGGGACCGGTGATCTCGGGCCCGTCCAGTATGCGGGACCGCTGTCCGGGAGCCGCACGGCGACGATAGTCGGCCAACCGGTGAAAACCGGGCGCGTACAGTGCCCACCCGAAGCAAGTTGTCGTATGGTCACCTGCATTGCCGTGCGCACGGCCGAACGCACGTCGCACACATGGAAACGCGGAACAGGGGCAACCACAGCACCGGGTCGACCGTCACACAAGAGCGAGGCAGACAGACGGAGACGGACGCAGCGGCGTCCAGGGGAGGGTTTCACTCTATGGCGGCGCATTTCGGCAGGAGGCTGCGCAAGGGAGCGGCGACCACCGCCGTTGCCGCGGCAGCGGTCGCGGCTCTGTCCGCGTCCCAGGCCCCCGGAGTGACCGGCGAGGACCACGGCAGACAGTCAGCGGCCGGCGCCTCCACGCCGGTACCCGATACGGCCTCCGACGGCGACGCCACCGGCAACTCGCCCTACTACACGGACCTGCCGCCGCTGAAAAGCCCCAACCCCAGCCCCTCGTCGAGCATCGGCACCCCCGTCTCCCGGGGCGATGCCGAGGCCGGTATCCCCGCGACGGTCCTCGACGCCTACAAGAAGGCCGAGGCCGAACTGCGTTCCTCCAAGCCGGGCTGCAATCTGCCCTGGCAGCTGCTCGCCGCGATCGGCAAGGTCGAGTCGGGCCAGGCCCGCGGCGGCCGGGTCGACGCCAACGGCACCACGGTGGGCCGGATCCTCGGCCCGCAGCTCGACGGCAACGGCTTCGCTCTCATCCCGGACACCGACCACGGCGCGTACGACGGCAACAGCCAGTACGACCAGGCCGTCGGCCCCATGCAGTTCATCCCGTCCACCTGGGCCTGGGCGGGGCGGGACGGCAACGGCGACGGCGCGAAGGACCCCAACAACGTCTACGACGCCGCCCTCGCCGCCGGCCACTACCTGTGCCGCAACGGCTGGGACCTCTCGCGCGAGGCCCACCTGCACAGCGCGATCCTCAGCTACAACAAATCGCAGGACTACCTGAACCTGGTCCTCAACTGGCTGGAGTACTACCGCAAGGGCACCCACTCCGTGCCCGACGGCACCGGCTCCGTGCCGTCCCACCGCAGCGACGAGGGCGCTCACAGCGGCGACGGCGGCCACAGCGGCCACGGCACCCCGCCCAGCCGGTCCCCGAAGCCCTCCGGCCCGCCGACGGCCAAGCCGGCCCCGAAGCCCCAAGAGCCCGGCGGCGGCAACGAGAGCCCCCGTCCGACCCCACCGAAGCCGCCCGTCCCGCCGACGCCCCCGCAGACCCCCACCGACACGGTGGACCACCTGGAGGACGCGGGCACGGTGAAGCTCACCGCCATGGCCGGCGACACCTTCACCGAGCGGATCAGCACCCGCGCCGAGACCAAGGCCGGCAAGTCCGTCGGCAAGGTCAGGATCAGGTTCAGCATCACCGGGGACACCGACGCCACCTTCACCGGCGGCGAGACCGTGGCCACCGTCGCCACGGACGCCAAGGGCGTCGCTCTCGCACCGGCGCTCCAGGCGGGCGAGGAAACCGGCGACTTCAAGGTCGCCGCGGCCGTCGTGGGCCGCTCGGTGAAGGGCGTCGACTACACGGCCACCGTCACCGCGCGCGCCGCCGACACCCTGGCCCGTACCAGCGAGACCCCGCTGACCTGCACCCCGGCCGGCGAGTTCGCCGACCAGGTCCAGCTGAAGGCGACGTACAAGGGTGCCGTCGCGGACAAGGTCCTGGCCACCGCCACCCTCATCAAGTCCGCGACCGACGCCACCGAGAACGACAAGGGCCCCTACTTCAAGGACGCCGACGGCAAGCCCCTGCGCACCCTCACCGGCCTCCGGACGGACGACAGGGGCCTGCTCACGCTGCCGAAGCTGTACGCGGACGACACCCCCGGCACCTTCCTGCTCCGTATCACCACCACCGGCGGCGCGACGCTCACCGTGGAGCTGAAGGTGGCAGCCGCCGCGGAGTCCCCGGAGAGCCCGACCCCGAGCCCGTCCGCCTCCTCCTGAGGCCGCGCACGCTCTTCCTGAAGCCATACACGGCGACAGGGCGCCCTCTCGGCTCCGGCGGGGAGGGCGCCCTCGTTCGTGCGTGCACCGCTGTTCTCATCTCACCCGCCCGTTGCTACGGTGCCGGACCTGACGATCCATCAGGAACCAGTCTGGACACCCCGACCGTCCGCCGGGAGGCCCCGCATGCGCGCCCTGATCGCCGCCGCGACCGGTCTCGCCCTCGCGTTCGCCCTCATCCTCACCATCAGCGCGACGGGCTCGCCGTCGGGCCGAACGTCCCCCAAGCCGCTGCTGACGACGGTGCCCTCGCACCCGTAGCCGCGCCCGTCCGGGAGGGAGGCCGGAATGCGCCGCAAGGCAAGCCTGTTCCTGCTCGCCTGTGCCGTGTTCTGCGCGGCGCTGTCCCCGCTGCTGCGCTGGTACGCCTTCCCGCGCCTGGCCAGGATCCCCGCGAACCAGTACCAGGACATGGTCCTGGAGGCCAAGGGCGCCATCCTCCTCGACTACGGCACCATGCGCGCGAAGAGGGTCTCCAAGGTCACCATCGTGCAGACCCTCAGGGGGGACGTGGAGGCCGCGAAGAGAATCGGGCGGACGGCAGGCCGGCCGGTCGTCGTCTGGGACGGCCTGTCCTACGTCCAGGGACCCGACGGCAAGATGGTCTCCCGCATCCCCGAGCGCTACATCTTCGACGCCCACAGCCAGGATCCCGTCCACGCGACCGGCGAGGCGGTCGACGGCGACCCGGTCAAGCGGGACGGCATCGAGTTCAAGTGGCCCTTCCTGGCCCAGAAACGGGACTACGAGTACTTCGACGCGCAGACCCGCACCACCAACCCCATCCACTACAAGGGCACCGAGACCTTCCGTGGCCTGAAGGTCTACTCCTTCGAACAGACCATCCCCTGGACCAAGGTCCCCTTCCCCAAGGTCATGCCCGTACAGGGCATCACGCCGGAGTCGGTCGCCAGGACGGGCACCACCCGCTGGTACACCACGGTCCGTCGATTCCGGGTCGAGCCGGTCACCGGAGCGCCCGTCTACGGCGAGGAGATCCACCAGGAGGAACTGCGCGGCGGCTCCCTGCTCGGCGGCCGCGCCAAGGTCACCGCCTTCGCCGGGCACGTGAAGATGCGCGAGGACTACATCGAGCACACGGTCGCCCTCGTCAAGCGCAACCGCACCCTGCTCCTGATGCTCACCGCTTACGTGCCCAGGGGCTCCCTGGCCCTGGGCCTCCTGCTCCTCGCGCTCTCCCTCCACCTGGAGGCCCGCGCCCGCCGCCCCCGGGGCCCCGCACCCACGCAGACGGAGGAGCCCGAACCGGTCAGCGCCTGAGCCGCGCGTTGGTGTGCCGCGTGGGCTCGGCGGCCGCCGGGTCATCGGGCCACGGATGCTTCGGGTAGCGCCCGCGCAGCTCCGCCCGCACGCCCTGGTAGCCGTCCGCCCAGAAGGAGGCGAGGTCGGCCGTGACGGCGGTGGGCCGCCCGGCGGGGGAGAGCAGGTGCACGAGCAGCGGCACCCCCGCCACCTCCGGCGTCTCCCGCAGCCCGAACATCTCCTGCAGCTTGACGGCGAGCACCGGCCGGTCGGGCTCCCCGTAGTCGATCCGGATTCTGGACCCACTCGGTACGGTGATCCGCTCGGGCGCCAGCTCGTCCAGCCGTGCGGCCTCCCCGCTCGCCCAGGGCAGCAGCCGCGCGAGTGCCTGACCGGCGTCGGTCCGGGCGAGATCCGCCCGCCGCCGGGCCCTGCTCAGTTCCGGCTCCAGCCACTCGTCCACGCGCGCGTGGAGCGCGTCGTCCGACACGTCCGGCCACGGCTCCCCGAGGTGCGCACGCAGGAACGCCAGCCGCTGCCGCAGCCCTTCCGCCTCCGGCGACCAGCGCAGCAGCCCGAACCCTTCCCGCCGCAGTCCTTCGAGCAGGGCCGCGCGCACGAGGGCCGGGTCGGCGTCCTTCAGAGGCCGTACGGCCAGCTCGATCGCCCCCAGCCGTGCCACGTGCCGGGCCACCACCTCCCCCTCGGCCCAGTGCACCTCGTCCCGCTCCTCCAGGAGTGCCCCGGCCGCGGCGCGCGCCACGTCCTCCGGCACGGCGGCCCCGAGCCGCACGCGCGCGTGCCCCTTCCCCGCGGGCCGGTCGGCAACGGCGGCGACGATCCAGGGCACCCCCCGCAGCGCCGACCCGTCCTCCACCTCGACCCGGGTCCCCGACGCCATGAGGTACGACCCGCCGTCCAGCCGGGCGACCCGCTCCGGAAAGGCGAGGGCGGCGACAAGGCCGGCGAGCCCGTCGTCTCCGGTGCCCGGTCCGGCCTCGACGGCCACTCCGGCCGGACGGTGACGGGCCGGTGGGTGGGAAGACTCCGAAGAGACGGCCCGCAGCCGCCGCACTTCGGCAGCCCACCGCCCCGCGTAGGCGTCACCACCACGCCGCGCACGCCGCAGAGCGCCGGCGAGATCATCCCCGTACTCCCGCGGCACCTCTTCGGAGAGCAGCGCGACAACCGGGGCCCCGGCACCGGCCGTGTCCAGCAGAGCCCGCCCCAGCCGAGGATGTACGCCCAGCCGAGCCAGCCGCACACCGACCTCCGTCGCCCGCCCGGCGGAGTCCACCGCTCCCACGGCGGACAGGACGTCGCGCGCCGCCGCCATCGCCCCGGCCGGCGGCGGATCGAGCAACGCCAGCCCCGAGGCGTCCGGGTCGCCCCAGCAGGCGGCCTGAAGGGCGAACGCGGTCAGGTCGGCCACCTTGATCTCCGGCGCCGGAAACGCCGGAAGACGGACATCCTCGGCCTCTGACCAGCACCGGTACACCACCCCGGGCGCCTCACGCCCGGCCCGCCCCGCCCGCTGCCGCCCGGCCGCCCGCGACGCCCGTACGGTCGTGAGGCCGCTCAGCCCGCGCGCGTGATCCACCCGAAGCTCTCGCGCGAGCCCCGAGTCCACCACCACCCGCACCCCGGGTACCGTCAGCGACGACTGCGCCACGGACGTGGCCAGCACCACCCGGCGCCGAGCCCCGGGCGCCAGCACCGCGTCCTGCACGGCGGCCGGCGCCCGCCCGTGCACCTGGAGGACGTCGACATCACCGAGTCCCCCGAGCTGACCGCCCACGCGAGCGATCTCCCCCACCCCGGGCAGGAAGCACAGCACGTCCCCCTCCCGCTCGGCCAGCGCCCGGCGCACCACCGACGCCACATGCCCCAGCAACGCGGGGTCGACGCGCATCCCGTGCGGCGGACGTACCGGGCGCGCCGGAGGAACCCACACCACCTCCACGGGATGCGTGACACCCGCTGCCTCGACCACCGGCGCCCCGCCCAGCAGCCGCGCCCACCCCTCCGCGTCCGTGGTCGCCGACGCGGCCACCAGCCGCAGCTCGGGACGCAGGGCCTGCCGTACGTCCCACAGGAACGCGGCCACCGTGTCGGCGTCCAGATGCCGCTCGTGGCATTCGTCGAGGACGACGACATCGACACCGGCCAGCTCCTGGTCCCGCTGGAGCCGCTGCAGCAGCACACCGGTCGTCACGACCTCCACGCGCGTGTGCCGTCCCACGGCACGCTCGCCGCGCACCGTGAAGCCCACACTCTCACCGGGCTTCTCACCCAGCAGCCATGCCATCCGCCGGGCCGCCGCCCGCGCCGCGATCCGCCGCGGCTCGGCCACCACGACCCGCCGCGCGGGCCCGCCTCCGACGAGCCCGGCCAGCACGAGCGGCACCAGCGTCGTCTTGCCGGTGCCGGGCGGGGCCACGAGGACGGCCGTGCCGTCTCCCTCCAGCGCGTCGGTCAGGGCGGGCAGGGCGGAGCGCACGGGCAGCGCGTCCAGGGCGTCGTAACGGATCACGCCCCTAGTGTCGTACGACGACGAAAACGCCCGGCACACGCGCGTGCGCGTGCGCCTGCGTAACGTTTCAGTCCCGCTCGCACACGAAGATCGCCGTCCCCGGGATCAGGGTGCCGCGCAGGGGAGACCAGCCGCCCCACTCCGAGGTGTTCCAGGACGGCCACTCCGGCTCCACCAGGTCCACCAGCCGGAAGCCCGAGGCCGCGATGTCCCGGACCCGGTCGCCGACCGTCCTGTGGTGCTCCACGTAGACCGCTCGGCCCTGCTCGTCCTGCTCGACGTAGGGCGTGCGGTCGAAGTAGGAGGAGGACACCGACAGGCCCTCCGGGCCCGGCTCGTCCGGGAAGGCCCAGCGGATCGGATGCGTCACCGAGAAGACGAACCGGCCGCCCGGCCGCAGCACCCGGCGCACCTCGCGCAGCACCAGCCGCGGGTCGGCCACGAACGGCAGCGCCCCGTACGCGGAGCACGCCAGGTCGAAGGAGCCGTCCCTGAAGGGGAGCGCGCCGGCGTCGGCACAGACAAGGGGAAACGATCCGCCGATGCGCAGCGAGTGCTGCAACTGGCGGTGCGAGAGGTCCAGGGCCACCGGGTGGGCTCCCTGGGCGGCCAGCCAGCGTGAGCACTGTGCCGCACCCGCGCCGATCTCCAGCACGTCCTTGCCCTTCAGGTCCCCGGGCGGGCCCAGCAGCTCGGCCTCCACCTCGTCCAGGCCCTCCGGACCCCACACGAAGCGGTCATCACCGAGGAACGTGCCGTGCTCGGTCTGATACTCGTCCGCGTTGCGGTCCCACCAGCCCCGGTTCGCCCGCGTGCTCTCGGTGGCGTCGGCGTCACGCCGGGTGGCTTCCGGTTCGAACTCGCCGGGTCCTTCGGACTCGTACGTTTCCGCCTCTTGGATGATCGGCTCCCTCGTCGTAACCTTCCGTCCAACCCGCCGGGGGTGGTCACGGAAGCGATCCCCAGGCCCGCGTGGCCTCCTGGGACGTTTTCTTCTGCCGGAAATACGGCGAACCGCCCCGGGTGTGCGCCTTCGCGCATTGACCCTGTCCGGCTGCCCCCGTATGCTACAAGTTGCGCTGCGGGCCTGCGCACCTCAGACG
Source organism: Streptomyces sp. NPDC006314 (assembly GCF_040613075.1). NCBI lineage: Bacteria > Bacillati > Actinomycetota > Actinomycetes > Kitasatosporales > Streptomycetaceae > Streptomyces > Streptomyces sp. NPDC006314. The sequence goes on along the minus strand of NZ_JBEXRL010000009.1, from coordinate 138,445 downwards.
TAGCAGGCTGCGCTCGCATCTGTTGTATGTCCCCTCGGTTGTCGAGGCGCCACCAGTGGTTTTGTGTGGCGCTTCCTTGGCTGTCCGGCTTCTGCAGAGCGAAACGGGCTCCCGGCGTAAGCAGTACCTACGACTTCAATGTCCGTACCGGAGCCCTTTCCCACATGACGAGCAGCACCGAGACCACCGCCACCACCCCGCAGGTAGCGGTCAACGACATCGGTAACGAGGAAGCATTCCTCGCCGCGATCGACGAGACGATCAAGTACTTCAACGACGGCGACATCGTCGACGGCGTCATCGTGAAGGTCGACCGGGACGAGGTCCTGCTCGACATCGGTTACAAGACCGAAGGTGTCATCCCGAGCCGCGAGCTCTCGATCAAGCACGACGTCGACCCGAACGAGGTCGTCGCCGTCGGCGACGAGATCGAGGCCCTCGTCCTTCAGAAGGAGGACAAGGAAGGCCGCCTGATCCTCTCGAAGAAGCGCGCCCAGTACGAGCGTGCCTGGGGCACCATCGAGAAGATCAAGGAAGAGGACGGCATCGTCACCGGTACCGTCATCGAGGTCGTCAAGGGTGGTCTCATCCTCGACATCGGCCTCCGCGGCTTCCTTCCGGCCTCTCTGGTCGAGATGCGCCGTGTCCGCGACCTCCAGCCCTACGTGGGCAAGGAGCTCGAGGCCAAGATCATCGAGCTGGACAAGAACCGCAACAACGTGGTCCTGTCCCGCCGTGCCTGGCTGGAGCAGACCCAGTCCGAGGTCCGCCAGACGTTCCTCACGACCCTCCAGAAGGGTCAGGTCCGCTCCGGCGTCGTCTCCTCGATCGTCAACTTCGGTGCCTTCGTGGACCTGGGTGGCGTCGACGGTCTGGTCCACGTCTCCGAGCTGTCCTGGAAGCACATCGACCACCCGTCCGAGGTTGTCGAGGTCGGCCAGGAGGTCACCGTCGAGGTTCTCGACGTCGACATGGACCGCGAGCGTGTCTCCCTGTCGCTGAAGGCGACCCAGGAAGACCCGTGGCAGCAGTTCGCCCGCACCCACCAGATCGGCCAGGTCGTGCCCGGTAAGGTCACGAAGCTGGTTCCGTTCGGTGCGTTCGTCCGCGTGGACGAGGGCATCGAGGGTCTGGTCCACATCTCCGAGCTGGCCGAGCGCCACGTGGAGATCCCGGAGCAGGTCGTCCAGGTCAACGACGAGATCTTCGTCAAGGTCATCGACATCGACCTCGAGCGTCGTCGCATCAGCCTCTCGCTGAAGCAGGCCAACGAGTCCTTCGGTGCCGACCCGGCCTCGGTCGAGTTCGACCCGACCCTGTACGGCATGGCCGCGTCCTACGACGACCAGGGCAACTACATCTACCCCGAGGGCTTCGACCCCGAGACCAACGACTGGCTCGAGGGCTACGAGAAGCAGCGCGAGGAGTGGGAGCGCCAGTACGCCGAGGCGCAGTCCCGCTTCGAGCAGCACCAGCAGCAGGTCATCAAGTCCCGTGAGGCCGACGCTGCCGCTGCCGCCGAGGGTGGCGAGGCTGCCGCTCCGGCCGCGTCCGGTGGCGGTTCGTACTCCTCCGAGGGTGCGGACACCTCCGGTGCGCTCGCCTCGGACGAGGCGCTGGCCGCGCTGCGTGAGAAGCTGGCCGGCGGCCAGAGCTGAACGCTGCCGCTGAGGCTTAGCCGTTAGTGCTGAGGGGCCGTACCTTTCGGGGTGCGGCCCTTCGGAGTTCCCTGGGCCGGGCCGGTCACCGCTCCGCGGGCCCGTTGCGCCTGGATGCGTGGTTCCCCGCGCCCCTCAGGGGATCACCTGGACGTTGGTGCCGCAGTGAACACCCCCTTCGTGTACCACGGACCGGCTGACGGGTCGTCAAGGTGCGCTGGGCGAGATGCCTGATCAGCGACGGGACGCGGGAATGCCCACGCTCCAGGGCGCGTTGTTCCTGAGGAACACGAGGAGGAGCGGTCACAGTGCTTGATCCGCAGGGTTTGTACGCATGGGAGCCGAAGGGCCTCGCCGTTGTCGACATGGCGCTAGCCCAGGAGTCGGCCGGCCTTGTCATGCTCTACCACTTCGACGGATACATCGACGCGGGTGAGACCGGCGACCAGATCGTCGACCGCCTGCTCGACTCACTGCCCCACCAGGTCGTGGCCCGTTTCGACCACGACCGGCTCGTCGACTACCGGGCCCGCAGGCCCTTGCTGACCTTCAAGCGGGACCGCTGGGACGGCTACGAGGTCCCGGCCATCGAGGTGCGCCTCGTCCAGGACGCCACGGGCGCCCCCTTCCTGCTGCTGTCCGGCCCCGAGCCGGACGTGGAGTGGGAGCGGTTCGCGGCCGCCGTGCGCCAGATCGTGGAGCGGCTGGGCGTCCGCCTCTCCGTGAACTTCCACGGCATCCCCATGGGTGTCCCGCACACCCGCCCTGTGGGCCTGACCCCGCACGGCAACCGTACCGACCTGGTCCCCGGTCACCGCAGCCCCTTCGAGGAGGCCCAGGTACCCGGCAGTGCCGAATCGCTGGTCGAGTACCGCCTCATGGAGAACGGGCACGACGTCCTGGGCGTCGCCGCGCACGTCCCGCACTACATCGCGCGTTCCCCGTACCCGGACGCCGCCCTGACCGTTCTGGAGGCCATCACGGCCGCCACCGGACTGGTCCTCCCCGGCGTCGCGCACTCCCTGCGCACGGAGGCGCACCGCACGCAGACGGAGATCGACCGGCAGATCCAGGAGGGCGACGAGGAACTGACCGCACTCGTCCAGGGCCTCGAGCATCAGTACGACGCCGCGGCGGGCGCCGAGACCCGGGGCAGCATGCTCGCCGAGCCCGTGGAGATTCCGTCGGCTGACGAGATCGGGCAGGAGTTCGAGCGGTTCCTGGCGGAGCGCGAAGGCGACAGTTAGGGATCCCGCGAAGGCGACGGCCTGGGACGCGCTCCGTGCGGAGGCGGGGCGAGTTCCTGTCGGTGTCGGTGTGGGTGTCGGTGCCGGTGCCCGGGGTAGCCCTGTCAGTCGCAGGGCTAAGCTTCCGCTCATGTTGAAAGTGGGCCTGACCGGTGGCATCGGCGCCGGCAAGAGCGAGGTGTCGCGGCTGCTCGTGGAGCACGGGGCCGTGCTGATCGACGCGGACCGGATCGCGCGCGAGGTCGTGGCACCCGGCACTCCCGGCCTCGCGGCCGTGGTCGAGGCCTTCGGGGAGGACGTCCTCGGTGAAGACGGCAGCCTGGACCGGCCCCGGCTCGGCTCGATCGTCTTCGCCGACCCCGACAAGCTCGCCGTCCTCAACTCAATCGTCCACCCCTTGGTGGGCGCCCGCTCCCGCGAGCTGGAGACCGCCGCGGCCGACGACGCCGTGGTGCTCCACGACGTCCCGCTCCTCACCGAGAACGGCCTCGCGCCGCTCTACGACGTCGTGGTCGTCGTGGACGCGAGCCCCGAGACCCAGCTCGACCGGCTGGTCCGGCTGCGCGGTATGACCGAGGAGGACGCACGGGCCCGCATGGCCGCGCAGGCGACGCGCGAGCAGCGCCGGGACATCGCGGACATCGTGATCGACAACGACGTACCGCTGGACGCGCTGAGGGAACGCGTCGCCGAGGTGTGGGACGACCTGATGCGGCGGGTGAGCAGAGGTGGGGAGGAGCCCGGCGACAGCCGTCCGGAAGGCGGCGGCACGGAATAACAGGCGCGTCTGCGGGCGTTGAAGAGGCGTAGTGAGGGAAGGACTGTGCCGTGCCCGAGACCAGCGGTTCCGCCGGACGTACTCCGGAGACGCATGTCATCGACTTCCGTGCCGCCGAGCATTTGCTCAACGCACGGGACCCGCGGGGCGCGGTGAAGCTGCTGGACGGAGTCATCGCCGCGTACCCGGAGAACACCGCGGCCCGTCTGCTCCGCGCGCGTGCCTTCTTCGCGGCGGCGCAACTACGTCCCGCCGAGCTCGAGTTCACCATCGTGCTGGAACGCGAGCCGGACAACGCGTTCGCGCACTTCGCGCTCGCCCGCACCTATGAGCGCCAGGGCCGCCCGGACCAGGCCAGGCGCCACTTCCGGCTGGCGGCCGCGCTCGACCCCAACCCGCAGTATGTGAAGGCGGCTCACTTCGACGACTGAGCGTCGTCACGCCGTCCTCGACCGGGCGTCGTCACGCCGTCCTTGTCCGAGCCTGCCATGCGTCCCTGATCTCGATGCGCATCCCCGTCATGGATGCCCGTGCCTGGGCGGGCCCGGGTACGGCGGTCCGCCCTCCGGCGGCCGGTAGGGCGGCACGTCACGGCCCGGCTGGTAGTGCGGGCCCTGCCGGATGTGCCTGAGGATCATGGCCATGTCGACGGTGACCACCAGCCAGAGCACCCCGCAGGCGGCCGCCCAGCCGGGGCGCTCGGCGAGCGCGAACGCCGTCGTCCCGAAGATCGCCCAGGCCAGTCCCCACATGCTCAGCCAGAACCGCACCCGCAGCGCACTGCGCGCGGTCGCCGGTTCACTGCCCGTACGCATCGGATCATCACTCCTGCTTGCAACGTACTCTTCGAGGACGAGGCGCATCAACGCTGGGCGGCGACGCGCGGCGGTGCCGGATGCCGTGCCGTTCGTCGAAGGGGGATCCGCTGTGCTGCCGGACGCCGACGACCTGCCGGAACTGCTCGTCGACCTGGCCGTGCCGCACGAGGACATCAACGAACTGGTCGCACTGCGGCGCACAGTGACCGGTGACCCGGGCACGCTGAGGCTGCTGGAGGCGTGTGTCGAGGAACTGTTCCGGGATCCAGGGGACCTGGGCCGCACCCCCGACCTCGGTGAACTGTTCGCCTCGGCACCGGTCGCACTCACCGGCACCTTCCCCGTGTACGTCTTCCTCGCCGCGCTCCCGCACACCCACGCCCACCACCGGGAACGCGGGATCCCGGCCGAGATCTCCCGGCGCACCCCGGCCGACCTGGGACGCCACATGGCGGCGCACCGCCGGCGGCACGGGAGGGCCGGGATCCAGTTGCGGCGCTGGCTGGTCCGTCACTTCCTTGGCGAGCTGTACCAGTTGGGGCGGCTGCAGTTCGAGCGGGCCCGGATCGTGCGGCGTGGGCCGGGTGACCCTCCCCTGCTGGAGCGCGGTTCCACGGTCACCGCGGTGGGCGACTCCGCCGACACACTGGCCCGGATCCTTGGCGCGCGCACGATATGTGTTCCCGGGCGTGGTCTGGACGCGGACGTTGCTGTCCCGGCCCCTGGCGAAGAAGCAGTCGAGTCGGCGCTGGCGGAGGCGGGACTGGAGGTGGACGCCTGCCTGACACCCGACGGGATGTGGCGGCCCCGGGTCGGCATTGTGCCGGCGGATGGCGATGAGTTCACGGACCGCGGCCGGTCTGTCTCGGTGAAAGCAATCGGTACCGCTTCACCAGGAGACCCTCATGTCCGACACCACCGCTCCCGTCACCTCCACGGCGGCGATGACGTCCACGGCGTCCGCGACGACGTCCGCGGCCTCCGCCGGCTCGACCACCGGCCGCGCGCGGTGGGCCCGCATCGCGCTCCGCTCCGTGCAGGTGCTGCTCGCCCTGTTCTATGGCATCGCGAGCGCGCTCCCCAAGCTCATCGCACACCCGTCGGCGGTGGAGGCCTTCGACCGGATCGGCTGGGGCAGCGGGGCGATGTACATCATCGGCGCGCTCGAACTCGCCGGAGGAGTGGCGCTGTTGATTCCCGTACTGCAGTCCGTGGCGGCGGTCGCACTCGGTGCGCTGATGGTGGGGGCGTTCATCGTCCAGCTGACCGCGTTCGACGGCCAGAACGCGGCGACCCCGCTCGTCCTGATCCTGCCGCTGGCCCTGGTCGCCTGGACCCGGCGCGGGCGCAACAGGGAGCTGCTGCGCCTGGTGCGGCGGCGGTGACCCCGCCGGACGTCACCGTCGCTGCCGGCGGGCGCGGGGCCCGGCCGTCGGCGCGGCATCGGGGAGCGACACTGGTCCGACCTGGATCAGCGGTGGTGCCGGGTGTACGTCAGCGGTGGTCGCCGGCGTGTGCGGTGGCGTTGGCCGGCGTGTTCGGCGGTGGTCAGCGGCGTACGCCGCCAGCGGTCACCGACGTGCGCCGACGACGGTTGCCGGCGCGCGTCAGCCGCTGTTGCCGGTGGCGCCTCCGACCGGACCCGCGGTGCCGGTCGGCGGACCTGGGTGTCGGTCGTCGCACCGGGGGTGCCGGACGCCGTGCCGGACGCCGGATCGGTTCACCGTCCCCGGGACCGACCACCGGTCCCTCGGGTGTTTCCCGGTCCGCCGGACCGTCGGGTGCCTCCCGGCCCCTCGGACCCACGGGTGCTGCCCGGTCCGCCTGGCATGCCCGGCCCACCTGGGCCACCACGTCCGGCCGAGCCACCGAAGCCTGCGGGGCCGGACGGGCCGGCTAGGCCGCGGAGGCGTTCCAGTTCGCGACGGTCCCGCTTGGTGGGGCGCCCGGTGCCCCGGTCGCGGAGACCGGCGGGGGCAAAGGCCTCGCGGGGCGGGGGCGGAGGGGAGTTGTCGATGTAGCACTGGACGGCCACGGGCGCACCGACCCGCTTGCGGATCAGGCGCTTGACGATCACGACACGCTCCCGGCCCTCGTGCCGCAGGCGCACCTCGTCACCGACGCGCACGGAGTAGGCGGGCTTCACCCGCTCGCCGTTCACGTGCACGTGCCCGCCGCGGCAGGCGGCGGCGCCCAGGGAACGCGTCTTGATCAGACGTACGGCCCAGATCCAGCTGTCGATCCGGACCGTCTCGCCGTTGGCCGGCCCCGCGGCCTCGGCGGCCGCCACCGCGGCGGCGATCTTGGGATCGAGCGGCTGGTCGGCGGAGGTGTCGGTGTCGGAGCCCTTGGCATCCTGGGCGGGATTCGTTCCGCCCGGCCCGCCGGTCTCACGGTTCACGTTCTCGTCCGCATCCTCGGAAGCCATGCCCCGACCATAACGCCCCAGGGCGGGAGAGCCGGACACAATTTCCCGGCCCGCACACCGCGACCCCACCCCCCGGCACCTCCGCACTCCCGCACCCGCACTCACTCCCGCACCCCGGCACCCGCACTCCCGCGCCTTGCCCACGTACTGCGGGGCTTGCCCTGCCGCTCCCGCGCCTTGCTCACGCACTGCGGGGCCCGCGTTGCCGCTCCGCGCCGCCCCCGCTCCGCACACTCGGGCCCCGCTCCCGCACTCCCGCACCTCCCGGCCCCGAGGTCGCGTCCCGGTCGGGCACGTGCGCGGGCCGGTCCGGCACGGCGCGCGACCGGCCGCATCGACCCGCGCCGCCGGGGCATACGGTGGCGGTATGGAGGACAGCAGCGCCCTCGCCAGGCTCGACCGGCGTGTCGCGGACTGCGGGGCCTGCCCCCGGCTGGTCGACTGGCGCGAGGAGGTGGCCCGGACCAAGCGGGCCGCGTTCGCCGACTGGACGTACTGGGGGCGGCCGGTGCCCGGCTTCGGCCCGGCCGACGCCCGGCTGGTGATCGTCGGACTGGCCCCCGCCGCGCACGGCGGCAATCGCACCGGGCGGATGTTCACCGGTGACCGCTCAGGGGACGTGCTCTATCAGGCGCTGTACGACGTGGGGCTCGCCTCGCAGCCCACGTCCGTCAGCATCGGCGACGGCCTGGAGCTGTACGGCGTCCGCGTCACCGCGCCCGTGCACTGCGCCCCGCCCGCCAACAAGCCGACCCCCGGCGAACGCGACACCTGCCGCCCCTGGCTGGTCCAGGAGCTGAAGCTGCTGCGCCCGACGCTGAAGGCCGCGGTCGTCCTCGGTGCGTTCGGGTGGCAGGCCACGCTGCCCGCGTTCGCCGAGGCGGGCTGGACCGTGCCCCGCCCCCGACCGCCTTTCGCCCACGGCACCAGGGTCGCCCTGGACGGCCTTGACGTCTTCGGCTGCTTCCACGTCAGCCAGCGCAACACCTTCACCGGCCGGCTCACCGCCGAGATGCTGCGCGGGGTGCTGCGCACGGCGGCGGACGCGGCCGGGCTGCCGTAACGAGCACGCGGAGTCCCCGGTGCCGATGGGCCTGAGGAGCCAGGCGGGCGGCTGCTACAAGCCGCTGCCCAAGCGGCTGGGACGGTCATCGCCGCTGACGTCCTCAGGGCCGCCAGGCGTAACGCACGTCAGGCTCCCGCTCCTCGTTGCCCCTGCCGTCGGTGAACTCGACGGCGGTGAAGCCATGCCGCTCGTAGAAGCGGTGGGCGGGCTTGTTGACCTGGAAGGTCCACAGGGTCAGCCCGCCGGTTCTGCGCTCCTTGGCCAGCGCGACGAACCGGTCCCCGAGGCCCCGCCCTCGCCACTCAGGGTCCAGATACAGCTGGGAGAGCAACTCCCCGTCGAGGACCATCAGGCCGACGATCCCGGCCCCGGCCGCCTCCGCCACCCAGGTTTCCCGCAACGGCACCACGACGTCCCGGACGTAGTCGCGTACGTCGTCGTCGGTGTGGGGCCGGACGACCGTGGGCAGCGCGGCGGCGAACGACCGCAGCCAGACGTCGGCGGCGGGACGGGCATCGGCCGCCACGGCCCGTCTGAGGACGACCTCGGTCATCCCCGTGTTCCCTCTTCCGGCACCACGGCCGTCGCCGTGATCTCCACCAACTGCCCGGTATACCCGAGGCAGGCGACGCCGAGGAGCGTGGAGGAGTGCGGTCCCTTGCTCAGCCCCGAGGACTCCACGACCTCCCACACCGCCGACAGTACCGAGGGCTCGCTGCTCACGACGTAGACGTCCGTCGCCACCACGTGCTCCAAGGCGCTTCCCACGGCGTGCAGTTGTTCCCGGAGGTTGGCGATCACCCGCTCGGCCTGCCGGACGGGGTCCCCCGGGCCGACGATGTCGCCCTTCTCGTCGAGCGGCACGGCCCCGGCGAGGAACGCGAGCTTCGTGCCCGCCTCGACGACGGAGGCGTGGGAGTACGTGGGCGGTGGGAGGAGCCCGGTTGCGGTCACTCGCTGGATCATGGCAGCTCCTTGGGGGTCGGGCGCGGGGGTCGGGGTCTCAACCTCCTGATCATCCGGGGGTCGTACGGCTCCGCGCATCCCGTTTTCCGGCCCGCCGGGCCCGCCGGCGCCCACTCGTAGACTATGAGGCGACCGCTCTGGCCACGGGGGCGCGCCCAGTGCCGCGGCGAATCCGAGCGCGGCCCGTCAGCGACATCGGCGGGCGTTGAGCCGGGCGGCCTGGCGCGTCAGGTGGTCGCGCTCGGCGAGGTCGGGTGCCTTGCGGGCCGCCTCGGCGTACAGCCGTGCCGCCGTCGCCAGGTCGCCGTCGCGCTCGTGGAGGTATGCCGCCACGGCGGCGTGGCGGGGCAGGGAGTCGTCCAGAGCCGCGAGCGCCGCCAGGCCGGCGCGCGGTCCGTCGGCCTCCCCGACGGCGACCGCGCGGTTGAGCCGGACGACCGGGCTGTCGGTCAGGCGCGTGAGCTCGTCGTACCACTCGACGATCTGCACCCAGTCGGTCTCCTCGGCGGTGGGCGCGTCAGCGTGGAGTGCCGCGATGGCGGCCTGGGCCTGGAACTCGCCCAGCCGGTCGCGGGCGAGGGCCGCCTGCAGGATCCCGACGCCCTCGGCGATCAGCGCAGTGTCCCACCGGCCGCGGTCCTGTTCGGCGAGCGGCACCAGGCTGCCGTCGGACGCGGTCCGGGCGGCACGCCGGGCGTGGTGGAGCAGCATGAGGGCGAGCAGCCCGGCCACCTCGGGGTGGTCGATCTGGGCCGCGAGCTGCCGGGTGAGCCGGATGGCCTCGGCGGCGAGGTCGACGTCGCCGGAATAGCCCTCGTTGAAGACGAGGTAGAGGACGCGCAGCACGGTGGCGACGTCGCCGGGCCGGTCGAAGCGCACGCCGGAGACGGTGCGCTTGGCCCGGCTGATGCGCTGCGCCATGGTCGCCTCGGGCACCAGATAGGCCTGGGCGATCTGGCGGGTGGTCAGCCCGCCGACGGCGCGCAGCGTGAGCGCGACCGCCGATGCCGGGGTCAGCGACGGGTGGGCGCACAGGAAGTAGAGATGGAGCGTGTCGTCCACCGCGGGCGCCGGCCCGAGCGCCGGCTCCTCGTTGACGCGGTCCTCACGCCGGCGGCGGGCGGCGTCGGCGCGCGTCGCGTCGAGGAACTTGCGCCAGGCCACGGTGACCAGCCAGCCCTTGGCATCCCGAAGGGGGTCTCCCCTGCTCGAGCGAAGCCGAGAGCTGGGGGAAGGGTCGGCCGCCCAGACCCGGAGCGCCTCGACCAGAGCGTCCTGCACGGCGTCCTCGGCGGCCGCGAAGTCGGCTCCGCGGCGGACGAGGACGGTGAGCACGCTGGGCGTGAGGCTCCTGAGCAGCGCCTCGTCCATCGGTGACGTCACTCCGTGATGGTGGGCGGCGCGGCGAGGAACGGGCGCACCTCCAGCCACTCGTGGATCGGCTTGCCGCCCGCCCCAGGGGCGGCCGACAGCTCCCCGGCCAGCTCGACGGCGCGCTCGTAGCTGTCGACGTCGATGATCATCCAGCCGGCGATGAGGTCCTTGGTCTCCGCGAACGGTCCGTCGGTGACCGGCGGGCGCCCCTCACCGTCGTAGCGGACCCATGCTCCCTCGGGGGCGAGCGCCTGACCGTCGACGAACTCGCCTGTCTTCTCCAGCCGGGCCGCGAAGTCGTTCATGTACTGCACATGCGCCGAGATCTCCTCCGGGCTCCACTGGTCCATCGGCACGTCGTTGACCGAAGCCGGGGCGCCGCGGTAGTGCTTCAGCAACAGGTACTTGGCCATCGTGGTTCTCCTCGGTGTTCGTGCGGCCCATTGTGGTCGCGTTCACCCCGGGGACGGAGCCGGACACGGGTTCTCGACATCGCCGTCCGATTTCGTTCGGGCTCTCGTGGATGGGCCTGTCGAACTCGGTTCGACGAGGCCGCTACCGCGCCCGCCCCTACGCTCCCTCCCCGCCCCCCCCCGACAGGAGGACCGAAGCATGCCGACCCTCCTCGACCCCGTCCTCCTCTCCGCGAGCGCCGATCGGCCGGCCGCACTCCCCACCGTCGAAGCGGTGGCCCTCGGCGGTGACCGGGCCCGGGGCACCCATCGCCCCGACAGCGGCTGGGACCTGGCCGTGTACCACCGCGGCCCCTTCGACCCGGAGGACCTACGGCTGTCGACTGGGAGGGCGAGGTGTCCGAGGTCGGCGGCTGGGGCGGCGGGATCTTCAACGGCGGGGCCTGGCTCACCATCGACGGACGTCGGGTCGATGTCCACTACCGGGGCCTGGACGTGGTGGAGCACGAGCTGACGGAGTCGGAGGAGGGACGGTTCCGGGTGGAGCCGCTGCTCTCCACCTCGCCGGCATCCCGGCCTATTCGATCGTGGCCGAGCTGGCCGTCAATCGGGTCCTCAGGGCACCCTGCCCGCCCGGCGGGCTACCCGGCCAAGCCGCGCGCCACCGCCGCCGAACGCTGGCACGGCACCGCCTGCGCCAGCCTTGCCTGCGCGAAGGGCAACCACACTCCGCACGGTCGCCTCACCGAGACGGCCGGCGCCCTCGCCACCGCCGCCCAGGCCGCTCATGCCGTGCTCGTGGCACGCGGGGAGTGGGTGACCAACGCGAAGCGGCTGCTGGAGCAGGCCGGGCTGCGGGAGATCGACACGGTGGTGGATGCGCTGCGGGCCGCGCCCGAGGTCCTGGTTCCTGCCGTGTCCGCAGCGGAGGAGATCATCGCCGGGGCGTTGCGTTCATAAAGAAACCGGCCCTCCGGGCACCTTTCACCTCCCTGAAACGTGATCGTCCCGTTCGCTCGGGGAACGCGCTTTATTGTGGGAACAGATCCCACGGCAACCACCCTGGGAACGGCATCCCACGGCACCCCCGTGGAAGCACATCCCACGACACCACCGTGTGCACCCCCGGGTGCACGCCCGGTGGGAACACCGCCCGGCCACCGTCGTCCGAAGGCACACCCTGCCCTCGTACGAACAGGAGCCCCGTGTCCCGGCCCGCCGCACCCCCTTGGCTCGCCCACGCTCTCCGTGCCCAGCGCGGTCCCGTGCCCTGGAGCGCGGTGACCCGGGGGGCGCTCGCCACAGGGCCGCTGCTGCTCGCCGGTGTGCTCAGCGGACGGACGCCCGCCGGGGTGCTCGCCGCCATCGCCGCGATGCTCGCCGGGATCAACGACCGGCCCGGCAGCAGGCGGTCCTCCGTCAAGCGGCTCGGGGTGCCCGCGCTGGCCGGTGGCCTCGGGCTGCTCGTGGGCACGTATGCCGGGCAGGGGATGGCCGCCGTACCGCTGAGCCTGGCGCTCACCGCGCTCGGGCTGGTCGCCGGCGGCATCAGTGCCATCGGGCCTGTCGCCTCCGCCGCCGGAACGCAGTTGCTCGTCGCCGCCGCCATCGGCGCCGGGATGCCGGCGACCGAGAGCGGCTGGCAACGGGCCCTCGCCTTCCTCGCCGGCGCCGGCTGGCTGATCCTGCTGCGGCTCGCCCTGCCCACGCCCGGTGCGCTCACCGGGGACTTCCGGTTCGACGGCGAGCGGAAGGCGGTCGCCGACGTGTACGACGCGATCGCCGCGCTCCTCGACGCCGTGGGCGGTGCGCACGCCACCGGCCGGCGGGCCGCGCTCACCGCCGCCCTCGACCATGCCCAGGACGCCCTCGCCGGGCCCAGGCTGCGCCGGTGCGCCGGTTCGGCCGCCGAGCGCCGGCTGCACGCCCGGTACGCGGCCGCGCTGCCTCTCGCCGAGGCCGCCACCGCCCTGTACTGGGCGGGCGGGGCCGTCGCGGCGCGGGCGGCGGAAGGGCCCCGGCGGCTCGCCTCCGCCGTTCGCGGCGACACCGGCACCGGCCCGCTGCCCTCCCCCCACCGGTCCGCGCCCGCGCTGCGCGCCCTCGACGACGCCCTGCTGCGCGCCGCCGAGACCTTCGACCGGGCCGAGGGCGCCCATCACCGGCTGCTCGCCCGGCGCCGGAGCGTCCAGGACGTGGTACGGGCCGCGCTCGGCGCCGGCGGACGCGAGTACGGGCTGCGGGTCGCCCTCTGCTTCGGCGGCAGCGCGGCCATCGCCCAGACCCTGCACCACGCCCGCTGGTACGGCCAGCACCAGCACTGGTACTGGCTGCCCGCCACCGCCGTCTTCCTGGTCAAGCCCGACCTCGGGCCGCTCGCCTCCCGCGTGCTGTGCCGGGCCGCCGGAACCGTGCTGGGCGCCCTGGTCTTCGCAGGTCTCGCCGCGCTGCTGCCCCGCCCGGCAGGACTGATCATGCTGGTCGCGGTGTGCGGGGCGCTCGTCCCGGTCGCCACCCGGCACTTCGCCGCCCTGACCGCCGCCGTCACGGTCCTCGTGCTAGCCCTGGTCATGGTCGGCGGAGAGCCGCAGGCGTCCCTCAGCCGGATCGGCGAGACACTGCTGGCCTGCGCGCTGGTGCTGGTCGTCGGGCACCTGCCGATGCCCGGGCAGCGCGGTGGCGGGGTACGGGCCCGGCTCGCCGCGGCCGGGGACGCCGCGCACGCCTACCTCCTGCACGTCCTCGGCGAGTCAGGTGACCGCGCCGAGCGGTGGGCGCTGCGCCGGGAGGCCTACCGCACCCTCGCCGAGGCCCGAACCGCCATCGCGTTCGCCGCCGCCGAACTGCCCGCGCTCGCCCGCCACGCCGAGGGCACGGGCGCCGTCGCGGATGCCCTGGAACGGCTTGTGGACACGACCACGGCCTGCGCCGTCCACCTCGACGACACCGGACGGCTCACTCCCCGGCATCTCCGCCAACTGCGGCAGGCGCTGGGGGAGCTGCAGTTGCCGGGCGTGCGGGTGCCGTCGCCCGCGGCGGCATAGCCGCGCCCGGACGCCGAACCGGCATGCCCCGGCACCTGGGCGTCGTGCTGGGCCGGAGGGGTCGGGGCGCTCGCCCCGCGCCGCGACGGACGTGACCGGATGCGCGGTTCGGCTCACGCCACGGTACGACCGGGTCGTACGTTGGGCTCATGAGTGCCGTTGGTTCCCAGAGCGCCTCTCCCGCCGACCTCGTCATCACCGGCTGCACGATCCTTGTCCACGACGCGGAGGAACGTATCGGTTTCCGTGCGGACGCGGCGATCGTCGTGCGTGACCGGCTGATCGAGTCGGTAACCACTTCGGCCGCCGTCGAGGGTCTGGCCGCCGCGGAGCGGATCGAGGCGCGCGGGCAGGTCGCGATGCCGGGGCTGATCAACTGCCATACGCACGCGCCGATGGTGGCTCTGCGGGGCCTCGCCGAGGACCTGCCGACGGAGGAGTGGTTCAACGACGTCGTCTGGCCCGTCGAGTTCAATCTCACCGTCCAGGACGTGGAGTTGGGGGCGCGGCTCGCCTGCGCCGAAATGATCAGGGGCGGAGTGACCTGTTTCGCCGACCACTACTTCCACATGGACACGGTCGCCGCGGTCGTCGCCGAGTGCGGGCTGCGTGCCCACCTCGGCGAGGCCTACTTCTCCTCGCAGGGACCGCAAGGACGGGCGACATCACTGGAGTTCGCGCTCCGGCACCGCGGCGCCGCCGGCGGCCGCATCACCACCGCGCTCGCCCCGCACGCCCCCTACACCGTCACCGATGCCGACCTCGCCGCCACCGCCGCACTCGCCCGCGACCACGGCCTGCCCGTCCACATCCACGCCGCCGAGAACCGCGACCAGACCGACACCAGCCTCCCCTGCACGGCCTCACCCCCATCGAGATCCTGGGCCGCGCCGGACTCCTCGACACCGACCTGCTCATCGCCCACGGCACCGGCATCATCGAGCGGGACCTGCCGCTGCTGGCCCGCACGGGCGGTCGTACGGCCGTGGCGACCGCACCCCGCGGCTACCTCAAGTTCGCCTGGCCCGGCACCACTCCCGTACGGTCCCTGCGCGCGGCCGGTGTCCCCGTCGGCCTCGCCACGGACGGCGCCGCCTCCAACAACTCCCTCGACGTATGGGAGTCGATGGCACTGACCTCCCTGATCCAGAAGTCCACGGAGGGTGACCCGCGCTGGCTGACCTCCCGACAAGCACTGCACCACGCCACGCTGCAGAGTGCCCGCGCGGTCGGCCTCGGCGAAAGCGCCGGCAGCCTCACCCCCGGCCGTCGCGCCGACATCATCCTGGTCGACCTCAGCGGCCCGCACACCCAGCCCGTCCACGACCTCGCCGCCACCCTCGTGCACAGCGCCCGCTCCGCCGACGTCCGCACCACCATCGTGGACGGCCGCGTGCTGATGCGGGACCGGGAACTCCGCACCCTCGATGTGCCCGCCGTCGTACGGGAGTTGAGGCACAGGCTGCCCGTGCTGACCGACCGGAGCCACGGGCGGCGCATCCAGGAGTACGGCGTCTGAGCCGGACTAGGCTGCCTGCCATGGATCTCGCGGACGGCCTCCTCCACCACCCCTACGACGTCTACCGGCGCCTGCGCGACACCGCGCCCGTGCACCGCATCACCGGACCCGACGGCACCCCCGCCTGGCTGGTCACACGGTACGACGACGCCCGGGCCGCCCTCGCCGACCCACGGCTCTCGCTCGACAAGCGGCACGCCACGGCCGGCACCTACAAGGGGTTCTCGCTGCCACCGGCCCTCGACGCCAACCTCCTCAACATGGACCCGCCGGACCACACCCGCATCCGGCGCCTGGTCGGCCGTGCCTTCACCCCGCGCCGCGTCCAGCAGCTCCGCGAACCCATCCGGCGCACCGCCGACCGGCTGCTCGACGCCCTCGGCCCGCACGGCACCACCGACCTCATCGCCTCCTACGCGGCCCCGCTGCCGATCACCGTCATCTGCGACCTGCTCGGCATCCCGGAGGAGCACCGGCTGGACTTCCGGGTGTGGACCGACTGCCTGGTCGCTCCCGACCCGGAACGGCCCGAGGCCGGCAAGGAGGCGGTGGTGGCCATGCTCGGCTTCTTCACCCGCCTCCTCGCGGCCAAGCGCGCCGAACCCGCCGACGACCTGCTCTCCGACCTCATCGCCGTACGCGACGAAGGTGACCGGCTCAGCGAGGACGAGCTGATGTCGCTGGCCTTCCTCATCCTCTTCGCCGGGTACGAGAACACGGTTCAGCTGATCGGCAACGCCGTGCTCGCTCTCCTCCAGCACCCCGGCCAGCTCGCGGCCCTGCGCAAGGATCCGGGAAAGCTGCCGGCTGCCGTGGAGGAGTTGATGCGCTACGAAGGTCCCGCGCTGCTCGCCATCCGCCGCTTTCCGGTCGAGGACGTGACCATCGCCGGGGTCACCGTTCCGGCCGGCGAGACGGTGTGGGTGTCCCTCTCCGCCGCCAACCGCGACCCAGCCCGCTTCCCCGGCCCCGACCTGCTCGACCTCTCCCGTGACGCCGCCGGTCATCTGGCCCTCGGTCACGGCGTCCACTACTGCCTGGGCGCCCCGCTGGCCCGCGCCGAGACGGAGATCGCCCTCGGGGCCCTGCTCGAACGGTTCCCCGAACTGGCCCTCACAGGCGCGCAATCGCGGTGGCGGCCGTCACTGCGCGCACGGGGGCTGGTGGCACTGCCGGTGACGTACTGACGATCCGGTCGGGGTGGCCGGAAAGTGCCGGGAAAGCGCTGTCGGAAGAAGTGCCGGAAAAAGTGTCGCGAAATCCTCTCCGCGCGCAGCGATGGGTTCCGTATCCGATGACGGTCACCACCCCGGACCGACCATCGGACAGGAGGACCCCCATGTCGCTTCCGGAGATCGTCTCGCGCGAGCGGTGGCGAGCGGCGCGCGAGGAGTTGCTGCGCAAGGAGGAGGCGGTCAGACGGGCGCGCGAGGTGCTGGGCGCCGAGCGGCGGAGGCTGCCCATGGTCGAGGTCGACGCGGAGTACGTCTTCGAGGGCGGTGACGGCAAGGCCACCCTTCTCGACCTCTTCGAGGAACGGGCCCAGCTGGTCGTCCACCACTTCATGTTCGCGCCGGAGTGGGAGGCCGGCTGCCCCTGCTGTGCGGCCTTCCTGGACCAGGTCGGCCATCTCGCCCACCTGCGTGCCCGGAACACCTCGTTCGCGGCGGTGTCCCGGGCGCCGTTCACCCGCATCCTGCCGTTCAAGGCGCGGATGGGCTGGGCGGTCCCCTGGTACTCCTCGGGGCAGGGCGACTTCGGCCGCGACTTCAACCGCGACTTCGAGGCCACCGTCGAATCCGGCGAGCAGCTGGTCGAGCGGCCTGGCCTCAGCTGCTTCCTGCGCGACCACGACCGGGTCTTCCACACCTACTCGGTATATGACGACGAGCTGGACGGACTCGGCACCATCGCCGGCCTCCTCGACCTGACCGCGCTCGGCCGCGCTCCGGCGGGCAGCGACCACCTCCGCCTTCACGACGAGTACGAATACTGACACGGAGGGTGCGATTCGTGTCACGACGTGAACGGATCCTCACCGTCCGCGCCGAACAGGTGTCGAGAATGTCTCAGTCCCGTCACTGAGCGAGGCGTTTCCCTCCCCCAGAGCGTTAACTCCTACAAGTACGACGCTTTCTGGAGGTGCGAGATGGTGAACGGGCGAACGGTGCTCGAACGCTTTCCCGCCGGTGGTCCGCGGGGATCCCGGCCCGCGGAGGAGTTCGCGCACGCGCGGCGTCTGGAAGGCCTGCCCGCCGAGGTCGTCATGGACCTCGCGACGGACACGTTCCTGGTGATCGTGCGCGGAGGCGCCTCCGCCGAGTGATGCGGCCGACGCCGCCGCGCCCGTTCAGGCCGGCTTCGGCGCCGGGATCTTCGCTGTGAACTGCTGCGCCTGGAGCGCGTACAGCTCGGCGTAGACACCGCCCCTCGCCAGCAGCTCCTCCGGGGCGCCGGACTCCACCAGCCGCCCGTGCTCCAGCACGTGCACCAGGTCGGCGTGCCGGACCGAGGCCAGCCGGTGGGTGATCAGGACGACCGTCTGCCCGCTGCCGGCGAGCGCCCGGATCTTCTCGAACACCTCCAGCTCGGCCCGCGCGTCCAGCGCCGCGGTCGGCTCGTCCACGATCAGGATGTGCCCGCGCCGGTACGCGGCCCGGGCGATGCCGAGCCGCTGCCACTGCCCGCCGGACAGCTCGTGCCCGCCGCTGAAGACACGGGCCAGCAGCGTGTCCAGGCCGCGCGGCAGATCCGCGACCACCTCCTCGGCTCCCGCGTCGGCGATCGACGCCGTCAGCCGCTCCTCGGTCATCGGCGCGGCGGAGCGGCCGACGGCCACGTTCACCCGGGCGGTGAACGGCCATCTCTTGAAGTCCTGCGCCACCATCGCGATGCGCTCGGCGAGCAGCCGCCGGTCGGCCCGTCCGGCGTCGACGCCGTCCCACAGGATCCGGCCCCGGTCCGGTGTGTACAGCCCCGCGAGCAGCTTGACCAGTGTGGTCTTACCCGAGCCGTTCTCACCGACGAGCGCGATGATCCGGCCCAGGGGAAGCGTGAGGGAGACGTCGTCCAGGGCGGGCCGGGTCGCGTCACCCGGATAGCTGAACGTCACGTTCTCGAACCGGATCTCCTTCGGGATCTCCGGAAGGGCCTCCCCGCCCGCCGGGATGGCGCGTTCGGCCGCCTCGACGTACAGCCGTTCCAGATCGCCCACGAACAGGGCCTCCTCGTGCAACTGGTTGATCTGCAGTACCAGCGTGTCCAGGCTCGCCGCGCCCGTACGGATCGCGAGCACGGCCGTACCGGCGACGGACAGGGCCATCGCGCCGGCCAGCAGCAGCGCACCCAGCGTGGCGTACGTCGCGAGCGTGGCGAGGCCCGTCCAGGCCGCCGCGATCAGACCGGTGCGGGCGGCCAGCCGGGACAGCCGGGCCTGCTCCGCCTCCGCCGTCTCCGACATGGCCCGGAAGTGCCGCAGCAGGAACGGGCCCATCCCGTGCACCCGGATCTCCGGGGCGGCACCCGGCTCGGTGAGCAGACTGCTGAGCAGCTGACCGGCGCGGGCGTGCTGCACCCAGGTGTGGAACGACTCGTAGTGACGCCGGGCGTTGGTCAGCGCGCTCCAGGCGCTGGGCAGGGTCATGGTGACCAGCAGCGGCAGCAGCGCCGGGTGCAGCACGGTCAGTACGCCCGCCGCCGCGACCAACGAGATCATCGCGTTGATCACCTGGGTGCCGTACCCGATCATGCGCCGGGCGGACCGGGCGCCGTACTGCGCCGTGTCCAGCAGCTTGTGGAAGGCGTGGTCCTCGATCGCGGCCAGTTCCACGTTCGCCGCGCGCTCCAGATACAGCTCGGTCGCCACCCGCTCCACCTTGGGCTCCAGCTTCCCGGTGGCGTAGACGGAGGCGGCTCGCAGCAGCGCGGCCACCAGCATGACGGCGGCCACGACGACCAGGGCGGGCGCGGCCGCGTGCAGGCGCTGCGCGATGTCCGGGCCGGTCAGCAGCTTCCCGAGCGCGCTGTTCACGGCCAGCAGGCTCACCGCCTGGGCCGCGCCCCGGCCGATCTCGGCGGCCAGCACGATCCATGCGGCCCGCCGGTCGGCCTGCCGGGCCAGCCGGAGGCTGGACACCAGCATGCCGGGCAGCCGGACCACCATGGCGCGGAAGTTCAGCTGCAGAAAGGCGTCCGCGTGCTTGTTCCAGCCCGTGTCGTACCGCAGCGGCCCCCCGAACAGCAGCCGTTCCGACTCCGACACCGCGGGCTCGGCCGCCTCCCGCCTCTTCCTCACCTTGACCTCCCGGACCACGACGGAACGGCCACTATCCCGGTCGCGCACAGTGCCTGGGCAGGGCGCGAGAGGACGTAACGGGGGGCGCGGAGGGGGCGCGGGGGGTGGGGCTGATGGGCTCAGGGGGAGGGGCGGCCGCGGGGGCCAGGAGGCGGCGGGCGGGTCGCCGGGCGGTGACCGCCGGTGTGGGAGGCCGGTGGGAACGGTGCGGGCGATGCCGCCGGGGGGCTCGGTGCGGTTCGTGCACGGACGCCGGAGGCGGCGGTGGGGTGCGGCCGTACCGTTCCTGCCTCGGGGTGTCGGTCGCGGGCGGCGCTGCTCCACGGCTGAGGCAGGCACGGCGCTTACGCCGACATGGCGCTCGACCAGTCCGGATTCGTCCCCGTCACCCGGCACAGGGACAGATACAGCGGGATCGGCGGGGTGTACGGGACCGTGCTCTCCGGGCGGTGGATGAGCCGGGCGGTACCGGTGACCAGGGCGCCGGAGGCGTAGTGGGCGGGGGACGGCCAGCGCAGGGCGTAGTCCGAGTCCGCCGGCACGATGAACCACCAGTGGGTTCCGTCGGCGTACACACAGCCCAGCCGGGGGAGCCGTGGCACGACGAGGGGGCCGAGGCGGTCCGGTACGGCCACGGCGTCACAGCCGAGCGGGGCCGTCATGCCGTCCGGCATCGGCAGCCGACGGGCCGCTTCCGGAGCGGGTCGGTGGCGCTGCAGACGCACCAGGGTGTCCAGCCCGACCGGCCCCTGGGGGCCGGCGGACCGGTCTTGCGCGGAACCGGTCGGCTCACACCGGAGGGAGCCGGTAGCGCCGCCCTGGTCGGAACCGGTCCCGGCGTACCGGTCGGAGCCGCCGGTGCCGGTCACAGCCGCTCCCCGGCGGCGCGGGGCTGCTCTGGGAGCCGGTGCTGATGCTGGTGCTGGGCCGGGCGGTGGTGCAGGGGCGGGGTCGCGCTGCGGTGCCGGTGCTGCTCCTGGGGCCGGCGGTGGGCCTCGGCCGGGTCGTCGTCGCCGGAGTCGTCCGGGCGGCCCGGCTTGGGCCGGGCGCCCCAGCCCAGGTCGTTGCGCGGCTCGGCGGTGTCGTGGGCCGCGCCGGTCTGACGGGCCAGCTCGGCCCAGACCAGCAGCCCGGGGCCGTGTTCCTGCGCACCCCAGGCCCGGCACAGGGCGTCGACGAGAAACAATCCCCTCCCGTGCTCCTCATCGGGCCGCTGCGGGGACGGGTGGGGTTCGCCGGGGGCGCAGCCCTCGTCGCGTACGGCTATGCGCACCGTGTCGTCGTGGTCGTGCAGCTCGCACACGACACGGCTGCTCGCGGTGTGCACGATCGCGTTGGTGACCAGCTCGGATATGACCAGGGCCGCGTTGTCGCAGATGTCCGCGCACACCGCCCAGCCGGTCAGCCGGGCATGCGCCAGGCGTCTCGCCTGGGCGACGGAACCCGGATGTGCGGCCAGCTCGAAGCGGAACCGGCGGGGGGCGGCGTCCCCCGAAGGGGTTGCTCCCCTCGCGGCGCCGAGACCGGAACGGTCTGCGGCGGCGTCTGTTCCTAAGGGCGCGGACGGAATCACGCTTGCCACTATCTCCCCGCCGTGAACACTTGGCAAGTGTCACTCTGAAAATTGCAGAGTGCTGTGTGACTCGGTCGGAGGCCGTGGCACACTGCTCACAACAGCACGTCGAGCGGCGCCAATTGGGGTCATCGGAGATTCACCCCGGTCTTCGAATGAGCCTTCGAATGGCGCCGCAGGGCTGTCGGGAAACTTTCGGTGGAGCTTTCGGTGGAGCTTTCGGTGGAGGTGAGAGCGTGAGCGAACCACGGTCCGCGCCGACCGTGGGTCAGGTCGTCCTCGGCCGGCGCCTGCTGGACCTGCGGGAACGTGCCGGACTCAAGCGCGAGGAGGCCGCCCGAGTCCTCCGCGTCGCCCCCGCCACCATCCGCCGCATGGAGATGGCCGAAGTCGCCCTCAAAATCCCGTACGTGCAACTGCTGCTGCAGGCCTACGGCATTCCCGACGACGAGGCCGAGGTCTTCGTCCAACTGGCCGAGGAGGCCAACAGGCCAGGCTGGTGGCAGCGGTTCCACGACATCCTGCCGGGCTGGTTCTCGATGTACGTCAGCCTGGAGGGCGCGGCGGCCCTCATCCGCTCCTACGAGCCGCACTTCGTCCCCGGCCTGCTGCAGACCGAGGACTACGCGCGCGGGGTGCTCAAGTCGGGTGCCCTCGGCCAGACGAGCCCGGAGGAGATCGAGCGGCATGTCGCGCTGCGCATGCAGCGCCAGGAACTGCTCACTCGCCCCGATGCCCCCCGTTTCTGGGCGGTGATGGACGAGACCGTCCTGCGCCGCCCGGTCGGCGGCCCGGAGGTGATGCGCGCGCAGATCGACAAGTTGCTCGAGGCCACGAAGCTGCCCCAGGTGACGCTGCAGGTCGCCCCGTTCGCCAGCGGGCCGCACCCGGGGACGTACGGGCCCTTCGTGCTCTTCCGATTCGCCATGTCAGAACTGCCGGACATGGTCTACAGCGAGTACCTGACCGGCGCCGTCTACCTGGACGCGCGCACCGAGGTGGCGACCCACCTGGAGGTCATGGACCGCATGGCGGCGCAGGCCGCTACGGCACAACGCACGAAGGAGATCCTCCGGGATCTCCGCAAGGAGCTGTGAATGGATCGCATCACACCGCGCGGACACGTCTACAACGGCATGCCCGCGCGGGAGTTGGGCAGCGAGGGGTGGCACAAGCCCTGGAGTGGCGGCAACGGCGGGAACTGCCTGGAGGCGATGAAGCTGGCCGACGGCCGGATCGCCGTACGCCAGTCGACCGATCCGGACGGGCCGGCGCTGATCTACACCATGGACGAGATGACCGCGTTCATCGAGGGCGCCAAGGCGGGGGAGGCCGACTTCCTGCTGTCCTGAACCTGCCGACGGTACGGCCGCGCCGAGCCGTCGGATTTTCTATCTTGCGCGACTTCCTTGATGCGGGCAGCGACTCGGTCGTTCAATGCGTCCGGCGCTTACGGAGTGCCGCATGACAGGGCAGGACCCGACGGCCATCGGGATCGGCACCGGCAAGCCGCATTCCGCACGGATGGACGACTGGTATCTCGCCGGCAAGGACAACCACCCCGTCGACGAGGCGATGGGCCGGCAGAGACGGCCCTCCACCCCAGGATGCCGGTGATGGCCAGGGTCAACCGCGCGTTAACGCACCGTGCCACCACCCGCTGGCTGGCCCAGCAGGGCGTACGGCAGTTCCTGGACATCGGCACCGGCATTCCGGCCGAGCCGAACCTGCACCAGATCGCCCAGCGGGTCACGCCCGACGCCCGGGTGGTCCACTGTGACAACGACCCGATCGTGCCGGCCCGCGCGGCGGCCCTGCTGCGCAGCACGCCCGAGGCACGACCGAGTATCCGCAGGCCGATGTGCGCGACCCGGACGCGATCACCGCGGCGGCCGCGCGGATCCTGGACCTCGACCGGCCGGTGGCCCTCTCCCTCGCCGCCCTGCCGCACTTCATCTCGGACGAGGGCGGCGCCCACGAACCCGTCCGCCGTCTTCCCTCCGAACTTCCCTCCGGCGGCCACGTGTTGATGACCCACGCCACAGCCGGCCTCACCCCCGGGGAGTCGGCGGCCGCCACCGAGAAGCTCAAGGCGGCCGGCGTCACCCTCGCCCTGCGCTCCCGTGCGGAGTTCGCCCGCTTCTTCGACGGCCTCGACCTGGTCGAGCCCGGCGTCGAGATCGTGCACAAGTGGCCCCCGGAACTGGGCGAGCCCGTGCCGGGGCAGGACGACGGCGTGATGCCGGGGTACGGCTCGGTGGCGCGCAAGAGGTAGCCGCCCCGGCGCACTCGGCTGCGTGAACGCCGGCACCGCCGCCGACGCGGAACCCCATCACTGAAGCGCCGTTCCCGCTGTCCCCTCCGCCACCGCGTCACTCAGGCGGCAGCACCCCGCACAGCGCCTCCAGCGCTGCCTCATAGGCGTGTTCGGCGGTGGCCGCGTATCCCACCACCAGGCCTTCACCCGCCGTCGTGGGCGACTGCGGATGCCGGAACGCGGCGAGGCCGTCCAGGGCGATGCCCTGCCAGGCGGCGGCCTTCACCGTGGACCGCTCGGTGCCGGGCGGCAGCCGCAGCACCGCGTGCAGCCCGGCCGCGATCCCCGTCACCTCGATGTGCGGCGCGTGCGCGGCGAGCGCGGCGACGAGCCGGTCACGGCGACGCCGGTACCGTTGCCGCATGCGCCGCACATGACGGTCGTACGATCCCGACACCACGAAGTCCGCGAGCGCGAGCTGGTCCGGCACGCTCGCCCAGGCCTCCCGCTCGCCCTTCGCCGTGAGCACGGGCCCGACATACCGCTCCGGCAGGACCATCCAGCCCAGCCGCAGCGCCGGGGACAGGCTCTTGCTGACCGAGCCGATGTGGATCACCCGCTCCGGATCGAGGCCCTGGAGCGCGCCGACGGGCCGGCGGTCGTACCGGAACTCGCCGTCGTAGTCGTCCTCCAGCACCACCGCCCCCCGCGCGCGGGCCCAGTCGATCACCGCTGCGCGGCGCTCCGGGTGGAGCGGTCCGCCGGTCGGAAACTGGTGTGCCGGTGTGAGCAGCACGGCCCGCTCCCGCCCGAGCGCCGCCACCCGCGCGCCGTGTTCGTCCAGCGGCAGCGGCACCGTCCGCACGCCGGCCGCCGCGAGCAGTCCCCGGTGAAAGTCCAGCCCGTACGCCTCCACGCCCAGCGGACCGCGCAGCACCCCACCCGAACCCTCGCCGAACAGCAGCCGCAGCGCGTGCGCGAAGCCCGAGCAGACGACGATCCGGTGCGGCTCGGTACGCACGCCACGCGCGCGTGCCAGGTATTCCGTCAGCGCCTCCCGCAACTCCCGGCGGCCGGCCGGATGCCCGGGCCCGAACGCCTCGTTCGGCGCCGTCTGCAGTGCCCGCCGGTACGAGGCCGACCAGGCCGCACGCGGGAACGCCGACGCATCCGGCGCACCCTGCCGCAGATCGTGCCGCGGCCCACGCGCGCGTGAAGGTGCCTTCACCGGCGTCCGTACGGCGGGTCGCAGCGGTTCGGCCCGTTCCGCGACCCGGGTCCCCGAGCCCTGCCGAGCGGTCAGCCAGCCCTCCGCCACCAGTTCCGCGTACGCGTCGGCCACCGTGTTGCGGGCCACGCCCAGGTCGGCGGCGAGCGACCGGTACGGCGGCAGCCGGGTGCCCGGAGCCAGGCGTCCGCTGCGCACGGCCTCCCGCAGCGCCCGGGTCAGTGCCGCCCGCCGCCCGCCCGGTCCCGACAGCTCCACGTGCAGGTCGGCGCCGATCCGCTCCGCGGAATTGACCCACGATTCCATCATGGAAATGCACCCTACAGCCGGTCTTTCCGCACCCTAGATTGAAGGCATGACGACGAACACGACCGCAAGTCTCCCGGTGACCACGACCGTTGACGCCGCCTCCGGAATCGCCGCGGCCGAGGCCGCCCGCACCCGTCTGGACTTCGCGAAGACCGCTCCCAAGGTCTTCCGCGCCCTCATCGGCTTCGACGCCGCCGCCCGCACGGGCCTCGACCCCGCGCTGGTCGAGCTGATCCAGATCCGCGCCTCACACCTCAACCACTGCGCCTACTGCCTGCACATGCACACCAACGACGCCCGCAAGGCCGGAGAGAGCGAGGACCGGCTCCACCTGGTAGCCGTCTGGCGGGAAGCCCGCCACTTCTTCACGCCGAAGGAGCAGGCGGCCCTCGCACTGACGGAGGCGGTGACCCGGGTCGCCGACGCCGGCGTCCCCGACGACGTCTACGCCGAGGCCGCCGCCCACTTCGAGGAGGAGGAACTGGCCCACGTCCTCGCTCTGATCTTCGCCATCAACACGTGGAACCGGGTGGCCCTGGCGACGGGGAAGGTGGCCGGGACGGACGAGAGGCGCGGCTGACCTCGCACGCTCCCGGCGGGTCACCTCTTCGCGCCGGACATTCGATGCGATCCCGCGGTACCTGATCCCGCCTGGCAGCGGCTGTCTCCAGCACGTGATCAGGCCGAGCAGCCGCTGCCGTCGGCACGAGATCCGGCCGGTCCGCTGACCGCATCGGGCCGCCTCACCGGATCGGGCCGGCTGATCCCATCGGGCCGCCTCACCCCTCGGGGCCGGCTGATCCCATGAGAGGGGGCCGTCTGATCCCGTCGGCCACGTGATCCCACCGCACCGGTGATCGACCACGGGCGGCGGTGACCCGGTGGTGTCGAACCGGGCACGATCACGGCCGCGGTGCCGCTCTCACACCCGCATCGGCCGATCCCTCGGAGAGACCGGCGCCGGCAGCCGTGAACGTCCCGTGAGATACCGGTCGACGGCCGCGGCCACCGCCCGCCCCTCCGCGATCGCCCACACGATGAGCGACTGCCCGCGCGCCGCGTCCCCGGCGGCGAACACGCCGGGAACGTTGGTCGCGAAGCCGTCGTCCCGGGCGATCGTGCCGCGCGGCTCGAGCGCCAGCCCCAACTCCTCGACCAGCCCGTCCTCCTGGTCGGGCCCGGAGAAACCGAGCGCGAGCAGCACAAGGTCGGCGGGGAGCATCCGCTCGGTGCCCGGCACCGGCAGCCGCCGCTCGTCGACCTCCACCAGGCGCAGCGACCGTACGTGACCACCGTCGTCCCCGGTGAAGCGGAGCGTGGACGCCGCGAACAGCCGCGCGTCCGCGTCCGCGGCCGGTGCCGTCCGCAGGTCCCGCGCCTCCTCGTGCGCGGCCGACAAGCGGTAGACCTTCGGGTACGTCGGCCATGGCTCCGTGTCCTCGTCGCGCTCGGCGTCCGGCTGTGCGTAGATGTCCAACTGGGTCACGGACGCGGCCCCCTGGCGCACCGCCGTCCCCAGACAGTCCGCCCCGGTGTCCCCGCCGCCGACGATCACGACGTGCCGGCCGGCCGCGGACAGCGGTGAAACCTCCAGATCCCCCTCACACACGCGATTGGCCAGCGGCAGATACTGCATCGCCTGGTGTATCCCGTTCAACTCCCGACCGGGCACCGGAAGTTCCCGCCACGCCGTCGCCCCCGTGGCGATCACCAGCGCGTCGTACCGCGCCCGCAGGTCCGCCGCCGGAACATCCCGCCCGACCGCCGTCGACGGACGGAACTTCGTGCCCTCCGCCCGCATCTGCTCGATCCGGCGCTCCAGATGCCGCTTCTCCATCTTGAACTCGGGGATGCCGTACCGCATCAGCCCGCCGATCCGGTCGTCCTTCTCGAACACGGCGACCGTGTGCCCGGCCCGGGTCAGTTGCTGTGCCGCGGCGAGCCCGGTGGGCCCGGAGCCGATGACGGCGACGGTCTTGCCCGACAGCCGTTCGGGCGGACATGCGGGGGTGAATCCTTCCTCCCACGCCCGGTCGGCGATCGCGCACTCGACGTTCTTGATGGTCACGGCCGGCTGGTTGATCGCCAGCACGCAGCCCGCTTCGCACGGCGCCGGGCACAGCCGCCCGGTGAACTCGGGGAAGTTGTTGGTGGCGTGCAGCCGGTCGCTCGCGGCCCGCCAGTCCTCCCGCGAGACCAGGTCGTTCCACTCGGGGATGAGGTTGCCCAGTGGACAGGCGTCATGGCAGAACGGGACGCCGCAGTCCATGCAGCGGTCGGCCTGTTTGCTGATGATGGGCAGCAGCGCTCCCGGGACGTACACCTCGTCCCAGTCCCGCACCCGTTCCTCGATGGGCCGTCGCGGCCATTCCTGGCGCGGCGTGGTCATGAACCCCTTGGGATCGGCCATGGTCGTCTTCCTCGCGTACGGGTACCGGAGGCACCGGATGTACGACGGGCCGTGCGTCATCGAGCGGCACGCTTTCGGCCACGATACGTCCCCGACGACAGCCGTGCAGAGCGGCGGACAGCGCTTTCTGCCGCGATCTCCTCAGCGCGGGATCAGACGGCTCCCTGCCGCCTTCCAGAGCAGGCCGAGGGCAGGGACGGGGGAGGGGCAGGGCAGGCCCCGGGCACCGGGATTCACGTGAGCGCCAGCACGTGGACGAGGGCGGCCACTGCGGAGGCGACGGTACGGACGTGGTTCCAGAACGTCCACTCGCGCACGTACACCGGCCAGTACACGACCGCGTCCGGGGCACCGGTGGTCAGCCGGGCCAGTCTGTCGTTGCGGGGCACGTGAGCGACCAGCGTCAGCCCGAAGGAGCCGAACAGGTACAGCGCGCTGCCCAGCAGCAGTTCCACCTTCCCCTCGTCCGGCCACACGACGAACGTGCCCACCGCGATCAGTGTGCTCAGCACCGCCGAACCGGTGAACACCGCCATGAAGGCGGGCCGCACCGCGGCCACGTTGATCGCGTTCATCGCCGCGACGCCCTGCGCGGGCGGCAGCGCGGCAAGGCCACGCATCACGAAGGTCGAGAATCCGCAGAAGACCCCGGCCACCAGCCCGGTCCCCAGGATTCCCAGCACGACCAGTACGAAGAACGGCCCAGCGATCATCTCCACGCCCTCCTCGTTCCACCCGGGCCGGGGCCCGCCCCCCGGCTCCCACCAGTGAATGCCGGGGACGGGCGCGCGACCATGGCCGAGGGACTCAGCGGCATACGCGAGCGTCCAGGGGAAGGGGCGGGTGCTTCCCGCGGACCCCTGTCGTGGGCGTTCCCCTGCGAGCCTTTCCTGCGGAGCCATCACGAGCGCTGTCTGGGGGAGCCGGCGCCGCCTGCCGCCTTCTCGCCGCCCCGTCAGCCCACCCCCTCCCCGGCCCCCTGCCATGCCCGCAGCACGCTCTGCACGGCCGGGGCGATCCGGCGTCGTGCGTCGTGGCGCGACACCCCGCTCATCAGCAGGTGGTCGTACGGCGTGTCCACATGCCGTACGGCCGCCACGACCGCCGAGATCACCGCCCCCTCGGACAGCGCCCGCCCGGCCGCGCTGCGCCCGACCCGACCGCTGCCCCGCACGGACGCGTGCGCGGCGATGGCGCTGGCCCGCTCGGCCGGGCAGCCGGGAAACAGCCGGAGGATCTCCGCGGCGAACGCCGCCGCGAACCGCTCGTCCTCGACCGCCCGGCGCCGGGCGTCGCGCGCCCGCCGCCGGCGCCGGGCCTCCGCGTCCGCCAGGCACCGTTCCTCGGCCCGGGCCAGGGCCGTCTCCTCGATGAGGACGCCCTGCCGTTCGTAGCGGCTCTTGCGCCGGTTGAACCGGACGACCACCACCGACAGCGTGCTCTCCTCCCGCGACCTGCGGGTCAGCGCCGTGTCGCCGCGCGGCAGGAACACCAGGTGTCCGAGGTCGGCGCAGTCCAGGCAGTGCGGGGCCCCGTTCTCCAGCACGAGCGACGACAGCGGACCGCGCCGGCAACCGGTACAGCGTTGGGGTTTCACCGGCTGGATGGCGACAAGCCGACCGGGGGAGTGGGGAGTTGCGGGAAGCGCCATATGCGGTACTTTCCCCGTCACCGCCTGCGCCTCCCCCACCCGGTCCGCGCCATCTCCTCCCAGCCGGAACTCTCCTTTCTTACGGGAAGTCGTCTTCCCCAGCGGAAGCCGAACACCGACACCCGCGTACGGTGCCGCACCGGTGTCTGGGTCTCGTCCACCACCGCCACCGCGGGATCGGCGTACGCCAACCGCCGCTCGCCGCCGTCGGTACCCTCGCCACCGACGCCGACGGGCAGCCGCTCCCGCCCAGGCGGTACCACCCGTCCGGGTCCCGCCGCGCCCCAGATGCCCGGCGGGCGTGAGCATCACCCAGTCGACGGGCCCGTTCCCGCGTTTCCGCAGTCGCGCAGCCCGGCGGTGTGCGCCCGGGCGAAGACGCCGGATCCCGGGCGGGGCGGATCGTCCACCAGTGGCCGTCCGTCCACGCCCATCAGGTTCGCGCCCAGCCCCACCGCGACGAGCCGGTCCACTCCGGCCGCGGCCGGGCCGTCGAGCAGCGCGTCGGCCGCCGCGCCAGCACCGGTCGCCGGGTCCGCCCGGCATCATGGGCCCTGTGCGACTCGAAGCGATCACCTGGGACCGGCTCGCCGAACTGCTCGCCGACCGGCTGGCCGGCCTGGAGCCGGCCGGAGGCGCCTGGCCGCGCGTCGGCTTCGACGGAGCGCCGGCCGCCCGCCCCGGAGACCTCGCCGAGCGGGTCGGGGAGGCGCTGCGGGTGCGTGGCCGGCCCTCGCTCGTGGTCGGCGCGGAGGGTTTCCTGCGCCCCGCCTCGCTGCGCCTGGAACACGGACGGCGGGACGCGGAGTCGTACTACAGCGGATGGTTCGACACCGGCGCCCTGTGGCGCGAGGTCTTCGGCCCGCTCGACCCCGGAGGCAGCGGGTGGGTCCTGCCCGACCTGTGGGACCCGGCCACCGACCGGGCCACCCGCAGCCCTTACGTTCAACTCCCGCCCGGCGGAATCCTGTTGCTCCATGGCCCTCTCCTGTTGCGCCACTGGTTCCCGTTCGACCTGACCGTGCACATCCGCCTTTCTCCGGGCGCCCTGCGCCGCCGGACCCCCGAAGCCGACCACTGGACGCTCCCCGCCTTCGAGCGCTACGAGTCCGAGACGGACCCGGCCGGGACGGCGGACGTCCTGGTGCGTGCCGACGACCCGCGCCATCCCGCCTGGGGCGGCTGATCCGCAGGGTCGGTCCCGAAGATCCCCCCTCGGAAATTCGCCGGCGTCGCGACGCCCGGCCCCCGGCGGTGCCCCGCAGAACTCCGTGGTCTGGATCACACGCGAGGGTGACACCGTGCTCTCCTCGTCCGTGGACCGCCGTCAGAAGGTGCGCGACCTCCGCCGCGACCCCCGTATCAGCCTCTCCGTCTTCGACCTGGCGAACCCCTGTCACTCGGCCGAGATCCGGGGGCGCCGAGATCCTGCCGGACGAGAACAAGCGGCTGCCGTACGAGCTGTCGCACACGTGGCTCGGCATCGACCCGCCGGCGGAGAAGAAGGACGAGATCCGGGAGATCATCAGGATCGTCCCGCAGAAGGTCGTGTCCTTCTCGGCGTGACCGCCGGCGGACGTGACGAGGGCCGGCGAACCGGAGGGAACGGCGGGCCGTCAGAGCCAGCCGTTGCGCCGGAAGCCCCGGTACAGCGCCAGGCAGGCCCCGGCCATCACGGCCATGACCAGTGGATAACCGAACCGCCAGCGCAGCTCCGGCATGTGGTCGAAATTCATGCCGTACACGCCGCACACCATCGTCGGCACGGCGATCACCGCGGCCCAGGCCGTGATCTTCCGCATGTCCTCGTTCTGCGCGACGGTCACCTGCGCGAGGTGCGCCTGCAGGATGGAGTTGAGCAGCTCGTCGAACGCGGCGATCTGTTCCTTGGCCCGTATCAGGTGGTCGAGCACATCCCGGAAGTAGGCCTGTATCTCCGGGGCCACGACCCGAATGGGCCGGGTGGCCAGGTCCTCCACCGGGCGGCTCAGCGGCACCACCGCCCGCTTGAGCTCGAGCAGTTCCCGCTTCATCTGGTAGATGCGGCCCGGGTCGACCCGTGCGCCGATCTCCGAGAACACCTCCGTCTCGACCTGGTCGATGTCGGCCTGCACCGCGTCCGTGACGCTCAGGTAGTCGTCGACGACGTGGTCGGCGATCGCGTGCAGCACCGCCGCCGGCCCCTTGGCGAGCTGCTGCGGATCCGTCTCCAACTCCTCGCGCAGCGGCCCCAGCGAGCCGTGCCGGCCATGGCGCACCGTGATGACGAAGTCCTTTCCGACGAACGCCATGATCTCGCCGCTGTTCACCACCTCGCTGGTCGCGGTGAGCTGTTCGTGCTCCACGTAGCAGACGGTTTTGAACACCGCGAAGAGCGTGTCCCCGTAGTGCTCCAGCTTCGGGCGCTGATGCGCCTCGACCGCGTCCTCCACCGCCAGCGGATGCAGATCGAACAGCTCGGCGACGCCCGCGAACTCGTGGTCCGTCGGCTCGTGCAGGCCGAGCCAGACGAACCCCTCACCGCTCCTGCGTACCAGCCGGACGGCATCCACCAGATCCGCGCACTCCGGCACGCGCACGCCGTCCCGATACATCACGCAGTTCACCACCGACGAGCCCAGCGGTGACCTGGCGGGATGACTCAGGTCCACCCGCGGCCGCCGCCGGGCCAGCCGCGCCACCCTGCGCAGGCCGCCGACCCCGCCCAGCCCCGTGACCTTCCGCAGATTCCCTGCCATGGACATCTGGATCTCCTCGCGCAACGCTTCCCGCCTTGCCCGGCAAGTCTGCCAGCCGACGGGCACTGTGCCGGTCAGTCTGTGGGAACAAGGAGTTCCGCTTGGTTCCCGCCTGTGGACGCGGCGTCGAGTCGGCACTCGGCCCCGGCTCCCTTCCCCGCGAACGGAGGACCGGCCGATACGGACAAACCAGGGTGACTGGGATGACCGCGGCATGACGCGATCCGACGGGTACCTCCTGGACAACCGGCAGCGCGAGGCGGGTCGGCGCTTCGACGCCTTCGCCACCCTCTTCGATCCCACGACCTTCCGG
Source organism: Streptomyces sp. NPDC006314 (assembly GCF_040613075.1). Lineage (NCBI taxonomy): Bacteria > Bacillati > Actinomycetota > Actinomycetes > Kitasatosporales > Streptomycetaceae > Streptomyces > Streptomyces sp. NPDC006314. The sequence continues at coordinate 106,361 of NZ_JBEXRL010000009.1, read as the reverse complement.
CACATCGAAGGGCTCGGCATCGGCCCCGGCTGGCGCTGCTGGGAAGTGAGGGCGGGCGGCACCTCCGTGGTGTCCTGGCTCGCGACGAAGGTGCGCCCGGCCGGCAAGGTCGTCGCCACCGACATCGACACCTCGCGGCTCGCCCCCGTGGCCCATCCGCCGGTGGACGTCCGCGTCCACGACGTGGGTGCCGGACAACCGCCGGGGGAGGGCTTCGACCTGGTCCACGCCCGGCTCGTCCTGGTCAACCGGCTTCGCCAGGGCTTCCGCAAGCTGCTCGCCGAACGGGGCGCCGATCTGTCCTACGGCCGCAAGTCCGGCGGCTGCTCCGCGAGGCCGGGCCGCACGAGGTGGAGGCCGACACGTACTTCCCCGTGACCTCACCCGCCTGCACCGCCTTGGAGGCCGCGACGGTCCGTCAGGTCCGTGACCGGCTCGTCGCCGCCGCGCTGGCCACCGATGAGGAGATCGACCAGCACCCCTGGCCAACGCCGAGGCCGGCCACATGGACCTGGCCACCGCACCGATGATCTCCGCGTGGGGCAGCAAAGCGTAGAAAGCGATCGGCCGCCCGCTCAGCCTGCCCGGTGGGGGCGTGCCGGCCGCCTGCGGACGCGTGCCCGAGGTCTCGCCTTAGCCGTCACTCCCCGGCTGCGGCGGTCTTCCGCCCACCCGTCGCACCGCCTCCGCCCCCGCCTCGCACCCGCGTGCCGCCGCCTCCTCCGGGTCCGCGCCCGAGACCAGGGCGGCGAGGAACGCGCCGGTGAAGGCGTCGCCGGCGCCGGTGGTGTCCCGAGGGGTCGCCGACACCGCCGGAATCCGGGCGCCCACGGCGCCGGAACGGGCCACCAGCGCCCCGTCCGCACCCGCCTTGGCCACCACCAGCGGCACGAGACGGCTCAGCTTGGCCGCCGCGTCCGCCGGATCCGACAGTCCCGTCAGCAGACACGCCTCGTCCCGGCTGGGCAGCAGCACGTCCACGCCTTCCGCGAACGCCAGGAAACGGTCCACCCCCAGCTCCGTCAGGAAGCCCGCCGACGCGGGATCCAGGCTGACCGGCACGCCGCGCACGCGTGCCGCCGCGAGAGCCACCTCGGCGAGCGCCCGGCTCGAGTCCGTGAACAGCAGATAGCCCGACAGATGCAGCCGGGCGACCCCGTCCAGCAGCGCGTCCGACCAGTCGGCGGGTTCGAGTCGCAAAGACGCCCCGCTGTCCGTGAGGAACGTGCGCTCGGCCGCCGCACCCGTGTCGACGAGGCAGATCACCGTCCCGGTCGCCGCCTCCGAATCGACCACCAGCCGGGGCCGCACCCCGGCGGCCACCAGTTCCCGCTCGTGCCACGCGGCCGCGTCCGCGCCCACCCGTCCCAGTAGCCGTACGTCCGCACACCCCGTGTGGGCGGCCCAGCAGGCCACGTTGGCGCCCGCGCCGCCCGGAAGCGCCCGGATCACGGCGGCCGTGTCGGTGCCGGCCGCGAGCGGCCCCCGGTGCCGGGCGACCACATCCGTGACCACGTCCCCGACGACCAGCAGCGCCCGGTTCCGGCGCCCCGCGGTCACCCCCTGGTCCACGCCGTGGCGATCCGTGCCGCCAGCCGTACGTTCCCGCGTACGGCCGCCAGATTGGCGCTCAGGGAAGCACCGTCCGTGTGCCGGACCAGGTAGTCCAGCAGGAACGGGGTCACCGCCTGTCCGGTGACGCCCCGCTCCGCACAGGTGGCGAGCGCGTCGGTGAGCACACGTGCGTGCAGCTCGGGGTCGAGCTGTTCCGCCTCCGGCACGGGATGGGCGACGATCAGCGCCGACTCCGGTGCGCCCAGCGTGTCCTGGGCCCGCATCACGTCGGCGACCTGCTCCGGACTGCTCAGCGTCCAGTCGACCGGATGGCCCGAGTCGGACACATAGAAGCCGGGGAAGCGGTCCGTGCCGTACCCGGCGACGGCCACGCCCAGTGTCTCCAGCCGTTGCAGGGTCGCCGACACGTCCAGGATCGACTTCACGCCCGCGCACACCACCGTGATCCGCGTGCGCGCCAGCACTCCGAGGTCGGCCGACTCGTCCTGCGTCACCGTCCACTCCCGGTGCACACCGCCCAGACCGCCCGTCGCGAACACCCGGACGCCCGCCAGCGCGGCCAGCTGTGCCGTCGCCGACACCGTGGTCGCCCCGCTCGCCCCCGCCGCCACGGCGAGGGACAGGTCGCGGTGGCCCAGCTTGCGGATGCCCTCCTCGTTCGCGACCCGCTCCAGCTGCTCCTTGTCCAGGCCGACCCGGGGACGTCCGTCGAGCACGGCGACGGTCGCCGGGACGGCGCCCTCCCGCCGCACCGCATCCTCCAGTTCCAGCGCCACCTGCAGATTGCGCGGACGCGGCAGGCCGTGCGCGATGATCGTGGACTCCAGTGCCACCACCGGCCGCCGCCCGTCGATCGCCTCCCGGACTTCTTCCGACACCACCAGCACCATGCGCCCGCCTCCTGTCCGTCGGTCCTTCCTCATCTCTGGCGGGCAGCAACCCCCGCTAAACGCTTGCGAACCGTGGGAGGCGCCACCAGCCTGGTGGCATGACGAGCAAGAGCGCGCGCCTCGACCATGTGGTCCTCTGGGTGGCCGATCCGGTCGCCGCCGCCGGCTTCTACGAGGAGGCCGTCGGTCTGCAACCCCTGAGAGTCGACGAGTTCGCCGAGGGGAAGGTGACGTTTCCCTCCGTACGCGTCAATGAGGAGACGATTCTGGACCTCGCGCCGCACGGCGTCGCGGACCGCATGAGGATGCTGCCCGGCTCGGCCGACAGCGCGGGCCACCCCGTCAACCATGTCTGCCTGTCCCTGCCGGCCGAAGCCTTCGACGCCCTGCGTACCCGCCTGCAGGAACACGGCGTGCCGGTGAGCGACATCGGCCACGACTCCTTCGGCGCCCGCGGCGAGGCCAGGCGCACCTTCTACTTCCGGGATCCCGACGGCAACGTCCTGGAGGCCCGGCACTACGACGAGTAGCGGGCACCCGGTCGGTCAGAACAGCGGCTCGGGCAGCACGCCCTCCAGCGCGAGCAGCTTCCGCTTGGTCTCCAACCCGCCCCCGAACCCGCCGATGCCGCCGTCGCTCTCCACCACCCGGTGGCACGGCACGACCACCGGCAGTGGATTGGCGCCCATCGCCGCGCCGACCGCTTGCGCCCCGCCGGGCTGTCCGACCCGCCCGGCGAGATCGCCGTACCCCACCACGGTGCCGTACGGCACACCGGACGCCAGCTCACGCAGCACCTGCCGGTTGAACCCGGTGATCAGCGACCAGTCCAGCGGCAGGTCGAAGTCGTGCCGCTCGCCCGCGAAGTAGGCGCTCAGCTGGTCCATCGCCTCGGCCAGCAGCGGCGAGTCCGGGTCCTCCACGGGCTCGCCGCCCAGCCGGGCCGCCAGCCGCTCCAGGGCCCGGTCGCGCACCGCGTCCGTGGCGTGGAAGACGACGTTGACCAGGCCGTCAGGGGTCGCCGCCAGCATCAGGGGGCCGAGGTCGCTGCCGACGACGGCCCACACGATCCGCTGCTCATCCTGCCCGAGGCTGTCCATGCGCCCACGGTACGACCCGCCACTGACAACGCCCTCCCGGTTCAGCCGGAGGCCACCGCCGAGTCCACCGCCGAGTCCACCGCCGACCCCACCACGTCGGGCTTGTTGGTGATGATCCCGTCGACGCCGTAACCGGCGACCTTGCGGGCGGTGGCCGCGTCGTCCACCGTCCAGACGAACACCCCGAGCGGCCTGCCGTGCGGACCGTCGAAGGCATGGACGGCCGAGACGTACCCCGGAGAGAGCGTCCCGTACGAGGGATTGATCAGATCGGCGAACCGGGTGTACTGGTGCAGCTCCGCCACGGTGGGCATGCCGAGGTAGCCGGTGGTGACCGCGGGCTTCAGCTCATGGACCGTCCGCACACTGTCGGCGCTGAAGCTCTGCACGATGAGCCGTCGTAGGTGGCCGTGGTCCAGCCAGCCCTCATCGCCGAGCAGCGTCAGGGTCTGCTGCTCGATGCCCGGATACAGCTCCGGGTTCTTGATCTCCAGGAGGAGTTTCTCGCGGTTGTGCTCGACCCGGCGCATGTACTGTTTCAGCGTCGGCACGCGCGCCCCCGCGTACGCGGGGGAGAACCAGCTGCCCGCGTCCAGCCGGGCGATCTCGGCGGCGGTGAAGTCCTTCACCTTCCATGGTGCCCGGCCGGGGAAGAGGTCCTCGACGTTCGTGGTGCGCCGCAGGCTGTCGTCGTGGACGACGACCAGCTCGCCGTCCTTCGTTCGCTGGACGTCGTTCTCGACCCAGGAGAAGCCGAGCTTCGCCGCCTTGTCGATCGAGGCGAGCGTGTTCTCTGGAGCGTAGGCGGAGGCTCCCCGGTGAGCGATCACCGTGGGCTCGCCGACCGCGGTGACCTCGCCGCCCTCGTCGGCTTCGGCGCCGGAAGTGGGGCTCAGCAGGGTCACCGCCGTCCCCAGGACCACGGCGGCCGCGGCGAAAACTACGCGCGCGTGCATGCAGACTCCTCGCGTCGAGCAAATACGGACAGCACCAGACTGACAGCAGAGGGTCAACAACACCCGAGCGCACGATGGCCACAGATGGAACGGAGACGTCCAAGTGCGCTCACCGGTGCCGCACAACTGCGGCAAGGCCGTGTTTCTTTGCCGGAAAATCGTTCGACCATTCCGGTGGGGGTCATACTCTCTGCGACAACCCTGACCGCCCGCGCGGTCCTGGGACGGGGGCACATCGCAGACATTCCGGGACGCAAGAAGGCGGAAGGGCAGCCGCGGATGCAAGGCACGGTCGACGGATTCGGCTACGGGGCCGTCACCCCATTGGTGGCCTATGTGATGGCCTGCCTCGGCAGCGCTCTCGGCCTGCGCTGCACCACCCGTTCCCTGCTGGTCACGCACTCCTGGCGCCCCGCCTGGCTGGCCCTCGGCGCCGCCGCGATCGGCTCCGGCATATGGACGATGCACTTCGTCGCGATGATGGGCTTCACCATCGGGGAGACGCCGATCCACTACGACAAGCCGGTCACCTATGCGAGCCTCGCCCTCGCCATCGTCATGGTCGGCGTCGGGATCTTCATCGTCGGCTACCGGGGCGCCACCGGCACCGCTCTGTTCACCGGCGGCACGATCACCGGTCTGGGCGTCGCCTCGATGCACTACCTCGGCATGGCCGGCATGCACTTCCCCGGCCGGTTCACGTACGACACCGTCACCGTCGCCGCCTCCGTCGTCATAGCGGTCGTGGCGGCCACCGCCGCCCTGTGGGCCGCCGGACGCGTCCGGGGTCTCCTGTGGAGCGTGGGCGCGAGCCTCGTCATGGGCCTCGCGGTCAGCGGCATGCACTACACCGGCATGGCCGCCCTCAGCGTCCAGCTCGACGGCGCCCCCCACACCTCCGGGGGCGGCCCGGCGGCGTCCGTGCTCGCGCCGATGCTGATCGGCCCGCTCGCCTTCCTGCTCCTCGCGGGCGTGATCGTGATCTTCGATCCGCTGATGGTCGCGGGCCGGCCGGTCCGCACGCCCGTCGAGCACAAACCGGGTGTCCCGGCCGCCGCCGCCCACCCCGGCCGCCGTCCCGCTCCCGACGAGGGCCGCGGGCCGGTCCGCCGGCCCGAGCACCACGGCTCCCGCACCCCCCAGAACCGCTGATCCGGACCCGTTGTCAGTGCGGGGTCGTACGGTGGATGACATGCGGCCCGTTTCCCACATCGAACGCACGGTGGCGCCCTTCGAGGTCGTCAGCCCCTACCAGCCCAGCGGCGACCAGCCGGCAGCCATCGCCGAGCTGGCCAAGCGCATCGAGGCCGGCGAGAAGGACGTCGTCCTGCTGGGCGCGACCGGCACCGGCAAGTCCGCCACCACGGCGTGGATGATCGAGAAGCTCCAGCGCCCCACTCTCGTGATGGCGCCGAACAAGACGCTGGCCGCCCAGCTGGCCAACGAGTTCCGCGAGCTCCTGCCGAACAACGCGGTCGAGTACTTCGTCTCGTACTACGACTACTACCAGCCCGAGGCCTACGTCCCGCAGTCGGACACCTACATCGAGAAGGACTCCTCCATCAACGAGGAGGTCGAGCGCCTGCGCCACTCGGCGACGAACTCGTTGCTCACCCGCCGTGACGTGGTCGTGGTCGCCTCGGTGTCCTGCATCTACGGCCTCGGTACCCCGCAGGAGTACGTCGACCGGATGGTCCCGCTCCGGGTCGGCGACGAGATCGACCGCGACGAACTGCTGCGCCGCTTCGTCGACATCCAGTACACGCGCAACGACATGGCCTTCACCCGGGGCACCTTCCGGGTCCGCGGCGACACCATCGAGATCTTCCCGGTCTACGAGGAGCTGGCCGTCCGCATCGAGTTGTTCGGCGACGAGATCGAGGCGCTGTCGACACTGCACCCGGTCACCGGCGAGATCATCAGCGACGACCAGCACCTGTACGTCTTCCCCGCCTCCCACTACGTCGCAGGGCCCGAGCGCATGGAGCGGGCCGTCAACGACATCGAGAAGGAGCTGGGGGAGCGCCTGGCCGAGCTGGAGAAGCAGGGCAAGCTTCTGGAGGCCCAGCGCCTGCGCATGCGCACCACGTACGACCTTGAGATGCTCCGCCAGATCGGCACCTGCTCCGGCGTGGAGAACTACTCGATGCACTTCGACGGCCGCTCGCCCGGCTCCCCGCCCAACACCCTGCTGGACTACTTCCCGGACGACTTCATGCTCGTCATCGACGAGTCGCACGTCACGGTTCCGCAGATCGGTGCCATGTACGAGGGCGACGCCTCCCGCAAGCGCACCCTGGTCGAGCACGGCTTCCGGCTGCCCTCGGCCCTGGACAACCGGCCGCTGAAGTGGGAGGAGTTCCAGGAGCGCATCGGGCAGACCGTCTACCTGTCGGCGACCCCGGGCGCCTACGAACTGTCGCGCGGCGACGGCGTCGTGGAGCAGATCATCCGTCCGACGGGCCTGGTCGACCCGGAGGTCGTGGTCAAGCCCACCGAGGGCCAGATCGACGACCTGGTGCACGAGATCCGCAAGCGCACCGAGAAGGACGAGCGAGTCCTGGTCACCACGCTCACCAAGAAGATGGCCGAGGACCTCACCGACTACTTCCTGGAACTCGGCATCCAGGTGCGCTACCTGCACAGCGACGTCGACACCCTGCGCCGCGTCGAGTTGCTGCGCGAGCTGCGCTCCGGAGAGTTCGACGTCCTGGTCGGCATCAACCTGCTGCGCGAGGGCCTCGACCTGCCCGAGGTGTCCCTCGTGGCCATCCTCGACGCCGACAAGGAGGGCTTCCTGCGCTCCGGGACCTCCCTGATCCAGACCATCGGCCGAGCGGCGCGCAACGTCTCCGGCCAGGTCCACATGTATGCCGACAAGATCACCCCGGCGATGGAGAAGGCCATCGAGGAGACCAACCGCCGCCGGGAGAAGCAGGTCGCGTACAACAAGGCCAAGGGCATCGACCCGCAGCCGCTGCGCAAGAAGATCAACGACATCGTCGCGCAGATCGCCCGCGAGGACGTCGACACCGAACAGCTGCTCGGCTCCGGCTACCGCAAGCTCAAGGACGGCAAGGGCGCCAAGGCGCCCGTACCGTCGCTCGGTGGCAAGACGGCCAAGGGCGCGAAGGCCGGGAAGGCCACCAAGTCCGCCAAGGGCAAGGCGGGGGCCGTGGTGCCCACGGACCGCCCAGCGGCCGAACTCGCCGAGCAGATCGAGGAGATGACCGAGCGCATGCGCGCCGCCGCCGCGGAGCTGCAGTTCGAGATCGCCGCCCGGCTGCGCGACGAGGTCTCCGAGATGAAGAAGGAACTGCGCCAGATGCGCGAGGCGGGCCTCGCCTGAATCCTCCGCCACCCTGCCGGACCTCGGGATATGCGCCAAGTGTTGCAACACCGACACAAAGCGCGAGCCGGGGTTCGGCAGTGTCGGTGCCCCTGCGTAGGGTTCTGGTCAACCGCGCAGTGCGCGCGGCAACAGGGGACGTCGAGAGGGGAACCAGCCGTGTCCGTCAACTTGACCAAGGGTCAGGCCATCAGCCTGGAGAAGAACGACGGGGCCAGCCTGACCGCGGTCCGCATGGGGCTCGGCTGGCAGGCGGCGAAGCGGCGCGGCCTGTTCGGCTCCCGCACCCGCGAGATCGACCTGGACGCCTCGGCCGTCCTCTTCGCCGAGAAGCAGCCGATCGACGTGGTCTTCTTCCGCCACCTGGTGAGCGATGACGGGTCCGTCCGCCACACCGGCGACAACCTCGTGGGCGGCGTCGGTCAGGGCGGTGACGACGAGGCGATCCTGGTGGACCTGCAGCGCGTTCCGGTCCACATCGACCAGATCGTCTTCACCGTGAACTCCTTCACGGGCCAGACCTTCCAAGAGGTGGAGAACGCGTTCTGCCGCCTCGTGGACGAGACCAACGGCCAGGAACTCGCCCGCTACACGCTGGCGGGCGGCGGCGAGTACACCGCCCAGATCATGGCCAAGGTGCACCGGGCGGGCTCCGGCTGGACGATGACGGCCCTGGGCACCCCGGCCAACGGCCGCACCTTCCAGGACCTGATGCCGTCGATCCTGCCGCACCTGTAGGACCGGGACCGGACCCGCCCGCCGCAGGGTGGGGGCAGGACAACACGAAAAAGGGGGGGCGACGGCGATGACGGCCGAGCTGGTGAGGGGGCAGAACCACCCGCTGTCCCAGGTCCGGTTGACGATCCGGATCTCGGCCGGAGTGCCGGTCCTGACCGGAGCCGTACTCGGCGACGAGAACGGCAGGGTGCACGGCCCCCAGTGGGTGGTCCGCCCCGGCGCCCCCGCACTGCCCGGCGTCGAGGTGTCACGGCAGGCCGCCGCCGAACACCGCCTGGCCGTCGACCTCGCCGCCCTGCCCGAGGCCGTGCACCGCGTCGACGTGTTCCTCGCCCTGCCGGCCGGGACCGCGGGGCCGCTCCGGTTCGGGGCCGTGCCCGCACCGCACACCGCGGTCGAGGGGCCCGACGGCACCGAACTGGCCTCCTACACTCTCACCGGGCTGGACGCCGAGGCCGCCGTGATCGCCCTGGAGCTCTACCGCCGGCAGGGCGCCTGGAAGGTACGCGCGATGGGCCAGGGCTACGCGGGCGGTCTCACCGCGCTCCTCGCCGACCAGGGACTGAGCGAGGCCGCTGGGCTCGCGGCCACCGTCCAGGAGGCGACCGCCCAGAGCCTGGCCCACGCTGTTCCGGCACCGTCCTCCGCACCCGCGCCTCAGGACGTCTCCGAGCCCCAGGCCTCCCATCCCCAGGCCTCCGCGCCTCAGGACACCTCCGCGTCCGTGCCCTCCGCGCCCGGGACGGCCGAGGCGACGCCCTCGTACGATCCGCAGCACCCGTCCCGCGACGGCCGGAACCCGTACGAAGCGGCCCCCGGCGTCGAACCCCAACCGCAGGACCTCAGCGGCCCGGTCGACTACACGCACCCCCGCCGCCACAGCCCCCCGCCCCCGCCACCACCCTCCGCGGTCCCGGCGACCGGCGGGCAGGCCGCCCTGCCCGTCGCGGGCGACGCTGTGGGCTGGTCGATGGAGGAACGGCTGTACAACCAGGTGTGGGGCATGTTCGAGGACCTGGCCCGGACCACGGCCGCCTACCGCAGCGCCGTCGACTTCGCCGATTCCCGCATGGAGCGGGAAGTCGACCAGGCCCTCGCTGACCCGCGCGACCGGCTCGGTGGATCCGGAGACACCGCGCGGGAGGCGGCGCACGCCCGTCGGACCCAACTGGTCGACCAGGCGCGCGCGGCCCTCGACCGCGACCTCGCCCAGCTCACCGCCGAGGCGGAGGTCGTCGAGCCGGCGCTCCCGCCCGCGTACGCCGGCTGGGACAGCCCCGTCTGGCACGGCTACCGCGTGCCCGCAGAGCCGCCGATGGCCCTGCGACTGGGTGATCTCCATCTGCCCGAAAGCTTGCCGCTGCGCGTCCCGATGCTGGTCAGGCTGCCGCTGGAGCGAGGCCTGTGGATCGACAGCGGTTCGGCGTCGACGCTCGACGACTCCTTCCCGGACTCCGTCGAGCTGCGGTATCCGGCCATGGAGGTGGCCGTCGCGCTCGCGGCCCGGCTGCTCGCCGTGCACCCGGCGGGGGAGTTCGCCGTCCACGTCATCGATCCGGCCGGTGCCGGCGCGAGGGCGCTCCTGCCGCTGACGGGAGCCGGGGTGCTCGCGGCTCCGCCCGCGACCGGGGCGGCAGCAGTGACGCAGGTGCTGGAGAGGCTCACCCGGCGGGTCGATCTGGTGCAGATGGCGGCGCGGGCCGGCGCCGCCGCGTCGCTGCCGGCCGATGTCGACGCCGCGCAGCAGCTGCTGATCGTCAACGACTTCCCGCATGGATTCGACGACCGGGCGGTCACCCGGCTGCGTTACCTCGCCGACGAGGGCCCGGCGGTCGGCGTCCACCTGCTGATGGTCGCGGATCGTGAGGACGCCGCGGCCTACGGCCCCCTGCTCGACCCGCTGTGGCGTTCGCTGATGCGACTCACTCCCGTGCCCGACGACCACCTCGCCGACCCCTGGGTCGGCCACGCCTGGACGTACGAGCCTTCGCTCGTGCCGGGCGGAAGCCGGGTCGTTCAGCAGGTGCTGGCCGAGGTGGCGAAAGCGCAGACCAAGCAGAGGTAAAGCCATCTTGACCAGCTCACTTGGGCTTTATTTTACTTAGCGCTTTACCTTTTCTTGGTCATTGGGGTACTGTTCTCCGTACGGAGGGGAGTACTCCCTGACTGCGGCGCACCCGTCAGTACGGACCGGTTCCGGTCCCGGGTCGTCGGCCCCGCGCGGGTGGAAGAGACCTCCGGCAGTGACAACGCTGATGTGTTTGCCGTTACGTAATGCCGGAGGTGCAGTGGAAGTCTCCATGACCCTGTGGGTCCTGACCATCCTGGGTCTCGCCGCCCTGATCGCCGTCGATTTCCTCATCGGTCGTAAGCCCCATGAGGTGTCGCTCAAGGAAGCCGGAATCTGGACCGTCGTCTGGATCGCCCTGGCCGGGCTGTTCGGCCTGGGGCTTCTCGTCTTCGGCGGCGGACAGCCGGCCGGTGAGTTCTTCGCCGGCTTCATCACCGAGAAGTCGCTGAGCGTCGACAACCTCTTCGTCTTCGTCCTGATCATGGCGAAGTTCGCGGTACCCACTCAGTACCAGCAGCGTGTGCTGCTCGTCGGCGTCCTCATAGCCCTGGTCCTGCGGGCGATCTTCATCGCCGCGGGAGCCGCGATCCTCGCCAGCTTCTCCTGGGTGTTCTACCTCTTCGGCGCCTTCCTGATCTGGACCGCCTGGAAGCTCATCCAGGAGGCCCGCGCCGACGAGGAGGACGAGGAGTACGAGGAGAACAAGCTGCTGAAGGCGGCGGAGCGCAAGTTCGGTGTGGCCGACCGGTACCACGGCACCAAGCTGTGGATCCAGCAGAACGGCAAGCGGGTCATGACCCCGATGCTGGTCGTGATGCTCGCCATCGGCACCACGGACGTCCTGTTCGCCCTGGACTCCATCCCGGCCATCTTCGGCCTGACCCAGGACCCGTACATCGTCTTCACCGCCAACGCCTTCGCCCTGATGGGTCTGCGGCAGCTGTACTTCCTCATCGGCGGCCTGCTGAGGAAGCTGGTCCACCTCTCCTACGGCCTGTCGATCATCCTCGGCTTCATCGGCGTCAAGCTGGTGCTGCACGCGCTGCACGAGTCCGGTGTCCATGTCCCCGAGATCAGCATCCCGGTCTCGCTCGGCGTGATCTGCGCCGTCCTGGTAGTCACCACGATCACCAGCCTGCTGGCCACCCGGAAGCAGACGGCCGTCGAGGCGGAGCGCACCGGCGGCGAGGGCGCTTCGAAGGACAGCGTCGACGCCTGACCGCTCCGGACAAGACGTCGAGCGATCACCGCCCTGCCCATCCTTCTTCCGAGGCGATCGCCGCGCTGCGCTCCGCCCGCCGCGACCGGGTGCAGGCCAGCCTCGGCCTTGCGCTCGCTCCGCGACGGCCGGCATCGGCCTGACCATCCCGGCCAGTGGCGCTCGCCTCCGTCTGGCACGGGCCGCTCGTTCCCGGCCTCGGCTCGCCCCCCAAGCTGCTGTTCGCGCTCACGGTCGTCGTCGGCTCCCGGACGGTCGTGCCGGGGCGGGCCACACCCGAGCAGGGCGGTGTCCACCCGGCGCCGTTCGCCGCCTGCCTGGGGCCGGCGATCAACCCCTGGCACACGGCGGCACCACTGGCCGACCGCGGCCGGTGGTCGCACGCACGGGCGTGGCGGCGCCGCCGCGGTCATCCCGTGGCCGGCTCCCCCGCCGGCATGGGGAGCGGCCGTGTCTCCGGCAGTAGCGCGAAACACCCCAGGCTGAGCAGCGCGACGCCCGTCAGATACGCGCCCACGCCCCACGGGACGCGCCCGCCGTGTTCCGCGAGCGCGGTGGCCACGATCGGGGTGAGCGCGCCGCCGAGGACCCCGCCGAGGTTGTAGCCGACCGCCGCCCCGGTGCAGCGCACCCGCGCCTCGTACAGCTCGGGCAAGTAGGCGGCGATCACCGCGAACATGGTGACGAAGGCGAGCAGCGCGCCCAGGATGCCGAGGAACATCAGCAGCGGCTCACCGGTGGCCAGCAGCGCGACCATCGGGAACATCCACAGGGCACAGGCGGCGCAGCCCGTCAGGCACATCGGCCGGCGCCCGAAGCGGTCGCCGAACAGCGCCATGAGGGGCGTGAGCGCTCCCTTCACCGACACCGCGGCCATGACACAGGTCAGCATGACCGTCCGGCTCACTCCGAGCCGTTCCGTGGCATACGCCAGCGACCAGGTCGTCACCGCGTAGAACACGGCGTAGCCGGCGGCAAGCGCCCCGGCGGTCAGCAGCACCAGCCGCCCGTGGTGCCGTACGACCTCGACGAGGGGCACGCGCGCGTGGTCGTCGATTTCCAGGAACCGAGGACTCTCGGCGAGCGACGAGCGCAGCCACAGTCCCGCCAGCGCCAGCGCTCCGGCCGCCCAGAAGGGCACGCGCCACCCCCATCGCGCGAACTCCGCGTCGGACAGCGCAGCCGACAGCGCGAGCATCACCCCGTTGGCGAGCACGAAGCCGACCGCGGGCCCCACTTGAGGGAAGCTCGACCACAGTGCACGCCGCCCCGCGGGTGCGTGCTCGGCGGTCAGCAGCACGGCCCCGCCCCACTCCCCACCGAGCCCGAGCCCCTGCAGGAAACGCAGGACCAGCAGCAGTACGGGCGCGGCGACACCGATCGTCCCGTAGGACGGCAGGCAGCCGACCGCGACCGTCGAGGCGCCGGTCAGCAGCAGCGAGGCGACGAGCACCGGCCGCCGCCCGCGCCGGTCACCGAGGTGCCCGAACACCACCGAGCCCAGTGGCCGGGCCACGAAGCCCACCCCGAACGTCCCGAACGCCGCCAGCGTCCCCGCGAGCGGCGAGAACGTCGGGAAGAACAGCGGCCCCAGGACCAGGGCGGCCGCGGTCCCATAGACGAAGAAGTCGTAGAACTCGATCGCGGTCCCGGCGAGGGAGGCGGCGGCGAGCCGCGACATGGACGGTGTGCTTACGGCGCGTACCTCGTGCATGCCGCGTCAACTACCCCGAGTGATCACCGGTTACGGGGGCGTGCGGTGGTGATCACCGAGGCCGGAGCGTGCACCGAGGCGGCGGTGCGCGCGGCCCGCCGCCCGCTCCGTCGGGCGTGATAGACCGGGTGCGAGCAGCGGTCGTCGACACACCGCCCCCAACGGACCGGAGGAACCGTGCCCCGCACCCTGGCCAACGCCCCGATCATGATCCTCAACGGGCCCAACCTGAACCTGCTCGGCCAGCGCCAGCCCGAGATCTACGGCAAGGACACGCTGGCCGACGTGGAGGCGCTGTGCGCCAAGGCGGCGGCCACACACGGCGGCACGGTGGACTTCCGGCAGTCCAACCACGAGGGCGAACTGGTCGACTGGATCCACGAGGCGCGGCTGAGTCACTGCGGCATCGTCATCAACCCCGGCGCCTACTCGCACACGTCGGTCGCGATTCTGGACGCACTCAACACGTGCGACGGAATGCCCGTCCTTGAGGTGCACATCTCCAACATCCACCAGCGTGAATCGTTCCGGCACCACTCCTACGTCTCGCTGCGCGCCGACGGTGTGATCGCGGGCTGCGGCGTGCAGGGCTATGTGTTCGGCGTCGAGCGGGTCGCGGCTCTGGTGGGGGCGGCGCAGGCCGACGCGTAGCCCCCTGGCTCCCAGCCCCTGGCTCCTATAGGCGGCCGGCCTCCACGATCCGCCGCAGGAAGCGCTGTGTGCGCTCCTGCTGCGGATCGCCGAAAACCTGCTCGGCGGTGCCACGCTCCAGCACGACGCCACCGTCCAGAAAACAAACCTGGTCGGCGACGTCCCGGGCGAACCCCATCTCGTGCGTCGCCAGCACCATGGTCATGCCCTCGTCCTTCAGGCCCCGGACCACTTCCAGTACCTCGCCCACGAGTTCGGGGTCGAGCGCGGCCGTGATCTCGTCCAGCAGCAACAGCCGGGGCCGTACGGCAATGGCCCGTACGAGCGCCACACGCTGCTGCTGGCCGCCGCTGAGCCGGTCCGGGTAGGTGTCCGCCTTTCCGGCGAGGCCGAGGCGCTCCAGCAGCCCCCTGGCCCGCTCCTCGGCCTCGGCACGCGGCACGCCGTGCACCCGGCGCGGGGCGAGCGTGATGTTGTCGAGGACGGTCATGTGCGGGAAGAGGTTGTACGCCTGGAAGACCACACCGATCCGGCGCCGTACCGCGTCCGGGCCGACCCGGGGATCGGTGATCTCCTCGCCGTCCAGCCAGATCGCGCCGTCGTCGATGTCCTCCAGGAGGTTGGCGCAGCGCAGCAGAGTGGACTTGCCCGAGCCGGAGGCACCGATCAGCGCGGTCACCGTGTGCGGGGCGACCTCCAGATCGACGTCCCGCAGCACGACCGAGCCGTCGAAGGTCTTGCGGACGGACTCCATGCGCAGCACAGGCACGTCGCTCATAGGGATCCTCCCTGGGCCCGCTGCCGGTCCATCCGGGCCGTCACCCAGTCCGTGAAGCGGGTCATCGGGATGGTCAGCGCCACGAACACCAGCCCCGCGACGATGTACGGCGTGTAGTTCAGACTGCGGCCCACGATGATGTCGGCCGCCCGTACGGCGTCCACCGCGCCGCCGATCGACACCAGACCCGTGTCCTTCTGCAGCGACACCAGGTCGTTGAGCAGCGGCGGCACCTGCCGGCGCACCGCCTGCGGCAGCACCACGAAGCGCAGGGCCTGCCGGTTCGTCAGACCCAGGGAGCGTGCCGCCGCCCGCTGGGAGGGGTGGACGGACTCGATGCCGGCCCGGAACACCTCCGCCACGTAGGCCGAGTACGTCAGCGTCAGGGCCGTACCACCGAGCAGCACCGGATCGACCGTGACGCCCTGCAGGCGCAGCGCGGGAACGCCCAGCACCACGATCATCAGGTTGATGATCAGCGGCAGGCCGCGGAAGAAGTCGGTGTACGCCGCCGCCAGCGCCCGCAGGGGGAAGAACACCGGGCCGCGCAGGGTCCGCGCGACGGCGATCAGCATGCCGAGGACCAGGACGGCGGCACCGCAGATCAGGAGCAGGCGGACGTTCAGCCACAGCCCTTCGAGGACCTTCGGGAACGCCTCGCGCGCGTACTGCGCGCTGAAGAAGGTCTCCTTGGTGCGCGGCCAGCCCGGCGCGTTGACGACGACCAGGTAGAGCCCGGCGGCCGTGACGAGGGTCGAGAGCGCCGCGACCGCTGTGGCGCGGCGGGCACGCGTGCGTTGGTAGCGCTCGCGCTCCAGGCGCCGCTCGGAGGGCACGTAGCCGTCGTCGGCGGCGCCGTCTCCGGTGCCGTTCGTCATGCCGCCCTTGTCGTCCGCTCCCTCCCGGGCCGACTCGCCCTCGGTGACCGTCACTTGAGTACCGGGGCGTCGACGGCGTCGGAGAGCCACTGCTTCTCGAGCCTCGCCAGCGTGCCGGCCTTGCGCAGGGCGTCCACGGCGCCGGTCACACACGAGGTGAGCGAGCTGCCCTTGTCCAGCACGAGCCCGAACTGTTCCGGCGTACCGCCCTGGTTCTCGAACTGGCCGACGATCTCCGCGTTCGTCACCTCGGCCGCGGTGATGTAGAACGCGGTCGGCAGGTCGGTGACGATGGCGTCCACCTGACCGTTCTTCAGTGCCGACTTGGCCTGGTCGTTCTTGGCGTAGGCGGCGGCCTCCTGCTTCGGCTTCACCACGTCGGCGATGTAGTCGAGGCTCGTCGTGCCGACCTGGGCGCCGAGCTTGAGGTTCTTCAGGTCCGCGACGCTCGTCGCCTTGGCGGCCTGGCTGCCCTTGAGTGCGATGACGGCCTGGCGCACGTCGTAGTAGCCGGAGGAGAAGTCCACGGCCCCCTTGCGCTCGGCGCTGATCGACACCTGGTTGATGTCGAAGTCGAAGGTCTTCGCGCCGGGGGCGAACGCCTTGTTGAACGGCATGCTCTGCCACACGACCGCGCTTCTATCGTACCCCAGTTGCTTCGCCACGGCGTAGGCGACCGCCGACTCGAAGCCCTTCCCGTTGGCGGGCTTGCCGTTCTTGAACCACGGCTCGTACGCCGGCTCGTCGGTCGCGATCGTCAGCTTCCCGGACGTCTTGGTGGCCAACTTGCCCTGGGCGCAGCTCTTCCCGGTCGCCCCGGACGGGGCGGCCGACGCCTTCTCCTCGGGCTGCGGTGCACAGCCGGCAGCGGTGGCGAGCAGGGCTACGGTGGCGGCGGCTACCGCACGGCGCAGGGCGCGAGGGGCAGGGTGCATGGCGGGAGAGTGGCAGTGAACGCCGCGTTTGTCGAGGTCACGGCAGTGTTTGTCCGCATACTGGGAACGGGTGTTGCGGTCGTGTGAACGCCGGTTGCGGCATGCGCCCTGGCCTGGGCCGCCGGCCGAGGGCGGTGGGAAGACCGGCGGCCCATACCGCGCAGGAGCCGTCATCCTGTGCGGGGCTGCCACCAGTTGACTGCGCGACACCGTTCTACGGGAGCGCGCATGCGCGTCGGCCGCGTGCGAAGTGTTCACACGGGGCGCGCGCGGGGCGCAGGGGCGGGGAGTGCGCTGGGCGCGCAGACTCGCTCACCTCTCGGTCCGGCGCGCTTCCGAAGGGGCGCTGGGCTCGTCGCTGTGCGGCTCTGCCGCGTGAGTGCGGCAACCCACGACGGACCCGCAGCCGCACCCGCGCCGGGCCTCCGGGCGGTCAGGCGCTCGGCCCTCTCACCACCCGCGCGCGTGCCACTCCGGCAGATGCGGCCGTTCCGCCCCCAGCGTGGTGTCGTTGCCATGGCCGGGGTAGACCCAGGTCTCGTCCGGCAGCACGTCGAAGATCTTCGTCTCCACGTCGTGGATCAGGCTGGCGAACGCCTTCGGGTCCTTGCGCGTGTTGCCGACGCCGCCCGGGAAGAGACAGTCGCCGGTGAAGAGGTGCGGATGGCCGTGCGGGTCGTCGTAGACCAGCGCGATCGAGCCCGGGGTGTGCCCGACGAGGTGGCGCGCGGTGAGCTCCACGCGCCCCACCTTGATGACGTCGCCGTCGTCGACGAGAACGTCCGTCGGTACGGGGATGCCGGGCGCGTCCTCGCGGCCGGCGTAGGTGCGCGCGCCCGTGCCGGCGACGACCGCGGCGAGCGCCTGCCAGTGGTCGCCGTGCTGGTGCGTGGTGACGACGGACGCGATGCCGTCGTCACCGATCATGCCCAGAAGCGTCTGCGCCTCGTTGGCGGCGTCGATCAGAAGCTGCTCGTCGGTGGCCCGGCAGCGCAGCAGATAGGCGTTGTTGTCCATCGGGCCGACCGCGATCTTGGTGATCATCAGGTCTTTCAGCTCGTGCACGTCCGCCGGTCCGCCGACCTTGACCTCTCCGGTGTACGTCATGGCCGTCAGCCTATAGCGGAGGAGTCCCGGCGGACGGTTGTCCCGCTACAGCGGGGGCAGCTTCGGGAGCGTGCCGCCCCGAACCTCCAGCGTCGCACCGTCGCGGCGCCCGGCGAGCCAGCCCACCAGCTCCGCCGGCGGGCCGCTGACCGTGACTTCGGTCTCGTCCGCCGTACGACCGGTGCGCCACGCGTGCGTGCCGTCCGTGACCCGGGTCGCCGGGATGCCGGAGTGCCCGGAGAACCGCTGCGCGAGGAAGTCGATCTCCCGCTCCGTGAACTCGTCCGGAAGGTCCTCCAGCTCGTATCCGACCCCGAGGTCCACGTGATGCAGCTCCACCTCGACCCACCGCCGGAACGGCACCCGGGACGCGGAGTCGGTGACCCCGTTGCGCAGCTCGACCGTGCGCGTCCAGTCCGCGGGGGCGTCCCCCGCCGCCAGGAAGCGGGCTCCGCTCTCGCGCAGGTCGGCGAGGTGGATGTCGAGGGGGCGGGGGGCGTCGCGCTCGATGTCGGCGTCCCGCGCCTCCGCTCCGGGGTACATGGGACGGCCCTGCAGGACGTTCACGAGCGCGTCCGCGTTGCGGGCGAGATGGGCGAGGACGTGTCCCCGGCTCCAGCC
Organism: Streptomyces sp. NPDC006314; assembly: GCF_040613075.1. Lineage (NCBI taxonomy): Bacteria > Bacillati > Actinomycetota > Actinomycetes > Kitasatosporales > Streptomycetaceae > Streptomyces > Streptomyces sp. NPDC006314. The sequence continues at coordinate 87,779 of NZ_JBEXRL010000009.1, read as the reverse complement.
GGGAAGCCGCGACGGTTCGGCGAGCGAGGCGTTGTCCAATGCGGCGACCGCGGTGAGGAGCCGTTCGGTCGCGTCACGTACACATGCCAGGTCATGAGCGTGATCAATCATGGTGCTGACCCTAGCCCCGTCGCACCTTCGGGTGAAGGTGCTGATCCTCGTCCGTAAATCGAATGCACGTGCTATATGGTCGAGTGCGGCGTCGGGCATGCTGGAGGGCCGGGGGTTGTTATGCAACCGGGCAATCCGACCGGCGTTGTCAGTGGCTCCCCCTAGTCTGGAGAAGTACGGGGGCCCCGCCCCTGTCACTTCTCTCAAGAAAGGTGCGGACCGGCGTGGCCGACCGTCTCATCGTCCGTGGCGCGCGCGAGCACAACCTGAAGAATGTCTCGCTCGACCTGCCTCGTGACTCGCTCATCGTCTTCACGGGCCTGTCCGGGTCGGGCAAGTCCTCCCTGGCCTTCGACACGATCTTCGCCGAGGGGCAGCGCCGTTACGTGGAGTCGCTCTCCTCGTACGCCCGGCAGTTCCTCGGCCAGATGGACAAGCCGGACGTCGACTTCATCGAGGGCCTGTCCCCGGCGGTCTCCATCGACCAGAAGTCGACCTCGCGCAACCCGCGCTCGACGGTCGGGACCATCACCGAGGTCTACGACTACCTGCGTCTGCTCTTCGCGCGTATCGGCAAGCCGCACTGCCCCGAGTGCGGCCGCCCGATCTCGCGCCAGTCGCCGCAGGCCATCGTGGACAGGGTCCTGGAGCTGCCGGAGGGGAGCCGCTTCCAGGTGCTGTCGCCGCTGGTGCGCGAGCGCAAGGGTGAGTTCGTCGACCTCTTCGCGGACCTGCAGACCAAGGGTTACTCCCGCGCGCGCGTGGACGGAAAGACCATCCAGCTCTCCGACCCTCCGACGCTGAAGAAGCAGGAGAAGCACACCATCGAGGTGGTCGTGGACCGCCTCACGGTGAAGGACTCCGCCAAGCGGCGCCTCACCGACTCCGTGGAGACCGCCCTCGGCCTGTCCGGCGGCATGGTCGTGCTCGACTTCGTGGACCTCCCCGAGGGCGACCCCGAGCGCGAGCGCATGTACTCGGAGCACCTTTACTGCCCGTACGACGACCTGTCCTTCGAGGAACTGGAGCCCCGCTCCTTCTCCTTCAACTCTCCCTTCGGCGCCTGCCCCGAGTGCACCGGCATCGGCACGCGCATGGAGGTCGATCCCGAGCTGATCGTCCCGGACGAGGACAAGTCCCTGGACGAGGGCGCCATCCACCCCTGGTCGCACGGGCACACCAAGGACTACTTCGGCCGCCTGATCGGCGCCCTCGCCGACGCGCTCGGCTTCCGCACGGACATCCCCTTCGCGGGCCTGCCCCAGCGCGCCAAGAAGGCCCTGCTCCACGGCCACAAGACCCAGATCGAGGTGCGGTACCGCAACCGGTACGGCCGTGAGCGCGTGTACACGACGCCCTTCGAAGGCGCCGTGCCCTTCGTGAAGCGCCGGCACAGCGAGGCCGAGAGCGACGCCAGCCGCGAGCGCTTCGAGGGGTACATGCGCGAGGTGCCCTGCCCGTCCTGTGAGGGCACGCGTCTGAAGCCGATCGTCCTCGCGGTCACGATCATGGAGAAGTCGATCGCCGAGGTCTCCGCCATGTCGATCAGCGACTGCGCGGACTTCCTGGGCGAGCTGAAGCTGAACGCCCGTGACAAGAAGATCGCCGAGCGGGTGCTGAAGGAGGTCAACGAGCGGCTGCGCTTCCTGGTCGACGTCGGCCTGGACTACCTCTCGCTGAACCGCGCGGCCGGCACCCTCTCCGGCGGCGAGGCCCAGCGCATCCGCCTGGCCACGCAGATCGGATCCGGCCTCGTCGGCGTCCTGTACGTCCTGGACGAGCCGTCCATCGGCCTGCACCAGCGGGACAACCACCGGCTGATCGAGACCCTGGTCCGGCTGCGGGACATGGGCAACACGCTCATCGTCGTGGAGCACGACGAGGACACCATCAAGGTCGCCGACTGGGTCGTGGACATCGGTCCCGGCGCCGGTGAGCACGGCGGCAAGGTCGTGCACAGCGGCTCCCTGAAGGAACTGCTCGCCAACACCGAGTCGCAGACCGGGGCCTACCTCTCGGGCCGCAGGTCGATCCCGCTTCCGGACGTGCGCCGTCCCCGCGATCCGTCCCGGCGGCTCACCGTGCACGGCGCCCGCGAGAACAACCTGCAGGACATCGACGTGTCCTTCCCGCTGGGTGTGTTCACGGCCGTCACGGGCGTCTCCGGCTCCGGCAAGTCCACGCTGGTCAACGACATCCTGTACACGCACCTGGCCCGCGAGCTGAACGGGGCGCGGAACGTCCCGGGACGCCACACGCGCGTGGACGGCGACGACCTGGTCGACAAGGTGGTCCACGTCGACCAGTCGCCGATCGGCCGCACCCCACGGTCCAACCCGGCCACCTACACGGGGGTCTTCGACCACATCCGCAAGCTGTTCGCCGAGACCACCGAGGCGAAGGTTCGCGGCTACCTGCCCGGGCGTTTCTCCTTCAACGTCAAGGGCGGCCGCTGCGAGAACTGCGCGGGCGACGGCACGATCAAGATCGAGATGAACTTCCTCCCGGACGTCTACGTCCCGTGCGAGGTCTGCCACGGCGCCCGGTACAACCGGGAGACCCTGGAGGTCCACTACAAGGGCAAGTCCATCGCCGACGTGCTGAACATGCCGATCGAGGAGGCCACCGACTTCTTCGAGGCCGTCCCGGCCATCTCCCGGCATCTGCGGACGCTGAAGGACGTCGGCCTCGGCTACGTCCGCCTCGGCCAGTCCGCGACGACCCTGTCCGGCGGTGAGGCCCAGCGGGTGAAGCTTGCCAGCGAACTCCAGAAGCGGTCCACCGGACGCACGGTCTACGTCCTGGACGAGCCGACCACCGGTCTGCACTTCGAGGACATCAGCAAGCTGCTGGCGGTCCTCGGCGGCCTGGTCGACAAGGGCAACACGGTCATCGTCATCGAGCACAACCTCGACGTGATCAAGACCGCCGACTGGATCGTGGACATGGGTCCTGAAGGAGGCGGCGGCGGTGGCCTGGTGGTCGCCGAGGGAACGCCCGAGGAGGTCGCCGGGGTCCCGGCGAGCCACACCGGCAAGTTCCTGCGCGAGATCCTCGGCGCCGACCGCATCAGTGACGCGGAACCCGTGAAGGTGCCGCGCGGCACGACGACGAGGAAGACGGCCGCGGCGAAGTCAGCGGCGAAGAAGACGGTGACGGCCAAGGCCAACAGCACGGCGACGAAGAAGGCCGCCTCGGCCGCGAAGAAGGCGACGCCCGCGAAGAAGACGACGCGGGCCCGCAAGGCCTGAGGCGGCCGGCACCGGCCGGCCCGACCCCCGGCACAGGCGCCGACACCGGCCGAAAGTCGCCGCCCGGGGCCCATGCCTGACACACCATCGAAGAATCGGCGCCCCGCGGGAACTCCCCGCGGGGCGCCGCTCGTTCCACCGTCAGCCAGCCCGGCGCGACGGTTCGGCAGGTCCCTCGACCGCGCGTCCGGCCGCACCTTGACAGGACCACAGGGAAATCAGATCGCTCACCACTCACCCAGCTCGGCCGCGTACGGCGGCTCGGCTCCCGCCCGCGAGCAGGTGATCGCCGCCGCGCGTGCCGCGAAGCGCAGCAACCGCGTCCAGCCCTCCGTCCCGAGGGCCGCGAGTGCTTGCGGCGAGAGCGCATCCTGGGCGGACAGCCCGTGCAGCAAGGCCGCGTTCACCGTGTCCCCGGCGCCGATGGTGTCCACGACGTCGACCTTCTCACCCGGAACGGAGTGCTCCGCGCCGTCCCGGGTGAACACGGTCAGGCCCTCGCCGCCCCGGGTGACCACGACGGCCGACGGACCCGCGGCCAGCCACTCGCTGGGGGTGCCGCCCAGCCAGGCGGCGTCCTCAGCGGAGAGCTTCAGCAGCGTCACCGAGGGCAGCCAGCTCTTGAAACGCGCCCTGTAGGCGTCCGCGTCCGGGATCAGTCCCGCCCGGACGTTGGGGTCCAGTGCGGTGAAAAGCCCCTGCCCGGCCGCCGTCCGCATCAGCTCCTCATAGGCGCTCGCCCCCGGTTCCAGGACGAGCGAGCAGGTGCCGAAGGACACAGCGCGCGTGCCGGTGGGGAGAGCGGCCGGGGCGGTGAACAGGCGGTCGGCGGTGCCGTCGACGTAGAAGGAGTACGCGGCCGAGCCGTCGGCATCGATCGTGGCCACGGCAAGGGTCGTGGGCTCCGGACCGCGTGCCACCCCCGACACGTCGACGCCGGCCCGCCGCAGCCCGTCGAGCAGGGCCTCGCCGAAGGCGTCGGACGACGTCCGGGAGCAGAAGGCGGTGGGGGAGCCGAGCCGGCCGAGGGCCACGGCGGTGTTGTACGGGCCGCCGCCGAGCGCCGGCTTCAGGTCCGCGAGGGCGCCGGGGCCCTGCGGCACCAGGTCGATCAGTGCCTCACCGGCGACGACGATCACGAGGCGGTTCCCTTCTCGGGCAACGTGGATGATGCGGTCGGCCCGGACCCTTCCGTCCCGGCCGGCTCCTCCGGGCACCCGCACGAGGCGCGGTGCACGAACGCGCTCGGCAGCCGCACCGTCCGGGCCGGCCGGTCCGGCTCGGCCAGGCGGCCCAGGAGAACCCGGACGGCCGTGGCGCCGAGCTCCCTGCCGGGCTGGGCGACGGCGGTGAGCCGGGGCGAGAACAGGTCGGCCCAGGCGAAGTGGGAGACCGTCGCCACGGAGACTCCGGCGCACCGGGCGACATCCGCCATGGTGGGCACCCTGTCCCCCTCTCCCCGGTCGTCCGGGCCGTCCTGCTCGGCCGAGTCCGGCTTAGGCGGCATGCGGGTCCGCTCCGGGACTGGTCCGCCTCTCGGTTCCCTAGGGGTCTTCCGGCCGGGAAGGTATCTCATCGACCGACCGCGCGTAAACGCTTACGCAAGCGTTTACGTCACCCGTCCCGGCAAGCCTCGGTCTCCGCCCGGAACTCCGCCTCGGCCGGAACCTGCGTCCCCCGCCGGGCCCACCATCCCCCCGCCAGGGTCCGCCGTCTCTCCCCGCGGGGCCGTCTCCCCGACGGCCTCGGCTACCGCGCCCTCACCGCCCCGCCCCCGTACCGGCCCTTCTGCCCGGGTATCGTCGCCCCGCCTACCTCTTTGACCCATGGAGTCCCAGATGCCCGCCCGTCCGTCCACCAGCCGCCGCACCGTCCTTCGAGGGGCCGCCGCGGCCCCGGTCGTCGGGCTCGGCCTGGCCGCGTGCTCGGCTCCGGGCAACGGTGTCCCGGTTGCGGCCACCCCGACCGCGCCGGTCGACCTCGGCGCCGAGAACGAGGTCCCGAAGAGCGGTGCCAAGCTCTACCGGGACCACAACGTGGTGGTCAGCCGTGACGGAAACGGCACCCTGAGGGCGTACAGCACCATCTGCACGCACGCGGGGTGCCCCATCAACGAACTGCAGGGAACGATCCTGATCTGCCCTTGCCACGGAAGTCGGTTCGACGCCGTGACGGGTGAAGTGGTCCAGGCGCCTGCCACCGAGCCCTTGACCGGACTGTCGGTGAAGGCCGCGAACGGCAGGATCGTCGCCGGCCCCGCCGCCTGACCGGAGAGGAGCGCGGAGACCCCGGCCACGCGCCATGCCGCCGGCGTTGCGCTGCCCGGCCGCACACCCACCGTCGGTGCGACGGGGGCGTGACCTCTGGGACATCGGGGCGCGGCCTCAGTGAGATCAACGGGCAAGTGGCACGGGCTCGCTCACTCCCACTCCCAGGCGATGCCCACGATGCCCGGCCGTATCCGCGGCTCGACCACATGGACGCAGCGGTGCGGCCACGTGACGGACAGTTCCTGCCGGCCGCTGCGCGGGGCCGCAGGCGAGTGCTGGGTGAAGCGGTGGCAGCGCGCCGGCAACGCGGCCGCATCGAAACGCACCTGGAGGGCGTACTGCCCGCCGGGGAAGCCGAAGCGGTGGAGGTACTCGCGGGAGATCCCGGCCGTGCCGTCGTCGATGCCGTACCGGAAGAGAAAAGTGTCGCCGGAGCGGAGCCGGGTGCCGAAGAGCAGCTCGGCCAGCAGCACGCCGGTGTCCTGGTCCCAGCGGACACGACCCGTGCGGCAGTTCTCCAGGGCCCGTACCCGCATGTCGCGCGGGCTGCTGCCGGGGTCGCCGTGGTGCACGGCGACGAAGCGGTCGACGCCGTCGCGGTGAGCCCGCACGATGTGGTGCGCCTCGCGTCCCACCAGCTCGTGCCGGGCGCCGATCCGGACGCGTTCGTGGTGGCACAGGGTGTGCAGTCCGCCGTCGAGGGACCAGCCCAGCTCGGCCCGGAGGCGGTCCACGACGTCAGAGGCCTCGACCAGGGACCGGTACGACCGGCTCGCCGGCCGGCCGGCCACCGCGTGCTCGTCTGCCTCGGCGAGCAGCCGGATCAGTGACTCGTCCGGCAGCTGGAGGATCTCCTCCAGCGCCCGTACCGCGCGCAGCGACTCCGGGCGCTGTGGGCGGCGTGCACCCTGCTGCCAGTAACTCAGACTGGTCACGCCGACCTTGACCCCGTGCCGCGACAGATGGTGCTGGACGCGCTGGAGCGGCAGCCCGCGTGCGGCGATCGCGGCGCGCAGCGCCACATGGAAGGGGCCGCCCCTCAGGGCCGTGTCCAGCTCCGCGATGGGGACGTCCGCGTGCTCTGTGGCATGGCGCATGCCGAGAGGCCTTCCTGTGAGGTTTCACAACGGCTGGTCAGCCCGTCTGCGCGGGTGAGCGGGGCCCACCCCCGTGGGCGCTGTGGACGCCCGTAGCTGCGCACGCCGCGCCCGTCCGCGCGCGTGCACGGCACCGAGTTCCCGTGCATTGAAGCGTGTTGACCAGACCCCGACAACACCTCTGACTCGGCCGCAGCGCACTCCTGGCCGGACCATGCCCGTACCCGGGCGGGCGGCGAGGTCGGTGCGGGTTCCCCAGGGCCGCGGGCAAGGGGCCGCTCCGAGGGCGGCGCGGACAGCGGCCAGGGCCGCGCCTGGCCGCACGTGCGGGTCGAATCGAGGCCGGGGCTGCGGGCCGGGCGGGCTGCGGGCCGGGCGGCGTCCGCGGCCATCCCGGCCAGACGGCGTCCGCGGCCATCCCGGCGGGATGGCGTCCACGCCACGCTTGCTCAGGCGCCGGCGTGGCCGTGCCGTGGGAAGGCGACCGGAACGGTCCTCCCGCTCACGGCCCCGGGCGGTGGACCGTAGGGGCGGGGGCGTCAGTCCACGGGCCGGACGTGGTGTCGGTGCTCGCCAGTAGGGTGTGAGACATGGCCGACCCCTCCAGCTACCGCCCCAGGCCGGGTGAGATCCCGGACTCCCCCGGGGTGTACAGGTTCCGTGACGAGCACCGCCGGGTGATCTACGTCGGAAAGGCGAAAAGCCTGCGCCAGCGCCTGGCGAACTACTTCCAGGACCTGGCGAACCTGCACCCGCGCACCCGGACGATGGTGACCACCGCCGCGTCCGTGGAGTGGACCGTGGTGTCCACGGAGGTCGAGGCGCTGCAGCTGGAGTACTCCTGGATCAAGGAGTACGACCCCCGGTTCAACGTCAAGTACCGCGACGACAAGAGCTACCCGTACCTCGCGGTGACGATGAACGAGGAGTTCCCGCGCGTGCAGGTGATGCGCGGTCACAAGAAGAAGGGTGTCCGGTACTTCGGTCCGTACGCGCACGCGTGGGCCATCCGGGACACCGTCGACCTGCTGCTGCGCGTCTTCCCGGTGCGCACCTGCTCGGCCGGAGTCTTCAAGAACGCCGCTCGCACCGGCCGCCCCTGCCTGCTCGGTTACATCGGCAAGTGCTCCGCCCCGTGCGTCGGCCGGATCGCCCCCGAGGACCACTGGGAGCTGGCCGACGAGTTCTGCGACTTCATGGCGGGCCGCACCGGTACCTACCTCCGCCGTCTGGAGAAGCAGATGATGGAGGCCGCCGAGGAGATGGAGTACGAGCGGGCCGCCCGCCTGCGCGACGACATCGAGGCCCTGAAGAGGGCCATGGAGAAGAACGCGGTCGTGCTCGCCGACGCGACCGATGCCGACCTCATCGCCGTCGCCGAGGACGAGCTGGAGGCGGCCGTGCAGATCTTCCACGTGCGCGGCGGCCGGGTGCGCGGCCAGCGCGGCTGGGTGACCGACAAGGTCGAGGAGGTCACCACCGGCGCCCTGGTCGAGCACGCGCTGCAGCAGCTGTACGGCGAGGAGACCGGGGACGCTGTCCCCAAGGAGGTCCTCGTCCCGGCGCTGCCCGAGCCGGTCGAGCCGGTCCAGGAGTGGCTGACCGGCCGCCGCGGGGCGAACGTCTCGCTGCGCATCCCGCAGCGGGGCGACAAGAAGGCGCTCATGGAGACCGTGCAGCGCAACGCCCAGCACGCCCTCGCACTACACAAGACCAAGCGCGCCTCCGACCTGACCACCCGCTCGCGCGCGCTGGAGGAGATCGCCGAGGCCCTCGACCTGGACAGCGCCCCGCTTCGGATCGAGTGCTACGACATCTCGCACCTCCAGGGGGACGACGTGGTGGCCTCCATGGTCGTCTTCGAGGACGGCCTGCAGCGCAAGAGCGAGTACCGGCGCTTCCAGATCAAGGGCTTCGCCGGGCAGGACGACGTCCGCTCCATGCACGAGGTGATCACCCGCCGCTTCAGGCGCTACCTCGCCGAGAAGGAGAAGACGGGGGAGTGGGCCGACGGGGTCGGCGCGGGGGATGCCCTCATCGACGGCGACAGCACGCTCACCGCTCCGGACGCGATGACCGGCGGCCTCAAGGACGACGGGATCATCGGCGCCCTCAAGGAGGAGGACGGCCGCCCCAAGAAGTTCGCCTACCCGCCCCAGCTCGTCGTCGTCGACGGTGGTCGGCCGCAGGTCGCGGCGGCCCGGCGCGCCCTGGACGAACTGGGCATCGACGACATCGCCGTCTGCGGTCTCGCAAAGCGCCTGGAGGAGGTCTGGGTGCCCGGCGAGGACGACCCGGTGGTCCTGCCGCGCACCAGCGAAGGTCTCTACCTGCTCCAGCGCGTCCGCGACGAGGCCCACCGCTTCGCGATCACCTACCAGCGCGCCAAGCGCGCCAAGCGCTTCCGGTCCAGCCCGCTGGACGACGTCCCCGGCCTCGGCGAGACCCGTAAACAGGCGCTCATCAAGCATTTCGGCTCGGTGAAGAAGCTGCGGTCCGCCACAATCGAGCAGATCCAGGAAGTGCCCGGAATAGGCCGGAAGACGGCCGAGACCATCGCCGCGGCCCTCGCCCTGGCGACCCCGGCCGCACCCGCCGTGAACACGGCGACCGGAGAGATCATTGAGGATGAGGAACCCGATACGACGGGGGGTTCCTCGGGGGAGCCCGTGACCGCGGGCGTCCCGGACGAACGACGGGGGCAGGAGACATGACCGAGCACGACGCACAACCCACCACGCGGCGAGATCAGACGCACAGCGACACGGGCGACGACGTCGTCCGGCACAACGCCGGCCAGGACACGGGCCAGGACAACGGAGCACAGGTGAGTACGGGCAACGAGACAGCCGGGGTCCCCGAGGCGGCCATCCCCGAGCTGGTGATCATCTCCGGCATGTCCGGAGCGGGCCGGTCGACGGCCGCGAAGTGTCTGGAGGACCTCGGCTGGTTCGTCGTGGACAACCTCCCGCCCGCGCTCATCCCCACCATGGTGGAGCTGGGCGCCCGCTCCCAGGGCAACGTGGCGCGGATCGCGGTCGTCGTGGACGTACGCGGCCGCCGCTTCTTCGACAATCTGCGCGAGTCCCTCGCGGACCTGGAGGCGAAGAACGTCACCCGGCGGATCGTCTTCCTGGAGTCCTCCGACGAGGCCCTGGTGCGCCGCTTCGAGTCGGTGCGCCGCCCGCACCCGCTGCAGGGCGACGGCCGCATCGTCGACGGTATCGCCGCCGAGCGGGAGCTGCTGCGCGAGCTGCGCGGCGACGCCGACCTGGTGATCGACACCTCCAGCCTCAACGTGCACGAGCTGCGCGCCAAGATGGACGCCCAGTTCGCCGGCGAGGAGGAGCCCGAGCTGCGGGCTACCGTGATGTCCTTCGGTTTCAAGTACGGCCTGCCGGTCGACGCCGACCTCGTGGCGGACATGCGGTTCCTGCCCAACCCGCACTGGGTCCCGGAGCTGCGCCCGTACACCGGCCTCAACGAGGAGGTCGCCGCCTATGTCTTCAACCAGCCCGGCGCGAAGGAGTTCCTGGACCGGTACGCCGAACTGCTGCGGCTCATCGCGGCCGGCTACCGGCGCGAGGGCAAGCGGTATGTGACCATCGCCATCGGCTGTACCGGCGGCAAGCACCGCTCGGTCGCGATGTCGGAGAAGCTCGCCGCGCGCCTCGCGGCCGAGGGCGTGGAAACGGTGGTCGTACACCGGGACATGGGACGGGAATGACGGAACGTACACCGCGGCTGAGCAGGCTGCGCCGGGTGGTGCCGGAAGGGCGCGCGAACCGCGCGACGGCCGAGGCCCGGGCGGCGCGGCCCATCGAGGCCCGCGGCGGGCGGGCCCGCCGCCGGGGCGCCCAGCCCAAGGTCGTCGCCCTCGGCGGCGGCATGGGCCTGTCCGCCTCGCTCGCCGCGCTGCGCCGGATCACCGGCGACCTCACCGCCGTCGTCACCGTGGCCGACGACGGCGGCTCCAGCGGCCGGCTGCGTGACGAACTGGGCGTGCTGCCGCCCGGCGATCTGCGCAAGGCGCTGGCCGCGCTGTGCGGCGACGACGACTGGGGGCAGACCTGGTCCCGGGTCATCCAGCACCGCTTCCACTCCCAGGGCGACCTGCACGACCACGCGGTGGGAAACCTGCTGATCGTCGCCCTGTGGGAGCAGCTGGGCGACCACGTGCAGGCGCTGGACCTGGTCGGCAAGCTGCTCGGCGCGCACGGGCGCGTACTGCCCATGTCCGCCGTGCCGCTGGAGCTGCAGGCCCTGGTCAGGGGGCACGACCCGGAGCGCCCGGACGACGTGGACACCGTGCGCGGACAGGCGACCGTCGCCCTCACACCCGGCGAGGTGCAGTCCGTGCATCTCGTGCCCCACGACCCGCCCGCCGTCCCGGAGGCCGTCGCCGCCGTCCTGGACGCGGACTGGGTGGTGCTCGGTCCCGGCTCCTGGTTCTCCTCGGTCATCCCGCACCTGCTCGTGCCCGAGCTGCTGGACGCCCTCACCCAGACCAAGGCGCGCAAGGTGCTGTCCTTGAACCTCGCTCCGCAGCCGGGAGAAACCGAGGGCTTCTCCCCGCAGCGTCATTTGGAGGTTTTGGGGCGACACGCCCCTAAACTCGCCCTGGACGTGGTGCTGGCCGACAAGGCCGCCGTGCCCGACCGTGACTCGCTCACCGAGGCCGCCAAGCGGCTGGGAGCCGCGGTCGAGCTGGCGCCGGTGGCCCGGACCGACGGAAGCCCCCGGCACGACCCGGAGCTGTTGGCCGCCGCGTACGACCGTATTTTTCGGATGCATGGAAGGATCGGCCCATGGCGATGACGGCAGCGGTGAAGGACGAGATCTCCCGGCTCCCCGTCACCCGGACCTGCTGCAGGAAGGCGGAGGTCTCCGCCATTCTGCGGTTCGCCGGCGGCCTTCACCTGGTGAGCGGGCGCATCGTGATCGAGGCGGAGCTGGACACCGCGATGGCGGCCCGCCGCCTCAAGCGGGACATTCTGGAGATCTTCGGCCACAGCTCCGAGCTGATCGTGATGGCACCCGGTGGGCTGCGCCGCGGCTCGCGGTACGTCGTGCGGGTCGTCGCGGGCGGTGACCAGCTGGCCCGCCAGACGGGTCTGGTGGACGGCCGGGGCCGGCCGATCCGCGGGCTGCCCCCGCAGGTGGTCTCCGGGGCCACGTGTGACGCGGAGGCGGCCTGGCGCGGGGCCTTCCTGGCGCACGGCTCGCTGACCGAGCCGGGCCGTTCCTCCTCCCTTGAGGTCACCTGCCCCGGCCCCGAGGCCGCGCTCGCGCTGGTCGGTGCCGCCCGCCGGCTGTCGATCGCCGCGAAGGCCCGTGAGGTGCGCGGCGTGGACCGGGTGGTCGTCCGTGACGGTGACGCGATCGGCGCGCTGCTGACCCGGCTCGGCGCCCATGAGTCCGTGCTGGCCTGGGAGGAGCGCCGGATGCGCCGCGAGGTGCGGGCCACCGCCAACCGGCTCGCCAACTTCGACGACGCCAACCTCCGCCGCTCGGCCCGCGCCGCCGTGGCCGCCGGTGCCCGGGTGCAGCGGGCGCTGGAGATCCTCGGCGAGGAGGTCCCCGAGCACCTCGCCGCCGCCGGACGCCTGCGCATGGAGCACAAGCAGGCCTCCCTGGAGGAGCTGGGGGCGCTCGCCGACCCGCCGCTGACGAAGGACGCCGTCGCGGGCCGGATCCGCCGTCTGCTGGCGATGGCCGACAAGCGCGCTTCCGACCTGGGTATCCCGGGCACGGAGGCCAACCTCTCCGAGGAGCTGGCGGACAACCTGGTCGGCTGACCGCTCCGCGTCGATACGCCGGTGCCGACGGCCACTCGAGCCCGTCGGCACCGGCGTTTCCGCACCCTCGTGACCCTCGTTCAGGTGTCCATGAGGCGCTCTTGACTCGATCATGAAGTGACATGAGCCTGGCAACCTGTTCGCCACTGCGGCGGACCACCGCTAGGGGGGTTCATGAGACACAGAGCGAGATCGATCCTCGCTGTCGGCGCGCTTCTGATCGGCGGAGCGAGCCTTGCACCCATCGCCCAGGCACAGAACGGAAACCCGGCGCAGTCCGACCCGGACGAGGTCAAGGTCTTCCGCGCCGACGTCACGAAGAAGCAGATACCCCTGCTCCTGAAGGCCGGACAGGACGGCCATGAACTCGGCGAGCAGACCACGGCAGGCGGAAAGACCGAGGTCGAGGTCTACCTCACCGACAAACAAGCGGCGAAGCTCCGGAAACAGGGCGTCGACCTCACCGAGCACGCCCTGTCGGCCAAGGCGGAGGCGCGCGTGGCGGACGCCGCGCAGGGCGTGTTCCGCCCGTACAGCGGAAGCGGTGGGCTCCGGGAGGAGCTCCTGCGGACCGCCCAGGCCAACCCCGGCCTCACCAAGGTCGAGTCCATCGGCAAGACCATCAAGGGCCAGGACATCCTCGCGCTCAAACTGACCAAGAACGCGAAGAAGTCGAAAGACGGCTCCAAGCCGTCCGTGCTCTATCTGTCCAACCAGCACGCGCGCGAGTGGATCACGCCGGAGATGACCCGGCGGCTGCTGCACCACTACCTGGACCACTACAAGACCGACAAACGCATCAAGAAGATCGTCGACTCGACCGAGCTGTGGTTCGTGCTCTCGGCCAACCCCGACGGCTACGACCACACCTTCCAGAACTCCGGCACCCGGCTGTGGCGCAAGAACCTGCGGGACGTCAACGGCGACGGCGTCATCAGCACGGGCGACGGCGTCGACCTCAACCGCAACTTCGCCTACAAGTGGGGCTACGACGACGAGGGTTCGTCCCCCAACCCCACCAGCCAGACCTACCGCGGCGCGAGCCCCGCGTCCGAGCCCGAGACCCGGGCGCTGGACGGCTTCGAGAAGCGCATCGGCTTCACCTTCGGCATCAACTACCACTCCGCCGCCGAACTCCTCCTCTACGGCGTCGGCTGGCAGGTGGCGACCGAGACCCCGGACGACGTCCTGTACAAGGCGCTCGCCGGCACCCCCGGCAACTCCGCCGTCCCGGGCTACCACCCCCAGGTCTCCTCGGAGCTGTACACCACCAACGGCGAGGCGGACGGCCACGCGTCGAACGTCAACGGCATGGCGATGTTCACCCCGGAGATGTCGACCTGCCAGACCGCGTCGGACCTCGACCCGAACGACGCCTGGAAGCCCGCGGACTGTCAGTCGGTCTTCAACTTCCCCGACGACGAGAAGCTGATCCAGCAGGAGTTCGTGAAGAACATCCCGTTCGCGCTCTCCGTCGCCGAGACCGCCGCCCACCCGGACAAGCCGGCCTCCCCGGTCGGCCTGAGCGCCGCCGACTTCACCCCGGGCGCGTTCTCCACGTCGTACTCCCGGGGCGCGGACCAGGAGGTCTCGGTCGTCGTCCGCAAGGCGATCCGGGACAAGGAGCTCAAGTACCGCGTCAACGGCGGCCGTACGCTCGACCAGGCGCTGAAGCCCTGGAAGGGCGGACGGACCTACGGCGGTGAGGACGACCTCTACTTCGGTGAGTACCGGGCCAAGGTGCAGGACGGTGAGCCGGGCGACGAGGTCGAGGTGTGGTTCACCGGTGAGACGAAGAGCGGCAAGAAGGTCGCCGGCGCCCACTTCACCTACACCGTCGCCGAGCGGCCCAGGGCCGACACCCTCGTGGTCGCCGAGGAGGGCACGGCCTCCGCGCAGGCCCAGACGTACGTGGACGCGCTGAAGGGGGCCGGACACCGGGCGATCGTGTGGGACGTGGCCACCCAGGGCGTCCCGGACGCGCTCGGCGTGCTGAAGCACTTCCGGACGGTCGTGCACTACTCCGGCGCGAAGGGCCCGGGCCATGCCACCCAGCTCCAGCTGCGCGCCTACCTCAACGAGGGCGGCAGGCTGATCGAGGCGGGCGAGCTGGCCGGCGGCGCCGTCGACCTCGGTGACGGCACCCTGTCCGACGACTTCAGTCAGTACTACCTGGGCGCCTACAGCCGTACCTCGACCAAGGGGGCCACCGGCTTCACCGGCTCCGGTGCCCTCGGCGGCTTCACCGGTTCCCTCGGGGACGCGCCCGGCAACCCGCTGGACAAGGCCGGCACCTACGGCGTCACCTCCGACGAGTTGCCGGTGGCCACGTACCCGCAGTTCAAGAGCGCGGGCGCGGGCCGGTTCGCCGGGACCGTCAACCCGTACGGGCCGTATGCCGGCTCGGCCATGGCCGCCGCGGTGCACACCGACGACGCCTACAAGCGCCTGACCCGCACGATCGACCTCACCGGGGTCAGCGCCGCCGACAAGCCGACCCTGAGCACCCGGCTGCTGTGGGACACCGAACCCGGTTACGACCACGCGGTGGTCGAGGCGCACACCGTGGGCGCCGACGACTGGACGACCCTTCCGGAGGCCTCGGGTGCCACGAAGACGGCCGTGCCGGCCGAGTGCGGGGCCGGTTTCCTGATCGGTGAGCACCCGTGGCTCCAGCACTATCTGACGCTCGCGGGCACGGCGTGCACCGCGACCGGCACCACCGGCTCGTGGCACAGCCTCACCGGCAGCTCCACCGGCTGGCAGCAGGTCGGCTTCGACCTGAGCGCCTACGCCGGGAAGCCGGTCGAGGTGTCGATCGCTTACATCACCGACCCGGGCAGCGGAGGCCACGGCGTCCTCGTTGACGACGCCTCGCTGGTCGTCGGTGGTACGTCGAGGCAGACCGAGGGCTTCGAGTCGTCCCTGGGTGTCTGGAAGCCGGCCGGACCGCCCGCGGGCAGCCCGGCGGTACTGAAGGACTGGACGCGCACCGGAACCCTGTTCCAGACATACGGAGCGGTCGCCACGGACGACACGGTGCTGCTCGGTTTCGGCCTGGAACAGGTGCCGTCGGCGGCCGACCGGGCGGCCCTGCTGAGGAAGGCGTTCGCCTCGCTCGACAGGTGAGCGGAACCCCCTCTCAACGGTGCGCGGAACGGGCACTCGACAGGTGAGCCGACCCGCTCACGAAAGAGTGACAACGGCGTCAATAAGGGGCCGCATTCCATAACAAATACGGGTGAAGCCATTGCCGATCCCTGGTGGTCCGTACCCCTACTGGTGGGTACGGACCGCCTGCCCTCTATGCGGCATCTCGATGTCACCTCGGGGGCCTCAGAGAGGTAGGGTCGGGGGTGGTCGGGGACATCCCAAATACAGCTCGCCGGCACCGCATGGCCGGCGTACCAACGAGGAGATCGGTTCGTGACGATCCGCGTAGGCATCAACGGCTTCGGCCGCATCGGCCGTAACTACTTCCGCGCACTGCTCGAGCAGGGTGCAGACATCGAGGTTGTGGCTGTCAACGACCTGGGTGACACGGCGACCACCGCCCACCTGCTGAAGTACGACACGATCCTGGGCCGCCTCAAGCAGGAGGTCTCCCACACCGCCGACACCATCACCGTCGACGGCCACACCATCAAGGTGCTCTCCGAGCGCAACCCGGCCGACATCCCCTGGGGCGAGCTGGGCGTCGACATCGTCATCGAGTCGACCGGCATCTTCACCAAGCGCGAGGACGCCGCCAAGCACCTCGCCGGTGGCGCCAAGAAGGTCCTCATCTCGGCTCCGGCCAAGGACGAGGACATCACCATCGTGATGGGCGTCAACCAGGACAAGTACGACCCGGCGCAGCACAACGTCATCTCCAACGCCTCCTGCACCACCAACTGTGTGGCCCCGATGGCGAAGGTCCTCGACGAGAACTTCGGCATCGTCAAGGGTCTGATGACCACGGTGCACGCGTACACGAACGACCAGCGCATCCTGGACTTCCCGCACAAGGACCTGCGCCGCGCCCGTGCCGCCGCCGAGAACATCATCCCGACCACCACCGGTGCCGCCAAGGCCACCGCCCTGGTCCTCCCGCAGCTCAAGGGCAAGCTGGACGGCATCGCCATGCGCGTCCCGGTCCCGACCGGCTCCGTCACCGACCTCGTCCTCGAGCTGTCCTGCGAGGTCACCAAGGAAGAGATCAACGCCGCCTTCCAGAAGGCCGCGGAGGGCGAGCTGAAGGGCCTCCTCGAGTACACCGAGGACCCGATCGTCTCCTCCGACATCGTCAACTCCCCGGCGTCCTGCACCTTCGACTCCTCCCTGACCATGGTCCAGGAGGGCAAGAACGTGAAGGTCATCGGTTGGTACGACAACGAGTGGGGCTACTCCAACCGCCTCGTCGACCTCACGGTCTTCGTCGGCAACCAGTTCTGATCGCCGAAGCAGGACCTTGAAGTGAGAGCAGGGCTCGGGCAGCGCACCGTCGCGCTGTCCGGGCCCTGTCCCACGTACGGACCACGTCCTTTTACGATCAGGTGCACCACGAGCCCTCCTCAGGAGTCCACCCAATGAAGACGATCGACGAACTTCTCGCCGACGGCGTGAGCGGCAAGCGGGTCTTCGTCCGCGCCGACCTCAACGTGCCGCTGGCCGAGGGGACGATCACCGACGACGGCCGTATCCGCGCCGTCCTGCCCACCGTCAAGGCCCTTGCGGACGCGGGCGCCAAGGTGGTCGTCGCCTCGCACCTGGGCCGCCCCAAGGGTGCCCCGGACCCCGCCTTCTCCCTGCTGCCCGCCGCCGAGCGCCTCGGTGAACTGCTCGGCGCCCCGGTCGCCTTCGCCCAGGACACCGTCGGCCCCGCCGCCCACGACGCCGTCGACGGCCTCCAGCCCGGCCAGGTCGCGGTCATCGAGAACCTGCGCTTCAACCCCGGCGAGACCTCCAAGGACGACACCGAGCGGGGCGCGTTCGCCGACCGGCTGGCCGCCCTCGCCGACGTCTACGTCGGTGACGGTTTCGGCGCCGTGCACCGCAAGCACGCCTCCGTCTACGACCTCCCGGCCCGGCTCCCGCACTACGCCGGCCACCTCATCGCCACCGAGGTCGGCGTCCTGAAGAAGCTCACCGAGGACGTCAAGCGCCCCTACGTGGTCGCGCTCGGCGGCGCCAAGGTCTCCGACAAGCTCGCCGTCATCGACCAGCTGCTCGGCAAGGCCGACCGCCTGCTCATCGGCGGCGGCATGGCCTACACCTTCCTCAAGGCCAAGGGATACGAGGTCGGCATCTCCCTCCTGCAGGAGGACCAGGTCCCGGCCGTCCGGGAGTACATGGAGCGCGCCGAGAAGCAGGGCGTCGAGCTGCTGCTCCCCGTCGACGTCGTGGTCTCCCGGGAGTTCCCGGACCTGAAGGCCAAGGCGCCGACCGAGAACACCGTCGTCGACGCGGACAAGATCCCCGCCGACCAGGAGGGCCTGGACATCGGCCCGCGGACCCGGGAGCTGTACGCCTCGAAGCTCGCCGACGCCGAGACCGTCTTCTGGAACGGTCCCATGGGCGTCTTCGAGCACCCCGACTACGCCGAGGGCACCAAGGCGGTCGCCCAGGCTCTCGTCGGCTCGGACGGCTTCACCGTCGTCGGCGGCGGTGACTCCGCCGCGGCGGTGCGTACGCTCGGCTTCGACGAAAACGCATTCGGCCACATCTCGACCGGTGGTGGCGCCTCCCTCGAATACCTCGAGGGCAAGACGCTCCCCGGCCTCGCCGCACTGGAGGACTGACCTCAATGAGCACGCGCACGCCGCTGATGGCGGGCAACTGGAAGATGAACCTCAACCACCTCGAGGCCATCGCGCACGTCCAGAAGCTCGCCTTCGCCCTGGCCGACAAGGACTACGAGGCCGTCGAGGTCGCCGTCCTGCCGCCCTTCACCGATCTGCGCTCCGTGCAGACTTTGGTCGACGGCGACAAGCTCAGGATCAAGTACGGCGCCCAGGACATCTCGCAGCACGACTCGGGCGCCTACACCGGCGAGATCTCCGGCTCGATGCTGGCCAAGCTGAAGTGCACCTTCGTGACGATCGGCCACTCCGAGCGGCGCCAGTACCACAACGAGACCGACGAACTGGTCAACGCCAAGGTCAAGGCCGCCTACAAGCACGGCCTCACCCCGATCCTGTGCGTCGGCGAGGAACTCGACGTCCGCGAGGCGGGCAACCACGTCACCCACACCCTCACCCAGGTCGAGGGCGGCCTGAAGGACCTCCCGGCCGAGCAGGCCGAGTCCATCGTGATCGCCTACGAGCCCGTGTGGGCCATCGGCACCGGCAAGGTCTGCGGCGCCGAGGACGCCCAGGAGGTCTGCGCCGCCATCCGCGGCAAGATCGCCGAGCTGTACTCCCAGGACGTGGCCGACAAGGTCCGCATCCAGTACGGCGGGTCCGTGAAGTCGGGCAACGTCGCGGAGATCATGGCCCAGGCCGACATCGACGGCGCCCTGGTCGGCGGTGCCTCGCTGGACGCCGACGAGTTCGTCAAGATCGTGCGTTTCCGCGATCAGTGACCAGGGCTGAGAGTAGGCGGTAGCGGCGATACGTCGTACCCTTGCGGGGGCACAGCCGAGGTGCTGTGCCCCCGTCGTCCATCCTTATCCGAGGAAGTTGGTCCAGCCGTGGTTTTGGGGTTCTCGATCGCCCTGATCGTCTTCAGCCTGCTGCTGATGCTGCTGGTGCTGATGCACAAGGGGAAGGGCGGCGGCCTCTCCGACATGTTCGGTGGCGGCATGGCGTCGTCCGTCGGCGGCTCCTCCGTCGCCGAGCGCAACCTCGACCGGATCACCATCGTGATCGGCCTGCTGTGGTTCGCGTGCATCATCGTCCTCGGCCTCCTGATGAAGACGAACAGCTGACACCCGAACGGCACGTACATCACGCACATTCCGTACGTAAGGCCCCATGTCCGGTACGCGCTCCGGAGCGCCGCCTATCATGGGGCTTGCGTCTACGTGTGGGGGTTGTAACTCCAATCACTGGACGCGCGTTGGGCCTTACGTAGACTGAGGCGCTCGCAGCGAAGCGGAACGCCGTCTCGCTTCGCGGCACCATCACGCAGGGAGTTACGACCGTGGCAAGTGGCAACGCGATCCGAGGTAGCCGGGTCGGTGCGGGGCCGATGGGCGAGGCCGAGCGCGGCGAGTCCGCGCCCCGTCTGCGCATCTCCTTCTGGTGCTCCAACGGGCACGAGACGCAGCCGAGCTTCGCCAGCGACGCTCAGGTTCCCGACACCTGGGACTGTCCGCGCTGCGGCTTCCCGGCCGGTCAGGACCGGGACAACCCGCCGGACCCGCCGCGCACCGAGCCGTACAAGACGCATCTCGCGTACGTACGGGAGCGGCGCAGCGACGCGGACGGCGAGGCGATCCTCGCCGAGGCGCTCGCCAAACTGCGCGGCGAGATCTAGGACTTCACCGGCCGGGTACTTGCGGGCGCCTGGCCGGAGCCGTATCCGCCACTCGGGGCCGACCGATTGTCAGTGGTGCCCTCTACGGTTTTCGTGAAGGCGAGAACCGCGAGGGGGAGTCATGGCGGCGGTCGAGACGGGGGAGCGGCGTACGCCCGTGTGGCGCGGGGCTTTCGGGCGGCTGTGGAGCGCCGCCGTGCTGTCCAGCTTCGGTGACGCGCTGCGCAGGGCCGCGCTGCCGCTGCTCGCCGCCTCGCTGACCGACCGGCCCCTGCTCATCGCGGCCGTGGCCGCCTGCGGTTATCTCCCCTGGCTCGTCTTCGGCCTGTTCGGTGGAGCGCTCGCCGACCGCGTCGACCAGCGGCGCGCGATGTGGACGGTCGATGCGGTACGAGCGCTGCTCGTCGCCGGTGTCGCGGCTGCCGTGGCCCTCGGGCACGCCTCGATCGCCCTGCTCATCGCGCTGGCCTTCACCCTGACCGCCCTGGAAACCCTCTTCGACAACGCCGCCACGGCCCTGCTGCCCGCCCTGGTGGATGCCGAGGCCCTCGGGAGTGCCAACGCCCGCCTCCTGACCGGGCAGCGAGTCGCGGGCGGTCTGCTCGGAGCGCCGGTGGTGCCGCTGCTGCTCGCCGCTGGAACCGCCGCCCCGTTCGCGGCCGACGCGGCCACCTTCCTGCTGGCGGGCGCCCTGGTCGCCTCCCTGCGCACCGGTGCGCCCGGGCGAGAGCCGAGACCGGCGGGCAGCACCCTGCGCCGGGAGATCGCCGGCGGACTGCGCACCCTGTGGCGCGACGGGGCCCTGCGCGGCCTGTGCGCCGCCACCGCCCTGTGCAACATCGGCGTCGTTCTGTCCGTCACCGCGCTGATACCGGCCGGCAAGCCCGACGTACCTGTTGTCGCGCATGAGGACAGCGTCGTGACCGCTCGTCCCATGGGCTGATCAATTAGGTTGGGACCGGCAGCGGGGCAAGGGACGCAGCAGGACAGGTGCAGGAAAGAAGGCTGAGTCGGAAATGAACGCAGACGGCCGTACCAGGCTCAATCAGACGCCCGAGTGGACCGCTCTCGCCAAGCACCGGGAGGAGCTGGCCGACACCCGTCTGAGGGACCTGTTCGCCGCCGATCCACGGCGCGGCGACGGATACACGCTCCAGGTCGGTGACCTGTACATCGACTATTCGAAGCACCTCGTCACCGACGAGACGCTGCGGCTGCTGCGCGAGCTGGCCGCCGCGACCGACGTGTTCGGCCTCAGGGACGCCATGTTCCGCGGCGAGAAGATCAACGTCACGGAGAACCGCGCCGTGCTGCACACCGCCCTGCGCGCCCCGCGGGACGCGGTGGTCGAGGTGGACGGTGAGAACGTCGTGCCGAAGGTGCACGAGGTCCTCGACAAGATGGCCGGCTTCGCCGAGCGGATCCGCTCCGGCGCGTGGACCGGCCACACCGGCAAGCGCATCAAGAACGTGATCAACGTCGGCATCGGCGGCTCCGACCTGGGCCCCGCGATGGCCTACGAGGTGCTGCGCAGCTTCACCGACCGCGATCTGACGGTCCGTTTCGTCTCCAACGTGGACGGCGCCGACCTGCACGAGGCCACCCGTGACCTGGATCCGGCCGAGACGCTGTTCATCATCGCCTCCAAGACCTTCACGACCATCGAGACGATCACCAACGCGACCTCCGCGCGTACGTGGGTGCTGGACGCGCTCGGTGACGAGTCCGCCGTGGCCAAGCACTTCGTGGCCCTGTCGACCAACGCCGAGAAGGTCGCCGGGTTCGGCATCGACACGGCCAACATGTTCGAGTTCTGGGACTGGGTCGGCGGACGGTACTCCTACGACTCGGCGATCGGCCTCTCCCTGATGATCGCGATCGGCCCCGACCGCTTCCGGGAGATGCTGGACGGTTTCCGCCTGGTCGACGATCACTTCCGCACCGCCCCCGCCGAGGCCAACGGTCCGCTGCTCCTGGGCCTGTTGGGCATCTGGTACGACAACTTCCACGACGCCCAGTCGCACGCCGTCCTGCCCTACAGCCACTACCTGTCCAAGTTCACCGCGTACCTCCAGCAGCTGGACATGGAGTCCAACGGCAAGTACGTGGCACGCGACGGCAAGCAGGTCGACTGGCAGACCGGCCCGATCGTCTGGGGCACGCCCGGTACCAACGGGCAGCACGCCTACTACCAGTTGATCCACCAGGGCACCAAGCTGATCCCGGCGGACTTCATCGGGTTCGCCGAGCCGGTCGCCGAGCTGAGCGGCGAACTCAAGGCCCAGCATGACCTGTTGATGGCCAACTTCTTCGCCCAGACCCAGGCCCTCGCCTTCGGCAAGACCTCCGAGGAGGTCCGTGCGGAGGGCGTGCCGGAGGAGCTGGTCCCGCACAAGACCTTCCAGGGCAACCGGCCGACGACGACCATCCTGGCCAAGGAACTCACCCCGTCCGTCCTCGGCCAGCTGGTCGCCCTCTACGAGCACAAGGTGTTCGTGCAGGGGGCCGTCTGGAACATCGACTCCTTCGACCAGTGGGGGGTGGAACTCGGCAAGGTCCTCGCCAAGCGTGTCGAACCCGCCCTGACCGAGGGCGCGGAGGTGCCCGGCCTGGACGCGTCGACCAAGGCGCTGGTCGCCAAGTACCGGGAGCTGCGCGGCCGCGGCTGACCACGCCCGCCAGGTCCGCCCGACGGCCGTCGCGGGGAAAAAGCACGCCTGATGCGCAGGGTGTGTGCCGCGGCGGTCGCGGTGGCCGTGGTGGGGATGCCGAGGGCGGGCTGCGGCAGCGGACACCGGCCGTCCGGCTCCGCAGACGGCCGGCCGAACGTCACGGCGGAGGCCGAACGCGACGATGCCGGCTGCCGGACGCACCGGAGCGGCCGGCGGCGGACGGGACGGCCGTCCTGGCCGGCGATCCGCACGCCACGGTGACCGTGCACCCGCACAAGCACCGCGGTGCCCGGCCTGCGAGGAGTTCGGGATCAGCGGCGGTGCACCGGAGGTGCCCATGGCTTCACCGACGCCTCTGCGGCCAAGCTGACCGTGGTGCTGACCGTGAAGGACACGTCCCTCTGAGCCGCCGGCTCAGGCCGCCGCGCTCAGCGTGTCCGCGAGGCGTCTGCGGGCCGCGCGGGCCGCGGGCAGCGCGGCCAGCGCCGCCGCCCCCAGCACGGCCGCCGCGCCCAGCAGGAGCAGCGGCCCGGGGGAGGGGGACTGGGCGATCCCGGCACCGATGCCGCTGGAGCTGCCCTGGGCGTCGATCAGCCGGCGGGCCAGCGGCAGGCCCAGCGCCGTACCGGCGACGGCCGCGGCCAGGGCCGTACAGCTCATCGCCGTGACGGTGATCGCGGTGATCTGCCGCGGGGACATGCCGATCGCCCGGAGCGCCAGCACATCCCGCTCGCCTTCGCGGACGCTGCCGCCGATCGCGGTGAGCAGCTCGACGAGGCCGATGAGGGCCAGGACGGCGATCAGCCCCGCGACGACCGCTCGCAGCGGGGACAGCCCGTCGGCGGGGTTCGTCACGGGGTGCACGTCCAGGTGGCCCCGGCCGGCCGTGGTGAGCGCGGCGGCCACGCGATGCGGGTCGGCGCCGGGGCGCAGACGCAGCTCGTAGAAGGCCGGGGACAGCCCGGGGTCGTTCTCGCGGAGGGTGTCCAGGGAGGTCGTCACCACCCGGCCGGCGTTCTGCGGTTCGATGCTGCGGCCGACGATGTGCAGGATCTGCGGCCGGTCGCCCACCGTCATCCGCACCCAGTCGCCGACCCGCGCGTGCAGCAGGTCCAGCAGGCCCTGGCCGGCCACCGCCTCGTCCGGTCCGCGTGCGGCGCGGCCGTCGGCGAGCGCGTAGGGGTAGGGCTCGCCGCGGGTGCCGAGGCCGCGCAGGGCGATGGTCCCGGTCTGCCCGGGGACCAGCGCTGCCACCTCGACACCGGGATAGGCGGCGGCGACCCGCGAGTCATGGGTCAGCAGAGTCCGCACGTCGGCCGCGTCCGCGGCGCCGTCCGAGCGGACCGTGAGCGCGGTCGGCAGGCCCACCCGCTCGGGGCTGCTGTGGAACCGGTCGATCGTGGTCCACGCGCTGAGCGCCACCACGATCAGCACCAGCGGCAGCGTCAGCCGGGCCACGGTCGCCAGGGACCGGCCGCGTCCCGCGAACGCCTTGTGGCAGCCGAGGACCAGCGCGGCCGGCAGCCGCAGCCCCAGCGCCCGC
The DNA here is from genome assembly GCF_040613075.1 of Streptomyces sp. NPDC006314. Classification (NCBI taxonomy): domain Bacteria; kingdom Bacillati; phylum Actinomycetota; class Actinomycetes; order Kitasatosporales; family Streptomycetaceae; genus Streptomyces; species Streptomyces sp. NPDC006314. The sequence goes on along the minus strand of NZ_JBEXRL010000009.1, from coordinate 63,579 downwards.
CGGGCCAGGCCGGTCAGCCGCCCGCCCGCCGGTGCGGCCGGCCGCGGTACCGGGACCGGCGGCACCCGCCCCGCCCGCCAGGCCGCGAGCCCCGTGGTCAGGCCGATGAACAGCACCGCGCCCACGGGCACGACGCACAACGCCAGGGTGTGTCCGGGCAGCCCCTGCCAGACGCCCACGGCGTCCCCGAGCCGTCCGGGGACACGGCGGCCCAGGGCCTCGGTGAGCGCCGCCGCCGCCAGCGAGCCGAGCAGGGCGTACGCGAGGTGCTGGAGCAGGTAGATCCGCACCACCTGGCCGGGGGTGAAGCCGATCGCCTTGAGTACGGAGAGGTCCCGCAGATGACCGCGGATGCGGGTGGCGATCGCCCCGTGCACCGCGAACCCCGCGGCGATCAGGGCGCCCAGACCGAACAGCCCGAGCACCTGCCCGAGCAGCCGGTTGTCGCCCTGCGCCTCGGAGCGCGTCTGCTGCCACGTGGAGACCTCCCCGACCGCGCCCGCGCCCAGCACGGTGACGGCGCGCTGCACCGCGTAGTCCGTGTCGGCGGGATCACCCAGCCGCAGCCCGGTCACCTGACCGCCGGGGGTGCGTAGCGCGGACGGCAGGGCCCACACCAGCCCTGGCTGCTCACCCGGGCGGTAGTGGGGCTCGGCGCTGTCGGCGATGCCCTCGACGGTGAGGGTGCGGGCGGTGCCGGGCACCGTGAGAGTGTCCCCGGGCTCGGCCAGCAGGGCCCGGGCCAGGCCGCTCTCCAGCACGACGCCGTCCGGTTCGGCCGGGTCCAGCCAGTGTCCGGCGGTGAGCAGCGGGCGGCCGACGGAGGGCGGCTCCGGGGTGCCGCGCAGCTCCACGGAGGCGCGGGTGCCGCGCGCGGAGAGGGTGGCGGACTCGGTGCGGTAGGGGCCGGCGACGGACTCGACGCCGTCCAGCCGGGCGAGCTTGCGGGCGTCCGCGGACGGGAGGGTGTGGATCCACACATGGGCCCCGCGTGCCTGCGTGAAGACCCGCTGCCAGGGGTTCGTGGCATAGCCGAACAGGGCGGTGGCCAGCAGCAGCGAGGCGACGATGCCCGCGGTGGCCAGCACCAGGAACAGCGCCTCGCCGCGATGCGTACGAAGATCGGAGTGCGCCCAGCGCAGGGTGGCCCGCACGTGTCTCAGCCCCTCGCCCCGCGAAGCGCCGCCGGATGTGCCGTCAGCCGCGTCATCAGTCCCTCAGCTCCAGCACACCGGAGATACCACCACGGCGCGACGGCGTGCCGTCCAGGGCGGCGTCGTCGGCTATGCGGCCGTCGAAGAAGCTGATCACCCGGTCCGCGGCGCTCGCCAGCCGGGCGTCATGGGTGACCAGCACGATCGCCTGGCCGCGCCCGTGGAAGCGGGACAGCAGCCGCATCACCTCGCGGGTGCCCTTGCTGTCGAGGCTGCCGGCGGGCTCGTCCGCGAGCAGCAGCGGCGGATGGTTGACCAGGGCCCGGGCGAGCGCGACGCGCTGCTGCTCGCCACCGGACAGCTCGCCGGGCATGCTGCGTTCCTTGCCCCCCAGGCCCAGCTCGGCGAGGAGGGCCTCGCGCTCGGCGCGGGCCTTCTTCGGCGGGACACCGGCCAGCAGGGCGGGCAGCTCGACGTTGTCGGCGACGGACAGGTTCGACACCAGGTTGAAGAACTGGAACACGATCCCGATGGCCTTCCGGCGCTCCACCGCCCAGCGCGCCTCTCCGAAGGAGTCCGTGCACCGTCCGTCGAGCCAGATGCTGCCCTCGTCCGGCCGCTGCAGCCCGCCCAGCAGATGCAGCAGTGTCGACTTCCCGGCCCCGGACGGGCCGGTGATCGCCACGAACTCACCCCGCGCCACCGCGAGGTCCACCCCGCGCACGGCACGCGCGGGCGCGCCCTCACCGTGGTGGGTCTTCACCAGCCCCTCGGCGCGCAGCAGGGGAGCGGCAGAGCCGTCGGTCATTCCAGCTCCTCCAGTTCCTCCTGGCACCGCTCCAGCCAGTCGAGGTCGGCCTGCAGATGCAGCATGGCGCCCTCGATGAGCAGATGGGCGATTCGGTTGTCCCGGTTCTCGGCCGCGGCCAGTTTCGACAGGTTGCGCATGGTGTTGAGGTACTGGCGCCGCTGCTTGTTGATGAGGGCGATCTGGTCGGCGAGACCGGTCTGCGGGGCGACGGCGAGCTTCATGAAGAACTCGTCCCGCACCCGCGGCTCGTCCTCGGTCTCCTCGAACCAGGCGTGCAGCGCCTCGCGCCCGGCGTCGGTGAGGTGGTAGACCTTCTTGTTGGGCCGGCTGGACTGCTCGATGTCCTCGCCCTCGATCAGTCCCGACTTCTCGAGGCGGCCGAGGGTGACGTAGATCTGGCCGACGTTCGGCTGAGGGTACGCGGAGCCCAGCAGTTGCTCAAGGTCCTGCTTCAGCTCGTAACCGTGGGCCGGGCCGCGGGCGAGGAGTGCCAGGAGGGGCAGACGCACTCGTGCTGTCCTCCTGTCTGCTCAATGTGCTCCAGGCCCTAGTATCGCTCATACCTAACGGGTATACATGGCCTCTGATCCCGGGCGAGGGTGCCCGCGGTGCCGGTGTACAGGGAGGAACCTATGCGGTGGATGCGCGCCGCCGGTAGGGGCCTTCTCGTTCTCGTCGTGGTCATGACAGGGTACGTCGCTTCCGGCACCCGTGCCGACGAGGGCGGCGACGACGGTCGCGGACCGCTCACCCTGGCCACCGCCGGCGATCTCACCGGCTATCTCGGCCCGCTCCTCCAGGGCTGGAACCGCACCCATCCCGGCGAGAGGGTCACCCTCGTCGAGCTGCCGGACTCCGCCGACGAGACCCACGCGCAGATGACCACCGACCTGCGCGGCGGCGACCGGGGCCGCTTCGACGTCCTGAACATCGACGTCAACTGGACCTCGGAGTTCGCGGCGGCCGGCTGGATCCGCCCGCTGCCCCGCGACCGCTTCCCGCTGAAGAGCCTCCTGCCACCGGTCGTGGACACGGCCACCTACGAAGGACGCCTGTACGCCGTCCCGTACGTCACCAACGCCGGACTTCTCCTGTACCGCAAGGACGTCCTCGCCCAGGAGGGCGTCCCCCCGCCGCGCACCTGGGCCGAGCTGGAGCACGACGCGAAGACCATCGCGCCGAAGCACGGACTCGGCGGCTACGCGGGCCAGTTCCTGCCCTACGAGGGCCTCACCGTGAACGCGGCCGAGGCCGTCTACTCGGCGGGCGGCACGATCCTCGGTGCCGAGGGCACCCGCGTCACCGTCGACTCGCCCGCCGCCCGCGAGGGTATCGGCTTCCTCGCCCGCGGCATCCGTGAGGGCTGGATCCCGAAACAGGCGCTGACGTACAAGGAGGAGGAGTCCAAGCGGGCCTTCCAGGACGGCCGGCTGCTCTTCCTGCGCAACTGGCCCTACGCCTACGCCGTCGCCTCCGCCAGGGGATCCAAGGTCGCCGGAAGGATCGGAGCCGTACCGCTGCCCGGGCCCGACGGGCCGGGGACGAGCGTCCTCGGCGGCTCCAATCTCGCGGTCAACACCCACGCCCGGCACCCCGACTCCGCCGCGCGTCTGATCGCCTACCTCACCAGCGGGCCCGTTCAGCGCCAGGTGCTCACCCGGGGCGCGCTGCCGCCCGTGCGTGCCGCGCTGTACGAAGATCCCGCGCTCGTACGGCGGTTCCCCTATCTGCCAACCCTGCGCACCGCCGTCCTCACCGCCGCGCCGCGCCCCAAGAGTGCGCACTACGGCCAGGTCAGCCTGGCGGTGCAGGCGGTCGTCCAGGACGCGCTCACCGGGCGTGAGACGCCCGAGCGGGCCGTGCGCCGGCTGGCACGCGAACTCGACGCGATCGCGCGCCGCTAGTTACCTGTTAAGTAACGCCGCCATCACGACTGCACTCATCTTGGGGTGAAATGCCCCGATTTTAACGGAGGGCTGGACAGGAGTGTCTGTTCATCTCATTGACACCTGCGCGCGACGCCTACCTAACATGCATGCATAACAGCCCCCTTAAGAGACAGGTCACAGGGTTGAACAGGCATCATTGGTGGCGCGACGCGGTGATCTACCAGGTGTACGTCCGCAGCTTCCTGGACAGCACCGGCGACGGCATCGGCGATCTGGCCGGCGTCCGCGCCGGGCTTCCGTACCTGAAGAAGCTCGGCGTCGACGGCATCTGGTTGAGCCCGTTCTACCCCTCGCCGCAGCACGACCACGGCTACGACGTGGCCGACTACCGCGGCGTCGACCCCGTCTTCGGCGACCTCGCCGAGTTCGACCTGCTGATGGCGGCCGCCCGGCGGCTCGGCATCAAGGTGCTGCTCGACATCGTCCCCAACCACTGCTCCAGCGAGCACCCGTGGTTCCGCGAGGCGCTCGACAGCGCACCCGGCAGCCCGGCCCGCGCCCGCTTCCACTTCGCCGACGGCCGCGGCCCCGACGGCAGTGAGCCGCCCAACAACTGGCACGCCATGTTCGGTGGCCCGGCCTGGACCCGGGTCACGGAGTCCGACGGCCGCCCGGGCCAGTGGTACCTGCACATGTTCACGCCCGAGCAGCCCGACTGGAACTGGCGCAACCCCGAGATCCCCGCCGAGTTCGACCGCACCCTGCGCTTCTGGCTCGACCGGGGCGTGGACGGCTTCCGCATCGATGTCGCGGCCGGCCTCTACAAGCATCCGCAGCTGCCCGACTCGGACGACCCCGAGGCCGACGCCCGCACCCGCGACTCGGTCAACCCGCTGGCCTGGAACCAGCCCGAGGTGCACGACGTGTGGCGGCAGTGGCGTGCCACCTGCGAGGAGTACACCGCACTCGACGGCCGCGAGCGCCTCCTCGTCGGTGAGGTCTCCGTTCCCACCGCCCGCGAGCACGCCCTCTACGTCCGCCCCGACGAACTCCACCAGGCCTTCTTCTTCGACCTGCTCGGCGCCCCCTGGGACCCCGACGCCTTCCGGAAGGTCATCTCCGAGGCCATGCAGGACATCGCCGGGACGGGCTCGACCGTCACCTGGGTCCTCAACAACCACGACCAGGTCCGCACCGTCACCCGTTACGGCGAACCCATCCCGCAGGGCAGCGGCCTCGGCGCCGCCCGGGCCCGGGCCGCCGCGCTGCTCATGCTGGCACTGCCCGGAGCCGCGTACATCTACCAGGGCGAGGAGCTGGGGCTGCCCGAGGTCGTCGACCTGCCGGACGACGTGCTCACCGACCCGATCTTCCGGCGCACCGGAAGCCGCGCCCGCATCCGCGACGGCTGCCGGGTGCCGCTGCCCTGGTCCGGGCAGGCGTCCCCGTTCGGCTTCACCTCCGGCGCCGAGGGCGCCAAGCCGTGGCTGCCGCAGCCGGAGTACTTCGCCGAATACGCCACCGACCGCGCGCTCGCCGACACCCGCTCCTTCTGGCACCTGTACCGCGACGGACTCCAGCTGCGGCATTCCCTGCCCCAGCTGGGCGAGGGCACGCTGCGCTGGCTGGACACCCCGCCGGGTGTCCTCGGCTTCGTCCGGGGCGACGGGCTGGTCTGTGCCGTCAACTTCGGTACGGCCCCCACGCCCGCGCCCGTCTCCGGCACCCCGCTGCTCTCCAGCGGCCCCTGTCCGCCCGGCGTCCTGCCCGGCTCCACGGCGGCCTGGTGGCTCAACGACCTCTGAACCGAACCGTCAACTCCCATCCCCCTGAAGGGACATCAACGATGATGCGACGACGTACCACCCTGCTCACCAGCTGCACCGCGCTCGCCCTGGCTCTCGGTGCCACCGCCTGCGGCGGCGGGCCGGTCTCCGCGGGCGGCGGTGACAAGGCGCTCAGCGGCCAGACGGTCACCGTGGCCGGCGTCTGGTCCGGCAGCGAGCAGAAGAACTTCCAGAAGGTGCTGGACGCGTTCACCGAGAAGACCGGCGCCAAGACCCAGTTCGTGTCCACCGGTGACAACGTCTCCACGGTCGTGGGCAGCAAGATCGAGGGTGGCAACGCACCCGACGTCGTGATGGTCCCGCAGGTCGGCGTGCTCCAGCAGTTCGCGAAGAAGGGCTGGCTCAAGCCGCTCTCGGGGACCGCCCAGCAGACCATCGACGCCGACTACGCGCCCGTGTGGCGCACGTACGGCAGCGTCGACGGCACCCTCTACGGCCTCTACTTCAAGGCCGCCCACAAGTCCACCGTCTGGTACAGCCCCGACGCGCTCACCCAGGCCGGGGTCAAGCCGCCGAAGACGTACAACGAGCTGCTCAAGGCCGGGCACACCGTCTCCGACTCCGGTCTCGCCGCCTTCGCGGTGGCCGGACAGGACGGCTGGACCCTCACCGACTGGTTCGAGAACATCTACCTGTCCCAGGCCGGCCCCGAGAAGTACGACGCCCTCGCCACCCACAAGCTGAAGTGGACCGACTCCAGCGTGGTGAAGGCACTCACCACCCTCGGCAAGCTCTTCAAGGACAAGCAGCTGATAGCGGGCGGCCAGAAGGGGGCCCTGAACACCGACTTCCCGGGCTCGGTGGAGAAGGCGTTCGGCCCCAAGCCCGAGGCCGGCATGGTCTACGAGGGCGACTTCGTCGCCGGGGTCGCCCACGACCAGTACGGGAAGACCATCGGCAAGGACGCGAACTTCTTCCCCTTCCCCGCGGTCGACGGCGGCACGGCACCGGTCGTCAGCGGCGGTGACGCGGCGGTCGTCCTCAAGGACGCCAAGAACGCCAAGGCCGGCATGAAGCTTCTGGAATACCTGGCCACCCCCGAGGCGGCGGCCGTGTGGGCCAAGGCGGGCGGCTTCCTGTCCCCGAACAAGAAGCTCGACCTCGCCCAGTACGGCGACGACGTCACCCGCGCCACCGCCAAGTCCCTCGTCGGCGCCGGGGACTCGGTCCGCTTCGACATGTCCGACCAGGCCCCGGCGGCCTTCGGCGGCACCAAGGGCGTGGGGGAGTGGAAGCTGCTCCAGGACTTCCTGCGTGACCCGTCGGACCCGAAGGGCACCGCGGCGAAGCTCGAAGCCGCGGCGGCCAAGGCCTACCAGGACTGAACGGCACCATGACCGCCACCACACTCGTGAAACAGCAGGCGGGCCCGCGGGCCGCCGGCACGGCGCCCGGGCGCCGCAGCCGGCGGCGCGCCCGGCTGATCGCCCTCCTCTTCGTCTTCCCCGCGCTGCTCCTGCTCGGCGCCCTCGTTGTCTACCCGGTGCTGTTCTCCGTCGGCCGCAGCTTCTTCGACGCCTCCGGCACCCGGTTCGTCGGCGGCGACAACTACGCCGAGATGTTCCGCGACCCGGCCACGTTGAAGGCCATCCGCAACACCACCGTCTGGGTCGTCGTGGCCCCGGCCCTGCTCACCGGCCTCGGGCTGATCCTGGCCGTGCTGGTGGAGAAGGTCCGCTGGGCCACGGCGTTCAAGCTGCTCCTCTTCATGCCGATGGCGGTGTCCTTCCTCGCCGCCGGCATCATCTTCCGGCTCGCCTACGACGAGGACCCGGACAAGGGTGTCCTCAACGCCGCCGTGGTCTCCGTCCACGACGCCTTCACGGGGACGTCGACGTATCCGACGGCCCGCGGCCGCCAGGGTGTGCTGACCCAGGACCGGGACGGCTCCTACGGCACGACCGCCGCGACCGGCCACGCGGTGACGCTCCCCCTGGTCGGCGTCCTGCCGAAGGACCTGCCCGAGGACGCCTCACCGGCGTACCCGGCGGCCCGGGCGAAGGCCGCCCCCGATGAGCTGCGCGGTGTCGTCTACCTGGACTTCACCCCCGGCGGCGGAGGCAAGCAGGGCACGGTCGACCGGCGGGAGAGCGGGCTGCCCGGAATGAAGGTCGAGGCGGTGCGGGACGGGAAGACGGTCGCGAGCACGACGACCGCCGCCGACGGCTCCTTCCGCTTCTCCGGGCTTGACGACGGCTCGTACACGGTGAAGCTGCCCGCCTCCAACTTCGCCGCGCCCTACCAGGGGATCTCCTGGCTCGGCCCGGCCCTCGTCACACCGGCGATCATCGGCGCGTACCTGTGGATCTGGACGGGCTTCGCGATGGTGCTCATCGGCGCGGGGCTCGCCACGCTTCCACGGGACGCACTGGAGGCGGCCCGGATGGACGGTGCGAACGAGTGGCAGATCTTCCGCCGGATCACCGTACCGCTGCTCGCGCCCGTGCTCACCGTGGTCTTCGTGACCCTCGTGATCAACGTGATGAAGGTCTTCGACCTCGTCTACATCATCGCGCCCGGCCCGGTGCAGGAGGACGCCACCGTCCTTGCCACCCAGATGTGGCTCGTCTCCTTCGGCGGCGGCAACAACCAGGGCCTCGGCAGCGCCCTCGGCGTGCTCCTGCTGCTCCTGGTGATCCCCGCGATGGTGTTCAACGTCCGCCGTTTCCGAAGGAGTCAGCGATGAACGCGATCAGGCGGGGCCTGGGCAACGGCCTGGTGCAGGCCATCCTGGTGGTGATCGGCCTGGTCTGGCTGACCCCGCTGGCGGGCCTGTTCCTGTCCTCTCTCCGCTCCGCGCAGGACACCGCGAAGGGCGGCTGGTGGACGGCCCTGGCCAGTCCCGGGCAGCTGTCCTTCGACAACTACTCCGCGCTGCTGAAGAACTCGGGCATCACGCAGGCCTTCTGGAACACCGTGCTGATCTCGGTGCCGGCGACCACCCTCGTCGTCGTCATCGCGGCGCTCGCCGGATACGCCTTCGCCTGGCTGGACTTCCCGTTCCGCGAGCCCCTCTTCCTGCTGGTGGTCGCCCTGTTGGTGGTGCCGGTGCAGATCGGCCTGCTGCCGGTGGCCAAACTCTTCGGCCAGCTGGGCCTGTTCGGCACGATCCCCGGGGTCGTCCTCTTCCACGTGGCGTACGGGCTGCCGTTCGCGGTGTTCCTGCTCCGCAACTACTTCGCGGAGATGCCGAAGGAGATGCTGGAAGCGGCGCGGATGGACGGCGGCAGTGAGTGGCGCATCTTCACGAGGCTGGTCCTGCCGGTGGGCCGTCCGGCCATCGCCTCGCTCGCCATCTTCCAGTTCCTGTGGGTCTGGAACGACATGCTGGTCGCCCTGCTCTTCGCCGACAGCTCATCACAGCCGCTGACCGTGCAACTCCAGTCCCAGATCCGCCAGTTCGGCAGCAACATCGACGTCCTGGCGCCGGGCGCCTTCCTGTCCCTGATCGTGCCGGTCGTCGTGTTCTTCGCGTTCCAACGGCACTTCGTCCAGGGCGTGATGGCCGGCTCGGTGAAGTGACCGGCCCCGCCCGCAGCGAGTCGTACGGAGGCGGCCGAGGAGACGGCCGCCTCCGGTCACGCGTACGTCCAGCGCCAGGCGTCGGCGCTGTAGGCGCACTCGATCCGCGCACCGCTCGCGGTGGGGGTCAGCGCCCCGTGGTCGCTGTTCCGGCAGAACTGGCCCGCCTGGCAGCAGTTGCCCGCGCTGGAGAGGCGATGGAGCAGGTACCGCCACCGGTGTCGTCACCGCGCATCGCGCCGGGAGCGGCCTTCGCGACGGTGGCGGTGACGGTCGGTCCGGGCCTTTCGACGGTCCTGCACCCTCCCCGGACGGCGTGGCGTCAGCCGTGGAAGGTGATGTAACCGTTGCCGTCCCCGTCGTCACGGGACTTGGTGTAGGCGTGGGTGTCCGCGTGGGTGCCGGACGGCTTGTACAGGTAGATGGTGTCCTTGTCGTTGTTCCAGATGAAGTTGCAGTTCTGGCGGTAGACGACGTTCTTGGCGTCCGAGTCGGTGCCGTTGCCCCCGCGCAGGCTCACGTGGTCCCCGGGCTGGAGGTAGTGGTTGGCGGTGAAGCTGAACCGGTTGCCGGTGGCGTCCTTGACGACGTAGCCCTTGAGGTTGACGGTGGTGCTGCGCGAGTAGTTCCTGATCGTGAGGTACTCGCTCCCGGTGTTGCCCGTACGGCAGTTGTTGGAGTCCCGCCCCGGTGCGTCGTACTGGACGCCCTTGATCTTCAGGGCGGAGGAGTACTCGGTGGCCTGGGCCGGGCCGGCGATGGCGACGGCGAGTGTTCCGGCCGCGGCGGCGGCAGCCAGCGCGAAGCGTATGCGCATGAGGTCCCCCCTCAATGGTGCGAATGGTGCGCCAGGAGCTTACACAAAAGATGGCCAGTACATGTCTGTTAGGTGCAGAAAATGTGAAGGGCCTGGGTGAGGGGGAGTCAGTGAGGCGACGGGGGCGGCAGGGGAGTCATCCCCTGCCGCCCCCGTTCCTCACGGCGAAGCCGGCGGATACAGCGAGCGTGGCAGCTGCGAGGCCGCTGCCGTGTCCAGCAGCCACAGGGTGCGGGAGCGGCCGCGCGCGCCCGCCGCAGGCGCCTGGATCTCGCCCGCACCCGACAGGGCGATGGCCGCTGCCCGTGCCTTGTCCTCACCGGCCGCGAGGAGCCAGACCTCGCGGGCCGAGCGGATCGCCGGGAGGGTGAGGGAGATCCGGATCGGCGGGGGCTTGGGGGCGCCGTGGACGCCGACCACCGTGCGCTCGGTCTCCCGCACGGCCGGCAACTCCGGGAAGAGCGAGGCCACATGGGTGTCCGGGCCGACACCCAGCATCAGGACGTCGAAGGTCGGCACCGGGCCGTGGTTCTCCGGCCCGGCCGCCTTCGCCAGCTCCGCCGCGTATGCCTCGGCCGCGGCCTCGACATCAGCGCCGTACGGGCCGTCGGAGGCGGGCATGGCGTGCACCCGCTCCGGGTCCAGCGGTACGGAGTCCAGCAGGGCCTCGCGGGCCTGCGTCACATTGCGCTCGGGGTCGCCCTCGGGAAGGTAGCGCTCGTCGCCCCACCACAGGTCGAGGCGGCCCCAGTCGATGGCGTCCCGGGCGGGGGCCGCCGCCAGCGCGGCCAGCAGGCCGTTGCCGTTGCGGCCGCCGGTGAGGACCACGGACGCGGTGCCACGGGAGGCCTGCGCGTCCACGATCTTCGTGATCAGGCGGGCCGCGGCGGCCTGCGCCATCAGGTCCTTGTCACGGTGGACGACCAGCTGCGGAGTGCTCACTTCGCCGCCGCCTTCCTCGACGGTGCCTTCTTGGCGGTCTTGGCCGCGGCCTTCTTCGCGGGTGCCTTCGCGGCCTCCTCGACCGGCTCCGGCTCCGCCACCGGCTCGGCCTCGGCGACCGCGGGCTGCTGCTCGGGAACCGTGTTCAGCCGCTCCACGCCGTAGCGCAGCGCCGACGCGTAGGTGTCGTCCGGGTCGAGCCGGCGCAGCTCCTCCGCGATCAGCTCGGCGGTGTCCCGCCGCTTGAGCGCCACCGCGCGGGCCGGCTGGCCCTCGATCGACAGCGTGGCCAGCGAGCCGTCCGCCCGGTCGAGGGTGATCGGGCCGCAACTGGTGTTCATGCGGACGGCGGTGAGACCCGGGCCGGAGGACAGGGAGCGCTTGACGGGGACGTCCAACCGGTCCGCGAGCCACATCGCCAGCAGCTCGCAGCTCGGGTTGAACTCCTCGCCCTCCACCTCAACGGCCTGCACCTGGCAGGTGACCTGGTCCAGGGCCGCCGCGAGCATCGAGCGCCACGGCGTGATCCGGGTCCAGGACAGGTCGGTGTCGCCGGGCGTGTAGGCCTCGGCACGGGCGGACAGCTCCCGCACCGGCTGCTCGGCGGCATAGCTGTCGGTGACCCGGCGCTGGGCGAGCGCGCCCAGCGGGTCCTTCGCCGGATCCAGCGGGGCGTTCACCGGCCACCACACGACGACCGGCGCGTCCGGCAGCAGCAGCGGCAGAACGACCGAGTCGGCGTGGTCGACGACCTCGCCGTACATCCGCAGCACGACCGTCTCACCGGTGCCCGCGTCCGCGCCCACCCGCACCTCGGCGTCAAGACGCGAGGACGTACGGTCGCGCGGGGTGCGCGAGACCCGCTTGATGACCACCAGCGTGCGCGAGGGGTGCTCGCGCGAGGCGTCGTTGGCGGCCTTCAGGGAGTCGTAGGCGTTCTCCTCGTCGGTGACGATGACGAGGGTCAGGACCATGCCGACGGCGGGGGTGCCGATGGCACGGCGACCCTTGACGAGCGCCTTGTTGATCGCTCCGGCGGTGGTGTCGGTCAGGTCTATCTTCATGGCCGGCGCCAGCTCCGTCCGTCTCGTGCGAGCATCTCGTCCGCCTCGGCCGGTCCCCAGGTGCCCGACGGGTACTGCGCGGGCCTGCCGTGCTTGTCCCAGTACTCCTCGATCGGGTCGAGGATCTCCCAGGACAGCTCGACCTCCTCCGTGCGCGGGAAGAGGTTGGCATCGCCCAGCAGCACGTCCAGGATCAGCCGCTCGTACGCCTCCGGGCTGGACTCGGTGAAGGACTCGCCGTAGGCGAAGTCCATCGAGACGTCCCGGATCTCCATCGAGGTGCCCGGCACCTTCGAGCCGAAGCGGACCGTGATGCCCTCGTCCGGCTGGACGCGGATGACGATCGCGTTCTGGCCCAGCTCCTCCGTCGCCGTGTGGTCGAAGGGGGAGTGCGGGGCCCGCTGGAAGACGACCGCGATCTCCGTCACGCGACGGCCGAGGCGCTTGCCGGTGCGCAGATAGAACGGCACACCCGCCCAGCGGCGGTTGTCGATCTCCAGCTTGACCGCCGCGTAGGTGTCGGTCTTCGACTGCGGGTCGATGCCCTCCTCTTCGAGGTAGCCGATGACCTTCTCGCCGCCCTGCCAGCCGGCCGCGTACTGACCGCGCACGGTGTTGCGGCCCAGGTCCCTCGGCAGCCGGACGGCGCCGAGCACCTTGGTCTTCTCCGCGGCCAGCGCGTCCGCGCCGAAGGAGGCGGGCTCCTCCATCGCGGTCAGCGCGAGCAGCTGGAGGAGATGGTTCTGGATGACGTCACGGGCGGCGCCGATGCCGTCGTAGTAGCCGGCACGGCCGCCGATGCCGATGTCCTCGGCCATGGTGATCTGCACGTGGTCCACGAAGGACCGGTTCCAGATCGGTTCGAACATCGTGTTGGCGAAGCGCAGCGCCAGGATGTTCTGGACGGTCTCCTTGCCGAGGTAGTGGTCGATGCGGAACACCTGGTCCGGCTCGAACACCTCGTGCACGACCTTGTTCAGCTCCTCGGCCGACTTCAGGTCGTGGCCGAAGGGCTTCTCGATGACCGCGCGCCGCCACGAACCGCCCGACTGGTCGGCGAGACCGTGCTTCTTCAGCTGCTGGATGACGACGGGGAAGGAGCGCGGCGGCACCGAGAGGTAGAAGGCGAAGTTGCCGCCCGTGCCCTGGGCCTTGTCCAGCTCCTCGATGGTGGCGCGCAGCCGCTCGAAGGCCTCGTCGTCGTCGAAGGTGCCCTGGACGAAGCGCATCCCCTGGATGAGCTGCTGCCAGACCTCCTCGCGGAACGGCGTGCGCGAGTGCTCCTTGACCGCGTCGTGCACGACCTCGGCGAAGTCCTCGTGCTCCCAGTCGCGGCGGGCGAAGCCCACCAGCGAGAAGCCCGGCGGCAGCAGACCACGGTTGGCGAGGTCGTACACCGCGGGCATCAGCTTCTTGCGTGACAGGTCGCCCGTGACCCCGAAGATGACCAGGCCCGACGGCCCCGCGATACGCGGGAGCCGTCGGTCGGCCGGGTCACGAAGCGGGTTCGCTCCGGAACCGGAAACGGGTGACAACTCAGCCCTCCGAGGGGGCAAGGCGCTCGAGCTCCGCCTGGGTCGACTTCAGCAGGTCGTTCCAGGACGCCTCGAACTTCTCGACGCCCTCTTCCTCCAGCACCTGGACCACGTCGTCGTACGAGATCCCGAGCTTCTCCAGCGCGTCGAGGTCGGCGCGGGCCTGCTCGTAGGTCCCGGTGACGGTGTCACCGGTGATCTCACCGTGGTCCTCGGTGGCCTCCAGGGTGGCCTCCGGCATGGTGTTGACCGTGTTCGGCGCGACCAGCTCGGTGACGTACAGGGTGTCCTGGTACGCCGGGTCCTTCACACCGGTCGACGCCCACAGCGGACGCTGCCTGTTGGCGCCCGCGTTCTCCAGCGCGCTCCAGCGGTCGGAGGAGAAGACCTCCTCGTACGCCTGGTAGGCGAGGCGCGCGTTGGCGACCGCGGCCTTGCCGCGCAGCGCCTTGGCCTCGTCGGTGCCGATCCCGTCCAGGCGCTTGTCGATCTCGGTGTCCACGCGGGACACGAAGAAGGACGCCACCGAGTGGATCTTGGAGAGGTCCAGGCCGCGCTCCTTGGCCTTCTCCAGGCCGGAGAGGTAGGCGTCCATGACCGCCCGGTAGCGCTCGAGCGAGAAGATCAGCGTGACGTTGACGCTGATGCCGAGGCCGATGACCTCGGTGATCGCCGGGACGCCCGCCATCGTGGCCGGGATCTTGATGAGGGTGTTCGGCCGGTCCACCAGCCAGGCCAGCTGCTTGGCCTCGGCGACGGTCGCGTGCTCGTTGTGGGCCAGGCGCGGGTCGACCTCGATGGAGACCCGGCCGTCCTGGCCGTTCGTGGCGTCGAAGACCGGGCGCAGGATGTCGGCGGCGTCGCGGACGTCCGCCGTCGTGATCATGCGGATGGCCTCTTCGACGGTGACCTTGCGGGCGGCCAGGTCCGACAGCTGCTGGTCGTAGCCGTCGCCCTGGGAGATCGCCTTCTGGAAGATCGTCGGGTTGGTGGTGACGCCCACGACGTGCTGCTGGTCGATCAGCTCGGCGAGGTTGCCGGACGTGATCCGCTTGCGCGACAGGTCGTCCAGCCAGATCGCGACGCCTTCTTCGGAGAGGCGCTTGAGTGCGTCTGTCATGGAATTACATCTCCTACGTGTCGTATGTGAGCGTCAGCGCTGGGCGTCGGCGAGGGATTCCCGCGCCTTCGCGGCCACGTTCTCGGCGGTGAAACCGAACTCCCGGAAGAGCACCTTGCCGTCCGCGGAAGCACCGAAGTGCTCCAGCGACACGATGCGGCCGGCGTCCCCCACGTACTTGTGCCAGGTCAGGCCGACGCCCGCCTCCACGGCGACACGGGCCTTGACGGACGGCGGCAGCACGGTCTCCCGGTACCCCTGGTCCTGCTGCTCGAACCACTCCACGCACGGCATCGACACGACGCGGGTGGGCACGCCCTCGGCCTGGAGCCGCTCACGCGCCTCGACGGCCACGTGCACCTCGGAACCGGTGGCGATCAGGACGACCTGCGGCTCTCCGCCCTCGGCCTCGAACAGCACATAGCCGCCGCGGGCCGCCTCCTCGTTGGGCTCGTAGGCCGGCACACCCTGGCGGGTGAGCGCGAGGCCGTGCGGCTGGCCCTTGCCGAACTCCTTGGTCCAGCGCTTGAGGATCTCGCGCCAGGCGATCGCGGTCTCGTTGGCGTCGGCCGGGCGGACGATGTTCAGGCCCGGGATGGCGCGCAGCGAGGCCAGGTGCTCGACCGGCTGGTGGGTCGGGCCGTCCTCGCCGAGGCCGATGGAGTCGTGCGTCCACACGTACGTCACCGGCAGGTGCATCAGGGCCGACAGGCGCACCGCGTTGCGCATGTAGTCGGAGAAGACGAGGAAGGTACCGCCGTACACGCGGGTGTTGCCGTGCAGCGTGATGCCGTTCAGCTCCGCGCCCATGGAGTGCTCGCGGATGCCGAAGTGGATGGTGCGGCCGTACGGGTTGGCCTCGGGCAGCGGGTTGCCCTCGGGGAGGAACGAGCTGTCCTTGTCGATCGTGGTGTTGTTCGACCCGGCGAGGTCGGCGGAGCCGCCCCACAGCTCGGGGATGACCGCACCCAGCGCCTGCAGCACCTTGCCGGAGGCGGCACGCGTGGCGACGGCCTTTCCGGGCTCGAAGACCGGGAGCTTCTCCTCCCAGCCGGTGGGCAGCTCGCCCTTCCTGATGCGGTCGAAGTCGGAGGCACGCTCGGCGTTGTTGTTCCGCCACTCCTGGAAGGACTTCTCCCACTCCGCCTTGAACTGGCGGCCCCGGTCGAGCGCCTGCCGGGTGTGGGCGATGACCTCGTCGGAGACCTCGAAGGTCCGCTCCGGATCGAAGCCGAGGACGCGCTTGGTGGCCGCGACCTCCTCGTCACCCAGCGCGGAGCCGTGCGCGGCCTCGGTGTTCTGCGCGTTCGGGGCGGGCCAGGCGATGATCGAGCGCATCGCGATGAAGGACGGCCGGTCGGTGACCCGCTTGGCCTCCTGGATCGCGGCGAAGATCGCCTCCGGGTCCAGGTCGCCGTTCTCCTTGGCCTCCACGCGCTGGACGTGCCAGCCGTAGGCCTCGTAACGCTTGACGGTGTCCTCGGAGACGGCCGTCTCGGTGTCGCCCTCGATCGAGATGTGGTTGTCGTCCCACAGCAGGACCAGGTTGCCGAGCTTCTGGTGGCCGGCCATCGAGGACGCCTCGGCGGAGATGCCCTCCTGCAGACAGCCGTCACCGGCGATGCAGTAGATGAAGTGGTCGAAGGGGGACTCGCCCTGCGGGGCGTCCGGGTCGAACAGGCCGCGCTCGTAACGGGCGGCCATCGCCATGCCCACCGCGTTGGCCACACCCTGGCCCAGCGGGCCGGTGGTGGTCTCGACGCCCCTGGTGTGCCCGTACTCCGGGTGACCCGGGGTCTTCGAACCCCACGTCCGGAAGGCCTTCAGGTCGTCCAGCTCCAGGCCGAAACCGGCCAGGTAGAGCTGCGTGTAGAGGGTCAGGGAGGAGTGGCCGGCGGACAGCACGAAGCGGTCGCGCCCGGCCCACTCCGGGTCGGCCGGGTCGTGCCTCATCACCTTCTGGAAGAGGGTGTAGGCGGCCGGGGCCAGGCTCATCGCCGTACCGGGATGGCCGTTGCCGACCTTCTGTACGGCGTCGGCGGCCAGGACGCGGGCGGTGTCCACGGCCCGCTGGTCCAGGTCGGTCCACTCAAGGTCTGTGGTGGTCGGCTTGGTGCTCACCCTGGGTCAGGGCTCCTCTCCACATGTCGGTCGCCGGTCTTCGGGGCATGCGCCCACCCGGCCGCCGGCGTGCTTCTGCCCGCCGGCCGCTGTCGAGCCTACCCCCGTAAGGACGTGCGTTTTTTCGAGTGTTTCCAGACTGCCGGGACTCCGTGCGATCCGCCTGCCGACTGGGCCGACAAGGCATTTGGCACATGAATACGGAGGCGCTCATCTGACCGCTCAATCGAGTGCTATGGCACCTCGAATGGGACGTGCGCCAACACGACCCCACCCCCGCGAAGGCCGGGGTATGGGCAGCGTCTAAAGTGGCGTGGTACGCGCGAGCCTTTACCCCGACCTCACACGGGGGGCTTGCTGGGATGTCTCTGTCAGGGGTGTGCGTGACGGCCGTCGAATCCCGTCCTGGGGGCACCTCCCAGGCCCTTAAGGCCCTGGGGGAGGGTGTGCTCGGTGCGAGCCAGGGCCCGGTTCATCGGCCGTTCGGGGCCCGTGTCAAGGCGTTCGTGGCGCTGACCAAGCCCCGGATCATCGAGCTGCTGCTCATCACCACCGTTCCGGTGATGTTCCTGGCACAGCAGGGTGTGCCCGACCTGAAGCTGGTCCTGCTCACCTGCGTCGGCGGCTACCTCTCCGCGGGCGGCGCCAACGCGCTGAACATGTACATCGACCGGGACATCGACGCCCTGATGGACCGCACCTCGCAGCGGCCGCTGGTGACCGGCATGGTCAGCCCGCGCGAGTGCCTGACGTTCGGCATCACCCTGGCGGTCGTCTCGACCCTGCTGTTCGGCTTCACCGTCAACTGGCTGAGCGCCTGGCTGTCACTCGGAGCGCTCCTCTTCTACGTCGTCGTCTACACGATGATCCTCAAGCGGCGTACGTCACAGAACATCGTGTGGGGCGGCATCGCGGGCTGCCTCCCGGTGCTGATCGGCTGGTCCTCCGTCACGAACTCGATGGCATGGGCGCCGATCGTCCTCTTCCTCGTCATGTTCTTCTGGACCCCGCCGCACTACTGGCCGCTGTCCATGAAGGTCAGGGAGGACTACGCGCGCGTGGGCGTGCCGATGCTGCCGGTCATCGCCTCCAACAAGGTGGTCGCCCGGCAGATCGTCATCTACAGCTGGGTGATGGTCGCCGTCTCCCTGCTGCTGACCCCGCTCGGCTACACCGGCTGGTTCTACACGGTGGTCGCGCTCGCGGCCGGCGGCTTCTGGCTCTGGGAGGCGCACGGGCTGCAGAACCGGGCGAAGGCCGAGGTGACCGGGGTCAAGCTGAAGGAGATGCGCCTTTTCCACTGGTCGATCACCTACGTGTCGATCCTCTTCGTCGCCGTCGCGGTGGATCCGTTCCTCCGCTAGCCTCCTCTGTTCTCCGGTACGGGAGGGGTGCGTGGCCAAGGCCACGCACCCCTCCCGTCGCCGTTTGATCTACCCGTCGGTAGCATCCTGGCCATGGCAGACACGCAGCAGGTTGACCCGAAGGCCGGCGCCAGGACCGAGCGCAAGGTGGCGAAGCTCGTCCGGCAGATCAGCGCCTTCTCCAAGGCCCACGGCGGTGCCGAGGGCCAGGTGTCCCACATCGGCGAACGCGGTGCCCGCATCGTGCTCGTCGGCGAGGACGGCGGCTGGGGCGACCTGGTGGCGCCCAGCACGGAGATCGCCGAGCAGGCGGTGGAGAAGTCCGGCATCACCGTCCACGAGTCCTTCGACGGCGAGTTCGCGGCGAAGGTGACGACGGGGCCGTACGAGTGGAAGAGGATGGCCGGCATGCAGATCGGCGGCTGAGCAGTCACCCCCAAGGGGCGCGGGGAACCGCGCGGAGAACCCGACGAACCGGCACCCGCCAGGCCACCCGCAGTCCCGGGCTGAGCCGCGACCTCGAACCCCGTTCACCCGTTAGGACGGGTAAGACCACGTCCTGCGGGGAGCCGGAATGATCGAGACGCCGTCCCTCGTGGACCAGTACTGCCACGGAGTACTGCGCACCGAGCTGGGCCTCGCCACCTTCGAGGCCCAGCTGGCCCGCACCGAGGGACCACCGGCCCCGGGCACCACCCTCTTCGACACCCAGACCGGCTTCGCCGTGCGGCGCTGGTGCCCACCCCTGCTCGGCCTGGAACCGCACTGCCCGCCCGCCCGCTATCTGGCCCGGCGCCGGGAACTGGGCGCCCTGGAAGCGGGCCGCAGGCTGCTCCGGGGCAGCGGGATCACCACCTACCTCGTCGACACGGGCCTGCCCGGCGACCTCACCGGCCCTGCCGAGATGGCCTGTGACGGCGGCGCCGCCGCCCGCGAGATCGTCCGTCTGGAGCTGCTGGCCGAGCAGGTCGCCGACACCTCCGGCACCGTCGGGTCCTTCCTGGCCAACCTCACCGAGTCCGTGCACGGTGCCGCCGCGAACGCGGTCGCCTTCACCTCCGTCGCGGGCCTCAGAAACGGCCTGGCCCTCGCGCCGGAGCAACCGGGACCGGGAGAGGTGCGGGGCGCGGCGGGCCGCTGGCTGGCCGGGCGACGGGTCGGCGGGCCGCTGACCGACCCGGTGCTGCTCCGGCACCTGCTGTGGATCGCGGTCACCTCCGGTCTGCCGCTGCAACTCCACGCCGGACTCGGCGAGCCCGGCTCCCGCATCGACCGCACGGACCCCGTGCTGCTCACCGACTTCGTGCGGGCCACGGCCGGCCTCGGCGTCGACCTGATCCTGCTGCACGGCTACCCGTACCACCGGCACGCCGCGCATCTGGCCGGTGTCTTCCCGCACGTCTACGCCGACTCGGGCGCCGCGCTCGTGCGCACCGGCGCCCGTGCGGCCACGGTCCTCGCGGAGATCCTGGAGCTGGCCCCCTTCGGCAAGATCCTCTTCTCCACCGGCGCCCACGGCCTGCCCGAGCTGCACGTCGTCGGGGCCCGCCTCTTCCGCGAGGCCCTGGACCGCGTCCTGGGCAGCTGGGTCGCCGAGGGCGCGTGGTCGCAGGAGGACGCCCAGCGGGTGGCCCGGCTGATCGCGGCGGACAACGCACGACGGGTGTACGGACTGCACTGAGGATCTGTACGGCGGGATCCCGCCGTACGGACTGAGCGATGCCCACCGACGCGCTCCTCGGCGGCTTCCTGGACGCACTGCCGGAGCCGCGCCCTCTCGCCGTCCGGGTGCACGGCCGCGAAACTCCATCGCAGCCACCTCGCCCCGGGCACCCCGGACGATCCGGAACGGCCGCATCCGACCTGGGCCCGCATCCGACCTTGGCCCACGGACAGGTGATGCGCCGCCCGGTCACTCCCCGTCACCCGGCGCGGACTGCAGGACGGGGCCGGGTGCTGCACGGCGAGCGGCCGGCCGGACTGTTCCCGCCGGAACCCCAGCGGCGGTGTCGGCCGGCGGTCGGCAGGTCCCGGCTGTGGCGGCAGGACGTCCGGGCCGACCTGGGGTTGCCGGCCTCCGCCCGGGCCACCGTGACCCTGTGTGACGGACGGCTGTCCTCCAAGCGGCTGGCCGATCTCCAAGCGGCAGACGCTCGGCGAGCTGCCGGCCCTGGGCGCCCCGCCGGGGCGGCCGCGGGCATCGCGTGACGGCGCTACGCGGACTCCGCTCCGGCCGGCGACGGCCGGCTCGCCCGCCCCGCCGAGCTGACCCGGGGCCGCCCCGGCCCGGCGATCGACGCGCTGGACACCACGTACGGGTGAGTCACGCGCGCGTGCCGACCGTCACCTCGGCCGGGGGACCGGGCAGGTCCAGGGCGGCCTCCGGGCGCTCGCGCAGCGACAGCAGGACGCGCAGCGTGCCGATCCAGATCAGGCACGAGCCGAGCATGTGGAGGGCGACCAGGACCTCGGGCAGGTGCGTGAAGTACTGCACGTAACCGATCGCGCCCTGGGCGAGCAGGACCAGGAACAGCTCCCGCGTCCGCGCCAGTGGCCCCGGGGGCGCGTCCACCGCCTTCAGGACGAACCACAGCGCGAACGTCAGCGTGACCACGATCCAGGCGAGCACCGCGTGCAGCTTGGCCACGCTCTCCCAGTCGATGGGGATCCGGTCGACCTCGCTGGAGTCACCCGCGTGCGGTCCGGCACCGGTCACCACCGTGCCGACCGCGATGAGCAGCACGGACGCGGTCACCAGGAACCACACCAGCTGCTGCACCGCCTTGCCGACCAGCGGACGCGGCGCCCTGTCGCCCTCCCGGGTGCGCTGCCACATCGCCGTCGCGACGGCGATCAGCGCCGTGGAGAGCAGGAAGTGCGCGGCGACCGTGTACGGGTTGAGGCCGACCAGCACCACGATGCCGCCGAGCACCGCGTTGCCCATGACGACCCAGAACTGCGCCCAGCCCAGCCGGGTCAGGCTGCGCCGCCACGGCTTCTGGGAGCGGGCCGCGATGATCGCCCAGCCGACGGCCGCGCACAGCACGTACGTCAGCATGCGGTTGCCGAACTCGATGACCCCGTGGAGGCCCATGGCCCGGGTGGTGGTCAGCGAGTCGTCGGTGCAGGTGGGCCAGGTCGGGCAGCCGAGGCCCGAGCCGGTCAGCCGGACGGCGCCGCCGGTGACGACGATGACCACCGACATGACGAGTGCGGCGAGGGCCGCACGCTGGACGGTCCGGGGACCCGGGGTCCAGCGTCCGGCGATGAAGGCGAGCGGGTTGCGCAGGGCCGCCTGGGCGTCGGCGCGGGTCAGCATGGGCACGCACACCATCGTAGGCCGCCGCTTGTGCACGCGTTCACGAGGGTCGCTCTCCCGGCGGCCACGAGGCTCACTCCCATCGGAAGAGCTTCCCTGCGGCTGCCAGCCCGAGCACCGCCCACACGGCGAGGACCGCCAGGTCGCCCCAGGGCATGCCGGCGCCGTGCTGGAGCACGTCCCGCAGCCCGCCCGACAGCGCCGAGATCGGCAGCAGGCCGAGGACGTGCTGCCCGGCCGGGCCGAACTTCTCCAGCGGCACGATCACCCCGCCGCCGACGAGCAGCAGCAGGAAGACCAGGTTGGCGGCGGCCAGCGTCGCCTCCGCCTTCAGGGTGCCCGCCATCAGCAGGCCGAGCCCGGAGAAGGCCGCCGTACCCAGGACCAGCAGGAGCAGCACGGCGGCGGGGTTGCCGTGCGGGGACCAGCCCAGCG
Organism: Streptomyces sp. NPDC006314; assembly: GCF_040613075.1. Classification (NCBI taxonomy): domain Bacteria; kingdom Bacillati; phylum Actinomycetota; class Actinomycetes; order Kitasatosporales; family Streptomycetaceae; genus Streptomyces; species Streptomyces sp. NPDC006314. Next base: position 41,639 of record NZ_JBEXRL010000009.1, on the reverse strand, counting down.
CGAAGGCGATCACCGTCAGCAGGATCACCTGGAGGACCTCGGTGACCAGTACGGACACCGTCTTCGCGGTCATCAGGGCCCATCGCGGCAACGGGGAGGAGGCGAGGCGCTTGAGGACGCCGTAGCGGCGCTCGAAGCCCGTCGCGATGGCCTGCCCGGTGAACGCCGTCGACATCACGGCGAGCGCCAGGATGCCCGGCGTGAGGAAGTCGACGGCCTTGCCCTTGCCGGTGTCGACGATGTCCACGGAGCTGAAGAGCACCAGCAGCAGAGTCGGGATGACGACCGTCAGCAGCAGCTGCTCGCCGTTGCGCAGCAGCATCTTCGTCTCCAGCGCAGCCTGCGCCGCGATCATGCGGGACAGGGGTGCCGCACCCGGCTTCGGGGTGTAGGTGCCCGAGGCGGTGGTCATGAGCGCAGCTCCTTGCCGGTCAGCTCCAGGAAGACGTCTTCCAGGGTGTGCCGCTCCACCGAGATGCGGTCCGGCATCACCCCGTGCTGGGCACACCACGAGGTCACCGTGGCGAGCAGTTGCGGGTCGACCTTGCCGACGACCCGGTAGGCGCCCGGGGTCAGCTCGGCGGCCGTGCAGTCGGCCGGGAGCGCCTTGAGCAGGGAGCCCACGTCGAGGCCGGGGCGGCCGGTGAAGCGGAGGGTGTTCTCGGCGCCGCCCTTGCACAGTGCCTCGGGGGAGCCCTGGGCGATGACCCGCCCGCCGTCGATGATCGCGACGTCGTCGGCGAGCCGCTCGGCCTCTTCCATGTAGTGCGTGGTGAGGATGACCGAGACGCCGTCGGCGCGCAGGTCCCGCACCAGGTCCCAGGTGGCCCGGCGGGCCTGCGGGTCGAGGCCGGCCGTCGGCTCGTCGAGGAACACCAGCTCCGGGCGCCCCACGACGGCCATGGCGAGCGCGAGCCGCTGCTGCTGGCCACCGGACAGCCGCCGGTAGCCGGTCCGGCCGCAGGAGCCGAGCCCGAGGCGCTCGATCAGCGCGTCCACGTCCAGCGGGTGCGCGTGCAGCCTGGCGATATGGCGCAGCATCTCGTCCGCTCTGGCGCCCGAGTACACGCCGCCGGACTGGAGCATGACACCGATCCGGGGCCGCAGCTCGGCGGACCGCCGGACGGGATCGAGGCCGAGGACGCGCACCGTGCCGGAATCCGGCTTCCGGTACCCCTCGCAGGTCTCGACCGTGGTCGTCTTCCCCGCCCCGTTGGGACCGAGGACGGCGGTCACGCCCGGCTGGGCCACCAGGTCGAGGCCGTCCACCGCGGTCTTCGTGCCGTACCGCTTCACCAGGGCCTGGACCTGGACCACGGGCTCACTTCGCATGCTCCAGAGTCTAGGGAGACCGCTTGCCGTTCAGGCGGCCGGGTACGGGAACTCCTCCTCACGGGGGCGGTGCACCGGCAGCCACCGCTCGGCGTAGGCCACCGCGTCCGCCACCGGGAACAGCCGTACGTCCGCCGCGCCCACCTTCCCGCGTACGACGGGCCGGTCCCGTTCGAAGTCGTGGCCCAGTTCGTCGAACCGGTCGGAGTCGATCGAGACCTCGATCACCGTCTCCCAGCCGCCGCCGGGCGCCGGCCGTCCGACCTCGACGCGAGGCGCCGGTATGCGGTACTCGGCCAGGTGGAAGCTGGTGCAGGTGCCGTAGCCCGCGCCGAGCAGGAGCACCCGGGCGCCCAGCTTCTCCAGCCGGGCCAGCGGGCTGCGCTCGCCGAGCCGGCAGTCGGGCGCGTGTCCGCCGGTGATCTCCTTCGCGCGCGGGCCGAGGGCCGCGAAGGAGGTCTGCGGATGCGCGCTGCGCAGGGCGCCGGGCCAGTTCCGCACGGTCTCGGGGACCACCCCGACTCCGCGCGAGGGGGTGATCAGGGGGTCGTACGGGGGCATGGTGGCCCGGATGCGGTCCCACCACTCCTCGGGCACCGGGGGGTTCCCCCACACGGCCGGGTCGGACTGGTCGCCGGTCTGGGTGGGGACCACGAGCGTGCCGGAGGGGCCCAGCGCGTCGAGGAGGCCCTGGACGACGGCGACGGCGCCTCCGTTGACCCAGCCGAGGGAACGGAGGGAGGAATGCACGAGGAGGGTCTCGCCGGTCCCGACACCCAGCAGGCGCACCTGCGAGGCGACGGTGTCCCGAGTGACAAGAGGGCCGGTCGGAGGGGGTGTGGGCATGCTTCGGGAGTCTTCACGAAGGTGCCGTGGAACGCTACCGATTCCGCCTCGCGGGTGTCCGGGAATGATCGATCAAAAGATCGTTTCCGCAGGTCGGATTAGGTATGCCTAAGTGATGCAGGGCACCGCCCGGTGATCCGGACGCCGCTTGTCAGTCTCTGAGGAATTACGCAACAATGGCGTTGTGAAAAACGTCGACGTGGCTCGGGAGACCCCGGTGGGGCCCCCTCAGGAGGAGCTCGCGACCGGAGAGCGCTCGACGCGCAACCGGGTCGCGCGGTCGATCCTGGACCACGGCCCGTCGACCGTCGCCGAACTCGCGGGCCGGCTGGGCCTGACCCAGGCGGCCGTCCGGCGCCACCTGGACGCGCTGGTCGCCGACGACGTCGTGGTGGCCCGCGAGCAGCGGGTGTACGGCACGCGCACGCGTGGCCGTCCCGCGAAGGTCTTCGCGCTCACCGACTGCGGACGGGACGCCTTCGACCAGTCGTACGACAAGCTGGCCGCGGACGCCCTGCGCTGGATCGCCGAGCGCGAGGGCGGGGCGGAGGCGGTCGCCGCCTTCGCCCGCGCCCGGATCGCCGCCCAGGCGGGCGCGTACCGCGAGGCGATCGAGAGCGTGAGCCCCGACAAGCGCGCCGAAGCGCTGGCCAAGGCCCTGAGTGCGGACGGGTACGCTGCTACGGCGCGTAGCGCACCGGTCGGCGAGCAGCTCTGCCAGCACCACTGCCCGGTCGCCCATGTCGCGGAGAAGTTCCCGCAGCTGTGCGAGGCGGAGACGGAGATCTTCGCCGAGCTGCTGGGTACCCACGTCCAGCGACTGGCGACCATCGCGCACGGCGACGGCGTCTGCACGACGTTCATTCCCAAGATTTCCACTGACGCACCTGCAAGCACGGCCGGGAGGAACCCCGCATGACTCTCCCCACGGAGACTGCCCACCCCGAACTCGAGGGCCTGGGCAAGTACGAATACGGCTGGGCCGACTCCGACGTGGCCGGTGCGTCCGCGCGCCGTGGCCTGAACGAGGACGTCGTCCGCGACATCTCGGAGAAGAAGTCCGAGCCGGAGTGGATGACGAAGCTGCGCCTGAAGGGCCTGAAGCTCTTCGAGAAGAAGCCGATGCCGAACTGGGGGTCGGACCTGTCGGGCATCGACTTCGACAACATCAAGTACTTCGTGCGCTCCACGGAGAAGCAGGCGGAGTCCTGGGAGGACCTGCCCGAGGACATCAAGAACACCTACGACAAGCTGGGCATCCCGGAGGCCGAGAAGCAGCGCCTCGTCGCCGGTGTCGCCGCCCAGTACGAGTCGGAGGTCGTCTACCACCAGATCCGCGAGGACCTGGAGGAGCAGGGCGTCATCTTCCTCGACACCGACACCGCCCTGAAGGAGCACCCGGAGCTCTTCAAGGAGTACTTCGGCACGGTCATCCCGGTCGGCGACAACAAGTTCGCGTCGCTGAACACCGCCGTGTGGTCCGGAGGCTCCTTCATCTACGTGCCGAAGGGCGTGCACGTCGAAATCCCGCTCCAGGCCTACTTCCGCATCAACACGGAGAACATGGGCCAGTTCGAGCGGACCCTGATCATCGTCGACGAGGGCGCCTACGTGCACTACGTCGAGGGTTGCACGGCCCCGATCTACAAGTCGGACTCGCTGCACAGCGCCGTGGTCGAGATCATCGTCAAGAAGAACGCCCGCTGCCGTTACACGACCATTCAGAACTGGTCGAACAACGTCTACAACCTGGTCACCAAGCGCGCCGTGGCGTACGAGGGCGCGACCATGGAGTGGATCGACGGCAACATCGGCTCCAAGGTGACGATGAAGTACCCGGCGGTCTACCTGATGGGCGAGCACGCCAAGGGCGAGACCCTGTCCATCGCCTTCGCGGGCGAGGGGCAGCACCAGGACGCCGGCTCCAAGATGGTCCACATGGCGCCGAACACGTCTTCCAACATCGTGTCGAAGTCCGTGGCGCGCGGCGGCGGCCGCACCTCCTACCGCGGTCTCGTCGAGATCGGCGAGGGCGCCGCCGGATCCAAGTCGAACGTGCTGTGCGACGCGCTGCTCGTCGACACGATCTCCCGCTCCGACACGTACCCCTACGTGGACGTTCGCGAGGACGACGTGTCCATGGGCCACGAGGCGACGGTCTCCAAGGTCTCCGAGGACCAGCTCTTCTACCTGATGAGCCGTGGCCTGAGCGAGTTCGAGGCGATGGCGATGATCGTGCGCGGCTTCGTCGAGCCCATCGCCAAGGAGCTGCCCATGGAGTACGCCCTCGAGCTCAACCGGCTGATCGAGCTGCAGATGGAAGGCGCGGTCGGCTAACCCGCCCCGTCGGTCAGCACACGTCTTACTCAGAGAGAGAGCACTACGACAGCCATGGCTGAGGCTCAGAACATCCCGGTGGGCTCCACCACCGCCGGCCAGATCGCGGTGGCCGCCGAGTCGACCGTCGCCACGCGCATGAGCGCGCCCCCGTCCTTCGACGTGGCGGACTTTCCGGTTCCGCACGGCCGCGAGGAGGAGTGGCGCTTCACCCCGCTGGAGCGGCTGCGCGGGCTGCACGACGGCACCGCGGTCGCCACCGGTGACGGCGTGAAGGTGGACGTCCAGGCCCCCGAGGGCGTGATCGTCGAGACCGTGGGCCGCGACGACGCCCGCATCGGCAGGGCCGGCACCCCCGTGGACCGCGTCGCCGCCCAGGCGTACTCGGCGTTCGAGAAGGCCGGCGTGGTCACCGTCCCCAAGGAGACGGTCCTCACCGAGCCGATCCGCATCGCCGTGCACGGCGAGGGCGGGGTCGCCTACGGCCACCAGGTGATCGAGCTGGGAGCCTTCGCCGAGGCCGTCGTCGTCATCGACCACACCGGTGACGCCGTGCTGGCCGCCAACGTCGACTACGTCCTGGGCGACGGCGCCAAGCTGACCGTCGTCTCCGTCCAGGACTGGGACGACAAGGCCGTCCACGTCGGCCAGCACAACGCGCTGATCGGCCGGGACGCCACCTTCAAGTCGTTCGTGGTGACCTTCGGCGGTGACCTCGTGCGTCTGCACCCGCGTGTCTCCTACGCCGGGACCGGCGGCGAGGCCGAGCTGTTCGGCCTGTACTTCACCGACTCCGGCCAGCACCAGGAGCACCGCCTCCTCGTCGACCACAACACCCCGCACTGCAAGTCGAACGTCATGTACAAGGGCGCGCTGCAGGGCGAGAGCGCGCACGCGGTCTGGATCGGCGACGTGCTCATCGAGGCCAAGGCCGAGGGCACGGACACCTATGAGATGAACCGCAACCTGGTCCTCACGGACGGCGCGCGCGTCGACTCGGTGCCGAACCTGGAGATCGAGACCGGCGAGATCGTCGGCGCCGGCCACGCCTCCGCCACCGGCCGCTTCGACGACGAGCAGCTCTTCTACCTGATGGCCCGCGGCATCCCGGAGCACGAGGCCCGCCGCCTGGTGGTCCGCGGCTTCTTCGCCGGGCTGGTCCAGCAGATCGGTGTCGCCGACATCGAGGAGCGCCTGCTCGCCAAGATCGAGGAGGAGCTGGAGGCTTCGGTCGCATGACCTTCGTACGCGCCTGCGGGCTGAGCGAGCTGGAGGAGGACACCCCGAAACGGGTGGAACTCGACGGCACGCCGGTCTCGGTCGTGAAGACCGAGGGGGAAGTGTTCGCCATCCACGACATCTGCTCCCACGCGAACGTCTCGCTCTCCGAGGGCGAGGTCGAGGACTGCCAGATCGAGTGCTGGCTCCACGGTTCCGCCTTCGACCTTCGCACCGGCAAGCCGTCCGGCCTCCCCGCGACGCGCCCCGTCCCCGTATACCCCGTAAAGATCGAAGGGGACGACGTGCTCGTCTCCCTCACCCAGGAGTCCTGAGGCACCCATGGCAACGCTTGAAATCCGAGACCTGCACGTCACCGTCGAGGCCGACAACGCCACGAAGGAGATCCTCAAGGGCGTCGACCTCACCGTGAAGCAGGGCGAGACGCACGCCATCATGGGCCCCAACGGCTCGGGCAAGTCGACCCTCGCCTACTCGCTCGCGGGTCACCCGAAGTACACCATCACCAGCGGCACCGTCACCCTCGACGGCGAGGACGTCCTGGAGATGTCCGTCGACGAGCGTGCCCGCGCGGGCCTGTTCCTGGCGATGCAGTACCCGGTCGAGATCCCCGGCGTCTCGGTCTCCAACTTCCTGCGCACCTCCGCCACCGCGGTCCGCGGCGAGGCCCCGAAGCTGCGTACCTGGGTGAAGGAGGTCAAGGAGACCATGGAGCGCCTCCACATGGACCCGTCCTTCGCCGAGCGCAACGTCAACGAGGGCTTCTCCGGCGGTGAGAAGAAGCGCCACGAGATCCTTCAGCTGGAGCTGCTCAAGCCGAAGGTCGCGATCCTCGACGAGACCGACTCCGGCCTGGACGTCGACGCCCTGCGCATCGTCTCCGAGGGCGTCAACCGCGTCCGCGAGACCGGTGAGGTCGGCACCCTCCTGATCACGCACTACACGCGCATCCTGCGCTACATCAAGCCCGACTACGTCCACGTCTTCTCCGCGGGCCGGATCGTCGAGTCCGGCGGCGCCGAGCTCGCCGACAAGCTGGAGGACGAGGGCTACGAGGCATACACGAAGGGTGGCGCATCCGCGTGACACAGCTGCCGGGCCTCCTCGACACCGAGGCGATCCGCAAGGACTTCCCCGTCCTGGACCGACTGATCCACGACGGCAAGAAGCTCGTGTACCTGGACAACGCCGCGACCTCGCAGAAGCCGCGCCAGGTACTGGACGCCCTGAGCGAGTACTACGAGTGCTACAACGCCAACGTCCACCGCGGTGTGCATGTGCTCGCCGAGGAGGCCACGGCGCTGTACGAGGGCGCGCGCGACAAGGTCGCGGAGTTCATCAACGCGCCGAGCCGCGACGAGGTGATCTTCACCAAGAACGCCTCCGAGTCCCTGAACCTCGTGGCGAACATGCTGGGCTGGGCCGATGAGCCCTACCGGGTGGACCACGAGACCGAGATCGTCATCACGGAGATGGAGCACCACTCCAACATCGTGCCGTGGCAGCTGCTGGCGCAGCGCACGGGAGCGAAGCTGAAGTGGTTCGGCCTGACCGACGACGGCCGGCTGGACCTGTCCAACATCGACGAGGTCATCACGGAGAAGACGAAGATCGTCTCCTTCGTGCTGGTGTCGAACATCCTGGGCACCCTGAACCCGGTCGACGCGATAGTCCGCCGCGCCCAGGAGGTCGGCGCGCTGGTGTGCATCGACGCCTCGCAGGCCGCTCCCCACATGCCGCTGGACGTGCAGGCCCTCCAGGCCGACTTCGTGGCCTTCACCGGCCACAAGATGTGCGGCCCGACCGGCATCGGCGTCCTGTGGGGCCGCCAGGAGCTGCTCGAGGACCTGCCCCCGTTCCTGGGAGGCGGCGAGATGATCGAGACCGTCTCGATGCACTCCTCGACCTACGCCCCGGCGCCGCACAAGTTCGAGGCGGGCACGCCCCCGATCGCCCAGGCGGTCGGTCTCGGCGCAGCCATCGACTACCTCCAGTCGATCGGCATGGACAAGATCCTCGCCCACGAGCACGCGCTCACCGAGTACGCGGTGCAGAAGCTGAGCGAGGTCCCGGACCTGAGGATCATCGGCCCCACCACGGCCGAGGACCGCGGGGCCGCGATCTCCTTCACGCTGGGTGACATCCACCCGCACGACGTGGGCCAGGTCCTCGACGAGCAGGGCATCGCGGTCCGCGTCGGCCACCACTGCGCGCGGCCCGTGTGCCTCCGCTACGGAATTCCTGCGACCACGCGAGCGTCGTTCTATCTGTACTCCACACCCGCCGAGATCGACGCACTGGTCGAGGGGCTGGAGCACGTTCGGAACTTCTTCGGCTGAGAGGCGTGAGCTGAAACCGTGAAGCTGGACTCGATGTACCAGGAAGTCATCCTGGACCACTACAAGCACCCGCACGGACGGGGCTTGCGGGATGGCGACGCCGAGGTGCACCACGTGAACCCGACGTGCGGCGATGAGATCACCCTCCGCGTGAAGTACGACGGCACGAAGATCGCGGATGTCTCGTACGAGGGCCAGGGCTGCTCCATCAGCCAGGCCTCCGCATCCGTGCTGAACGAGCTGCTGGTCGGCAAGGACGTGACCGAGGCGCAGAAGATCCAGGAGACCTTCCTGGAGCTGATGCAGTCCAAGGGGCGGATCGAGCCGGACGACGCGATGGAGGACATCCTGGAGGACGCGGTCGCGTTCGCCGGTGTCTCCAAGTACCCCGCCCGGGTCAAGTGCGCCCTCCTGAGCTGGATGGCGTGGAAAGACGCGACGGCCCAGGCGCTGGGTGGCGCCGCCGCCGAAAGGAAGACCGCATGAGCGACACCGTGGAGATGAAGCCGGCCTCGGAGGAAGAACTCCGCGAGGCCCTGATGGACGTCGTCGACCCCGAGCTGGGCATCGACGTCGTCAACCTCGGCCTGATCTACGGCATCCACGTCGACGAGGCCAACATCGCCACCGTCGACATGACCCTGACGTCGGCGGCCTGCCCGCTGACGGACGTCATCGAGGACCAGGCCAAGTCCGCCACGGACGGCCTCGTCAACGAGCTGCGCATCAACTGGGTCTGGATGCCGCCGTGGGGCCCGGACAAGATCACGGACGACGGCCGCGAGCAGCTCCGGGCGCTCGGGTTCAACGTCTGAGAACACCTCACGTGTGAAGCGGCGGCACCCGCACGGGTACCGCCGCTTTCGCATGCCCAGCCCGGCCCGCCCACCCGATTCGTACGACGAGGAGGACGCGCGGGGGGCGCTGGTTCGGGTGATCCCCTGAACCGGCGCCCGGCACGTGAGACACGGTTCGCTCCCACACCCCGCCTCACGTTAGGTTTTTCCCATGACCGACTCTGCTTCCCGCACCACCGGCGCCGTGGCCGCCGGCCTCGCCACGATCGCCTCCGACGGCACCGTTCTCGACACCTGGTTCCCGGCCCCCGAGCTGGTCGCCGAGCCGGGCCCCGCCGGCACCGAGCGGCTTTCCGCCGAGCAGGCGGCGGAGCTGCTGGGCGGCGGTGCGACCGCGGCGATCGGCCCGGACAACCGCCGAGGTGTCGAGGTGGTCGCGGTCCGCACGGTCATCGCCTCGCTGGACGAGAAGCCCATCGACGCGCACGACGTCTATCTGCGCCTGCACCTGCTCTCGCACCGCCTGGTCAAGCCGCACGGACAGAGCCTGGACGGCATCTTCGGCCACCTCGCCAACGTCGCCTGGACCTCGCTCGGCCCGGTCGCCGTGGACGACATCGAGAAGGTGCGGCTGAACGCCCGCGCCGAAGGCCTGCACCTGCAGGTGACCTCGATCGACAAGTTCCCCCGCATGACGGACTACGTCGCCCCGAAGGGCGTCCGCATCGCCGACGCCGACCGGGTCCGGCTGGGCGCGCACCTCGCCGAGGGCACCACGGTCATGCACGAGGGCTTCGTCAACTTCAACGCCGGCACCCTCGGCACCTCCATGGTCGAGGGCCGGATCTCCGCCGGTGTCGTGGTCGGCGACGGCTCCGACATCGGCGGCGGCGCCTCCACCATGGGCACCCTGTCCGGCGGCGGCAACGTGATCATCTCGATCGGCGAGCGCTGCCTGATCGGCGCCGAGGCGGGCGTCGGTATCGCGCTCGGCGACGAGTGCGTGGTCGAGGCCGGCCTGTACATCACCGCCGGCACCCGGGTCACCATGCCCGACGGCCAGATCGTCAAGGCCCGCGAGCTGAACGGCGCCTCCAACATCCTCTTCCGCCGCAACTCGGTCACCGGCAAGGTCGAGGCCCGCCCGAACAACGCGGTCTGGGGCGGCCTGAACGACATCCTGCACAGCCACAACTGACGCACCCCGCATGGAGCGCCCTTCACCCCGGGTGAGGGGCGCTTCGTCGCCCGTCACGGACACCTACGCGACACACCTGCCCGGTTCACGGCCCACCTGGTCAGTCCGAGCGTCGGTAAATCGGCGTGGGCCGCGATCGCCTCGGTCTTCCGAAGGACCCCGTCCGGACGCTCAATGGTCTTGACCGTGAGACGTTGCCCTCCCGCTCAGCGGCTCGCGGAAGCCGGGCGGCGACCACCACCGGCAGGACCGGCAGCCGGTGTTCGCCGAGAGGTGATCAGACCGCGCCCGGGGTGTCCGCCACGAGCCGTCCGTACAGCGTCAGCAGCCCGTCGGCCGTCTCCCGGCCGGCGGGCAGCAGCGGTGCGCGCACCGGGCCGGCGGGCAGTCCGAGGCGGGCCAGCAGTGCCTTCGTGGTGACCGTGCCCGGCAGGCCCGCACCCATCATCGCCTCGATCAACGGCATAGCCTCCAGCTGGAGTTCCCTCGCCCGGGCCGTGTCGCCCGCGTCGAAGGCGTCCAGGATCGCGGAGACATGGGCCGGTACGGCGTTGCCGACGGTGCTCACGCAGCCCGCCGCGCCGACCGCGTAGAGCGCGAGCACGTGCTCGTCGCAGCCGGCGTAGTACGCCAACTCCGTGCGCGCCAGCACCTTCTGGGTGCCGAGGAAGTCGTAGGAGCAGTCCTTGACGGCTACGATCCGCGGGTGTTCCGCGAGGCGGATCATCGTGTCCGGTTCGATCCGGGTGCCGGTGCGGCCCGGGATGTCGTAGAGCATCACCGGAAGGCCGCTCGCGTCGGCGACCGCCAGGAAGTGGGCGGCCACGGCCTCCTGCGGCGGCCTGCTGTAGTACGGCGTCACCACCAGCACGCCGTCGGCGCCCGCCTGCTCCGCCGCGAGGGCAAGTCCGACCGTGTGCCGGGTGTCGGACGAGCCCACGCCCGCGACCAGCGTCGCCCGGTCGCCGACCGCCTCCCGGACGGCCGCGATCAGCTCCGCCTTCTCCGCGTCCGTGGTGGTGGGCGACTCCCCGGTGGTGCCGTTCAGGACCAGGCCGTCGCAGCCCTCCTCCACCAGCCGCGCGGCCAGGCGCCCGGCTCCCTCCGGATCGAGGGCGCCGCCCTCGGTGAACGGTGTGATCATCGCGCACAGTGTGCGTCCGAAGGGCGGGGCGGGCTTGTGTGTGCTCGTCATGGGAGTAGTCTCGGCGCGGCCCTATGTGAAGCTCTACTTAATTCTTCTGCGCAGTACTGCTAAGCGACTCTAATGTGTCCGGGGTTGGGCCGGAGGTCCTGTGTCCAACTCGGCACTCATGGGTCACTATGGCCGGAGGGTCACCGACGTCAGGTCATGGGAGGCACCATGAAGCTGGGCAAGGCACTGGCCACCGGGGTCGCCGAGGAGCGGCCGCTCGTCCACGAGGACGAAGCACGGCTCCCCGAGGACATCGTCCGCACCGAACCGGCCGAGCCGGCTCGCGAAGAGGCCCCGGCCACCCGATGAGACTGCGGCTCCCGGCCGAACGCCCCACGGAGCCGCCGACCGGATACAAGATCGCACACCCGGTGCTGTCCCAGGACGGCACCCGGGCCGGGTTCACCGGCGTGTCGCTGGGCGGGGCACTGCCGTACGGGGTGCTCGACGACGCCTCCTGCGTCTACGGCCGAAGACACCGCCCACCCGCGCGGCTGTGCGACTGCGGCTTCCACTGCGTCCACGACCGTATGGCCGCCGAGGCCCTGCTGTGCACCGCCGAGCACCGCACGGTGGCCCTGCTCGAGGTCTCCGTGCTCGGCGCCTACATCCGCTTCGAGCGCGGCTTCCGCTACGCCCGGCAGCGGGTGCGTACGGCGACCGTGGGCGCCTGCGGCTGCGGTGCCGGCGCGGTCGGGCTGGCCGACGCCGGCTGGGGCAGACCCGGCTGGCGGGTCCTCGCGCCCGTCTGCGCGGGCTGTGTGCGCGGGCGTACGTCCGTCTCCCTCGCGGGGTTCGCCCGGCTGGCCGGGGAAGGACTGCGGGTGGTCCCGGGAGGCGGCGGTGCAGCGGACCCGTCCGCCGAGTTGATGCCCGACTCCGGGCCGGGCGTGCCCGAACTCGTCGCCGAGGCCGCCCTTTTGCAGGCACGTCTGGACTGGTTCCAGACCCAACTGGCCCGCCTGGGTGAAGGCGGGGGCGGGGGAGCGGAGCAGGGCTAAGGGTCCTCGGGCCGGGTACCCGGATGTTCCGTACAGAGAGGAGGCGGACACCGTGACCGTGACCCCGCACGCACGGCCCGCGGCCGACGGGCACCCCTCCACCGGTGAACTCGTCGGCCGGGCCACCGAACAGTTTTCCCGGCTCCTGCGGCAGGAGGCCGCCCTCGCCAAGGAGGAGCTGACCGAGAAGGGACGTCGCGCCGGACGTGGCGGCGGCCTGCTCGGCGCCGCGGGCGCCGTCGGGTACGTCGGGCTGATCACCCTGGCCGGCGCCGCCACCGCCGCACTCTCCCTGGCGCTGCCCGTGTGGGCGGCGGCACTGATCGTGGCGGCGGTCTTCCTCGCTGTAGCCGGCCTGCTGGCCGCGGCCGGACGCGCCCAGCTGCGCCGTGCCGCCCCGCCCGCACCCGAGGAGACACTCGGCAGCGTCAGGGCGGACGTCGACGCGATCAGGGAAAGGGCACACCGATGAGGCACAGGACTCAGCACGGCTCGGGCGCCAAGGGCCCCGACGAGCTGCGGCAGCAGATCGAACAGACCAGGAACCAGCTCGGCGAGACCGTCGCGCAGCTGGTGGACAGGGCCGATGTGAAGGGCCGGGCCCGCGCCCGGGCCGCCGACCTGAGGGACAAGGCCGGCGCCATGACGGTTCAGCTGCGCGTGAGCGCCGCCCAGGCGGGGCACACCGTGCAGGACCGGGCGGCCAGGACCGGGCACGCGATGCAGGACCGGGCGGCCCACGCCGGACACGCCGTCCAGGACCGGGCCGGCCGTGCCGGTCACGCCGTCCAGCTCAGGGCCGGGCGCGCGGGCCACGCCGTGGAGGGCTCCGTCCCGCAGTCGCTGCGCGGTGCGCTGCCGATCCTGGCCGTGGGTGTGCTGGGCGTGGCCGCCGTGACGGCCGGCATCGCCTGGAGCAGGCGGCGCCACCACTGAGCGCGGGCGCGGAACACAGAGGCTCCATCCCATCCCACCCTCTCACCGGAAACCTCGTCCTCCTGGACAGGGAGTTCTCGGTGGGAGGGTGGACCCGTGCTCGACGTGAACAGGATCGAGGACTCGACGCGGCCGTATCGCTCGACCCGGTACGGGTCCGGCTGCTCGCCCAGTGGGCCGCCGAACCGGCGTCGGCGGCGAACCAAGCCGGCCGGGGAGCGCCGCAAGGGCGGCGTCACCGAGCGGCTGACGCGCGCGACCGCCGCGTCGTACGTCAGCTCGCCGGCCGCCCTCTCCGCCGTACAACCCGACCCTGACCGCTTCCGTGACCAGCTCTCCGCACGCTGGCCCCTCGCGCTCGGCGCCCGCCTCGTGCGGGGCGTCGGCACGCTGATCAACGGCGCCCCGAAGGCCCGCAAGCGCCCGAGGAGGCGTGAGAGGCGGGTCACCACCTGAACCGGCGGCCATCTGTGGCCGATGGATCCGCCCGAGCCGCAGGGGGGCAACATCAGCGTGCACGACTTCGCGCAGGACGCGGACGCCCGGCGAACGAGGCCGGCCGGCAGGACTGGCTGGACGGCGTGTTCAGCCAGTCCTGAGCCCGCCGGGCCGGAACTACGGGCGGAACCGCAGCACCTGCGGGTCGTGGTCGCTGATCTGGTCGTGGAACTCCGAGTTGATGTGCACGCTGTCGTACTCCAGGTCGCAGCCGCGCCGGATCGCCGGGCTGACCAGGATCTGGTCCAGGACCTGCTGGTTGCCCTGGTAGTCGTAGGTGTAACGCTCGCTCCGGGGCAGCGACTTGATCGCCGACCACAGCTCGCCGTCACCCTCGAGGATCTTCGCGGTCCCGGAGAACTCGAAGTCGTTCATGTCGCCGAGCGCGATGACGTCCGCGTTCTTCTGGACGGCCAGGATGTCCTTGACGAACGCGTGCACCGCGGTCGCCTGTGCGTGGCGCTGGATCTCCGAGCTGCGCACCGGCGGCTGGTACTGCGCGGTCAGCCCCTGGTCGCCGCCCTTGGAGTTGAGGTGGTTGGCGATCACGAAGACCGTCTTGCCGCGGAAGGCGAACTCACCGGCCAGCGGCTTGCGGCTGTTGTTCCAGGCCGCGTCGGCCGGGGCGAGCCGGCCCGGGGAGGCCGTCAGCTGGGCCTTGCCGTGCACCTTGGTGACGCCGACGGCGGTGGTGGAGTCGCCGCCCGCGCGGTCCACGAAGGACACCCGCTCCGGGTTGAACAGGAAGACCTGGCGGATGTTGCCGCCCGGCTCGCCGCCGTCCTGGTCGTTGACCGGGTCGATCGAGCGCCAGTCGTACTTCGGGCCGCCCGCCGCGACGATCGCGTCGATCAGCTTGTGGACGGTCTCGCTCGCGTCGACCGTGCCGTCGTCCTTGGCGCCGTTGTTGTCCTGGATCTCCTCCAGGGACACGACGTCCGGCGACTGCAGGTTGTTCACGATCGCGGCCGCGTGCTTGTCGAAGGTCGCGTCCGACGGGTCGAGGTTCTCGACGTTGTAGGTCGCCACCGCCAGCTCGCGACTCGACTGCCTCTGCGTCGTCTCGCGCTCCAGGCCGCCGGTCTTCAACGTGCCGAGCTTGCTCGCGACGAGGGTGTAGCCGCCGAACTGGTTGAAGTCCAGCGGGCCGGCGGTGGGGCCGGCGAGCGTGTCACCGACGTTCGCCTTCGGGAAGTCGGCCGTCGAGCCCAGCGACTGGATCTGCAGCCGGCCGGTGTTCTGGGAGTCGTAGGAGCCGTAGACCGTGCCGCCGCGGCGGCTGCGGTGCTCCCACGGCTTCACCGTGACCCACAGCTCGCTGTGCGGGTCGGTCGCGGTGACCACACGTGCGTCGGTGACCTGGACGTTCATGCCCTCCAGGGACTCGTAGCGGTCCAGGGCGTACGTCGACGGCTCCAGGCTCAGGCCGTTGATCGAGCCGCTCGCGGCCGGGTCGCCGGTGGGGGCGTACTCGTCCGGTACGGAGTCCTCGTCGACGACGACCGGCGCCGGGACCGCGTTGCCGGCGGAGACGGTGGTGATCGCCGGCTTGGTGATCTGTGTCAGCGACTGGTTGCCGGAAGAGGTGCCGCCCGGCACGTACTCGGAGACCGTGCCGGTGACCGTGACCGAGTCACCGACCGCGACCTTCGGCGCGGAGCCGGTGAAGACGAACACGCCCTCACTGGTGGCCGGGTCGTCGTCCGGGGTCGGGTCCTGGACCCAGAAGCCTTTGGAGGAGCCGTAGCCGCGCGTGGCCGTGACGATGCCGGGCACGTCCGTCACCTTCTGGCCGGCGAACGGCGATATGCGGGTGGTGCCCTGGATGTCGTGGATGCGCACCGAGTCGGCGTGCGCGGGGGAGATGAGGACGACGGACGCCGCGCCGCAGGCGGCGGCGACGGTGAGCGCGGCGAGGCGCGCGGAAGACCTGCTCGGCAAGGGTTCCCTCCGGGGACGTGCGTGAGCGCCGGGACGAGGGTGGAACGGAAGCGTGTGGGGCTCGTGGCCCTCTGTGACACGCGTAGAGCCGAGTGAACAGTTGTCCCCCCAACTTCTACGCGCGTCAATCTCCTGCCTGGTACCGGGAGTTGTCAAGGTTTCGGCCATACACGGCGGCTGACGCAGAGATGAACCGGGCGGCATGGGTGGAAATCCGTCTAGGCTGAGCGGCTGAGCCCGTTCACGGTCCGAGGAGAACCAGCCGATGTCAGACAGCTCCCCCCTGCCGCCCGTACGGCTGCACCCCGAAGCGGAGCTGGCGCGTGCCGCGCTGTCCACGCCGTTGCTCTCCCGCGCCGCCCGTCTCGCCCGCTGGGCCGGCCCAGAGACCCGCGTTGACGCCGGAGGCGGGCTCGTCGAGGAACAGCTGCCGGCCGCCGCCGAACTGCTCGGACTGAGCGGTGACGACGCCGCCGCCTACGCCAGCGAGGCCTGGCGGATCGCCGTGGACGCCGGCCTGGTCGAGATCCTGGACGAGGAGACCGGGACCGTGGCGGCCGGCGCGGACCTGGCTCTGCTCACCGGCGGCTCCCCGCAGGACGTGCTCACCGTGTGGCTCGCCGCCCTGGAGACCGTGATCGCGGACGCGGGCGTGCCCGACCTGGACGGACTGGTCGACGCCCTGGACGAGGGCGGCGAGGTCGATTTCTCGTCACTCGACTGGGACCCGGAGGCCGAGGCGGAGTTCCTCCACGGAGTCCTCGGCAATCTCTACCTGCTCACCGTCAGTGAGGACGGATCCGGTGAGGGCCCCGTCCCGCTGCCCGCCCTCGCCGCGTCGATGATCCTGCCCGACGACATGGGCGAGCCCACCAACGACGTCCTGGAGCAGGTCTCCGACGCCATGATGCGGCTCGACGACCAGTTCCGGATGCTGGAGCCCATCGGCTTGGTGGAGTACCAGCCGGTGGACGAGGCGCTCATGGCAGACGCCGAAGAGGAGCCCGCCGCACCGGTCGACGACACCGACGTCTCCCGCTACGGCATGGTCCGGCTCACCCCGCTCGGCGCCTACGGGCTGCGGACGCGACTGCTGGAGGCCGGCTTCGAGGCACCCGCCGTCGGCGAACTCGTCGACAAGGGCGCGGACGCGCTGCTCGACGGCACGGGGGGATTCGGGCAGTCCGCCGCGCGCGCCGAGACCGAGCAGTGGCTCGCCCGTCGCGAACCCCTCGCCGCCGCACGGGAGTTGCTCACGGCTGCACGGGGCGCGGATGCCGGGGCGCCGCTGCGCAGGCTGCGCTGCCAGCAGGCGCTGTCGCTGGTGGGCGCGGAGGCCGAGCCCGCGCTGCGGGAAGTCCTCGACGACCCCGAGCTGGGCGGGCTCGCCCGGGTGTGGCTGAGCGAGCGGGGAGCCGCCGGCGTGCCGGCGCCCTCGCAGGAGCTGGTGTTCTGGCTGACCATCGACACGGTTGCCGCGCAGCTGGCCGCCGAGGGCAACTCCGAGGAGCTGCAGGCGCTGGTGGAGGGGCTGGCCGAGCAGCACAGCGGGTTCTTCGCGGCCGCTTGGCGGGTGGAGCATCCCGCGACGGCCGACGTGCTGGAGGCGATGGGGCGGCTGCATCCGGACAAGAAGGTGGCGAAGGAGGCCCGGAAGGCCGCGTTCAAGGCGCGGTCCCAGCAAGGGGCGTGAGGGCCGCCCGGCATGGGGCGTGAGGGCCGTCAGGGTCGCGCTCGGTCGGCACCGGCGGGCTGCGCCCTGCGGGCAGAGCGCCGTTGCGGCGGGAACGAGTGCTGGGCTGCTCGGTGTGATGGTGGGGGACCCGCGGCCGGTCCCGGTGCTGCTCTTGCCGGCCATGGGGCAGTGCCCACGGATTCATGGAACAGGAGCCTCCGAAGCAGCCCGGCGTTCAACTCCTGTTCAGAAGCGGGCGGGAGCGTGTGCGCCGAACCGAGGCCCGCCACCCTCCACGGCACGCCCACCGTCACAGGAGACACCATGTCGCTCACCCGCAGGGACTTCGCCAGAACATCCGCGATCACCGGTGCCGGGGTCGCACTGGCGGGCAGCGTCGGCGCGCTCGCCACCGCGCCGAACGCCCTCGCGTCCACGGAGACCGACACCGAGAACGCGGACGGCGCGTCGGCGCACGGCCACCACGGCGTCGGCTACGGCCCACTGCTCCCCGACCCGGACGGCATCCTCGCCCTGCCCGCGGGCTTCGAGTACCGGATCATCACCTACAGCGGCAGGACCAGGCTGGAGTCCGGCCAGTTCACGCCGTCCAACCACGACGGCACCGCCACCTTCGACGGCCCGCGCGGCACCACCCTCCTCGTCAACAACCACGAGCTGGCCGGCGCCCGCGCCCAGTGGCCGCACCCGGTGCCGCTCACCGAGGGCCTCGTCTACGACCCGGCGGCGGCCGGCGGCTGCACCGTCGTCGAGGTCCGCCGGAGCGGCGAGGTCGCCGAGTGGGTGGGCATCGCGGGTACCGCCACCAACTGCGCGGGTGGCCGCACCCCGTGGGGCACCTGGCTGACCTGCGAGGAGACCGAGGACAAGGCCGGCAAGAACGGGTTCACCAAGGACCATGGCTACGTCTTCGAGGTGGACCCGGAGGACCGCCGGGCCAACCGCGACCCCAAGCCCATCAAGGCGCTGGGCCGCTACGCCCACGAGGCCGTCGTCGTCGACCCCAGGCGCGGCCACCTCTACCTGACCGAGGACGCCTCCGGCCCCAACGGCCTGCTCTACCGCTGGACCCCGCCCGAGGGCTTCCGCCACGGCCGCGGCAGGCTCCGCACCCTCGCCGACGACGCGGGCGTTCTCCAGGCCTTCATGTGCTTCGACGCCGGCGGCGAGTTCGTCGACGACCTCTCCCGCGCCACGAGGACCGGCACCGTCTACGGCGTCGACTGGGTGGACGTCCCGGACCGCGATGCGAGGACGGTCTCGACCCGCAAGCAGTTCGCCGGCGGCCAGATCACCCGGGCCCGCAAGCTGGAAGGCATGTGGTGGGCCGACGGCGGCGCCTACATCGTCTCCTCCTTCGCCCGGGAGGAGAGCCCCGTCCAGCACGACGGCCAGGTCTGGTTCTACGACCCCAAGCGCCGCACGCTGACCCTCAAGGTGCTGCTCGGCGTGAACCCCGCCCCGGCCAAGGACGGCACCTTCGACGGCCCGGACAACATCACCGTCTCCCCATACGGCGGCCTCGTCATCGCCGAGGACGGCGAGGGCGTCCAGCACCTGTTCGGCGCCACCGACAGCGGCCGCACCTACCCGATCGCCCGCAACGAGCTGAACATCGGCACCGAAGAGGAGCCCGAGTACAGCGAATTCACCGGCGTCACCTTTTCGCCCGACGGCCGCACCCTGTTCGCCAACATTCAGGACCCCGGCATCATGCTGGCCATCACCGGGCCCTGGAAGCGGCAGAAGCGCGGCTGAACCCCACGCTTCGGCGACCTGGGCGGCACCGGCACCACCGCGGCGGTGCGCCGGCACTAAGAGCACGACCGGGTGCTGATCCGTCACCTACGAGCAGTACGCGCCCCACCGGCACGGCGACCCGACCTCCCAGATCCCGGACCGGATCCCGGTGCTCGATAAAATGCGGGGACAGCCACCGCCCGCGAGGAGTTCCCGGATGACGCAGGTCAGGCCCATGCGCGCGGATGCCCGGCGTAACCACGAGCGGTTGCTGACGGTGGCGGCGGAGGCCTTCGCCGAGCATGGGGAGAACGCCTCGCTCGACCAGATCGCCAAGCGGGCGGGCGTCGGATCGGGCACGCTCTACCGGCACTTCCCTACGCGGCATGCGCTGCTGGAGGCCGCGTACGTGGACCGGATCGAGGCGCTGGGGAGGCGGGCCGCCGAACTGGCCGGGGAGTTGCCGCCGGGTGAGGCGCTCATGGAGTGGCTGAACGAGCTGTGCGTCACCACGATCCAGCTGCGGGGCATGAAGGCCCTCCTGGGGGCGGCGGTCACGGACCACGGCTCGGCGCCGCCGACGGCGTGCGGTACGGCGTGCGGTACGGCTGTGAAGGGTGCGGCGAGCAGACTGGTGGGGGCGGCGCAGGCGGAGGGGGTCCTGCGGGCGGACCTGGAGCCGGTCGAGGTGCTGCGGCTGGCGCACGGGGTGGCCACGGCGGCGGAGCTGGGAGGCGGGCAGGGCGAGGAGATCCGCCGTTATCTGACGTTGCTGACGGAGGGACTGCGGCCGTAGCTCGGCGCGGTTCGTCCGGCACCCGGAATGGGCGCCGCTGGGGTGCGGCGTGCCCGATGGGGCGCGGGGTAACCGCGCGATCAGCCCCACGGTGCCGCGGCCGGGGTGCGCGCCGCAGTTCGACGGCGGAGGCCCCCCGGCACCGCGACGTGCCGCAGCTGCCGCCCTACAGGGCCCTCGCCCCCGGATCCACCATGTTCCGGACCGTGCGGGCCTTGACGAAGTCGCCGATGGCCGTCATGTCCCACTCACCGGAGAACTGGCGGATCAGCTTGGCCATCATCACCCCGGTCTGCGGCTCGGCGCCGGTGAGGTCGAAGCGGACGAGTTCCTCGCCGGTCGCCGGGTCGACGAGGCGGCAGTACGCCTTGGCTACCTCCGTGAACTTCTGGCCCGAGAAGGAGTTCACCGTGAAGACCAGGCCGGTGACCTCCTGCGGCAGCCGGCCGAGGTCGACCACGATCATCTCGTCGTCGCCCCCGCCCTCGCCGGTCAGATTGTCCCCGGAGTGCTTGATCGCGCCCTTCAGGATCGTCAGCTTGCCGAAGTAGCAGCTGTCGATGTGGTTGCGCTGCGGGCCGTAGGCGATGACCGAGGCGTCCAGGTCGATGTCCTTGCCGCGGAAGGCGGGCTCCCAGCCGAGGCCCATCTGCACCCGGGAGAGCAGCGGGCGGCCGCCCTTGACCAGGGACACGGTCTGGTTCTTCTGCAGGCTGACCCGGCCCTTGTCCAAGTTGATCTTCCCGGCGCCCGGTACGGGAGGAGCGGGCGGCGCCGGGGGCACCGGGGGAGCCGACAGGGTGGTCACCGGCGGGGCCGGCGGGGCGGCCGGCTGTTGCGGGGCCGCGGGCGCGGCGGCCGGCTCCTCCACCGTCACGCCGAAGTCCGTCGCGATACCGGCCAGCCCGTCGGCGTACCCCTGGCCGACGGCGCGGGCCTTCCACTGGCCGCCCCGGCGGTAGATCTCCACGACGACCAGCGCGGTCTCGGTGCCGAGCTGCGGCGGTGTGAACGTGGCCAGCGCCGCTCCGCCGTCCGCGTCGCGGATCGTGGCCGTCGGCTCGATGCCCTGGAAGGTCTGGCCGGCCGCGTCCGGGCTGGCCGTGACCACGATCTTGTCGATGTCCGGCGGCACGGCGGCGGTGTCCACCGTGATCGCGTCGGGCGCGGCACCGCCGCCGGACCGGTAGGTCACCCCCGGCCCGGCCGGCTGGTTGTAGAAGATGAAGTCGTCGTCGGAACGCACCTTGCCGTCGCCCGTGAGCAGCAGGCCCGACACGTCGAGCCGCACCGGAGCGGCGACGTCCACCGTCACGCGCACGGCCGAGAGAGGGATGTTCGAGCCAGGGGTCATAGCTGTCATGCCGGGTGAACGAACGACACCGCTTTACTGTTCCCTTACCTGCCGAACGGGTTACGGCACCACGACGATCTCGCGCCCCACGCCCTGCGCGAACTGCTCCAGCGCCTGCGGGTACCGCTCCAGCGGGATCCGGTCGCTGATGAACACCTCCGTAGCCGCGCACCGCGCAGGACAGCGGTTCCACCAGGGCCGCGTCCTCGGTGCGCATGTGTTCGGGCGGCTTCACGCAGTTGGCGACCGGGGCGAGCGCGTACCGTGCCGCGCCTCCTGCCGCCGTCACGCCGATCGCGGCCCACCCGTGAGCGATCGTTTTCCGCCGTTGCCGAGGGGCCGGCGAGATTCAGTAGGGCCAGATCGGCGGGTCGCTGACGAAGTGACCGCCCAGGTGGCGGTGGGCCGGGTTCTCCGGGTCCAGTTCGCCCTGTTCGGCGATGAGCTTCTCCGCGTACGGCTCGGAGTCGTCCTGCGGCTCGTAGCCGAGCCCCCGTGCGGTGGTCAGATCCCACCACAGGCGGGTGTTGGCGGAGGATCCGTAGACGACCGTGTGGCCGACGCTCCCGGCGGTCAGGGCCGCGTGGAAGAGCCGGGCGCCGTCGCCCGGGCTCATCCACACCGAGAGCATGCGCACGCTGGTCGGCTCCGGGAAGCAGGAGCCGATGCGCACCGAGACCGTCTCCAGGCCGTGCTTGTCCCAGTAGAACTGCGCCAGGTCCTCGCCGAACGACTTCGACAGGCCGTAGAAGGTGTCCGGGCGGCGCGGAGCGTCGATCGGAATCAGGGGGTCGCCCGCGCGCGGGGCCGGGGTGAAGCCGACGGCATGGTTGGAGGAGGCGAAGACGATGCGCGGCACGCCTTCGAGACGGGCGGCCTCGTAGAGGTTGTAGGTGCCCTCGATGTTCGACCTCAGGATCTTCTCGAACGGCGCTTCCAGGGAGATGCCCGCGAGATGGAGGATCGCGTCCACGCCCCGCACCGCCTCGCGCAGCGCCTCCTTGTCGGTGAGGTCCCCGATGATCGCGTCCGGCTCGTCCTCGAGGGGGCGCACGTCGAAGAGGCGCAGCGTGTAGCCGTACTCCGGCAGCAGGGACCGCATCAGGGTGCCGAGCCCGCCGGCGGCGCCGGTGAGCAGAACGGTGCGGGGAGCGGGCATCCTCGGTCTCCTAGATGTGAGGGGCCGTATGCGTGGACGACATTCACATGGGTGGACACGCTAGGGAGGTGTACATGCCTCGTCAAGAGTGCCGGGGCGCGGGTGTATTCGCTGCTGTTCGCCAGTTCGTGTGCTTGACCCGCTCTCCTGCGGACACGTAGCTTGAGATCGTTCAGAAATATAGACGACGATCAGAAACATGCACCGATAGGGAGCGCCCGTGCCGCCTGCCCCTCTCGCCGCCCGGCTCCGCGATCCGAGCGGGCCGCTCTTCTTCCCCGTCACGGCCTACGGCCCCGACGGCTCACTCGACCTGGACGTCTTCGGAACCCACGTGCGCCGGGGCGTCGCGGCCGGTGCCGCCGCCGTGTTCGCCTGCTGCGGCACCGGCGAGTTCCACGCGTTGCTGCCGGAGGAGTTCGAGGCCTGCGTCCGGGTCGCCGTGGAGGCGGCCGAGGGGCGGGTCCCGGTCGTCGCGGGCACCGGCTACGGTACCGCGCTCGCCGCCCGCTACGCGCGTCTCGCCGAGCGCGCGGGCGCCGACGGCCTCCTCGCCATGCCGCCGTACCTCGTGCTCGCCGGCCAGGAGGGACTGCTGCGGCACTACCGCGAGGTCGCCGCGGCCACCGCCCTGCCGGTCATCGTCTACCAGCGCGACAACGCGGTCTTCACCCCGCGGACCGCGGCCGAACTCGCCCGTACCGACGGCGTCATCGGCCTCAAGGACGGCGTCGGGGACCTCGATCTCATGCAGCGGATCGTCAGCACCGTCCGCACCGAGGTCCCCGGCGACTTCCTGTACTTCAACGGCCTGCCCACCGCCGAGCAGACCCAGCCCGCCTACCGCGCCCTCGGCATCACCCTGTACTCCTCGGCCGTGTTCTGCTTCGCCCCGGAGATCGCCCTCGCATTCCACCGCGCCCTGGAGACGGACGACCCGGCCACCGCTCAGCGCCTCCTGGACGGCTTCTACCGCCCGTTCGCCGAACTGCGCGCCCAGGGCCGGGGATACGCCGTCTCCCTCGTCAAGGCCGGTGTACGGCTGCGCGGCCTGGACGTCGGCGAGGTCCGGCCCCCGCTGCACGAGCCGGGCGACGATCATGTCAAACAGCTCGCTCAGCTGATCGAGCGTGGGTACGCGCTGCTCGAGGAGGACGCGTGAAGGCGTCGGCGTTCGTCTACCCCTGGGACGTCAACGGCGACCCCGAGGCCCCCGCGCGCATCGCCGGGCTCGGCGTCGAGCAGGTGACCCTCGCCGCCGCCTACCACTCCACCCGGGCCCTGACCCCCCGGCACCCCCGCCACCGCATCGTCACCGCCGCGTACGCGGCCCTTCTCTATCCGCCGGGCGACCGCTGGGCGGGCCGCGGCCTGCGTCCGTACCCCGCCGGCCGCTGGGCCCCCGGCAACGCCTACGGCGAGGCCGCCAAGGCCCTCGCCGGGGCCGGTCTGGAGGTGCACACCTGGGTCGTCCTCGCCCACAACTCCCGCCTCGGCGCCGAGCATCCGGACACCTCGGTCGTCAACGCCTACGGCGACCGCTACCCGTGGGCGCCGTGCATCGCCCAGCCCGCCACGCGCGCGTATCTGGTCGACCTGGCCGCCGAGGCCGCCGTACGTCCTGGTGCGCACGGCACCGAGCTGGAGTCCCTCGGCTGGTACGGGCTCCAGCACCTGCACGCCCACGACAAGATCTCCGGCGTGGGCCTCGGGGACGCCGGGCAGTACCTGATGTCCCTGTGTTTCTGCCCCTCCTGCCGCACGGGCTACGGCGGACAGGGCCTCGACGCCGACGAACTGGCCGCGGCCGTGCGGACCGCGCTGGAGCCGCTGTGGCGGGGCGCGGCGGACGACGAGGGCTGGCCCACGGCCGAGAAGCTGCTCGGCGAGGACACGGCGGCCGCCACGCGCGCGTGGCGTGAGAAAACCGCCCGCGCCCTCCAGGAGGAGGCCGTCACCGCCGTCCGCGCCGCCGCGCCCGACGGTTTCCAGGTCCTGCTGCACGCCGACCCGGTCTCCTACCACTGCGGCGCCAACGTGGGCGTCGACCCCACCCACATCCTGTCCGTGGCCGACGGCGTGGTGGTGCCCTGCACGGGCGGTACGGCCCTGCTGGCGCCCTTCGCCGAACAGGCGCGGAAGCGGACGGTGCTGGCCGCCAACCTCACCGTCGTCAGCGGGATGGGCGGCAGTCCCGGCACGCTCGCGGCGGACGCGGCACGCGCGCGTACGGAAGGCGCGACGGAACTGCGGCTGTATCACGCCGGGTTGGCGTCGGACGGTGACCTGGCGGCGGTGCGGGAGGCACTGTCCGCACACTGAACCAGCGGAAGGGCCGTCAGGAGCAGCGCGAGGCCGTACAGCGGCAACAACAGCGCCGGTCCCGCCAGTTCGACCAGGCCGGCCCCGAGGGTGAGTCCCAGCACGGTCGGGGTGAAGACCAGCGTGCCGGCCGTGGCCGTCGCGCGGCCGAGTAGCGGGCCGGGGGTCTCGCGCTGGACGGCGGTGAACGCGGCGATCAGCACGCAGGGCAGACCCAGACCGCTCGCCGCGCCGGACACCAGGGCCACCGGGTCCGACGGCACGGCGCGCGCGGCCATCGCGGCCCCCGTCAGCGCGATGCCCGCCGCCGCGAACCGGCGCCCGCCGAACCGGCGCAGCGCGGGTCCCGAGACGAGCCCGACCGTCACCGAACCGGCGCCCTGGACGGCGTACAGCACGCCCGTGTAGGCGGGGGAGTGGCCGAGGCGGTCGACGACGGCGTACACCGTGGGGCTGCCGAGCGCGGTCAGCAGCATGGTCGTACCGCCCGCCCGGACCAGCGGGCGCAGCACGGGGTGACCCCACAGGTGCCGGACACCCTCCGCGGTCTGTCGCCGCCAGCCGTCTCCGGACCGGGCAGGCCGCTCCTCGCGCATCCGCAGCAGGGCGTACAGTCCGGCGGCGAGGACGAAGGTGACGGCGTCCAGGCAGGCCACGGCCGGACCGCCGTAGACCGCGTAGAGGCCCGCCCCGGTCAAAGGAGCGACGAGTTTCATGCCCTCCGTGACGGTCATCCGCAGCCCGTTGAAGCCGCCGAGGAGGTCCGGGGCGACGGCGGCGGCGAGCAGGGCCGACTCGGCGGCGTCGTGGACGACACCGGCGGTGCCGTACAGGAACAGGACGGTGAACAGCAGCCAGAGGCGGCCGGGGGAGTCGACGGCGAAGAGCGTGGGGAGCAGGGCCGCCAGGCCCAGGTTCAGGGTGATGAGCAGGGGCCGCCGCCGGAGGCGGTCGGCGAGTGTGCCCAGCGCCGGGCCCGCCAGGGTGGGCGCCCACATGGCGAGCATGCACAGGGCGGCCAGGCCGTCGGAACCCGTGAGGTCCTTGACCCACACACCCGACGCCAGCCACAGCGAGGAGGTGCCGAAGGCGGACACCACCAGGCCGATGAGGTACAGCCCCGCATTGCGGTCCCGCAGGACCCGGATCACCGTCCAGGAAGTCGTCATACCCCGTCATCGTGGGCGTAAGGAGGGGGCCTCGGGATCGGTAAGGTGCCCTGATCCCGGGGGCGGCGCGGCGGCGGCAAGCCGTCGGTACCTGGCACGATGCCCCTGGGGCCCCGCGGACGGCCGCCGCCGGGGCGCCGCCGCGATCACCGGGTCGCACAGCGCGCAGCCGAACGCGAGGAGTCGTGGGCGAACGGGACGATCGGGTGGCCGTGACGTGGTGCACGACGTCCCACGCGGTGTGCGGCAGCCGGCCGATGCCGACGCACGTCCAGGACTCCAGGTGGGCGACGCAGGCGGCCACCGCGGTGAACGCGGACTCCCAGCCGCCGGGGCCGCCGCTGGGGGAGGCGGCGCCCTCGCCGGCCACCATGACCACCGATGAGTTCCGGGGACCCGGCCGGTCAGCCCTTCGTACGGGCAGCGCGACCCTGAAGGAGCACGACATGACCATGGTGGACCTCGGCCCGCAGACCCGGATCGTGGCGCGGCTCGCCGAGTCCGTGACCGACGAGCGGCTGACGGCCGTCACGCCGTGCCCGGACTGCGCGGTGCGGAACCTGCTGGGCCACATCCTGATGCTCTCCGTAGCCTTCCGTGACGCGGCCCGCAAGGACCTCGGCACCACGACCGACACCAGCCCGACCGCCACCGTCCCGGACCTCGGTCCCGGCTGGCGCGAAGAGCTGCCCGAGGTGCTGGACGAGCTGGCCGACGCCTGGCGCGACCCGGCCGCCTGGACCGGTGACACGCGGGCCGGCGGGGTGGACCTGCCGGGCGCGGTCGCGGGCGCCGTGGTAGCCGACGAACTGGTGATCCACGGCTGGGACCTGGCCCGCGCCACCGGCCAGGACTACGCCCCCGACCCGGCCGCCCTCGAATCGGCCTTCGGCTTCCTCCTCGCCGCCGCCGACGACCCCGACCGCGGCAACGGCCTGTTCGGCCCGGTCGTCCCGGTCCCGGAGGGCGCGCCGCTGCTGGACCGGGCGGTGGGTCTCAGTGGGCGGGACCCGGGGTGGCGGCCGCAGGAGACTGAGTAGGCGGACAGGTACGGCATGAGTACCTCGGCCGGTGTGCCGGGCACGGCGGCACCGGTTCGATGGCCATATGACGACACAGCACATCGCGGCGGTTCCGGGCCCGGCCGGCGCGGAGCAGCCGGACCCCCGGGGCTGGGTGGCCCCTGCGGTCGCGACGGCCCTGATGGTCCCGCTCGGCCCGCTCGCCCTCCTCTTCGGAGGTCTGTCCGCCATGGCCACGGACAGCTGCGGCCCCGACGACTGCTCGGCCGCCCTGGAGACGGCGCTGGCCTGGATCTACGGCATGCTCACTTTCGGTGGCGCGCTGTCGTGCGCGGCCCTGCTGACCGCGTGGCTGCTGCCCTGGAAGCGCCGCTGGTCGGCGGCGCGCGTCTGGGCGGCCCTCGTCGCGCTGACGCCGCCGCTGTCCGTCCTGTACCTGGTGTTCACACTCCCCGCGCCCTGACACGGGCGCTCCCCGACGTACCCTCCCTCTCATGCCGCTCACCCTCACCGTCCTCGGCACCTCCTCGCCCCACCCGGCCCCCGGCCGGCCCTGCTCCGGGTACCTGCTGTCCGGCGGGGGCGCCGAGGTGTGGGTGGACGCGGGACCCGGGACGTTCGCCGCGTTGCAGCGGCACACGGACCCCGCTCGGCTCACCGCGATCTGGATCTCGCATCTGCACGCCGACCACAGCGCCGACCTGCTGTCCGCCGCCTACGCCTTCGCCTTCGGCGGGATGCCCCCGCCCGCGCCGATCCCGGTGTACGCCCCACAGGACTGCGCCCGGCGGCTGGCCGGCTTCTTCGGGCGAGCGGACGTCGAGTTCCTCGAGGGCGTCTTCGACTTCCGCGACCTGTACGACGGCCACGACGTCCGGCACTGGAACCTGCGCCTCACCGCCCGCGCCGTCGCCCACGGCACGGAGGCGTACGGGCTGCGCGCCGAGTGCCAGGGCAGCGTGCTGGCGTACTCCGGGGACAGCGGACCCTGCCCCGCCCTCACCGCACTCGCCTCCCGCGCCGACCTGTTCCTGTGTGAGGCGGACATCGACGCGCATCACGGAGGCGAACCGTCGCAGCAGGTGCATCTGACGCCGGAGGACGCCGGCCGCATCGCCCGCGACGCCCGCGTGCGCGAGCTGCTCGTCACCCATGTCGGGCCCACGCTGACCCGCGAGGCGGCCACCGCGCGCGCCGCCGCCGTCTCCGGCCGGCCCACGTACATGGCTGCCGAGGGCGGCACCGTCACCATCTGATGCACCCCGGTCCAGGCGACCTGCTCCGCGCTGACCCGCGCCGACGGCGCCACCGGCACCGCCGAACGGTCCATCGCGAACCGGGAGTTCCACCGCGCCCTCTACCTGCCCTGCGGCAACCCGCTGCTCGGCCGGATGCTGGACGAGGTCCGCGACCAGGCCGCCCTGGTCTCCGCCGTCGCCTGGGCGGCCGACCCGTCCCTGCAGGAGGCCGGTGGGGCCCGCCCGTTCGGGTGAACTCCCCCACCGGTCCTCGCGGTTCCCCTCCCGGGGCGACCTGGTCGAAAGAACGCGATGTCCGGACCACGTTCGGGTCATGCCGGGACCAGGACATCCATATCGATCGGATAACAGGCCTCGCAGTGCCGGGCGTGATGCGCGTAGACAGTCCCTGACCTGGTACATCACTCTCATCCACCAGATCCGGAGATTTCATGCGGAAGTCCCTCAGAGCGGCCGCCGTCGGCGCCGCCTTCGCCCTCGCCGGTGCCGCGCTGTACGGCGCGGGCGCGGCCACCGCCGGCCAGTCCACGGCGAACTCCACCCACGAGCCCTACAACATCGGGCTCCTGGTGAAGGACATCGACACCTATTACGGCACCACCGCCGACAGCAACGGCGTCTACCAGGCGTCCCCGGACAGCCCGTACGCCAAGGACCTGGCGCGCATCGACGCCGACGCCAAGCGGTACATCGACAAGGCGGCCCGCAAGGCGCAGCGGCACGGTGAGAAGCCGGCCGTCGTCTTCGACATCGACGACACGCTGCTGCTCAGCCTCGACTACGAGAAGCGCTACAACTACACGTACAACGGCACCACATGGGCCGACTACGTGAACCGCGCCGACCGTCCCGCCGTCTTCGGCAGCCCCGAGCTGGTCCGGTACGCCGAGTCCAAGGGCGTCGAGGTCTTCTACAACTCCGGTCTCGGCGAGGCGCAGCGCGCCGCCGCCGTGGAGAACCTGAAGAAGGTCGGCGCCGATGTGAACCTCGACGCCGGCCACATGTTCCTCAAGGACAAGGCCAACCCGCCGGCCTACCTCGGTGACTGTGCCACCCCGGGCACCTGGAACTGCACGACCGTGCAGTACAAGTCCGGCACCCGCGAGCACATCGAGGACGACCTCGGGTACGAGATCATCGCCAACTTCGGCGACCAGTACTCGGACCTGGACGGCGGCTACGCCGACCGTACCTACAAGCTGCCGAACCCGACGTACTTCGTCAGCTGAGCCCTTCCGGGCAGGCGGTGAGCAGCCGCTCGTACCCGGCCCCCGTCACCGGCAGCACCGTGCCGTGGCGGGGGCTGGCCGGCAGCTCGTGGTCCGGGGACCGGGTTGTCCCGCTCGTGCCTTACTCGCGCTGGCTTCCGCCGCCTGTTACGGTCTCGTCGACCTCTCCGGCGGGCTGCTGTCCCGTCGGCTGCACTTCGCCGTGGTCACCTTTCTCGGACAGGTGGGCGGCCTGCTCTCCGCCGTCACGGCCGCCCTGCTGGCGTCCGCGGAGCCGGTGCGGCCCGTGGACGCGCCGTAACGGGCGCTGTCCGGCGCCGGCAGTGCCGCGGCCATGCACCTCCTCGACCGCGGCCTGAGCCGGGGGCGATGAGCGTGGTCGTACCGGTGAGCGCCGTCACCGGCGTGGCGCTGTCCGTCGTGTGCGGTGTGCTCTTCCCGCACGACCGGCCGACTCCCCTGGCCTGGCCGGGCATCCGCGTCACCGTGCCCGCCCTGTGGCTGGTGTCGGGCGGCGGCACCGGACGCGAAAGCCCGACGGCGTCCTCTACCTCTGGTCGACCCGGCGGCAGGTCCTTGCCGTGGCGGTCGACCTGGCCTCCCTGTACCCGGCCGTGCCGACGATCCCCGGGCTCGCGGTCCTGCACGAGAAGGTGACCCGGACGCAGGGGGCCGGCCTGGCGGGGGCGGCGGCCGCCGTCGTCCTGCTCAGCCTCGCCTGAGGCCGTGTCTCACGAGTCGCCGTCACCGTGCGCGGCGAAGCCGCCCCTCACCGCGTACTCATGACCGTCGGCCGTGCCCGTGATGGTGTAGCTGTCGTCCTTGGCGTCCCGGCCGCCGCGCTCGTGGTCGTACTGCCCGGCGAAGACCCACTGGCCCGCCGGGACAGTACGGCCGTCCTTGAGTGTCCAGGTGTAGAGGAGGAAGCCGTCGCGCTCCGCGACGGTCTGCGTGAAGTCCGTCTCGGGCAGCGAGCGCCAGGCGCCCGCCGAGGACGCACCGCCGGTCTGCGCCACCTTCAACCGGACGGTGAGAGCGGTCAGTTGCTTCGACGTCTTGAGGGTCAGGTTGCTCTGCGCCCAGAAGTCGTTGCTGTGCGGGTCCACCGAACCGTCCGACCACAGCGGCCCGTCCTGCTCGGCACGCGCCACGGGCGGCTGGGCGGAGGCGGTGGCCTTCGGGCCGGAGGAAGCCGCGGAACTCGGGGTACGGGACGGGTGGGTGGCGCCCGTGCTGGGGGCCGGGCCGGCCGTGTGGGCCGGCGGCCGCGTGGTCGCGTCGGACGGGGGACCGGGCGTCGGCGAGACGGCGACCGTCCGCTCCCGCGCCGGAGGTGTCTCCTTCACCGCGGACGCCACCGCGTACCCGCCGACGGCGAGCACCCCGGCCACCGCCGCGGTGGCACCGGCCACCCGCACCCAGCCGAGCACCGGCGGACGCGTCGCCCGGTGATCGGGGCGGGACCGGGTGGCCATGCCGCGTTCCATCCGGGCCAGGATGCGCGCGCGGTCGGGTTCATGGGCGTCGGCCGCCACGTGCAGCCGGGCGCGCAGCTCGTCGTGCACGTCCTGCTGCGTCATCGGTTCCTTCCTCCGCTCTCGCCGCGCGCCATCGCCGCACGCACCTTCTGCGGAACGCCCTGGAGGCCGAGCAACCGCTGCAACTCGGCCATGCCCTTGGACGTCTGGCTCTTCACCGTACCCACCGAGACTCCCAGGGTCAGCGCGGTGTCCTTCTCCGACAGGTCGAACGCGTGCCGGAGCACCACACACGCCCGTTTGCGGAACGGCAGCCTGCGCAGCGCCTCCTGCACGTCGACCACGCCCGCGACATCCGGGTTCTCGGTCCGCTCCTCGCGGTGCGACCAGAACAGGGCGATCCGGCGGCGCTCGCGCACCGCGCTGCGGATGCGGGTACGGGCCAGGTTGGCGACCACGCCCCGCGCGTACGCCACCGGGTGGTCGGCCGCGCGCACCCGGTCCCAGCGGTGCCACAGTGCCAGCAGCGCGTCCGCGGCCAGATCGTCGGCGGCATCCGCCTCGCCGGTCAGCAGATGGGCGAGACGGGAGAGTTCGGCGTAGTGCCGTTCGAAGAAGGCATGGAACTCCACGGAGGCGGCGTCGTCGACGACTGTGCCCACGGGTCTCTCCTCGTAGCGATTCCCCGACGTCGAACAACCGTGCGCCAGGACGAGATCCGGAACTGTATCAGCGATCCGTGCGGTGGCTCGAACAGTGTACGGATGGTCGAACCCGATTCCGTAACGCGGAGAAAACCTGAAACCGGTTCAACGAGGGAACAATCCAGCCAGCATCCGCGCACCGATCACTCAGGCAACGAGGAGCACAGCCATGTCCGAGAGACAGCAGGGGGCCGGCCGGCCAAGTGCCGCACCCGCGGCGGCGAACGGCGTCGACCGGTACTTCCAGATCTCCGAGCGGGGATCCACGTTCGGCCGGGAGATACGCGGCGGCCTCGCCACGTTCTTCACCATGGCCTACATCCTTGTCCTGAATCCGATCATCCTGGGTAGCGCCAAGGACAAGTTCGGCCACTCCCTCGACACCGGCCAACTCGTCACCGCCACCGCGCTGGTGGCCTGCGTGATGACGATCGTCATGGGCGTCGGCGGCAACCTCCCGCTCGCGATCGCCGCCGGCCTCGGCCTCAACGCCGTCGTCGCCTTCCAACTCGCCCCACTGATGAGCTGGTCCGACGCGATGGGCCTGGTCGTCCTCGAGGGCCTGGTCATCTGCCTCCTGGTCCTCACCGGGCTCCGGAAAGCGATCATGAACGCGATCCCGCAGCAGCTGAAGCAGGCGATCGGCGTCGGCATCGGCCTGTTCATCGCCTTCATCGGCTTCGTCGACGCCGGGTTCGTCAGCCGCATCCCGGACGCCGCGAACACCACCGTGCCCGTGCAGCTCGGTGCCGTCGGGCGCCTCACCGGCTGGCCCGTCCTCGTCTTCTGTCTCGGCGTGCTGCTCACCATCGCGCTGCTCGCCCGCAAGGTGAAGGGCGCGATCCTCATCAGCATCGTGACGATGACCGTCGTCGCGATCGCCATCGACGCCGTCGCCGACATCAAGAGCTGGGGTCTGACCACCCCCAAGGTCCCCGACGAGATCGTCGCCACCCCGGACTTCGGACTGGTCGGTGACTTCAGTCTGTTCGGTGGCTTCGCCGAGGCCGGCGTGCTCACCGCCGTCCTGCTGGTCTTCACCCTCGTCCTGTCGGACTTCTTCGACGCCATGGGCACCATCGTCGGCATCAGCGCCGAGGCCGGGCTGCTGGACGAGAAGGGGCAGGTCCCGGGCATCGGCCGTGTCCTGTTCATCGACGGTGCCGCCGCCGTCGCCGGCGGTCTCGGCTCCGCCTCCTCCAGCACCGCCTACATCGAGTCCGCGGCCGGCGTCGGCGAGGGCGCCCGCACCGGCTTCGCCAACCTCGTCACCGGCGGCCTCTTCGGCCTCGCCCTCTTCCTCACCCCGCTGCTCACCATCGTTCCGCTGCAGGCGGCGGCGCCGGCGCTGATCGCCGTGGGCTTCCTGATGATGACCCACGTCAAGTACATCGACTGGGACAGGTACGAGATCGCCATCCCGGCGTTCCTCACCATCGCCGCGATGCCGTTCACGTACTCCATCACCGACGGCATCGGCGCCGGCTTCCTGTCCTACGTCGTCATCAAGACGGTCCTGGGCAAGGCGAAGGAGGTCAACTGGCTGCTGTGGGGGGTGTCGGCACTGTTCCTGGTGTACTTCGCGATCGATCCGGTGGAGCAGGTTCTGGGCGTCAGGTAGGCACCGGGAAGGGCAGCGCGCCCCGACTGCGCGACCGGCCCCCACTCGCCGGCACCCGGCCGGCGACCGGAAACCGGCCGCGCAGCCACCTCAGCCCTTCAACGCCGCCTGCATCATCGCCTTCGCGACCGGCGCCGCAAGCCCGTTACCGCTGACCTCCGAACGCTCCGCGTCCGACTGCTCCACCATCACCGCGACGGCGACCTCCTTGCCGCTGCCGCCGGACTTGCCGTACGAGGTGAACCAGGCGTACGGCGTCTTGCTGTTGTTCTCACCGTGCTGGGCGGTACCGGTCTTGCCGCCCACGGTCACCCCGTCGATCAGCGCGTTCGTGCCCGTACCGTCCTTGACCACCGTCTCCATGGCCGACTGCAACTGCTCGGCGGTCGAGGAGCTGACGATCTCCTGGGTGTCCGCGCTGTCGTCAAAGTCCTTCAGCACATCACCGCCACTGTCGGTGATCCGAGACACCATGTGCGGTGAGACCAGCTTGCCGCCGTTGGCTATGGCCGCGGACACCATGGCCATCTGGAGCGGGGTCGCGGTGACGTCGAACTGGCCGATGCCGGACAGCGCGGTCTGCGCCTCGTCCATGTCCGAGGGGTACACGCTCGGGTAGGCCCGCACCGGCACGTCCTGCTCCTGGTCGTTGAAGCCGAACTTCTCGGCCATGGCCCTCACCTTGTCCTGCCCGAGCTGGACTGCCATATGACCGAAGACGTTGTTGCAGGAGTACCGCAGGGCGACCCGGAGTGAGGCGTTCTCGCACGGCGCCGACCTGTTCTCGTTCTCCAGCACGCGCACCGTGCCCGGAAGGGTGTAGGGGTCGGGACTGTCGGTGGGCTCGTCCACGTTCTCGTACAGCCCGTCCTCCAGCGCGGCCGCCGCCACGACCAGCTTGAACGTCGAGCCCGGCGGCAGCGGCTGACGCAGCGCCCGGTTGGTGAGCGGCTTGTCCTTGTCCGCGTTGAGCGTCTTCCAGGCCGTCCCGGCCGTGTTCGCGTCGGTCAGCGACGAGGGATCGTACGACGGCGTCGACACCGCCGCCAGGATCCTGCCGGTCTCCGGGTCGATCGCGACGGCCCCGCCCTTCTTGTCGCCCAGCGCGCCGTACGCCGCCTTCTGCACGGCCGGGTCGATCGTCGTGAGCACGTTGCCCGGGTCGGCACGCCGGCCCGTGACGGTGTCCATCACGGTCTTCAGCCGGGTGTCCGTGCCGTTGAGCAGGTCCGTGTAGATGCCCTCCAACTGGGTGGGGGCGTAGGCCTGGGAGGCGTAACCGGTCACCGCCGCGTACAGCTTGCCGTCCTTGTACGTCCGCTTGTACGCGAGGTCACCGCCCTTCGTCCGGGCCGAGCCGGTGATCGGGCTCCCGCCCACGATGATGTTCCCGAGCGGCAGCGAGTACGTCTCGATCGCGTTCCGCCGGTTCTTGTTGTCGTCCGCCAGGGCCTTGCCGTCGTAGAACTGCACCCACGTCGCCCTGACCAGCAGAGCGAGCACGAGCAGCAGCGCGAAGACGGACGCCCGCCTGATCGTCTTGTTCATCCCGCTCGGAAGACGATCGAGAGGGGGGTGATCGTTCCCCTACGCCCCGCTTTCTCATCGAGCACTCAGGAAACCGGCCTCGTACGCGGCGATCACCGCCTGGGTGCGGTCCCGGGTACCGGTCTTCGCCAGAACGGCCGCCACATGCGACTTCACGGTGGCGGGGCCCACGTCCAGGCACCGGGCGATCTCCGCGTTGGTCAGCCCGGCGGCCATGTGCCGCAGGACGTCCCGCTCGCGGCCGGTGAGCCTGCTCACCCAGGGCGCGGACGGGGCCGCCCGGCGGACGTGCCGGGCGGCCAGATCCCGTACGGCCGACGGGAACAACAGGCTGTCGGTGCGCGCGACCAGCCGTACCGCCTGCACCAGGGCGTCGGCGTCGGACCGCTTGAGCAGGAAGCCGGCGGCTCCGGCGCGCAGGGCGTCGTACACGTAGGAGTCGTTCTCGAAGGTGGTCACGACGACGATCCGCGGCGGCTCCTCCAGAGTGCCGACGATCTGCTCGGTGGCCCGGATGCCGTCGATTTCCGGCATGCGGACGTCCATGAGGACGATGTCGGGCCGCAGCTCCCGCACCACCGACACCGCCTCGGCGCCGGTCGCCGCCTCACCGACCACCTCCAGACCGGGCTCGGCGGAGAGGATGGCGCGCAGCGCGGTGCGGACCATGCGCTCGTCGTCGGCGAGAACGATCCGGATGGCGGGCCGGGTCATCGGGGTCCCTTCGGTCGGGCGGGCGCCGGGGGCGTCGGTCCCCTGATCGTCGAGGTGATCGGTCACAGGACCCTGGGTGCCTTCGGGCGCGGGAGCGTCGAGGTGATCGGTCACGCGCCCCTCGGCATCATCGGTCACGGGCCGTCAACGGCAGCTGCACGTGCAGCCGCCAGGTCCCGTCGGTGGCCCCCGCCTGTGCGGTGCCGCCCAGCAGCCGGACCCGGTCGGCGATGCCGCGCAGGCCGTGGCCGCCGCCGGGGCGGCAGGCGGGGGCGGCGCCGAGGCGGTTCTCGACGGTGATCTCCAGGCGGTCGCCGGCGGTGGTGATGCGGACGGTGACGGGTTCGCCGGCGTGCTTGAGGGCGTTGCTCAGCCCCTCCTGCACGATCCGGTACGCCTCCCGGGAGACCAGCGGCGGCAGAGCGGCGGGGTCGGTGCCGACGGTGGCCGTCACGGGCTGCCCGGCGGCCCGGGTCCGGCGCAGCAGACCATCGAGGTCGGCCGCGA
Organism: Streptomyces sp. NPDC006314; assembly: GCF_040613075.1. Taxonomy (NCBI): domain Bacteria; kingdom Bacillati; phylum Actinomycetota; class Actinomycetes; order Kitasatosporales; family Streptomycetaceae; genus Streptomyces; species Streptomyces sp. NPDC006314. The sequence goes on along the minus strand of NZ_JBEXRL010000009.1, from coordinate 5,662 downwards.
GGGTGGGCGCGGGCGCGGTGCCGGGCGCGTCGCCGTCCCGCAACACACCCAGGACGGCGTCGAGTTCACCGACCGTGCGCCGGGTGGTGTCCTCGATGGCGGCGAGCGCCTCGCGGACGAACTCCGGGTCGGTGCCGAGCAGGCGGCGGGCCGCGCTCGCCTGGAGGGTGACCGCGCTCAGGGCGTGGCCGACGGAGTCGTGCAGTTCGCGGGCGAGCCGGTTGCGTACGGCGAGGTCGGCGGCGCGGGCCTCCGCCGCCGCGAGCCGGTCCTCCGGGGTGGGCCCGAGCAGAGCGGGCGCCCAGCGGGCGAGCAGCGCCCCGCAGCCGGCGGCACAGGCGGCCAGGGCCAGCAGCATGGCGAGTCCCGCGACCGGGGACAGCGCCAGCGCCCAGGTGTGATCGAGCCCTTCGGGCAGCTCGAGCGGAGAGCGGCGCAGCCCGGCGAACAGCGGCAGCGCGATCAGCACCACCGCGAACGGCGGTACGGCCAATGACATCCCGGAGATGATCCCGCCGAGGCCCAGATGCAGCGTGAACCAGGCGGCCGTGCGCCCGCGCGCGGCCCGCGTGCGGGCCGGACCGTGGGCGAGGGCGTCCCCGTCGATGCCGCACAGGGCGCGGGCGGCGCCGGACTCCAGCGGCCGGGTCAGCGGAAACAGCGCGGTGACGGCGGCGATCGGCAAGCCGACGGCGAACGAGCCCAGTTGCAGGGGGAGAGACCCGAAGACGTCGTCCACACCGACGACGGGCCCCACGATCACCGAGCCGACGAGGACGTACGGCATGGCGAGCGCCCCGCCCAGGATCAGGTGGATCCAGCGGCGCCGCGCCCGCCCGCCGTACAGGAGCGCCAGCGCCTCGGTCACCGAGGGGTCCTGGCGGACCGGTCCGCGAAGTGGTGGGTGGCGACGGATGCCACGAGCAGGCCGACGATCATCTGGACAGCGTAGGTGAGGTGCATCGCCGGTGTCGGCATGCCCGCGGGGTCGTCGGACATGACGAGCGTGCTCAGGGACATCCAGCCGCCCCAGCAGGCCACGGCACCCGAGCCGACCCAGGCCAGGGCGAGCGGCACGGTGACGGGCAGCGGGCGGCCTCGGTGGAAGGCCAGTTGCCAGGCACCGGTGACGGCGGCGCCCAGGAAGAGGACGTAGACCGCCTCCATGAGCCGGCCGCCGCCGGTGTTCCGCCCGGCCGTGACTCCGCAGGCCCACAGCAGCCGCGACGTGGCGGGCACCAGCGCGAGTACCAGCGCCGTCACGGCCGTCAGCCGCTGTGCGGCCGCCGCCGTGTCCTGCGCGGGCAGGTCCCCCACCCGCCCCCGCCACAGACGCCCCCACCGGTCGCGTGCGTACCCGACGAACAGTGTCCCGAGCGCGAGCCCCTGCACGATGAACCCGCCGTACACCACCCCGAAGACCCACCCGTCGAGGAACGGCCGGTCAGCGTCGCCGCCCGGGTCACCGCCGTGGACGATCATCTGCAGCGGGAATCCCACCATGATCGGCGCGAGCAGTCCGGTGGCGAGCCACATCGGCACCGCGAGCAGCCAGGCGGGCACCCGCCGTCCCCACGGGCGGGTCAGCAGCAGCGCCAGCACGACCACGGACGCGTCCATCAACACGGTCAGGCCGTTGGCGAGCGCCATGGTCAGCCGGTGCTCCAGCAGCGCACTGCCGTCCGGGATACCGACGTGACTCCCGGCGATCCAGGCGACCTTGAGGGACAGATACGGCAGGCAGGCACCCACGGCGATGTGGCGCGACAGCCGGCGGAAGGCGTCGGTGCCGTGCGGTGCCGAGGCGGTCGCGGAGGACGACACGGCAGGGGCGTTCGAGGAGGTCATGCCTCAACGGTCCCGTGCGCCCAGGGGGTCAGGCCTCCTCCGGCACGAGGATCCGGCCCCGCCGTGTGGGGGAGACGGAGCGGGACTCAGTCCTCCAGGATCAGGACGATCTCCTCGATCTCCCGGCCCCGCCCGTTCGCGTAGCCGCGAGCCCGCGCCCTTTCGCGGAACCCGCACTTGGCCAGCACGCGCAGCGAGGCGGCGTTGTCGGCCGCCGCCCGCGCGTACAGGGGCCGCTCGGGCACCTCCGCGAGCAGAGCCCGCAAGGCCGCGGTGGCCACGCCCCGGCCCCAGTACGCGCGGTCGATCCAGTACGTCACCTCGCGCTCCCCGGTCACGCCGTAGACCGCCGCGTTACCGGCCACGTCGCCGTCGGCCAGCACCGTGCGCAGCACGTCGGAGGAGTTGCGCAGGCGCTGCCAGTGGGCCGCGAAGGCCTCCCGGTCGTCCGGGTCCTCGGGGCCGAACGCGGCCATCCGGACGGCCTCCGGATCCGTCATCTGCCGGAAGAACACCGGCAGGTCACCGTCCTGCACGGCCCGCAGCGTGATCTCCATGGACCCGAGCCTATGCCCCCGCCCTCAGAGCCTCCGCGTCGCCAGCGTCAGCCGGTCCCGTGCGTCGAACAGCGCGTCCTTGATCAACTGCTCGTGGGCGGGGGTCAGCCGGGCCACCGGGACCGAGCAGCTGACGGCGTCCCGTGCGGGCGTGCGGTACGGGATCGCCACGCCGAAGCAGCGCAGGCCCAGCGTGTTCTCCTCGCGGTCGACCGCGAAGCCCTGCTCCCGGATCTGGTGCAGCTCCTCGATGAGCTGCTCGCGGTCGGTGAGGGTGTGCTCGGTGAGTGCCGGCAGCGTCTCCGGCAGCAGCTTGCGCACCTGCTCGTCGGTGTACGTGGCGAGGATCGCCTTGCCGAGCGAGGTGGAGTGGGCCGGGAGCCGGCGCCCGACGCGGGTGAAGGGGCGCAGGTAGTGCTGGGACTGGCGGGTGGCCAGGTAGACGACGTTGGTGCCGTCGAGACGGGCCAGGTGGATGGTCTCCGTGGTGTCGTCGGAGAGCCGATCCAGGGTCGGGCGCGCGGCGGCCACCACCTCGTCGCCGTCGATGTACGACGTGCCCACGAGCAGCGCCCGCACCCCGATGCCGTACCGGGTGCCCGTCGCGTCCGTCTCCACCCAGCCCAGCTCCACGAGCGTGCGCAGCAGCATGTAGAGGCTGGACTTGGGGTACCCCACGGCCTCCTGGACGGCCGCGAGCGAGTGCATACCGGGCCGGCCGGCGAAGTACTCCAGCAGTTCGACGGTCCGTACCGCCGACTTGACCTGCGCCCCGCCGCCTGTGTCGCCTGCCGTCATCGCCCGTGACCCCTTCGTTCGCCGAGGACCTGGATATCGAGCACCCAGATATATAGTCTCCGAGCAGCGTATTCATCATCAGAGACAGTGTTCAGTATATCGAACGCGACTGATGGGGTGACCGAGAGATTGCGGCCTTACTGGGAGGGACCCGCGGTGGCAGCAGCACCAGTCTGGAGTGTCGACCCGCGCACCGGGAAGCAGCGTGAACAGGTTGCGGTGGAGGCCACAGCCCAGGAGGTGGACGCGGCGGTCAGGGCGGCCCATGCCGCCCGCGGCGCCCTCGCGGACCGCGCGGTCCGCTCCGCGTTCCTGCGCTCGGCCGCCGCGGGCCTGGAGGCGGCCAAGGACGGCCTGGTCGAGACCGCCGACGCCGAGACCGCGCTCGGTCCGGTCCGGCTGACCGGCGAACTCGCCCGCACCTGCTACCAGTTGCGGGCCTTCGCCGACATCGTCGACGAGGGCGCCTTCCTCGACGTCATCATCAACCACCCCGACGACACCGCGACCCCGCCCGTCCCGGACCTGCGCCGTTACAAGGTCCCGCTCGGCGTCGTCGCCGTCTACTCCGCCTCCAACTTCCCCTTCGCCTTCTCCGTCGCCGGCGGCGACACCGCGAGCGCGCTGGCCGCGGGCTGCCCGGTCGTCGTCAAGTCCCACCCCGACCACCCGGCGCTGTCCGAGCTGGTCGCCAAGGCGCTGCGCCGGGCCGCCGCCGAGCACGGCATCCCCGAGGGTGCCGTCGGGCTCGTGCACGGCTTCGAGGCGGGCGTCGAGCTGATCAGGCACCCGCTGGTCACCGCCGCCGGTTTCACCGGGTCCGTCCGCGGCGGGCGGGCTCTCTTCGACGCGGCCGCCGCACGTCCGGTGCCGATCCCGTTCCACGGCGAGCTGGGCTCGCTGAACCCGGTGCTGGTCACCGAGGCGGCCGCGGCCGAGCGGCCGGAGGAGATCGGCAGCGGGCTCGCCGGGTCGATGACCCTCGGCGTCGGCCAGTTCTGCGTCAAGCCGGGACTGGTGCTGGTGCCGTCCGGCCCCGGCGGCGACCGGCTGGTGAAGTCCCTGACCGACGCGGTCGGCGACAGCGACGCCGGGGTGCTGCTCGACCACCGTATGCGGGACGACTTCATCGCCGGGGTGCGGGAGCGAGCCGGCCTGGAGGGGGTGGAGGCCCCGGTGACGCCGGGCGCGGGCGACGAGCACACGGTCAGCGCCGGGTTCCTCACGGTGCCGGCGAGCCGGCTGGCCGAGGAGGGGGCGTACGACCTGCTGCTGGAGGAGTGCTTCGGGCCGGTCACCGTGGTGGTCCGCTACGAGGACGAGGGCGAGGCGGCGGCGGTGCTGTCGCGGCTGCCGGGCAACCTGACGGCGACGGTTCAGCTGTCCTCGCAGGAGGCGGCCGGTGGGGGCCGGGGCGCGGAGATCCTCGCCGAGCTGACTCCGCTGGCCGGGCGCGTGCTGGTGAACGGGTGGCCGACGGGCGTGGCCGTGGCGCCGGCCCAGCATCATGGCGGGCCGTACCCCGCGACGACCTCTACGTCCACTTCCGTGGGCGGGACGGCTGTCGAGCGGTGGTTGCGGCCCGTGGTCTACCAGAACGCTCCCGAGGCACTGCTGCCGACCGAGCTGAGGGACGACAACCCCCTGGGGCTCCCCCGGCGGTTCAACGGCGTCCTGGAGCGCTAGCTGTGGCCTACAGCGAAATCCTCACCGACGAGAAGAAGGAAACCGCCACCGCCTTCTGAACCCGTGCCCACGCGTTCTTCGTTCAGGCCGGTGATCACCGTCGAGCGGGTCCTGACCGAGAACGGCTCCTGCTACCGCTCCCGCGACTGGCGCGATGTCCTGGCGGCGGCCGGGATCACCCACAAACGAACCCGGCCCTACCGGCCCCAGACCAACGGCAAGGTCGAACGCCTCAACCGCACCCTGCTGGACGAGTGGGCCTACGCCCGCCCCTACCGCTCAGAAGCCGAACGACGCGACGCCTTCCCGCAGTGGCTGCACACCTGCAATCACCACCGCGGACACACCGCGCTCGCAGGCAAACCACCCCCCGCCAGCCGCGTCCCCCACCTAATCCGGTAGTAGCAGCGCTCGGTGGCCGGGCAGCGTCGAGTGAAGACACCTATCCCCAACACGGTCCTACAGACCTTCTGTGAGAGCGGTGCTTCTCGGCACATCCTGGTCACCGCAGTGCCGCCGAGGGTTGGCGGTCACGTGGGCGCCGGACGGATGCCTTCGCCTGACCGGGCCTTGACGCCTCGAAGCAGATCGGTGGCGTTTTGCGTCCTCGTGACCGTCAACACTGTCGCCTTGATCACTCGTTGGTGTTGGTGGCGCGAGCCCACCGCATGGTGACCTCTCGATACGCCTGAGCTGTCTGTCTGAGCTCCCGCATAGACCGAGGCCCGTGGGGTGAGCTGGTGCCACGAACGGCTACTGAGGTGGCGGACCGG
>NZ_JBEXRL010000008.1:0-353607 GCF_040613075.1 Streptomyces sp. NPDC006314 | reverse complement strand
TCCCAGTAGACGACTGGGTTGATAGGCCAGATATGGAAGCCTGGTAACGGGTGGAGTTGACTGGTACTAATAGGCCGAGGGCTTGTCCTCAGTTGCTCGCGTCCACTGTGTTGGTTCTGAAACCACGAACAGCCCCATGTGCCACACATGGTCCGGTTGTCAGTTTCATAGTGTTTCGGTGGTCATAGCGTGAGGGAAACGCCCGGTTACATTCCGAACCCGGAAGCTAAGCCTCACAGCGCCGATGGTACTGCAGGGGGGACCCTGTGGGAGAGTAGGACACCGCCGAACTCCTTTTACAGCTCCGGCTCTTGGGCATATGCCCGAGGGTCGGAGCTTTTTTGCGTTGGGGTAGGGTCAGGGGGGCATCGTCAGCTCTTTCGCACAGGAGGCCCCCGGGTGGAGGTCCAGGAGACCCGTGTCCAGACAGACCGGGTCCTCACCATCCCCAACATCCTCAGCATGGCGCGGCTCGTTGGCGTACCCCTCTTCCTGTGGTTGATCCTCAGGCCGGAGTTCGGGGGCCCCAACAGCGATGGCTGTGCCCTCCTGGTGCTGGCCTTCAGCGGGATCAGCGACTATCTCGACGGCAAGCTCGCCCGGCGCTGGAATCAGATCAGCAGACTCGGCCGGCTTCTCGATCCCGCCGCCGACCGGCTCTACGTCCTTTCCACCCTGGCCGGCCTCACCTGGCGGGAGATCCTGCCGATCTGGCTCACCGGCCTGCTGCTGGCGAGGGAACTGGTACTCCTGGTGATGGTGGGCATCCTCCGCCGGCATGGGTATCCGCCGCCGCAGGTGAACTTCCTCGGGAAGGCCGCCACGTTCAACCTGATGTACGCCTTCCCTCTCCTGCTCCTCAGTGACGGAACTGGTTGGATCGCGTCACTCGCTGCTATTTTCGGATGGGCGTTCGCCGGATGGGGTACAACTCTCTATTGGTGGGCAGGAGTGCTGTACGTGGTACAAGTCCGCCGTTTGGTTCGTGCGGACGCCATGGCCGATTGAGCTCGGCGATTGCCCTGACGTAACACCTCGATGGCCCGCGGTGGAAATGTGCGGGACAATCTGGACGGGTGAAGTCGGCTAGACCGTCGTCTCTGGAGGAGGACGCTTCCGACATGAAGGCCGTCGTGATGGCCGGGGGCGAAGGCACACGCCTGCGCCCCATGACCTCTAGCATGCCCAAGCCGCTCCTGCCCGTGGCCAACCGCCCGATCATGGAGCATGTGCTGCGGCTGCTCAAAAGGCACGGGCTCACCGAGACCGTTGTCACCGTGCAGTTCCTGGCATCGCTCGTCAAGAACTACTTCGGTGACGGCGAAGAGCTCGGAATGGAGCTCACCTATGCCAACGAGGAGAAGCCACTCGGTACCGCCGGAAGCGTCAAGAACGCCGAAGAGGCGTTGAAGGACGATGCCTTCCTCGTCATCTCTGGCGATGCCCTGACCGACTTCGACCTCACCGAGCTGATCAATTTCCACAAGGAGAAGGGCGCGCTCGTCACGGTCTGCCTGACCCGTGTGCCCAATCCGCTGGAGTTCGGCATCACCATCGTCGACGAGGAAGGCAAGGTCGAACGCTTCCTGGAGAAGCCGACCTGGGGACAGGTCTTCTCCGACACCGTCAACACGGGCATCTACGTCATGGAGCCCGAGGTCTTCGACTACGTCGACCCCGATGTCCCGGTGGACTGGTCCGGCGATGTCTTCCCGCAGCTGATGAAGGAAGGCAAGCCCGTCTACGGCTATGTCGCCGAGGGCTACTGGGAGGATGTCGGCACGCACGAGAGCTATGTGAAGGCCCAGGCCGACGTCCTCGAAGGCAAGGTCGACGTCGACATCGACGGCTTCGAGATCTCCCCGGGCGTGTGGGTGGCCGAAGGGGCCGAAGTGCACCCCGACGCCGTGCTGCGCGGGCCGCTCTACATCGGCGACTACGCGAAGGTCGAGGCCGGCGCGGAGATCCGCGAGCACACCGTCGTCGGCTCGAATGTCGTCGTCAAGAGCGGCGCCTTCCTGCACAAGGCGGTCGTGCACGACAACGTGTACGTCGGGCAGCACAGCAATCTGCGTGGCTGTGTCGTCGGCAAGAACACCGACATCATGCGCGCCGCCCGGATCGAGGACGGCGCGGTCATCGGCGATGAGTGCCTGATCGGTGAAGAATCGATCGTGCAGGGCAACGTCCGGGTCTACCCCTTCAAGACCATCGAGGCCGGTGCCTTCGTCAACACCTCGGTCATCTGGGAGTCCCGGGGACAGGCGCATCTGTTCGGTGCCCGCGGTGTGTCCGGCATCCTGAATGTCGAGATCACGCCGGAACTGGCGGTGCGGCTCGCCGGCGCGTACGCGACGACCCTCAAGAAGGGCTCCACCGTCACCACCGCCCGTGACCACTCCCGAGGTGCCCGAGCGCTCAAGAGAGCGGTCATCTCCGCGCTGCAGGCCAGTGCCATCGACGTACGCGACCTGGAGAACGTGCCACTGCCCGTGGCGCGGCAGCAGACCGCGCGCGGCAGTGCCGGCGGCATCATGATCCGGACCTCGCCCGGCGTGCCGGACTCGGTCGACATCATGTTCTTCGACGGCAACGGCGCCGACCTCTCGCAGGGCAGCCAGCGCAAGCTCGACCGCGTGTTCGCGCGGCAGGAGTACCGGCGGGCGTTCCCGGGTGAGATCGGCGACCTGTACTTCCCGGCGAGTGTCTTCGACTCCTACACCGGGTCGCTGCTGCGGAACGTCGACACGACCGGCATCGCCGAGGCGGGCCTGAAGGTCGTCGTGGACGCCTCCAACGGCAGTGCCGGTCTCGTGCTGCCCAGCCTGCTCGGCAAGCTCGGGGTGGACTCGCTGACCATCAATCCCGGTCTCGATGAGTCCAGGCCGACGGAGACGGAGGAGATGCGGCGGAAGGGGCTGGTGCGGCTGGGCGAGATCGTGGCGTCCTCGGGTGCCGCCTTCGGTGTCCGGTTCGACCCCGTCGGCGAGCGGCTGTCGCTCGTGGAGGAGAAGGGCCGGATCATCGAAGACGACCGTGCGCTCCTGGTGATGCTGGACCTGGTGGCCGCCGAGCGGCGCAGCGGCCGGGTGGCGTTGCCGGTCACCACGACCCGGATCGCCGAACAGGTGGCCGCCTACCACGGCACCCAGGTCGAGTGGACGACCACCTCGCCCGACGACCTCACGCGCGTGGGCGGTGAGGAAGGCGCCATCTTCGGCGGTGACGGCAAGGGCGGGTTCATCGTCCCCGAGTTCAGCAGCGTCTACGACGGCACGGCAGCGTTCGTACGGCTGATCGGGCTCGTGGCGCGGACACAGCTCACCCTGAGCCAGATCGACGCCCGGATCCCGCGTGCGCACGTCCACAAGCGGGACCTGGCGACGCCGTGGGCCGTCAAGGGTCTCGTCATGCGGCGGGTGGTCGAGGCGGCCGGGGATCGCTTTGTCGACACGACCGACGGTGTGCGGGTCGTGGAGACCGACGGGCGCTGGGTGATGGTGCTGCCCGACCCCGCCGAGGCGGTCACCCATCTGTGGGCCGAAGGCCCAGACGACGCCTCCGCGCAGGCCCTGCTGGACGAGTGGTCGGCCGTCGTGGACAGCGCCGGTCGGTGAGTCCTGCGGCAGTGGACGGCAGCCGTCCCGCCACCGCCGTCCGGTGATACCGGTGACGGCTAGGGGCGGCAAAAGCCGCTGCACGCGTGCGTGCCGGACAAGTGTCCCCAAGGGGGCCTGTCCGGCACGCCGGTGGGGCCGTTCGGAGGTACTGCTCGCGACATGCGACGATGTGCGGCATGCCGCAGCAACCCCCCGTTCGGAGCAGCCCCACGCGGCCGCAGCGCCCGGACGCCTCCATGTCGTTGATCACCAACGTCATGGACCACAGCCTCGACGACGGGTATGCCGAGGCCGCTGCCCGGAAGAAGTCCGAGGGCGAAGGTGGCCTGCCGAAGACCCTCAGAGCGAAGCTGGGCCTCGCGGCCGGCCTCGTTCTCGCGGCACTGGTCGTGACCGTCGGGGCGGCGCAGGCGCGGGTGGCGGCTCCCGTGGTGGCCAAGGAGCGCCAGGAGCTGATCGACCGCGTCGACAGTGAGACCGAGGCCGCGGACAAGCTGGAGGGCACCGTCGACAAGCTGCGTGACGAGGTCAGCGCGCGGCAGCGGGCGGCTTTGAGGTCGAGCGGCGGCAGCGCCGAGGCGGAGCTGGTGAGCTTGCTGTCGGGCGCCACCGCGGTGCACGGACCCGGCGTGAGGCTCGTCGTGAACGACGCCAAGGATGCCGGCGGCGGTGATGGGGGCAGCCCTCGGGAGACCTCTGGGTTCTCCGACACCGGCCGGGTGCGCGACCGGGACATGCAGCGTGTGGTCAACGGGCTGTGGGCCTCCGGAGCCGAGGCCGTCTCCATCAACGGGCAGCGGCTGACCGCCCTGTCCGCGATCAGGGCCGCGGGTGACGCGATACTGGTCGACAACAGGCCGCTGGTGCCGCCGTACACGGTGCTGGCCGTCGGCGACGGGGAGAGGCTGAGCACCCGATTCCAGAACACTGCCGACGGGCTGTATCTGCACGCTCTGGAGGAGAACTACGGGGTCCGCGCCACCATCGCCACGGAGGGTGACGTCCGGTTGCCTGCGGCGCCGAGTGTGATCGTACGTACCGCGCAGCCGAACGCCGAGAAAACTGAGAAGGGCACATCGTGATCGCCGTACTGGGCCTCGTCGTGGGAGTCGTGGCCGGCCTGTTGGTCCGGCCGGAGGTTCCGGCGGTCGTCGAGCCTTATCTGCCGATCGCCGTCGTCGCGGCCCTGGACGCCGTCTTCGGTGGTCTGCGGGCCATGCTCGACGGCATCTTCGACGACAAGGTCTTCGTGGTGTCGTTCCTGTCGAACGTGGTCGTCGCCGCCCTGATCGTGTTCCTGGGCGACAAGTTGGGTGTGGGCGCGCAGCTGTCCACGGGTGTCGTCGTGGTCCTGGGCATCAGGATCTTCTCCAACGCCGCGGCGATCCGACGGCATGTGTTCCGGGCGTGAGGCGATGAACAACGAGAGCGGCAACGACAGCCACGACAGCCAGCACGAACGGAACGAGCAGCCGGAGAACCGGCTGCGCAAGGAACTGCCGGCCGAGGTTCCCGCCCCGGTACCCGCAGCCGGGCAGACGTCCGGGGAGCAGCCCGGGGAGCCACTGACCGGTCGGCAGCGGCTGGTCGATGGCCTGTGGCCGCCGCGGGTCACCCGGGCTCAACTCATCGTCGCCTTGCTGCTCTTCGGCCTCGGCTTCGGCCTGGCCGTGCAGGTGGCGTCGAACAGTGACAGCGGCAGCGCGTTGCGTGGCGCACGTCAAGAAGATCTTGTTCGCATCCTCGATGAACTGGATTCGCGTACCCAGCGTCTTCAGGACGAGAAGCAGGGACTGGAGAAACAGCGTCAGGAGCTGCAGAGCAGCTCGGACCAGGCCGCGGAGGCTCGCAAGCAGACCGCCGAGAAGGAGAGGCAACTCGGCATCCTGGCGGGCACCGTGGCGGCTCGGGGTCCCGGCATCACGATGACGATCGAGGACATGAAGGGGACGGTCAAGGCGGACATGCTGCTCGACGCGATCCAGGAGTTGCGCGCGGCCGGTGCGGAGGCGATCCAGGTCAACGGTGTCCGCGTGGTCGCGAACACCTACTTCACGGACTCCGGCAAGTCGGTGAGCGTCGACGGGAACAAGATCAACGCTCCCTATCGTTTCCAGGTCATCGGCAAGCCGCAGGATCTGGAGCCGGCACTGAACATTCCCGGAGGCGTGGTGCAGACCCTGGAGAAGGAGCAGGCCACGGTGACCGTCGAGCGGTCGGACAAGATCGTCGTGGACGCCTTGCGGCAGGCGAAGCGGCCTGACTACTCTCGGTCGTCCTCCCAGTGAACCGGCGGCGCATGGGGAACTTCCGGCACGGGCATGAGGTTGCGGGGGGTCGGCGCACTGAAGGGGTGGTGCGTGGTGGAAACTGTTTGGCGGATACGGACGTTGTGATGATGTCCGGCTCGGCCGGTGTAGGCAATCAGGGTTCGTCCTGCCCCACGGGCGGGTCTGTTTCGGTCAAGGGGAATCGCCCGTGAAGTTGTTTGCGAAGTTGTTCGGCAAGAGCGCGCGAGAGGGCAGCGACAACGCGACCGCTCGCCATCGCGCACAGCCTGACGCGGAAGGCCAGCGTCCGCTGTTCCGGGACCAGGTCGCTGGTCCGGGCGGTGACATTTCCGGTGGTCAGGGCGCGGCGTCTGTTGACCCTGCCCAGTCCGGCGGCATAGGTTTCGGGCAACCGTCAACCTCAGGTACGGGTGGAGGGTTTACCCCCGGCCCGTACGCGTCCAACGCCCCGGCGGGGCAGCCGCGGCAGGAGGATCCGTCCATGTCGGTCCTGGTGTGTACGAGGTGCGGTAACCGCAACGCGGAGAACGCCCGCTTCTGCTCCAACTGCGGCGCGCCGCTGCGTCCCGGAGTGACGCCCGAGCGTGCCTCCGAGACGACGTCCACGATCTCGATCTCCGGCCTCGAGGCCTACGAGGCCGAGGCGACCGGCCAGACCCCGCTGCCCATGCTTTCGCCGGAGGCGCAGGCCGCGGTCGACGCGCTCCCGCTGGGCTCGGCGCTGCTGGTGGTGCGCCGGGGACCGAACTCGGGCAGCCGCTTCCTGCTGGACAGCGACCTGACCACGGCCGGCCGTCATCCGCAGAGCGACATCTTCCTCGACGACGTGACGGTCTCACGTCGGCACGTGGAGTTCCGGCGCGGCCCGGACGGCTCGTTCACCGTGGCCGACGTGGGCAGCCTGAACGGCACGTATGTCAACCGCGAGCGGATCGACCAGGTCGCTCTGTCGAACGGAGACGAGGTGCAGATCGGCAAGTACCGGCTGGTGTTCTACGCGAGCCGGCAGGGCATCTGACCCGCCCCCGGACCGGCGTCCGGGGGCCGGCCCCAGGGAAGGTCCATGCTTCAAACACCGAGCGGCGGTGCCCGAAGCGGTACCGCCGCCAGGGACAGTGTGCTGATGAGCATCGGCACGGTGCTGAACGCGCTGCGTGACGAGTTCCCCGAGGTCACCATCTCCAAGATCCGCTTCCTGGAGTCGGAGGGCCTCATCGAACCGCAGCGGACCCCCTCGGGGTACCGCAAGTTCACCGCCGGGGACGTCGAGCGCCTCGGGCACGTCCTGCGGATGCAGCGGGACCACTATCTGCCGCTCAGGGTCATCCGTGAGCACCTGGACGCCATGGAGCGGGGCGAGGCCGTCCCGCTGCCGCTGGTGGGGCGCCAGCGCACCGCGGACGACGCACCGGAGCCGTCCGAGGGGCGCACGGTGGCCCGGATCGGCAGGGCCGAGCTGCTGGCGGCCGCGGACATCGGCGAGGCGGAACTCACGGAGTGGGAGTCCTACGGGCTCATCGCGCCCCTGGAGGACGGGGCGTACGACGCCGAGGCCGTCACCGTCGCCTCCCTCATCGCCGAACTGGGCCGGTTCGGTATCGAGCCGCGCCACCTCCGGGTGATGAAGGCCGCCGCCGACCGCGAGGCGGGTCTCGTCGACCAGGTGGTGGCCCCGCTCAGGCGCCACCGCAATCCGCAGACCAGGGCGCATGCCGAGGCCCGTACGAAGGAGCTGGCGGCGCTCACGGTGAAGCTGCACGCCGCCCTGGTGAAGACCGCTCTGGGTGTGCGGCTGGCCTGAAGCCACGGGTCCCGGAGCGGCCGGATCGGGCACCTGTTCCCGGCCCGACTACCCAAACGTCCCGACCACGGCCTAGGGTTGCTGTGTGAACGAGCTCGATGTCGTAGGTGTCCGGGTCGAAATGCCCTCCAACCAACCGATCGTGCTCCTGCGCGAAGTGGGGGGCGACCGTTACCTCCCCATCTGGATCGGGCCGGGGGAGGCGACGGCGATCGCCTTCGCCCAGCAGGGCATGGCCCCCGCGCGACCGCTGACCCACGACCTGTTCAAGGACGTGCTGGAGGCCGTCGGCCAGGAGCTGACCGAAGTACGCATCACCGATCTGCGGGAAGGCGTCTTCTACGCGGAGCTGGTCTTCGCCAGCGGGGTAGAGGTCAGCGCCCGTCCCTCGGATGCCATAGCGCTGGCCCTGCGCACCGGAACGCCGATCTACGGCAGTGACACGGTGCTGGACGACGCGGGCATCGCCATTCCGGACGAGCAGGAGGACGAGGTGGAGAAGTTCCGCGAGTTCCTCGACCAGATCTCGCCCGAGGACTTCGGCACGAGCAGTCAGTGAGCGGGAGCCGGTGCGAGGCCGGCCCGCCGCACCAGGCGTTCGCGGGACCGGCCACTGACCGCGCGTAGCCGGGCCGAGCGGGCAATTGCCACCGGCCATTGAGAGCGTCCTGCGGCCCTCCGAGAGGGCATTCGGCTAGCCTTTCCCCGCGGTGGGGCACGGAAAACCACTCCTAGGGTGATTATCACTCGGCGTGCCGAGTGTGGCGATCGTTGACGCGCCCCTGGTGACTGCCTACCGTCGAGAAGGCAGGTCAAGGACGGAGGTCGGCGTGAGAATCAGCGGCGACGGTACGGCTGGGGGTGCCCCGGAACGCGGTTTCGGGGAGAGCGGTCTGTACCCTCCCCCGAGCTCTCAGCTGTGTTCGAGCGGGGGATACCCCCATCACAGCAGCGCGGTCGATCACGCTCCGCAGCGGCCGACGGCGGTGCCGAACGGCGGAGGGGCGGCGTCCATGACGTCCGAGGAGATCGGCTACCGCGGGCCCACGGCCTGCGCGGCCGCCGGCATCACCTACCGGCAACTCGACTACTGGGCCCGGACGGGCCTCGTCGAGCCGAGCGTGCGACCCGCGTACGGGTCGGGCACCCAGCGTCTGTACAGCTTCCGGGACGTCGTCGTCCTGAAGATCGTCAAGCGGTTCCTGGACACCGGTGTCTCGCTCCAGAACATCCGCACGGCCGTCCAGCACCTCAGGGAACGCGGTTTCCGCGACCTTGAGCGGATGACCCTGATGAGCGACGGCGCCACGGTGTACGAGTGCACCTCGCCGGACGAGGTCCACGCCCTGCTCCAGGGCGGTCAGGGCATCTTCGGGATCGCCGTCGGCGTGGTGTGGCGGGACGTGGAAAGCGCGCTCTCCCAGCTGCACGGTGAGCGCGTCGACACGGGCGAGACCCTCGTCGGCCACAACCCCGCGGACGAGCTGGCGCGGCGCCGCAACCGGGCGGTCTGACCACCGGGCCGATCGGGCGCCCTGCGGTGCCACCGCACCATCGATGTCAGTGCCGTGGTGCAGCATCGGACATGTGAGAAACGCGCCCACGATCCTGCATCTCGACATGGATGCCTTCTTCGCCTCGGTGGAGCAGGCGTCCAAGCCGAGCCTGCGCGGCAAGGCGGTCGTGGTGGGCGGGCTCGGACCGCGGGGAGTGGTGGCCACGGCGTCGTACGAGGCACGGGTCTTCGGGGTGCACTCGGCGATGCCCATGGCACAGGCGCGCCGGCTGGCACCCAATGCCGCGTACCTGGTGCCGCGCTTCGCCCTGTACCGGTCGGTCAGCGAACAGGTGATGGCGCTGCTGCGGGAGCTGTCGCCGCTGGTCGAGCCGCTCAGCCTGGACGAGGCGTTCGTGGATCTGGAGGCCGGGGGAGCGGCCTGGGACGAGGAGTCGGCGCGGCTGGCCGGGGTGCAGCTGCGCGCGGACATCCGGACGGTCACGGGACTCACCGGGTCGGTGGGGCTCGCCGCCTCCAAGATGCTCGCTAAGATCGCCTCCGAGCAGGCCAAGCCCGACGGTCTCGTGGTCATCGAGCCGGGGACCGAGCGGGCGCTGCTGGGGCCGATGCCGGTGCGGACCCTCCCGGGGGTCGGGCCGGCCACCGGGGACCATCTGCGCAGGGCCGGGATCACCACGGTCGAGGAGCTGGCCGAGGCCGGCGAGGACGAACTCGTGCGGCTGCTCGGCAAGGCGCACGGGCACGCGCTGTACGCCATGGCGCTGGCCCGCGACGAGCGGCCGGTGGTGGCCGAGCGGGAGGCGAAGTCGGTGTCGGTCGAGGACACCTACGACGTGGACATCCACGACCGGCTGCGGGTCGGCCTGGAGGTGCAGCGGCTCGCCGACCGGTGCGTGCGGCGGCTGCGCGGCGCCGGGCTGTCGGGGCGGACCATCGTGCTGAAGGTGCGGCGCTACGACTTCTCGACGCTCACCCGCTCCGAGACGCTCAGAGGGCCCACGGACGATCCGGCGGTCATCAGGGAGGCGGCCGCGCGGCTGCTGGACTCGGTGGACACCACAGGCGGGGTACGGCTGCTCGGCGTGGGTGTCACCGGACTCGCCGACTACACCCAGGAGGATCTGTTCGCCCAGGCGGCGGGTGAGCGGGCGGCGGGAGACCTCGCCGAGGACGCCGTGCCCGAGGCCGTGGCGGAACAGCCGGAGCCCACCGAGCGTCAGTGGCGTGCCGGGCAGGACGTACGGCACGCCGAGTGGGGCCACGGCTGGGTGCAGGGCAGCGGCCTGGGCCGGGTCACGGTGCGCTTCGAGACACCCCAGTCGGAACCGGGCCGGGTACGGACGTTTCGGGTCGACGATCCGGCGCTGGAGCCGGCGGAGCCGCTGCCGCTGGTTCTGGGGGCCGGCCTTGGGGAGAAACGGCACCGCGACGCCGCCAGTGCCTCGGATGGGCCGCCACGGGGGGACGACTCGGACGGGGATCAGGCCTCCTCCGTACCCGCAAGCCTGCCGAAGTCATGGTCCGGGAACGGGGGAGGTGGGGCCAGGTCGAGTCCGTAGTGGTGGTAGAGCTGGAGTTCCTGCTCGGGGGAGAGGTGGCGGCCCACGCCGAAGTCGGGGGCGTCCTTGATGAGGGCGCGGTCGAAGGGGACCCGGAGGGCGCCGTCGATCAGCTCGCTCGGTTCCAGCGGGACGAAGGCGTCCCGGGAGAACAGGCCGGTGCGTATGGCCGCCCATTCGGGCACGCCGGTCGCGTCGTCGAGATACACCTCGTCGATGGTGCCGATCTTGGCGCCACTGCGGTCGAACGCCTTGCGGCCGATCAGGTTGCGCGGATCGATGTCGGTCTGCACGGCCCCTCTCCCTCCACTTGGTCGCAACTCATCCGTAAGCACTACAAAAGAGCACATTCAAGGAGGCGGCCACTCGAAGGCTCAGGCGTTGACCTCGCTGGTAGGCTGACAACGGCTGCTGACCCCGTGCGGGAGAGTCCTCCGACCACATCGGAGGCGCCGAAGGAGCAAATCCTCCCCGGAATCTCTCAGGCTCACGTACCGCACGGACGAGGTCACTCTGGAAAGCAGAGCGGGTGTCGACGGCTTCCGCTCTCACCGACGGTGAAAGCCGGGACCCTCGGGCACCCGGTGAAGCTCTCAGGTTGAGATGACAGAGGGGGAGGCCGTCCGGGCACCCGCGCCGTGGTGCCCCTCGCAGGTCGCGTCAGACCAGGAGGCCTCCGCAATGACCGCCCATCGCATTCCGCTCTCCGAGCTCGAGCAGGGCATCTCCTTCGAGCAGCGCCACATCGGGCCCGATCAGGAGGCGCGGGCCAAGATGCTCGCGCACGTCGGCTACGGCTCCCTCGACGAGCTGACCGCCGCCGCGGTCCCGGATGTGATCAAGAACGCCGACGCCCTGGACCTGCCGGGCGCCCGTACCGAGGTCGAGGTGCTCGCCGAGCTGCGCTCGCTCGCCGACCGCAACCAGGTCCTCGGCTCGATGATCGGTCTCGGCTACCACGGCACCTTCACCCCGCCCGTCATCCTGCGCAACGTCATGGAGAACCCGGCCTGGTACACGGCCTACACGCCGTACCAGCCGGAGATCTCCCAGGGCCGTCTTGAGGCCCTGCTGAACTTCCAGACCATGGTCGCCGAGCTGACCGGTCTGCCCACCTCCGGCGCTTCCCTGCTGGACGAGGGCACGGCCGCCGCAGAGGCGATGGCGCTGTCCCGGCGCATGGGCAGGAACAAGAAGGGCCTGTTCCTGGTCGACGCGGACGCGCTGCCGCAGACCATCGCCGTCATCGAGACCCGCGCCGAGCCGACCGGCCTGGAGGTCGTCGTCGCCGACCTCAGCGACGGCATCCCGGCCGAGATCGCCGAGCGCGAGATCAACGGCGTGCTGATCCAGTACCCGGGCGCCTCCGGTGCCGTACGCGACATCAAGCCGGTCATCGACCAGGCGCACCAGCTGGGCGCCCTCGTCACCGTCGCCGCCGACCTGCTCGCGCTGACCCTGCTGACCTCGCCGGGCGAGCTGGGCGCGGACATCGCCGTCGGTACCACCCAGCGCTTCGGTGTGCCGATGGGCTTCGGTGGGCCGCACGCGGGCTACATGGCGGTGCAGGAGAAGTTCGCGCGCAGCCTGCCGGGCCGGCTCGTGGGCGTCTCGGTCGACGCCGACGGGCACCGGGCCTACCGGCTCGCGCTCCAGACGCGTGAGCAGCACATCCGCCGTGAGAAGGCCACCAGCAACATCTGCACCGCCCAGGTGCTGCTCGCCGTCATGGCCGGCATGTACGCCGTCTACCACGGGCCGGAGGGGCTGCGGACCATCGCCCGCCGCACCCACCGCTACGCCACGATCCTCGCCGAGGGCCTGAAGGCCGGCGGCGTGGAGATCGTCCACGGCACCTACTTCGACACCGTCACCGCGCGCGTGCCGGGCAAGGCCGCCGAGATCGTCGCCGCCGCCCGCGACAACGGCGTCAACCTGCGACCGGTCGACGCCGACCACGTCTCCCTGTCCTGCGACGAGACCACCAACCGGGCCCAGCTGAGCGCGGTCTTCTCCGCCTTCGGTGTCGAGGGCGACATCGAGGCGCTGGACGCCGCGGCCGAGGAGGCCCTGCCCGAGGCCCTGCTGCGCACCGACGACTACCTGACCCACCCGGTCTTCCACGAACACCGCTCCGAGACCGCGATGCTGCGCTACCTGCGCAAGCTCGCCGACCGCGACTACGCGCTCGACCGCGGCATGATCCCGTTGGGCTCCTGCACCATGAAGCTCAACGCGACCACCGAGATGGAGCCGGTCACCTGGCCCGAGTTCGGCCAGCTGCACCCCTTCGCGCCCGCCGAGCAGGCCGAGGGCTACCTCACGCTCATCCGCGAGTTGGAGGAACGTCTCGCCGAGGTCACCGGCTACGACAAGGTCTCGCTCCAGCCGAACGCCGGTTCGCAGGGCGAGCTGGCCGGTCTGCTGGCCGTACGCGGCTACCACCGCGCCAACGGCGACGAGCAGCGCACGGTGTGCCTGATCCCGTCCTCCGCGCACGGCACGAACGCGGCCAGCGCCGTGATGGCCGGCATGAAGGTCGTCGTCGTCAAGACGGCCGAGGACGGCGAGATCGACGTCGACGACCTGCGGGCGAAGATCGAGCAGTACCGCGACGAACTCGCGGTGCTCATGATCACCTACCCGTCGACGCACGGTGTGTTCGAGGAGCACGTGGCCGACATCTGCGCTCAGGTGCACGAGGCCGGCGGCCAGGTCTACGTCGACGGTGCCAACCTCAACGCCCTGGTCGGCCTGGCCAAGCCGGGCCACTTCGGTGGTGACGTCTCCCACCTGAATCTGCACAAGACCTTCTGCATCCCGCACGGTGGCGGCGGCCCGGGTGTCGGCCCGGTGGCCGTCCGGTCGCACCTGGCGCCGTACCTGCCCAACCACCCTCTGCAGCCGGCGGCCGGCCCCGAGACGGGCGTCGGCCCGATCTCGGCGGCGCCGTGGGGTTCCGCGGGCATCCTGCCGATCTCGTGGGCGTACGTCCGACTGATGGGCGGCGAGGGCCTGAAGCGGGCCACGCAGGTCGCCGTGCTCTCGGCGAACTACATCGCCAAGCGCCTGGAGCCGCACTACCCGGTGCTCTACACCGGCCCCGGCGGCCTCGTCGCGCACGAGTGCATCATCGACCTGCGCCCGCTGACCAAGGCGACCGGCGTGAGCGTGGACGACGTGGCCAAGCGCCTGATCGACTACGGCTTCCACGCGCCGACCATGTCCTTCCCGGTGGCCGGCACGCTGATGATCGAGCCGACCGAGTCGGAGGACCTCACCGAGCTGGACCGGTTCTGCGACGCGATGATCGCCATCCGCGCCGAGATCGAGAAGGTCGGCTCTGGGGAATGGCCCGCGGAGGACAACCCGCTGCGGGGCGCCCCGCACACCGCCGCCGCGCTCGGCGGGGAGTGGACGCACGCCTACAGCCGCGAGGAGGCCGTCTTCCCGGCCGGCGTCTCGGTGGCCGACAAGTACTGGCCGCCGGTGCGCCGTATCGACCAGGCCTTCGGTGACCGCAACCTGGTGTGCTCCTGCCCGCCGCTGGACGCGTACGAGGACTGAGCGAGCGTGTGAGGGCCCCGTCCGTGCCTGGGCGGGGCCCTCGCGTTTCGCCGCGCCGTGTCCGACCAGGCCTCAGGTCTGCTTCGCCGTGGCCAGCGCGACCTCCGTCGACTTGATCAGGGCGACGACATCGGAGCCCACGAAAAGGCCGAGGTCACCGGCCGCGTCCTTGGTGATCGCGGCGGTCAGTTCGCCGCCGTCCACGGTGACCTTCACGGTCGCCATGGCTTCGCCGAGCACGAGGCGGGTGACCGTGCCGGGGAGCTGGTTGCGGATCGACAGGCCCTCGGTCCGGCTGGTGGCGAGGGAGACCTCTGTCGACTTCACCAAGGCCCTCACCGGGTCACCCGGGGTGAGGCCGAGTTGCTCGACGGCCTCCAGGGTGATGGCCGCTGTGAGGGTCTGGCCGCCGGCCAGCCGGACGTTGACGGTCGCCATGACGTCGCCGGGGTGCACCTCGGTGACGGTGCCGGGAAGCTGGTTGCGGATGCTCAGGGTCATGGCCCCCCACCGTAGTGCGGGAGGACGTTCAGGCCGGGTATGCATGCGTCTGCGCCGCTTTGACCGTCGCCCATACCGGCGAGCCGGGGCGCAGGTCGAGTTCGGCGGCGCCGAGGGTGGTGAGGTCGGCGGCGAGGGGGAGCGCGCCGGTGAGGTCGGCGCGGATCTGGTCGCCGTGCGGCTCCAGGCCCGCGACCTCGCAGCGCCACAGGTTACGGGCGCTGGCTCCCGTGGGCCGGTCCCGGAACAGGGTCACCGCGGAGGGTGGGAACGCCACGAACACCGGCCCGGACAGCTCCTCCGTCGTGGTGATCGAGGGCCCGGCGTCGAGCCGTACCGTGTGCCCCGCGGCCTGTCCCCGGTAGAGATTGAGGCCGACGAGCTGCGCGATGTAGTCGGTCCGGGGATGACGGGCGATGTCGGACGGGGTGCCCTCCTGGACGACCCGGCCGTGCTCGACGACCACCAGCCGGTCCGCCAGCACCATGGCGTCCAGCGGATCGTGCGTGACGAGGACGGCGACCGCCTCGAACTCGGCCAGATGGCGGCGGAGCTGGGCCCGGACCTCCAGGCGGGTGCGGGCGTCCAGGGCCGCGAGCGGCTCGTCCAGGAGCAGCAGCCGGGGGCGGGTGGCCAGGGCGCGGGCGAGGGCGACGCGCTGGGCCTGGCCGCCGGAGAGCCGGCGTGGCCTGGCGTCCGCGTGGTCGGCGAGGCCCATGCGGTCCAGCCATGCCGCGGCGCGGGCGCGGGCCTCCGACTTGCCCGCGCCCTGGCAGCGCGGTCCGAACGCCACGTTGTCCAGGGCGGACAGGTGCGGGAAGAGCAGGTAGTCCTGGAAGACCACGCCGACCGGGCGGGACTCCGGGGGCGTGCGCTCCAGCGAGGCGCCATCCAGGCGCAGATGGCCCCCGGAGAGCGGGACAAGGCCGGCGAGGGCGCGCAGGGCGGTGGTCTTACCGGCGCCGTTGGGGCCGAGGAGCGCGACGACGTCGCCGGGGGCGGCGGCGAGCGTGACATCGAGGCGGAAGACGGCGCGGTCGACGACGAGGTGCGCGTCGAGGCCCTCGGTGGACGGTGCCGCGCGGTCGGACGCCGGGTGCGGTCGTGTGGTGGGTGGCCGGCCTTCGGCCGGGACCGATTCCCCACCAGCACCACCATCACCACCAGCACTGCCACCGGCACCATCTGCATCGCGTGCACCCGGCCCCTGTGGGAGTTCAGTGCCGTCGGTGGCCGCGGGTACGGGCGGTTTCTGTGGAGGCTCGGTGCCATCAGTGGCCGGGGGCCGGGTGTTCGTCATGATGCCGTCATCCAACGGTCCCTGAGCCCGGCCAGCACCGCGATCGACACGGCCAGCAGCACCAGGCTGAGCGAGATGGCGGCCTCGGGATCGTTCTGCAGGGCGAGGTACACCGCGAGGGGCATGGTCTGGGTGCGGCCGGGGAAGTTGCCCGCGAAAGTGATCGTCGCGCCGAACTCGCCGAGGGCGCGGGCCCAGGCCAGCATGGCGCCCGCCGCGATGCCGGGTGCGATCAGCGGCAGTGTGACCCGGCGGAACGCGGTGAAGCGCGACGCGCCGAGCGTGGCGGCCGCCTCCTCGTAGCGCGGGTCGGCGGCGCGCAGGGTGCCCTCGACGCTGATCACCAGGAACGGCATCGCGACGAACGCCTCCGCGATCACGACCCCGGCGGTGGTGAACGGCAGCGTGACACCGAACCAGGCGTCCAGCCACGTGCCGATGACGCCGTTGCGGCCCACCGCGAGGAGCAGGGCCACGCCGCCGACGACCGGCGGGAGGACCAAGGGCAGCGTCACCAGAGCGCGCACGAGACCTCGGCCGGGGAAGTCCGTGCGGGCGAGCAGCCAGGCCAGCGGCACGCCGAGGACCAGGCTCACGGCGGTCGCCGCGGTGGCGCTGACCAGGGACAGCTGGAGCGCCTGCCACACCTCGGTGCTGGTCAGCTGGTCCGGCAGGCTGCGCCAGGGCGCCCGCAGGAGCAGCGCGAGCAGGGGCAGCAGCAGGAACGCCAGGGCCAGCACGCCGGGCAGCAGCAGCGGCAACGGCACCCCGCCGCGTCGGCCCCCGGCGCCGACGCGGTGGCGCCGCGGCCGGCCCGTGCGGGGGCCGGTGGCGGCACCGGGGTCGGGGAGCGAGGTCACGGCTTGAGGAACCCGGCCTCGACCAGCACCTTCTGGCCCTCGGCGGACTGCACGAGAGCGATGAACGCCTTGGCGGCCTCGGCGTTCTGCGCGTTCTTCAGCAGGGCGATCGGGTAGTCGTTGATCGCCTTGGCGGACTCGGGGAACTCCACGCCCTCCACCCTGTCACCCGCGGCCCTCACATCGGTCCTGTACACCACAGCCGCGTCGGCCTCCCTCAGCTCCACCTTGGTCAGGGCGCCCCTCACGTCCTGCTCGTAGGAGACCGGGGTGAGTTTGAGCCGCCCGGCGTCCAGGGCCTTCTGGGCGGCGGCGCCGCACGGCACGGTCCTGTCGCACAGGACGACCTTCAGGCCGGACGCGGTGAGGTCCTTGAGGGAGGCCACCTTGTGCGGGTTGCCCGGCAGGGTGGCGATCTCCAGTTGGTTGCGGACGAAGGTGGCCGGCCTGCCGACAGCCTCCTTCTTGTCCGTCACGATCGTCATGGTCTTGGGGCTGGCGGCGGCGAAGACGTCCGCCGGGGCTCCGCCGGTGATGTTCGCGGCGAGCGTGTCGCTGCCGCCGAAGCTGAAGCTGACCTCGGTGCCCGGATGCTGGTGCTCGAACCGCTTGCCCAGGGTCGTGAAGCTCTCCTTCAGGGACGCGGCCGCGAACACGGTGACCGTGCCGGACAGCTGCGGGGATGCCGACGTGCCCGACGAACCGGAGGAGTCCTTCGAGTCGGATGACGCGGAGCAGGCGCTGAGTGCCATCAGAGCGGCCGCCCCCGCACCGGCCAGCCGCAGCATCCGCCGGGTCCGGCGCACGGAACGGGTCATCACGGATCTCCTCCTCAGGTTCTGTGAACGACGGTCGCGCCCTGACGGCCGGGCATCGGCCATGCGGCGATGATAGTGCCGCATCTGCGAGGAACAAGTCTCCTGTCGCATCGCATGAGCCGCGTGCTTATGGCGTGCAGCTTGCATGTGCGTTTGTACGGTACCCCGGCGGGTGCGGTCCTTCGCCCGGCGTCTGGTACGACCCGCCCGGCTGACCGTGCCGGACCTGCCGCGCCGGCACGCGGCATGACGAACGTCAGCTTCGAGCGCGCGACCGGCGGCATCCCGCACCACCGGTTCCCGCCCTTCGCCGACGCGCCCCTACGGCAGCGACAGCTCGGTGAACCGAAGGCCCGAAGTGCCGGGCCGTCGCCGGAGAGCGCCAGTGGCGGCAGCCGGCCGGTCAGACACGGTCGATGTGCACGTTGGTCGACTTCACGCGCGCGGTGGCCTCCATGCCGACCTCAAGGCCCAGTTCCTCGACCGCTTCGCGGGTCAGCAGTGACACCAGCCGATGCGGGCCCGCCTGGATCTCCACCTGGGCGGCGACATCCCCCAGCTTGATCGCGGTGACGATGCCGGGGAAGGCGTTGCGTACGGAGGTGTAGGGGGCGTCCTCCTCGCCGCCGCCCGCCTTGGCCAGTTCGACCGAGAACGCGGCGAGATCGCGGCCGTCGATGAGACGCCGGCCGGCGTCGTCGCGGTGCGTGGCCATCCGGCCCGCGTCGGCCCAGCGGCGGGCGGTGTCCGGACTCACGCCGAGCAGCCGAGCCGCCTGGCCGATCGTGTAGGACTGCATGCCGGTCACGATAGGGCCAAGCGCCGGGAACCGCGGACGTGGGTTGGCCGTTGGGTGTCACGCCTCCGCTTTCCGGCACAAGTCCGGCACGGGGGCGGAGCGGCCTCTTCGGTCATCCGGCGCCGGGCCGCTCTCACAACCCCCGCGTATCCATGCGCCGATGCCAGGTGTTGCGCCGGTGGACGGACAGCAGCTCGGTCTCCAGGGGGGAGGGGGGCACCGCCAGGACCGGGCAGACGGCGTGGGCCAGGCAGTGCCGGGAGACCCGGCCGGAGAAGGCGCGCTGGAGGCCGCGCCGCCCCGCACCCACCACCAGCACGTCGTTCTCCCGGTCCGCGGTCGCCACCAGCGCCCGGCCCGGGGTGCCGCGGACGATGACCGGGTGCATCGGCACACCGGGGCCGCCCGCCCCGAAGATCTCGTCCAGTACCGAGGCCAGCCGCTGCTTGGCCAGCCGTTGCCACTCCTCGACCGGCAGACCGGCGGCGGGGGAGCGTCGTGCGGCGGGATCACCGCCCGGTGGTTCCCAGGCCAGCACCGGCCATAGGTCGGCTCCCAGTCGGCGGGCCAGCGCGGTGGCCCGCCGCAGGGCCGTGACGCTGCCCAGAGAACCGCTCACACCGACCACCACACGGGCGGGGGTCGCCGAGGTGTCGTAACCGGACATGACTCCACCGTTCGTTGCGCAGGGGCGTCACCGGGTGGCTCCCGCGGGCGTGCCCGCCGGCGAGGCCCTCGCTCCTCCTTCCATCCCACTCCCGCACGGGTGATTCGACCAGCCGGGGCGGTAGGGTCTCACCGCCGGCGCCACCAAGGGGTGAACTTCCACAGACAAGGACTGGCACCATGCCGCGGGCACGTCTCGGACTCGAAGGCGGGTGCGGCTGCCCGCGACCGAGGAGAAGTCCGGCCCAGCGGGCGAGCCGTTACCGGACCTCATCCAGGCCCGCCCGGCCGTGCGTCGCGGCGCTGCGGTGATGTCCGAGTACGGTCGGTAGCCGACCCCGGACACACGTCGGGGCCGGTGCGCACCGGATGTGTGCGGGCCGGCCCCTCAGGTCGCTCGCGCCGTGCTCAGGCGGCGGTCATCACCCGCTCCGCACCGAGCGGGCGGTGCGGAGCGATGATCCGGCCGTCGGGCAGCAGCTCACCGGTGTCCTCGAAGAGGAGGACGCCGTTGCACAGCAGACTCCATCCCTGCTCCGGGTGGTGCGCCACGAGGCGGGCGGACTCCCGGTCGGCGGACTCGGCTGGCGGGCACGGTGGCTGGTGCTGGCACATGGGTGGGATCTTTCGCTGTGTCGTGGTCATGTCCGTCCCCCGTGGTGATAAGTCGGTCGGAACCCAGTGTTGCCCTCTGGGCGTCATTCCGCAGGGATTTCGCAGCACCGCTTCTCTCAGTTGAGGACGCGTCACCCACACGGACGGTTCAGTCCAACTGCACTGTCCCTTTGGGTGGTTCGCCGTGGTCGGAACGGGCTAGTCCGCACGGCGCCGCCCGGCGAAAACAGTCGTACCCCGCTTCCCTTCCGGGCAGCGGGGTACGCGGGTGTCGTTCAGGCAGGTGAGCCGAGCAAGGGGAGGGGAGTCGCCCGATGGGTCAGCACCGGAAGCAACTCGGCGACCCGGAAGGGCCGGTGCGCCGATATGCCGGGCGGTGCCGGGGCCAGCGGGACGAGCAGATCGGTGGCGGCCGGGTGGCCCTCCGAGCCGTCGGCGGCGCAGTCGCCGTGCAGCCACAGGGTGAGCATGTACAGACCGGGCACGGACAGCAAGCGTGCCTGGTACGGCTGTTGCAGCGTCTCCGCCTGCTGCAGGGCGCGCTCGGTGGAGGCGACGTACGGGCCCTCGAAGAAGTGCGAGAAGGTCCAGCCGTCGGGGGTGAGCATGGTCTCCGCCGCGGCCACCGCCCGGTCGCCGCAGCGGATCAGGAAGCGCCAGCCGGCCAGTCGTGTCGCGGACAGGCCTTGGGCGGTGATCCGGTCCAGCACATGGACGGGCAGTGGGAGTTCGGGTGTCGCCGGGCCCTGCGCGGCGCGCAGGGAAGGAGTACGGGCCTCACGGACCGCGGTCGGAGAGCCGAGGGCGGTGAGGACGGAGCGCAGGGCGGGCGCGGGGGCAGGGGGCACGTGCAGCGGCATGTGGGTCGCCTCTCAGTCGACAGGCGCGGCGGCGCGAGGAGGGTGGGGCGGACGGCGCTGTCTGCTCACGGAAAGGCCGGAGGGGTGGGGGCCCGGGTCGGTGAACGAGGTGCGGCTCGGCCCGCCGCCCGTCGTGGTGACGGCAGGAACACGGCAGGAACCAGGACCGAGGGCGCCAACCTTCTGCCTTGTGGGCGAAGTTTATACGACGCATGTTCGGCCGTAGTTTCGGCTATCCGATTTCGGTAAGTAGCGCAAGGCGCTATCGGGCCGTCGATTTGCGGGACTCATCCCGATTCTCGCACGCGCTCCTCGATGCTGACCTGGCGATACGCGCCGGTAGCGGTCGGCCGAATGTCGTCGGCGTTTTTCACGAGGCGTTCGGGGCACTCGAAGGTGCACGTTGCGGCATGCCCCGTGAATGTGCCGCGGGGAACATTCGACAGAGTAGCGGGCGTCGGGCCCGCGCGGGACGTTATCGATCGCTTCCGCTGGGCATCATCCCACCTGACCCGGGAGCCCGGCGGCCGGATCATCGGCCCGCCCATCCGAGGAAGGACACTTCGATGGGGGAGAAGGTCGTGGCAGGGCAGTTCGACCTGTCCGATCGCCAGCGCTACCGCGAAAAGCTCCAAAAGTGCCTGACGGGACTGGAGCGACTGCTGGTCGAGAAGCGATTCGACCGCCCCAAGAACCTCATGGGGGTGGAGATCGAATTGAATCTCGCGGGCTCCGACGGCATGCCGAAAATGTTGAACGGACAGGTACTCGAGCGCATCGCGAGCCGTGACTTCCAAACAGAACTCGCCATGTTCAACCTGGAAGTGAACATTGCGCCACACCGATTGGGCGGCAGGGTATTCGACCGGCTCGCCGAGGAACTCCGTACCTCTCTCGCGTACGCCGACCGGAAGGCCGGTGAGGTGGACGCGGGAATCGTCATGATCGGCATCCTGCCCACGCTGGACCGGGACGACCTGGTCTCCTCCAACCTCTCCGAGGTCGACCGCTACACCCTGCTGAACGACCAGATCGTGGCCGCGCGCGGGGAGGACTTCCGGCTCGACATCGACGGCGTGGAGCACCTCGTCTGCACCTCCAAGTCGATCGTCCCCGAGGCCGCTTGCACCTCCGTCCAGCTGCACCTCCAGGTGACACCGGGCCGGTTCGCCGACGTGTGGAACGCGGCGCAGGTGGCGTCCGCCGCGCAGATAGCCGTCGGCGCCAACTCGCCGTTCCTCTTCGGTCACGAGCTGTGGTGCGAGTCCCGGCCGCCACTGTTTCTGCAGTCCACCGACACCCGGCCGCCCGAGCTGCAGGCACAGGGGGTACGACCGCGCACCTGGTTCGGGGAGCGGTGGATCTCCTCCGCCTACGACCTGTTCGAGGAGAACCTGCGCTACTTCCCGGCCCTGCTGCCGCTGTGCGACGACGAGGAGCCGCTGGAGGTGCTGGACGCGGGCGGCGTACCCAAGCTCGCCGAACTCGCCCTGCACAACGGCACGATCTACCGCTGGAACCGGCCGGTGTACGGCATCGCGGACGGTGTCCCGCACCTCAGGGTGGAGAACCGGGTGCTGCCGGCCGGACCGACCATCACCGACGTGATCGCCAACGCGGCCTTCTACTACGGCCTGGTGCGTGCCCTAGCCGAGGACTCGCGGCCGGTGTGGACCCGGCTGCCCTTCGCCGTGGCCGAGGCCAACTTCGACGCGGCGTGCCGGTACGGGATCGACGCGCGTTTCGTGTGGCCCCGGCGGGGACGCTACGGCGGCACGGGCGAGGTCGACGCCGTCACCCTGGTCCGCGACGAACTGTTGCCACTGGCCTCCGCCGGACTGGACGCATGGGGCGTCGAGGCCGCCGACCGGGACCTCTACCTGGGCGTCATCGAGGAACGCTGCCGGCGACGGGTCAACGGCGCGTCCTGGCAGGCGGCCACCTTCCACCGGGCGCTCGAGCAGGGCCTCACCCGCGATGCGGCCCTGGCGGCGACGACGCGGCGCTATGCCGAGCTGATGCACGTCGGTGAGCCGGTGCACACCTGGCCGGTGGGCCTGCCGGAGCCGGTGCCGCTGGGATGAGAACCGACGGTGCGGGGCGCGGGCCGGAGCGGTCGCGGGGCTCACCGAGGCCGAGGCGGGTGCCGACCACCGGTCCGCGCCGCGGGTTGAGCGCCGTGGAGGCCGCCGGTCCATGCCGCGGGGGCTGAGCGCCGTCACGGCGGGCAAGAGCGCGGCGGCCAGGAGCTGACCGTGCGTGACAGGTGTGCCGCCCTGGCAGCAGCCCGGTGCGCGGCGGCCACCTCCGCTTCTGCGATCCTTGCCAGGCGAAAGGGGCCGTGGGTCCATGAGCCGGCTGGAGGCAGGGGTGCAGGTGGAGGCTGACTCGGTGAGCGACTCCGTGGCGCGGGAGCGTGACCCGCGGCGGATCCTGCGGGACGAGACGCTGCTCGTCCTCGGGCTCTCACTGGGGGCGAGCGGAGTCTCCGCGCTGATCAGTTTCGTCGGCTCGGTCACCAAGCCGGGCGGCCTCAAGGACCAGGCGGCCACCCTCAACGCCTCCGCCGCGCCCGGCCGCCCGTGGCTCGACCTCGCCTGGCAGCTCTTCGGCATCGCCACCGCGCTGGTCCCCGTGGCCCTCGTCGCCCACCTGCTGCTGCGCGAGGGCCAGAGTCTGCGGACGCTGGGCTTCGACCGCACCCGCCCCCGGCCCGACCTGGCCCGGGGGGCCGGGATCGCCGCTGTGATCGGCAGCACCGGCATCGCCTTCTACCTGGCCGCACGCGGCCTCGGTTTCAATCTCACCGTCGTGCCCGAGGCGCTGCCCGACGTGTGGTGGAAGTACCCGGTGCTGATCCTCTCCGCCCTGCAGAACGCGATCCTCGAAGAGGTCATCGTCGTCGGCTATCTGCTGCGCAGGCTGGACCGGCTGGGCTGGACGCCGGGGACCGCACTGGTGGCCAGTGCGGTCCTGCGCGGCTCGTACCACCTCTACCAGGGTGTCGGCGGCTTCCTCGGCAACATGGTGATGGGCGTGGTGTTCGTCTGGCTGTACCGTCGCTGGGGCCGGGTCGGCCCGCTGGTCGTCGCGCACTCCCTGCTCGACATCGGCGCCTTCGTCGGCTACGCCCTGCTCGCGGGCAAGGTGGGCTGGTTGCCGACGGCCTGAGGACCGCCGACGAGGCCGTTCAGGCGCGCAGTTCGCCTTCGATGACCGTGACCGCGCGGCCGGTGAGCAGGGTGCGCTCGCCCCGCAGCCCCGTGCGGACCAGCCCGGTGCGGCGGGACGCCTGGAGTCCCGTGAGGTCGTCGCGGCCCAGGCGGGCGGCCCAGTGCGGGGCGAGGGCGGTGTGGGCGCTGCCGGTGACCGGGTCCTCGTCGATGCCGACGTTCGGGAAGAAGCAGCGGGAGACGAAGTCGTACCCGCGGGACGGGTCCTCGGCGCGGGCGGTGGCGATGATGCCGCGCGGGGAGTAGGCGCCGAGGGCCCTGTGGTCGGGGGAGAGGCCGAGGACGGTCTTCTCGTCGGCCAGCTCCACCAGCAGGTCGCCGACGTTCGGGCCGGTGTCGAAGGCGGCGGCCGGTTCCGCGCCCAGTGCCTCGGCGACCCCGGCCGGGACCTCGACCGGGGTGAGCGGGGCGGTCGGGAAGTCGAGCGTGACCGAACCGTCCTCGGCGGGCGTGGCGATGAGCACTCCGCTGCGCGTGGCGAACCGCACCGGACCCTCGTGGCCGCCGGTGGTGTACAGGACGTGGGCCGTGGCGAGCGTGGCGTGACCGCACATCGCGACCTCGGCGACGGGCGTGAACCAGCGCAGCGCCCAGTCCGCCTCTCCCCCCCCGGGTAGCCGGTGCGCGAACGCTGTCTCGGCGTGGTTGACCTCCATGGCGACGTTCTGGAGCCAGTCGTCGTCCGGGAAGGCGTCGTCCAGGAGCAGGACTCCGGCGGGGTTGCCGGTGAAGGGGCGGTCGGTGAAGGCGTCCACGATTCGCATGCGCATGGCGCTGACGCTAGTGGTTGCGCCGGCCCCCGGACCAAGGCCAATTCACGACCACCGGACTGTTTCCCGCCCGGCGGTCGCGCGCGTCGGCAGCCATGGGGCGGGCTGGGCGCCACCGAACGACACATCCACGACGTGGAACGCCCGCGGCACCCGCGGCCCGCCGCACGCCAGCGCGTACGCCCGCCACAGGGAGAACAGGCGTGCCGTCGAGGAGACCGTGCGGCGGCAGCGGTCGTACGACCCGCCGGTATTCGTCGGGCTGCCAGCTGCGCAGTGATCGAGGACCCGCCGGTCTCCAGCAGCCGACTGCGCACGGTCGTGTTCGGGAAGGACCAGTGCGCCGAGGCCTCGGCCACCGCCGCGACAGCCTGCTTCCCCGGCCGCACCACGCTCCTGACCCCCTCCAGGGCACGTTCCAGCGTGCGCTCCTCCAGCAGTCGCCGAGGTCGGTGAGGCCGGCACCGGCGCCGTCCGGTCCCGGCTCCCGGTTCCTGATCGCTTCCTGAGGGGCGCGTTCCCATGCAGACGCTGCACCGGAGGCACACACGCGGCCGGCGACGGTGATCTCGAGGAGGGGTGCTTGCCATGCGATGGGTTTCCGATATATCGTTGAAACATCGCGAACGGTACGCGATGCATAGTGACAGATCATCGATGGGATGGAGTGATCGCGATGCGTACCCACGGATTCGAGCGTGGACATCGGCACGAGGGCCCCGGTCGGCGGGGCATGGGTGGATTCGACGGCCGACGGGCCGCCTTCGGTCCCTTCGGGCCGGGAGGTCCGGGCTTCGGCCCGGGCGGGCCCGGTTTCGGTCCCGGGCCCTGGGGGCCGCGGGGGCGTGGAGGCCCCAGGGGGCGGGCGCGGCGCGGTGACGTGCGTGCCTCGATCCTGGCCCTGCTCCGGGACCGGCCCATGCACGGCTACGAGATGATCCAGGAGATCGCCGAACGCAGCGGCGGCGCGTGGAAACCCAGCCCCGGCTCGGTCTACCCGACGCTCCAGCTGCTGGAGGACGAGGGCCTGATCACCAACGTGAACGAGGGCGGCAAGAAGCTCTTCTCTCTCACCGACAGCGGCCGCAGCGCCGCCGAGGGGGGTCCGGACGCCCCCTGGGAAGAGGCCTCGCGCGGGGTGGACTGGGAGGCCCTTACGGAGATCCGGCAGGCCGGCTTCGGTCTGATGGAGGCCTTCGGCCAGGTCTGGAAGACCGGCAGCAAGGAGCAGCGGGAGAAGGCGCTCACCGTCATCAACGACGCCCGCAAGAAGCTGTACCTCATCCTCGCCGACGAGCACTGAGGCTGGTACGGCGACCAGGGCGCCCCGCGCGGTATCCGCGCGGGGCGCCTTCGTGTGTCCCGGTTCAGGCCACCATGTCGCCCAGCTTGCGCAGCGACTCGTTCAGGGCGGCCGTCGCCGAGTCCTTGAGCCTGCCCGCCATGAGTGACACGGCGGCACCGGTGAACTCGCCGTCGATCCGGACGGTGGTGGCGTCCCCGTCGGGTGTGAGCGTGTAGCGCGTTGCGACGGTCACCGCCATCGGGCCCTTGCCGCGCACGGCGAAAACCCGGGCCGGCTCCAGTTCCTCGATGGTCCAGTCGACCTCCGCCGGGAAGCCCATGAGCTTCATGTTCTCCTGGAAGGTCCCGCCCACGGCCAGGGTCTCCGGGCCGCCGTGGGGAAAGCTGGTGTGGGTCGCGTTCCACTCCCCGTACGACGGCCAGTCGGTGAGCCGGGCCCACACCCTCTCGGCGGGCGCCTGGATGCGTGCCTCCGCGCTGACTTCGGCCATGCGGCCACCCCTTCGGATCGGGCAAGCGGGCTACGGTGTCGCGGAACGTAACGGCAGGGGCGTGAACATTCAATACTGATGAACGGTCAGAAACGCTGAGCGATCGGCGTGGTCAGCCCCCCAGCCGCCGTATGACCGCCGCGTCGAACGGGTCCCACGCGCGCGGACGGGCGCTCTCGTCGTGGCAGTGCCAGGCCTCCCGGGACAGGTCGGCGAGCAGCGCGTCCGGGCGCGTGGACCCGGTGCACGTACTGCTTGCCGTCCGCGGCCGGCAGCGCCACAAGACGGCACTCGCGCCGGCTCTTTCCGCCCGTGTCGGACGTACGGCGGCGCGGGGTGGGTGCAGGCAGGGGCGCATGGCAAGGCGGCGCGCGCCGTGGCGGCAGATCGGCCGGATCTCCTCCGTAAGGATGAGATCGCGGACGGCGATGTCCACTCTGTGTGGGACGCGCAGATGGTTCCCCCTGTGGATGACTCGGCCCTTTGCGGCTGATGAGGTGGGGATGTGCAACCCCGTACAGCCCGCCGCACCACCCCTGACGAGGCGACTGCGCACATGGACGACGATGCCGGGCTCGGCGCCGAGCTGGCAGCGGTGGTCGCCGCTGCCCGCCGCAGGGCCGTCCGGGACGGGGACCGGCAGATCGACACCGCCCATCTGCTCCACTCCCTCCTGGAGCACGACCCCGAGGTCCGCGCTGCCGTCGGCGGGCCCGCGCGGCTCGCCCGACTGCTCGGCTATCTCGTGCAGCGCAGCATCGGCTACGGCCTGCGCTGGCAGGGCGGTGTGGAGGACTCCGGGGCGATCGCCGTCGTCCCCGCTCCAGCCCCCCTCACCACTCCAGCCCTCCCCAGCCCTCGCGGCGGCGAAGCGCGAGACGGCGGCAGCTGGTCCCCTGTCGCGGCCGCCGCGCTGGCGGAGGCGCGCGGGCGCGCCCGGCGGCGTGGCGAGGGCCGCGTCACCGGCACCGATCTGTTCGCCGCGCTCCTCACGGACCCGCAGTCCCGCGCCGTCGAGGTCCTGGAACGCGCCGGCATCCCCGCCCGCGAGCTGCCCGCCCGGACCGAGGCCGGCGGCGGGGAATACGTCGGCGGCGGCGGTGCGACCTGCTGACGCACCGGCCGTCCAGCAGCTGAGACAGGTGTCAAAGAGAGTGACGCTCCTGTCGTTGCCTGGCATCATGTGCCGGTGCGTACGTCAGAGAGCAGTCAGGGCAGCCACGGCAAGGGCACGGGGCTCGGTCTCGCGCTCGCCTCGGCGCTGGCCTTCGGCGGGTCCGGAGTGGCCGCCAAGCCGTTGATCGAGGCGGGTCTCGACCCGGTGCACGTGGTGTGGCTGAGGGTGGCCGGAGCCGCGCTGGTCATGCTGCCGGTCGCCGTGCGGCACCGCGCCCTGCCCCGCCGCCGTCCCGCACTGCTCGCCGGATTCGGGCTGCTCGCCGTCGCCGGTGTGCAGGCCTGCTACTTCGCCGCGCTCTCCCGCATCCCGGTGGGCGTGGCACTGCTCGTCGAGTACCTGGCTCCCGCCCTGGTACTGGGCTGGGTGCGGCTCGTGCAGCGGCGGCCCGTGACACGCGCCGCCGCGCTCGGCGTGGTCCTCGCGGCGGGCGGCCTGGCCTGCGTGGTGGAGGTCTGGTCGGGGCTGAGCTTCGACGCGCTGGGCCTGCTGTGCGCGCTCGGCGCCGCCTGCTGCCAGGTCGGCTACTTCGTCCTGTCCGACCAGGGCAGCGACGCGGGCGACGAAGCCCCGGACCCGCTCGGCGTCATCGCCTACGGACTGCTCGTCGGTGCCGTCGTGCTGACGGTCGTCGCCCGCCCCTGGAGCATGGACTGGTCGGTGCTTGCGGGTTCCGCGCACCTGAACGGCACCGCCGTACCGGCCGTCGCCCTGCTGGCCTGGATCGTGCTGATCGCGACGGTGATCGCGTACATCACCGGCGTGCTGTCCGTGCGGCGGCTGTCCCCCCAGGTCGCCGGGGTGGTCGCCTGCCTGGAGGCGGTGATCGCGACCGTGCTGGCCTGGGTGCTGCTCGGCGAGCACCTGTCGGCGCCGCAGGTCGCCGGTGGCGCGGTCGTCCTGGTCGGCGCGTTCATCGCCCAGTCCTCGACCCCCGCCAAGGGTTCCCCGGCGCCGGTCGCCCCGGGCGGCGCGGAAAGGGAGTTGTCCGCCCGCGGCACCGCCGCATAGGGTTCCGGTTCATGCCGTCGAACGCGCTCGTCCTTCCGCCCCCGGCCGCCTGAGGCGGGCCCCGGGTCATTCGCCCGGCGCACCTGCGCCGGGCTGGACGGTGCTGCCCGCAGATGAAGTCCGCGCGCCCCGCCGAAGTGGGTCGCCCTCGAACTTTCGCACTCCTGTGTGCGCCTCTGCGGAGATAATGCCTTGTCGAACGCTGCTTCTGGCCTGCCCATCGGGCGTGGCCTGCTCTATCTGATCATCACCGGTGCGGCCTGGGGCACCGCCGGTGCCGGTGCCTCGCTGATCTACCGGACCAGTGACCTGGGCGCCTTCGGGCTGTCCTTCTGGCGCTGCGCGCTGGGTCTTCTGCTGCTCCTGGCCGGCCGTGGGCTGCGCCCGCGCGTACGCCCGACCGTGGCGGAACCCCTGCGCCGCAGGATCACCCGGGCGGTGGCCACCGGCCTCGGCCTCGCCGTTTTCCAGACCACGTACTTCGCGGCCGTGGAGTCGACCGGGCTCGCCGTGGCCACCGTCGTCACCCTGGGCTCGGGTCCCGTCCTCATCGCACTCGGGGCCTGGCTGCTGCTCGGGGAGCGGCTCGGCGCCGGCGGTGTCCTGGCGGTCGCCGGTGCGCTCGCCGGGCTGGGCGTGCTGACCTTCGGCGGATCGGCCGCGACCGTCCGGCCGGCCGGCGTGCTCCTGGCGCTGGCCTCGGCGGCGGGCTACGGCGCCATGACCCTGCTCACGCGGTGGTGGGGCCGGGACGGCGGCACCGACGCCTCGGACACTACCGTGTGGGCGTTCGCCGTGGCCGGGCTGTGCCTGCTGCCGTTCGCGGTGCATGAGGGCCTGCTCCCGCACACCGCCCACCCGGCGCGGCTGCTGTGGCTCCTGCTGTACATCGCCGCCGTGCCCACGGCCCTCGCGTACGCGCTCTACTTCGCGGGAGCGGCCGTCGTACGGTCCGCCACCGTCTCCGTGATCATGCTGCTGGAGCCGGTGACCGCGGCCGTGCTCGCCGTCGTCCTGCTCGGCGAGCGGCTCACCGCGACCACCACGGCCGGCACCCTGCTGATGCTCGGCGCGGTCGCGGGCCTCGCCGTGAGCGAGGCCCGCGGGGCCGGCCGGCGGGAGCCGGTCCCGGTATGACCGCCCAGCCCGCTGCCGGGCGGGCCGGTCCTGGGGTGACCGCTCCGCCCTACAGCACCGCCAGGTAGTCCGGCAGTTCGACGCCGGCCGCCAGATCGGCGTCGGCGACGGGGGTGTCGTAACCCTTGCGGAGCGGGAGGACCCCGGCCCAGTGCGGCAGCGACAGGTCCTCGGGCTCGTCGTTGACGCCGCCCGCGCGGACCTTGGCCGAGACCTCGTCCAGGTCCAGGCGGATCACCGCGGTGGCGGCAAGCTCCCTCTTGTTCGCTGGCCGGGAGTCGGCGGCCCGGCCCGGCACGACGTGGTCCACCAGCGCGTCCAGGGCCAGCCGCCGCTCCTCGGGGTCGGTCACCTCGCGGGCGACGCCGTGCACCACGACCGAGCGGTAGTTGATCGAGTGGTGGAAGGCCGAGCGGGCCAGCACCAGCCCGTCGACATGGGTGACCGTCAGGCACACCGGCAGGCCGGGCTCGGCCTGGCCGGTCATCCGCAGCGGGCGCGAACCGGTGGACCCATGGATGTAGAGCCGCTCGCCGACCCGGCCGTAGAGGGTCGGCAGCACGACCGGGGCGCCGTCGCGGACGAAGCCGAGGTGGCAGACGTACCCCTCGTCGAGTATCGCGTGCACCAGTTCCCTGTCGTACGACGCCCGGTCCGCGGAGCGCGTGGGTACGGTGCGGTCGGTCGGCGTGTAGGCGGCGGCCCGCGATTCCTCGGTCGTACCCTGCATGAGGGTCCCTCCCTGGCGATCCATGTTGCACTAGTGCATAATTTGTTTTGTGCTAGGAGAGTATCGGATTGAAGGGCGTGGCGCAGCCGGGATCGCGGCCGGCGTCGAGCGCGCGGTCGGTGCGGGTGAGCTGGAGCCGGGGCAACACCTGCCTCCGATGCGGGAGTTGGCGGCCCAACTGGGGGTGAACCCGAACACGGTCGCGGCCGCCTATCGCATCCTGCGTGAACGCGGGGTGATCGAGACGGCCGGCCGCCGGGGCAGCCGCATCCGTCCCAAGCCGGCCACCACCGGCCGCGAGGAACTGCGCGTGGAGGTCCCCCCGGGGGGCCGCGACCTGTCCACCGGCAACCCCGACCCGGCCCTGCTGCCCCGCCTGGCCCCGGCCCTCGCCGCGGCGGCCGAGCAGGCGGACCGGCGGCCCGTCCTCTACGGCGACGACCCCGTCGACGCGGGCCTCGTCCGTATCGCCCGCGCCGAACTCGACGCCGACGGCGTCCCCGAGGGTCCGCTGACCGTGACCTCCGGCTCTCTGGACGCCATCGAACGCGTCCTCGCAGCGCACCTCAGGCCCGGCGACGCGGTCGCCATGGAGGACCCCGGCTGGGGCAGCGCGCTCGACCTCGTCCCCGCCCTGGGGCTGCGCACGGCCCCCGTCGGCGTGGACGACGACGGGCCGCTCCCCGACGACCTGCGCCGCGCCCTGGAGTCCGGGGCCCGCGCCGTGCTCGTCACCGACCGCGCGCAGAACCCGACCGGCGCCTCGGTCACCGCCACGCGCGCGCGTGCCCTGCGCGCGGTACTGCGGGACCACCCGCAGACCCTGCTCATCGAGGACGACCACGGCCACGGCATCGTCGACCTGCCGCTGCACCCCCTCGCGGGCGTCACCCGCCACTGGGCCTTCGTCCGCTCCGCCGCCAAAGCCGACGGCCCCGACCTGCGCCTCGCCGTCCTCGCCGGGGACACCGTCACCGTCGACCGGGTGTGCGGCCGTCAGCGCCTGGGCCCGGGCTGGGTGAGCCTGCTGCTCCAGCGGACCGTCGTCCGGCTGTGGACGGACGGCGCGGTGGACCGGGCGGCGGTGGCGGAGTCGTACGGGGTCCGCAGGAACGCGCTGGTCGACGCGTTGGCGGAGCACGGGGTCGTCGCCCACGGCCGCAGCGGAATGAACGTGTGGGTGCCGGTCCCCGACGAGACCGGCGCGGTGGCCCGCCTCCTGCAGGCGGGGTGGGCGGTCGCTCCGGGCGCCCGCTTCCGCCTCGCGTCCCCGCCGGGCATCCGCATCACGGTCTCGACGCTCACGGCGGAGGACATCGCTCCTCTGGCGGACGCGGTGGCAGCGGCGGTACGGCCGTCACCGGCCCGCGTCTACGGCTGAGGGCGGGCTAGGAGAGGCACGGGGAGCGCGGCGAGCCACATGCGGCCCGCAGTCGCGCACCTACCGTACGCCCCTCCCCGCTAGGCGCCCTTCCGTCGTACCTGTGTGAGCGCGGCCCCGGCGAGAACGATCACCGCACCCACCGGCGTCGTCCACCGGAGCGACTCCCCGAGTATCGCCACCCCCGCTGCCGTGGCGATGACCGGAATGAAGTAGGTGACCATCTGTGCGGTCGTCGGGCCGACCTCGGCGACCAACCCGTACTGGATCAGCACCGCGAGCCCTGTACCCAACGCCCCCAGCGCGGTGATCGCCAGCAGCGGCACCAGGGAGACATGCGTGGGGAAACCGGCGGACAGTGGCGTCACGACGGCCAGCTGAACCGTCGCCAGCAGCAGCTGCGCCCCCGTCATCGACAGGTGGGAGTCGCCGGTTCCCGCCAGCTTCCGGCGGACGTAGATCCACCCCACCGGATAGCTCAGTGAGGCAAGCAGGGCCATCGCCGTCCCCGTGGCGTCCAGCCCGTGGAAGCCCTGCCACGCACCCAGCACCGTCAGTACCCCGAGGAAGCCGAGACCGAGCCCGGCCACACGGACCCGGGTCGGCCTGTCCTCGGAGAGGGCGACCAGCGACAGGGCCATCCCCCAGAGGGGCGACGTGGCGTTGCAGATGCCGGCCAGCGTGGACGGGATCGTCAGCTCCGAGTAGGCGAAGAGGGAGAACGGCAGGGCGTTCAACAGGAACGCGGCGACCGCCAGGTGACCCCACAGGCGGGTCCCGCGCGGCAGCCGTTCCCGCTTCACGGCCATCGCCGCCGCCAGTACCGCCGTACCGAACACGAGTCGTCCGAGAGTGACCTGGAAGGGGGCGTACCCTCCCGTGCCCACCTTGATCAGCAGGAAGCTGAAGCCCCAGATCAGGGAGAGGGCGCCGAAGCGGAGCCGCCAGTCGAGGCGGGCGCGGGCGCGGGGACGGGCGGGGGCGGGGGACTGGGTTCCGGGTGCGGTGACCGTGCGCATGATCTCAACGATGCTGGAGACAACCTCGTAGCACAATCGAAATTTCTCACGCGATACCTCTTAGAATCACTTACATGTTGAACCTCGAGCGCCTGCGCACCCTGGACGCCCTCGCCCGGCACGGCTCGGTCAGTGCCGCCGCCGACGCGCTGCACGTCACCACGTCCGCGGTCTCCCAGCAGCTGGGCAAGCTGGAGCGCGAGATCGGCCAGCGGCTCCTCGCCAAGAACGGCCGGGGCGTCCGGCTCACGGACGCGGGCCGGCTGCTGTCCGAGCATGCGGCGCGCATCCTGTCGCAGGTCGAACTCGCCGAATCCGACCTCGAGGCGCACCGCGGCCAGGTCGTCGGCGAACTGCGGCTGTCGGCCTTCCCGACCGCAGCCCGGGGGCTCTTCCCGGCCGCGCTCGGCACGCTGCGCGCCGAGCATCCGGGCCTGCGCGTGCGCTCCAGCGAACTCGAGCCGGAGCAGGGCATCGCCGGTGTCGTCCGGGGCGATCTCGACCTCGCGGTGGTCCTGGACTGGTACAACAAGCCGATGCCCGTGCCCGACGGCCTGGTCAAGGCACCCCTGCTGGACGACCCGGCCGATGTCGCCATGCCCGTCGGGCACCGGCTCGCCGGCCGCGACGAGGTGGACCTCACCGAGTTCGCCGAAGACGAGTGGATCACCTGGGGCGAGGGCGAGTTCTGCCACGAGTGGTTGATGTTCACGCTGCGGTCCAAGGGCGTCGAGCCGATCGTCGGCCACCGCGCGTGCGAGACCCACACCCAACTCGGTCTCGTCGCTGCCGGGTTGGGGGTGTGCATCGCACCACTGCTGGGCCGTCACCCGGTGCCCGAGGGGGTGGTCCTGGTCCCGCTGAAGCAGCGCGTCCGCCGCCATGTGTACGTCGTCTGGCGGGCGGACGCCGACCGCCGCCCCTCGATCCGGGCCGCGGTCGAGGCCCTGCGCGCGGCGGCACACGAGTTCGGCTGAGCCCAGCCTGGTGCGGCCTTGTCTCGCGAGGCCCGCCCCCGCGCCCCGAAGCCCTGCCGGGCCCTACGCTCCGCCCAGCTTCCGGAAGTCCCAGGAGACGATCTTGTCCGGGGTCAGCCGCGCCCAGGCGTGCCGGCCGTCGTGCGGCATCTCGTCCAGACCGAAGTTCTTGCGCGCGAACAGCGTTTCGGCCGTGTCGAGTTCGGCGCACAACTCCCCGGTGCGCGGCACCTCGCCCACGAACTCCACCCGGCCGGACAGCTCGACCCCGCGCAACTGGTCGTATTCCTCACCCGAGTCGACCACGACCGCAACGCGCGGATCGCGGCGCAACTGGGCCCAGCGCCTACTGCGCACCACCGAGTACAGCCACAGCGAAGTGCCGTCCCAGGCGAACCACAGCGCGCTCACATGCGGTGCGCCGTCCGCCGAGACGGTCGCGACCCGGCAGGTGCGCTGGGCGGTGAGGAACTCGTCCAGCTCACCGGGTGTCATCATGATCTTCCGGCCCCGGCGCTGCTGAGTGACGGTCATGCGGCCCCCTCTTCTCCCACGTCGTGCCAGAGAACTTCCGTCTGCCGTCGATCCTCTGACATTACGTCAGAAAAGGGAATGGCTCCTCTTCCGATCACGCCCGGATGTGGTTACTCTCACCGCCCCGGCCCTCGGCGAAAGGCTGCGTGATGCCGTCGTACGAGCAGCTCGGCGACCTCCTCGAACCAGCGAGCACCGTCCTGCTCACCGTCGAGTGTCAGCAGGGGGTCGTCGGCCCGGACAGCGCCCTGCCCGAACTCGCCCGCGAGGCCCGCTCCTCCGGCGCGCTGCGCCATGTCGCCCGGCTGGTAGCCGCCGCCCACGAGACCGGCGTGCAGGTGATCCACGCGATCGCCGAGCGCCGCCCGGACGGCCGGGGCGCAAGCCGCAACGCCCGCCTGTTCCGGGCCGCCGAACGGCTCCCCGTGCAACAGCTGAGCGGCAGCACCGCGGTCCGGATCGCGCCCCCGATCGAGGTCGCCGAGGAGGACTTCGTCGTACGGCGGTTGCACGGACTGTCCCCGATCCACGGCACCGACGTC
Source organism: Streptomyces sp. NPDC006314 (assembly GCF_040613075.1). NCBI lineage: Bacteria > Bacillati > Actinomycetota > Actinomycetes > Kitasatosporales > Streptomycetaceae > Streptomyces > Streptomyces sp. NPDC006314. Next base: position 318,524 of record NZ_JBEXRL010000008.1, on the reverse strand, counting down.
GACGCCCTGCTGCGCAACCTCGGCTGCCGCACCCTGATCGTCACCGGGGTCTCGGCCAATGTCGCCATACCCAACGCGGTGTTCGACGCGGTCAACCTCGGCTACACCGCCGTCGTCCCGGCCGACGCCATCGCGGGGGTGCCCGCCGACTACACCCCCGCGGTGATCCGCAACACCCTCGCGCTGATCGCCGCCGTCACGACCACCGACGAGGTGCTCGGCTGTCTGAAACGGCCGCGTAGGCGGGCCTGAGGCGGATCAGGCGAGCTTGATCTCCTCGCCGGAAACGGTGATCTTCGCCGAGGGCAGCGCCTTGGTCGCGGGCCCCTGCTTCACACTGCCGTCCTCGGCGGAGAAGTGGCTGTTGTGGCACGGGCAGACGATCACACCCTTCGCCACACTGCCCACCGCACACCCTTGGTGGGTGCACTTGGACGAGAACGCCTTGTACGTGCCCGCCGTCGGCTGGGTGACCACGACCCCCTGGTCCTTGAAGATCTTGCCGCCGCCCTCGGGGATGTCCGAGGTCCTGGCGAGCACGGCGCCGCCGGCGGCGGCACCGCCGTCCTGAGAGGAGCCGGCGGTGCCGGAGGAACCGGACCCGGTGTTCACGGTGTCGGACGAGTCGTCCCCCGAACCGCAGGCCGTCAGCGCCACGGCGAGCCCCGCCGCTCCGGCCGCCGCCATGACGGTACGGCGGGCCGGTCCCGAAGGGGTACCGCCCTGCTCGAGCGCAGCCGGGAGCTTGGGGGAGGGCTGGAGCGATGCGCTGGTCATGTGGCGGTTCCCTTCCGCGGAGCTGTTCGTGATCCGTCCAGGGGTACGGTCCTCGGGCACCACCTGTTCAGACGGGCACCAGATCCCTGCGGCGCGGGCGTGCCGGGGCGGTAGGCCACGGCCGTCGACCAGATGCCGGCCGGATCTCGCCCGCACCCCAGTAACCTGGGGCGATGCTCAAGGAAGTCACCGCGACCCGCTACATCACGCCCCTGCGTGAGGGGGGCTCGCTGCCGGGGCTCGTCGAGGCCGACGACTTCGGGACGTACGTCATGAAGTTCACCGGCGCCGGACAGGGCCGCAAGACACTGGTCGCCGAGGTGGTGTGCGGTGAACTCGCCCGCCGGCTCGGATTCCGGATGCCCCGGCTGGTCACCGTCCAGCTGGACCCGGTCCTCGGGCTCGGCGAGCCCGAGCAGCAGGTGCAGGACCTGCTCCGGTCCAGCGGCGGCACCAACCTCGGCATGGACTTCCTCTCCGGTGCCCTCGGCTACGACCCGCTCGCCTTCCCGGTGAGCCCCGAGGAGGCCGGCCGGATCGTCTGGTTCGACGCGCTGATCAACAACGTCGACCGGTCCTGGCGCAACCCCAACCTCCTCGTGCACCGGGGCGAGCTGTGGCTCATCGACCACGGTGCCACGATGATCTGGCACCACAACTGGCCCTCCGCCGAGGCTTCCGCGTCCCGTCCCTACGACGCCTCCGACCACGCTCTCGCCCGGTTCGCCCCGGATGTCACGGCCGCCGCGGCCGCGCTGGCACCCCGGGTCACCGAGGATCTCCTCGGCGAGGTCACCGCCGAGATCCCCGACGCCTGGCTCGCCGACGAGCCAGGCTTCGACACCCCGGACGACCTGCGCCGGGCCTACGCTCGGCCGCTGCTCGCCCGGGCGGCCGTCATCGCCGAGCGCGTCACCGGCATCGAGGAGGGCAAGTGAGCGAGCGCCACATCCACATGGCCGGCCATGTCACCGAGCGGCACATCACCCGGGCGGGCCAGGGCGGCGACCGGGACGTGTTCGAGTACGCGCTGCTGCGGGTCGTACCGCGCGTGGAGCGCGGGGAGTGCATGAACGCGGGCGTGATCGTCTACTCCCGCGCCCGGGGTTACGTCGGCGCCCGCACCCATCTGGACGAGGCCCGGCTGCTCGCGCTGGACCCGCGGGCCGACGTGACCGGCATCCGGGCCGCGCTCGGGGCAGTGGAGAAGGTGTGCGCGGGCGGCGACGGCGCCGGACAGGCGGCCCGCGACGACGCCGGGCGGCGTTTCCGCTGGCTGATCGCGCCCCGCTCCACCGTGGTCCAGCCCGGTGCCGTGCACACCGGCCTGACCACCGACCCGGCCGCCGAGACGGAGCGATTGCTGGACCTCCTGGTGAGGTAATGGATCACACCGGCCGGATGTGCCGTTGACACCGGGTGCCAGGGCTTCTAGCGTCACGGGTGCTGAAGGTACTAAGCGGTCGCTCACCGCACGAGGGGTCCTCTCCGAGGTCCCCGACAGGTTCTCTCAAGGGCGAGGAGAAGCAGCAATGTCCACCACTGAACAGCGGGTCGCGGTAGTCACCGGCGCGGCGCGCGGCATCGGCGCCGCCACCGCCGTACGGCTGGCCGCCGAGGGTCGCGCGGTCGCCGTGATCGACCTCGACGAGGCCGCCTGCAAGGACACCGTCGAGAAGATCACCGCGGCCGGCGGCAAGGCGATCGCGGTCGGCGCGGACGTCTCCGACGAGGCGCAGGTCGAGGCGGCCGTCGCCCGGATCGTCGAGGAGCTGGGAGCCCCGACGATCCTGGTCAACAACGCGGGCGTGCTGCGTGACAACCTGCTGTTCAAGATGAGTGTCTCCGACTGGGACACCGTCCTGAACGTGCACCTGCGCGGCTCCTTCCTGATGACCAAGGCCGTCCAGAAGCACATGGTGGACGCCGGCTTCGGCCGGGTCGTCAACCTGTCCTCCTCCTCGGCGCTCGGCAACCGCGGCCAGGCCAACTACTCGGCCGCCAAGGCCGGTCTGCAGGGCTTCACCAAGACCCTCGCCATCGAGCTCGGCAAGTTCGGCATCACCGCCAACGCCGTCGCCCCCGGCTTCATCGCCACCGAGATGACCAAGGCCACCGCCGACCGCGTCGGCATGGGCTTCGACGACTTCAAGAAGGCCGCCGCCACCCAGATCCCGGTGCAGCGCGTCGGCGAGCCCGAGGACATCGCCAACGCCATCGCCTTCTTCACCGGTGAGGCGGCCGGCTTCGTCTCCGGTCAGGTGCTGTACGTCGCCGGCGGACCGCTCAACTAAGGACCTTGGGGAATCACGGACATGACTGAACTCCCGGAGCTTTCCGGCAGGGTCGCCCTGGTCACGGGCGCCAGCCGCGGCATCGGCTACGGCGTCGCCGAGGCGCTGGTGGCCCGCGGCGACCGCGTGTGCATCACCGGCCGGGGCGAGGACGCCCTCAAGGAGGCCGTCGAGAAGCTCGGCGCCGAGCGCGTCATCGGCGTCGCCGGCAAGGCGCACGACCTCGACCATCAGACCGAGGCCGTCGAGCGCACCATGGAGGCCTTCGGCCGCCTCGACTTCCTGATCAACAACGCGGGCACCAACCCGGTGTTCGGCCCCCTCGCGGACCTCGACCTCAACGTCGCCCGCAAGGTCTTCGAGACCAATGTGATCTCCGCGCTGGGCTTCGCCCAGAAGACCTGGCACGCCTGGCAGAAGGACAACGGCGGCGCGATCGTCAACATCGCCTCGGTCGCGGGCCTCGCGCCCTCGCCGTTCATCGGCGCCTACGGCGTCAGCAAGGCCGCGATGATCAACCTGACCCAGCAGCTGGCGCACGAGTTCGCGCCGAAGGTCCGGGTCAACGCGATCGCCCCGGCCGTGATCAAGACCAAGTTCGCGCAGGCCCTGTACGAGGGTCGGGAGGAGGAGGCGGCCGCCTCCTACCCGCTGGGCCGGCTCGGTGTGCCCTCCGACATCGGCGGGGCCGCCGCGTTCCTCACCTCGGAGCAGTCCGACTGGGTCACCGGTCAGACGCTCGTCGTGGACGGCGGCATCTTCCTCAACGCCGGCGTGGGCTGACCTCTCCCGCCGATCGTGATCTCGGGCGCCGTTTCCCCGCGGAACGGCGCCCGAAACGGTATACGGGCTGCACACTGGCGCATGACAACGTCGTCATAGTCAATCGATCAAGAAGGCCGGCACCACGGGAGGCCCAGCGGCCCCGACGCTGCGGTATGGTCTGCCGACCCTTGGTATGGCAGATCGAGGAGCGTGCGCGTGTTCAACCGGAACCGATTCCTGCGGAGAGTCGCGGCGATCGCGTCCCTATCCCTGATGACCGGCTGCAGTCTGCTGTCCGACGGCGACGCCGACAGCGAGGGGCCGATCGTCGTGGGGACCACCAGTGCACCCAGCACGCTGGACCCGGCCGGTGCCTGGGACGGTTCCTGGGAGCTGTACCGGAACATCTTCCAGACGCTCCTCGCCTACCCGAACGGCGCCACCACGCCTCAGCCCGACGCCGCCGAGAGCTGCTCCTTCAGCGACTCCACGAGCCGCACCTACCGCTGCAAGCTGCGCGCGGGCATGAAGTTCGCCGACGGCGACCCGCTGAACGCCGAGGCCGTCCAGCACTCCATCGACCGCATCCGCACCATCGACGCCCTCGGCGGACCCGCCGGGCTGCTCGGCAGCCTGGACCGCGTCGAGACGTCCGGCGACCGCGAGGTGGTCTTCCACCTCAACAAGGCCGACGCCACCTTCCCGTTCGTGCTGGCCACCCCCGCCATGTCGATCGTCGACCCGGACGACTACCCGGCCAACTCCCTGCGCAAGGACGACAAGGTCTTCGGCTCCGGACCGTACAAGCTCGAGTCGTACGAGGAGGGGAAGCGGGCCGTCCTCGTCAGCAACGGAAACTACAAGGGCTTCGGCAAGCGGCAGAACGACGCGGTGACCATCCGCTACTTCCAGGACTCGGCCAGCATGGTCAAGGCACTGCGGGCCAAGGAGATCGACGTCACCTACCGCGGTCTCGGCGCCGACGACATCCTCGCCCTGCAGCAGCACGGCACCTCCGACCTGCAACTGGTCGACGGCGCCGGCACCGACATCAGCTACCTGGTGTTCAACCCCAAGGACCCCTGGGCCAAGCAGCCCGCCGTGCGCAAGGCCGTGGCCCAGATCGTCGACCGGGGCGCGATCGCGCACAAGGTCTACAAGGACACTGTCGACCCGCTGTACTCGATGGTCCCCAAGGGCCTGACCGGCCACGCGACCGGCTTCTTCGACGACTACGGCAACCCCAGCGTCTCCAAGGCCCGCAAGATCCTCTCCGACGCCGGCATCACCCAGCCGGTGCCGCTCACCCTCTGGTACACCACCGACCGCTACGGCTCCGAGACGGCGCTGATGTTCCAGGAGCTGAAGCGGCAGCTGGAGGACTCGGGCCTGTTCACCATCACCCTCAAGAGCCGTCCCTGGAAGACCTACGTGGTCGGCTACCAGAAGGGCGAGTACCCGGTGTTCGGACGCGGCTGGTTCCCGGACTTCCCGGACGCGGACAACTTCATCGCCCCGTTCGTCGGCGAGCACAACGCGCTCCGTACGCCCTATCCGTCCAAGGAGATCACCGAAACGCTGCTGCCCCACTCGCGTGCGGAGAGCGACCGCGCCCAGACGGTCAAGGACGTGGAGCAGGCTCAGCGGATCATGGTGAACGACGCCCGGCTGATCCCGCTCTGGCAGGGGCGGCAGTTCGTGGCCGCCAGCGACGAAATCTCCGGCGGCGAGCAGGCCCTCGACCCGTCGACGATCATGATGATGTGGATGCTGCACCGCAAGACCAGTTGGTGAACCGCCCTCGTGGCACACGCTGTCAGTGGTCGCCTGTAGGTTCTGAGGCCTGGAAGTGACCGCACATCGTGAGGACGTTGACGTGACCGACATCGCCATGCTGCCCGAGTCCTGGCGCGGGGTTCTGGGTGACGAACTGCAGCAGCCCTACTTCAAGGAGCTGACCGAGTTCGTCGAGGAGGAGCGGGCGAAGGGTCCTGTCTACCCGCCGCGCGAGGAGGTCTTCGCCGCGCTGGACGCGACGCCGTACGAGCAGGTCAAGGTCCTCGTCCTCGGCCAGGACCCGTACCACGGCGAGGGCCAGGGCCACGGTCTGTGCTTCTCCGTCCGCCCGGGAGTGAAGACCCCGCCCTCCCTGCGGAACATCTACAAGGAGATGCAGGAGGAGCTGGGCCTGCCCGTCCCGGACAACGGCTATCTGATGCCGTGGGCCGAGCAGGGCGTGCTGCTGCTCAACGCGGTGCTCACCGTGCGGGCCGGCGAGGCCAACTCGCACAAGGGCAAGGGCTGGGAGAAGTTCACGGACGCGGTGATCCGCGCGGTGGCCTCCCGGCCCGACCCGGCGGTCTTCGTCCTCTGGGGCAACTACGCGCAGAAGAAACTCCCGCTGATCGACGAGACCCGGCACGTGGTGGTCAAGGGCGCGCATCCCTCGCCGCTGTCCGCGAAGAAGTTCTTCGGCTCCCGCCCCTTCACCCAGATCAACGAGGCGATCGCCCGTCAGGGCCACGAGCCCATCGACTGGCGCATCCCGGACCTGGGCTGACCTGCCGGGGCGCACGCCTGAACGCCGGCCGGCCGCCATCGGGGGGCGTATCCCGGGCTCGGGCCGGCCTCCGCCGGGAGGCATGTCGTGAACGTGGGCTGACCTGCCGGGAGCGTGTCGCGGGTCTCGGCTGACCCTGGCCGGGGGCACGCCGAACGCGGGCCGGCCTCCGCCGGGGCGTACGCCGAGCCATGGGTCGGCCTCCGCCGGTGGCGTATCGCGGACTCGGGCAAGCGGCCGCCCTGGGCAGGATCCCGGGCTGTGCCGGTCTTCGCCGGGGGCGTCTGGCGATTCGTGGGCTGACCCGTCGCCGGGGCGTGTCGTGGGTCTGGGTTGTCTCTGGCCGGGGCGCATGCCGAACCGTGGACTGGCCTCCGCCGGGCGCACGCCGATCCGTGGGCTGACCCGTCGCCGGGGCGTGTCGTGCGTCTTGGTTGTCTCTGGCCGGGGGGCACGCCGAGCGCGGGCCGGCCTCCGCCGGGGGGCACGCCGAGCGCGGGCCGGCCCCCGCCGGGGGCGCACGCCGATCCGTGGGCCGGCCTCCGCCGGGGGACGTATCGCGGGCTCGGGCCGCCCTTCAGTGGGGACGCGGTCCGGAGTAACCCGGGCCGCGCCCGCCCGGCAGCGGCGGCTCGCGTCCCCGGCGGTCGCGGCGCCGTGCCGTGCGGGGCCGCCTGACCGGGAATCCCGACGGCGCCGGTTAGCGTCGAAGGCAGACAGCTGACGACGGCCCGGAGGACGCGGTGGCGGAGCGACAGGAACAGGCGGCGCCGGACGCCGTGCTGACGCGGATCGGTCAGGTCGTCATGCTGCACCACGGCGGCGACCGCGAGGAGGCCCGCAGCCGTTTCCTGGACCTGTGGGCGGAGATCGGTCAGGACGGCAACCCGCTGCACCGCTGCACCCTGGCCCACTACCTCGCCGACACCCAGGACGACCCGGCGGACGAACTCGCCTGGGACCTCAGGGCGTTGTCGGCGGCGGAGGAACTGTGCGACGGCCGCGGCGGGGACCCGCCGAGTGTCCGCGGCTTCTTCCCCTCCCTGCACCTCAATCTGGCCGCCGACTACGTCAAGCTGGGCCGCGCCGAGGCCGCCCGCAGCCACCTGCGGGCGGCCCGCAGCGCCGCGGGTGACCTGGCGGACGACGGCTACGGCGACGGGGTACGGGCGGCGATCAGCCGCCTGGAGCTGCGGCTGGGCGAGGACGGCTCACCGGGCGGCGACAGCTGGGGCCCGCCCCGGCAGCGGCCGGGCTAGGCGAGGGCACGCGGGACGCTCGGCGCGGGGGACGGCCGGTGAACCGACGGGGGAGCTCGGTGCCGGCCGTCCGCCGCGTCAGCGCCGGCACACGAGGGCGCGCGCCGGGTCCGCCGGGGGCGATCAGTGCCCGTACACCTGCTCGCAGATCACCGCCTCGGGGCTGCCCCCGCGCCAGCCGCCGTACTTCTTGCCGAGGGCACACATGTCGGGGGCCTTCGGGACCGGCTGCGACCGGCCCGGGATGTGCACGTGCGGCCGCCGGGGGTGGTCCGGGTGCGGCCGGGGACGCGCGGGCGCGGGCGGCGGCTGGTGGGTGACCGGGGGTGCCGCCGGGGGCCGGCGGGTGACCGGGGGTGCCGCCGGGGGCCGGCGTGGGGCCGCCGGTGCGGAGTGCGAAGTGCGCCGGGACGGTCCGACCATCTCCAGGGCCTCGCGGGCCGGTGCCTGCGCCACCCGGGGCTGCGCGCCGCCGTCCGACCGGGGCGCCGCCGGCCGGGAGGGCACCGTGCCGGGCGAGGTCCCGGGGGTCGCCGCGCGCTCGACCGTCGTGCAGCCGGAGAGGGCCGAGACGGCCAGGGTGACCAGGAGCGCTGCGGTGGTGGTCGATCGATGCACCCGCCCAACTCTGCCGGGTCGGTCCCCGGATTGGCAGCAGAGCAGGGATGTTGCGGCCCCGCACGGGTGATCTTGTGGCTCGTACGGGGGGTTTCGGGGGGCCGAAGGTGACGTCAGTCGCCGGTGGAGCCGTCGATCCGCTCGCGGATGAGGTCGGCGTGGCCGTTGTGCCGGGCGTACTCCTCGATCATGTGCGTGTAGATCCAGCGCAGGCTGTGCGGCTCGCCCGTGTGACGGTTCCTGCCCTGGGAGAGGTCGTCCAGAGCGAAGCCGCCGGCGTGCCGCCGGGCCGCCTCGATCTCGGCCTGCCAGGTGGCGTACGCCTCCTTCCAGCTGTCCGCCTCGGTGAGGTGGAACTCACCGTCCGGGTCCGCCTCGCTGAAGTAGATCGGCCCGATGTCCTCACTCGCGAGGACCCTGCGGAACCAGGACCGCTCCACCTCCGCCATGTGCCGCACCAGCCCCATCAGGGAGAGCGGGGACGGCTCCACGGAGGCGGTCCTGAGCTGGGTGTCGGTCAGACCCTCGCACTTCCAGGCGAGGGTCTGGCGGTGGAACTCCAGCCAGCCCTCCAGCATGGTGCGTTCATCGGCGTCGATCGCGGGCATGCGGCGTTCATCGCTCATCCCCGCATCCTCGCCCGGCGCGCGCGACACCACCAGCGGTTTTCAGCGGCCCAGCATTCCCGCCAGCAACTCGCGCAGCCCGGCACGGATCTCCTCCGCAGCGGGCACCTCCGCGCTGAAGGAACCGGCCGCGCACGAGAACATCAGCCCGTCCGTCCAGGCCACCAGGGACAGCACATGCCGGGCCGGGTCGGATGAGCCCACGGCGGTCAGTATCGCGGCCAGCTGTTCCTTGAAGACCGAGCCGGTCCGGTCGTAGAAGGCCCGCAGCTCCGGGCGGCGGGTGGCCTCCAGGGCCAGTTCGTAGCGGGCGATCAGCAGCGCGGGGTTGCGGGTCAGGGAGCGGTGCACCGCGAGGGCCAGTCTCTCGGTCAGTGCGTCGAGTCCACCGCTCGGCTCCGGCATCTCCTCCAGCGCCAGCACGCGCGCCTCCCGCTCGGCGTGCCGTCGCACCGCGAGTTCCAGAAGCGCCTGTCGGGTGCGGGCCACATTGGACGTCGACCCCAGCGGCAGCCCGGCCGCCTCGTCCACCGCCCGGTGGGTCAGCCCGCGCATGCCGCGCTCGGCGAGGAGGGCGAGGGCGGCGTCGGCGACGAGATCGGCGCGGGAGGCACTGGAGGTGCGTACGGACATGGGACGAGCCTACCCGCCTCACTACGGCCGTAGTGCCGAGATGGGGCGACCTTACCCATCCTCACTACGGCTGTAGTAGGATTCCTGTGTACTACGGATGTAGTTCCGAGGAGGGCGGCATGGCACAGTCGGCGCGCGCGATCGTCATCGGCGGCGGGATCGGAGGTCTGGCCGCGGCCGCGGCCCTCTACGGGCGCGGCTGGGGCGTCACCGTGCTCGAACGGGCCCCCACCCTGGAACCGGTAGGCGCGGCCATCTCGCTCGCCCCGAACGCCCTGCGCGCCCTGGACGTCCTGGGCATCGGCGACGAGATCCGCGACCTCGCCGCCTGGCAGGGTGACGGTGGACTGCGCACCCCGGGCGGACGCTGGCTGTCCCGTTCCAGCGCCGAGGCCGCCGCCGCCCGTTTCGGCGGCCCGCTCGTGCTGCTGCCGCGGGCCACCCTGGTCGACCGGCTCGCCGCCCTGCTCCCGACGGGCACCGTCCGCACCGCGGCCGCCGCGACCCTCGCCGATCCCGGCGACCATGTCCGGCCCGCCCGGGTGAGCATCGGCGAGGCGGAGCTGGAGGCCGAGCTGGTGGTGGGTGCGGACGGCATCAACTCCGGTGTGCGCGAGGCCCTGTTCCCCGCCCACCCCGGGCCGGTGTACGCGGGCTTCACCACCTGGCGGGTGCTGATCCCGGTGCCCGGTGCGGAGTTCGCCTCGCACGAGACCTGGGGCCGCGGCCACATCTGGGGCACCCACCCCCTCAAGGACGGCCGCGTCTACGCCTACGCGGCGGCCACCACCCCGGCCGGGGAGCGGGCGCCGGACGACGAGCAGGCCGAACTGCTGCGCCGGTACGGCGACTGGCACGACCCGATCCCCGCCGTGCTCGCCGCCGCCCGCCCCGAGGACGTCCTCCGGCACGACGTCCACCACATCGCCGAGCCTCTGCCCGCCTACCACCGCGGCCGGGTCGCCCTCCTCGGCGACGCCGCCCACGCCATGCCGCCGACCCTCGGCCAGGGCGGCAACCAGGCCGTCGAGGACGCGATCGTCCTCGCCCACCACTGCGACGACCTGGCCGCCTACACCGCCGCCCGGCTGCCGCGCACGACCGCGATCGCCCGCCAGGCGGTCCGGGTCGCCCGCCTCAACATGGCCGGCAACCGCGCCGTCGTCGCCGCACGCGACACCGCGATCGCCACCCTGTCGAAGGCCGGACCGGCGCTCTTCCTGCGTGGCTTCGACGGCATCGCGCACTGGCGGCCCCCGTATGCTTCCGGCGAGGAACACGCAGGCAATCGGGAGAGGGAGAGCACGTGAAGGTCGGCTGCATCGGACTCGGGGACATCGCGCGGAAGGCATACCTGCCGGTGCTGGGCACGCAGCCGGGGATCGACCTGCACCTGCAGACCCGCACGCCCGCGACCCTCCACCGGGTCGCCGACACCCTGCACCTGTCCGAGGGGCGGCGGCACACGAGCCTGGACTCCCTGCTCGCCACCGGCCTCGACGCGGCCTTCGTGCACGCCCCCACCGCCGTCCACCCCCAGATCGTCACCCGGCTGCTGGAGGCGGGCGTACCGACGTACGTGGACAAGCCCCTCGCCTACGAACTCGCCGACTCCCAGCGGCTGGTGGACCTCGCCGAACAGCGCGGCGTCTCCCTCTTCGTCGGCTTCAACCGGCGGTACGCCCCCGGGTACGCGCAGTGCCTCGAGCACCCGCGCGAGCTGATCCTCATGCAGAAGAACCGGGTCGGGCTGCCCGAGGAGCCGCGTTCGATGATCCTGGACGACTTCGTCCATGTCGTGGACACCCTGCGGTTCCTGGTGCCCGGCCCGGTCGGCGACGTCACCGTGCGCGCCCGCGTCGAGGACGGTCTGCTCCACCACGTCGTGCTCCAGCTCGGCGGGGACGGCTTCACCGCGCTCGGCGTGATGAACCGGCTCAGCGGCTCGACGGAGGAGATCCTGGAGGTGTCCGGACAGGACACCAAGCGCCAGGTCCTCAACCTCGCCGAGGTGATCGACCACAAGGGGCAGCCGACCGTGCGCCGGCGCGGCGACTGGGTGCCGGTGGCCCGGCAGCGTGGGATCGAGCAGGTGGTCCTCGCGTTCCTCGACGCCGTCCGCGCGGGCGAGGTGCTCAGCGCCCGGGACGCGCTGGCGACTCATGAACTGTGCGAGCGGGTGGTACGAGCGATTCAGGACCGCTCCGCCGCAGCCTGAGCGCCCGTGCCCCCTCCGTCGCGCACAGCGCGACCAGCACCAGCAGCGCACCGTGCGCCGGCCAGTCGCCGTAGCGGACGTACGGCGTGACGCCGTGCGCGAGCGGTACGTCGTACAGCCGGGCGGTGCTCGCGTCGGTGCCGAGCCAGGGGCCCAGGCGCTCGCCGCCCGGCCCGTACACGGCCGAGACGCCGGTGAGGGTCGCGTGCACCATCGGGCGGCCGGTCTCGGCTGCGCGCAGCGCGGCCAGCGAGGCGTGCTGCTCCGGGGCCCAGCTGCTCTGGAAAGAAGAGGTGGAGGACTGGCCGAGGAGGACGTCCGCGCCGTCCTCGGTGAGATGCCGGCTCATGTCCGGGAACGCGGTCTCGAAGCACACCAGCGGTCCGATCCGCAGCCCGTGCCCGACGTTCATCACGACCTGCTCGCCACCGCGCCTGCGGTCCTCGCCGGCCGCCTTGCCGACCGAGGTGGCCCAGCCCAGCAGGGAGCGGGCCGGGATGTACTCGCCGAACGGGACCAGCCGCATCTTGTCGTACCGGCCGCCGGTCGGGCCGTTCGGGCCGACCAGAACCGAACTCTTGTAGATGCCGGGCCGGTCGTAGCGGCGGGCGTCCACGTTCACCAGCACGTCCGCGCCGGTCGCGCGGGACAGCGCGGCGGTCCGCCGCGCCAGGTCGGGCCGGTCGTCCAGGTCGAAGCCGACGCTGGACTCGCCCCACACGACCAGGTCGACGTCCTGTCCGGCGAGCTGTCGGGTCAGCTGCTCCTCACGCTCGAAACGCTTCTCGGCACTGTCCTGGCCGTCCACGATCCCGGGCTGGACCACCGCGATCCGCACCCGCCCGTCGACGTCCGGGCGCGGGGCCCACGCCCACGCGGCCGAGGCCGCGGCCGCCGTGGCGACCAAGGAGGCCACGGCCGGTACGCGCGACTCGCGGACGGATATCAGGACGGCCACGGCCACGTTGACGGCCACCACCAGGAAGCTGAGCAGCCACACCCCGCCGACCGAGGCCAGCCGCAGTGCCGGACTCACCTGCCACTGGCTGGCGCCCAGCATGCCCCATGGCCCGCCGAGTCCCTGCCAGGAGCGCACCAGCTCCACCGCCAGCCAGGCCGACGGAAGCACCACCAGCGCGGCGGCACCCCGGCCCAACGCCGGCACCCCGCCGAGGAACCGGCGCACCAGCCAGCCCCAGGGCGCCCAGAGCGCGCCCAGCAGGGTGGCTATCAGAAAGATGAACACGTGCAGGCTCGGCAGCAGCCAGTGGTGTACGGCCACCAGGAAGCCGAAGCCACCGCACCAGCCGTCGTACGCCGCCCGCCGCCCGGTCGGCGCCGAGCGGGCCAGCAGGATCCACGGCACCAGGGCTGCGTACGCGAACCACCACAGGGATGGCGCCGGGAACGCGAGCACGGGCAGGGCGCCCGCGAGGGTGGCGGCGGCGGAGCGCCGCCAGGGGGAGGTGAGCCAGCGGTCGATCGTCCTCATACGGACCCTCCCTACCCAGCGCTGGCTCAAGTGTGCGCGCTGGAAGCGATCTCCGACAGTGGGTGGGGAGGCCGACGCGGCGCAGTGCTCGGGCCCGGGCGATCGTGGGCGTCTGCGGGCCGGGTGGGGCTGGGCGCGCCCACGCGGCGGAGCCGCGTGTCGATACCAGCCTCGCGCCCCTAGGGGGCCGGTGCCACCTCGGGCGGCAGCCGGCGCCACTTCTCGTGGACGACGACCTCGCGGAGCCGCCAGCCCTCCGGTGCGCGCAGCAGCGCGAAGTCGTAACGGCCGCCGCACACCAGGTCCGGGGCGGTGGGGCCGCCGTCGCCCGTGGACCGCATCGGGTTGAGGTAGTCGGCCCGCACCCGGGCGGTGTCACCGGTGTCGTGGTCCAGAAAGCCGAAGCGCACCCGGCGGTTGACGATCAGATGCTGTCGCATGGCGAACAGTGCCAGGTTCTCGGCGAGCCATCGCGCGACCTGTTCCGCGTCGCCCTCGATGCCGCCGGCCGAACGGTAGTCGGCCCGGCCGTCCGCCGTGAACAGCCCCCGATATGCCGTCCAGTCCCCGTCGTCCACCGCCACGGCGTACTCGGTGATCAGTTCGTCCACGGCCAGTCGGTCCATCACGGTCGCGAGCTCCGCACGCTGCGTCATCGGCACAGTGTTGGGCACGCGGGGCGTGGAGCCAAGAGGCGCGCCCGATATTCGCTGGTGCGTGGCGTGTCCGAGGCCCGAATCTGTCCCCGTGAACGAACAATCCATCGAAACCGAACCCACGTTCAGGATCCGGGCACGGCACACGGACTCCACCGTCATCGTCTACCAGGCGTACCGCCCGCAGATCGGCCGTCCGGCGGCCCGTACCGGACACTTTCCGTCCGCCTGGAAGCGGGAGCGGATGACCTGGATCAAACCGTCCTTCCTGTGGATGATGTACCGCTGTGGCTGGGGCACCAAGGAGGGCCAGGAGACCGTCCTGGCCGTCGAGATCGACCGCGCCGGTTTCGAGTGGGCCCTGCGGAACGCCTGCCTGTCGCACTACGTACCGGACCTGCACGCCGACCAGGCGGCCTGGAAGCGGCAGTTGCGGCAGTCACCGGCCCGCGTCCAGTGGGACCCCGAGCGCGACCTGCATCACAACCCGCTGCCCCACCGGTCGTTGCAACTCGGCCTCGCCGGGGAGGCGGCGGCCCGGTACGCCGACGAGTGGATCGTCGGTATCGAGGACGTCACCCCGCTGGCCACGGAGATCCACGCTCTGGTGCGCGCGGGTGAACTGCGGCGGGCAAGTGGGCTGTTGCCCGAGGAGCGGCCGTATCCGGTGGCCGATGAGGTACTCGCGCATCTGCGGGCGTAGGCCTCACGAACCCGATGTGCCGGCGTCAGGAGGACTTCGGCCTCAGGCCGCCTCGAAGACCTCCCCGCGGATCGCCTCGGCCCACTCGACCACCAACAGCTCGTACTCCGCGCGCTCCTCGGCCGACAAGGTGCCGCCCGCACGCAGCCACAGCGCCCTGATCTGCTCGTTCACCTCGGCAGCAGACCGCACGGAACCAGAGGGCATGGAATCGGGGGACATGCGGACAAGCCTAGGGGCAAGCACTGACACTGCGCTACCGGATGGCTACACAGAAGGTATGGGGTTGGTCACCGCCGGGCCCGGCACCGCTCGGGGGAGTACGGGAGTCCACCCAGACCAGAAGGCATATGCCGTCCCGGGCCGCGGGGCGGAAGAAGGCGGTCGTGCGGGTGAAGCACCGGATCGGCGGGGCACGGACGTCACCGGTCGAGCCACGGAACCCGCAGGCCGCAGCGGCTACGAGGGGTCTGCGGCCAGACGCGCGAGGGCGCCTCCAGACCGGACTCGTCCAGGGCGCGGGAGATGTCCGAAACGGCTGCGGGCGCCCGGGGGCAGTGGGGCCGCGGCGGGATCGCCGCCCCGGTCGCGACGGGATTCAGCTCGCCGATTCCGCCGCGTGCGGGCTCAGGACGCCCGCCGACACCAGCGCGATGATGACGATGCCGAGGGCGACGCGGTACCAGACGAACGGCATGAAGCTTTTGTTGGAGATCCACTTCATGAACCAGGCGATCACCGCATATCCCGAGGCGAACGCGATCACCGTCGCGAACAGGGTCGGGCCCCAGGCCACATGCCCCTCGCTCACGGAGTCCTTCACCTCGAAGGCCCCCGAGGCGAGCACCGCCGGGATGGCCAGCAGGAAGGAGTAACGGGCCGCGGCCTCGCGCTTGTAACCCATGAACAGGCCGCCGCTGATCGTCGCGCCGGAGCGGGAGACGCCGGGGACGAGGGCGCAGGCCTGGCACAGGCCGAAGACCAGGCCGTCCTTGATGCCCAGGTTCTCCAGGGTCTTGCGCTGCTTGGGCGCCCGGTGCCGGCCGCCCGTCTCGTCACGTGCCGCCAGCCGGTCGGCGATGCCGATGACCACGCCGACGACGATGAGCATGGTGGCGGTGATCCGCAGATCGCGGAACGGCCCCTCGATCTGGTCCTTGAGCGTCACGCCCAGCACGCCGATGGGGATCGAGCCGACGATCACCAGCCAGCCCATCTGCGCGTCGTGGTCCTGCCGCATCGCCTTGTCGAGAAGTGAGCGGAACCAGGCGGAGACGATCCGGCCGATGTCCTTGCGGAAGTAGATCAGGACGGCGGTCTCCGTACCGATCTGAGTGATCGCCGTGAAGGCCGCCCCGGGGTCCTTCCAGCCCGAGAACGCCGCGGTCAGCCGCAGGTGCGCGCTGGAGGAGACGGGCAGGAACTCGGTCAGCCCCTGGACGAGTCCGAGGACGAGGGATTCAAACCAAGACATGGCGGTACGGCGTCCAAGTGCTGAGGGGAGAAATGGTGATCATGTGACGAAGGCAGCGTAGCGGGCCCCGGTGACAGCGGGGAAACAGGGGTTGGGCGGCCCACCGGGTTCACGGTGTTGACCGGTCCGGCCGCCGCCGCTCAGTCGCAGCGCAGGGGAAAGCGCTTGCTGAACTCTGGTTCGGCCTGCGGCCGGTCGAGGAGCCGGAACCCGCTCCGGGTGACACGCTCCGCCGCCGCGACCGTGTCGTCGTGGTGGACGGGACCTGGCGGCGTGAGACGTCGTCGCGTACCTGGAGGCGCATCCGTGGTGAGCGCCGGGAGGCGCGGGCCTGCCGGGTGGGGTCACCGTCTCGCGGCTGTGCGTGTACGACTGGCCCGCCGCCGACGGGGTCCGCGGCGGAACTCCCCGTACGCACCTGGTCTGTGCGAAGGCGTACGTCGTCACGGGCGGCCGGGGCGCGGTTCAGACGCTCACCGCGCCCGGAGGCGCGGTCACCCCGCTCGCGCCCGGCACGGTCGCCTGGTTCACGCCGGGCACGATCCACCGGCTGGTCAACGAGGACGACCGGCGCATCACCGTCGTCATGCGGAACGGCGGACTGCCCGAGGCCGGGGACGCGGTGCTCACCCTCTCACCGGAGTGCCGGGCCGGCCCGGAGGCGTACGCCGCCGCGACCACTGTTCCGGCCGACGCGCCGGAAGCGGAGTGGCAGCGGATCGCGCGTGCCCGCCGCGATCTCGCCCTGGAGGGCTACCGGAAGCCGCGCGCGGCCTCCGTTCCCGGGCGCCGGCCGCCTTCCACCGGGCCGCCGCCGCGCGGGTCCGGCCCCGGATCGCCGAGGGGCGGGACCGCTGGCGGTGTGAGCCGCTCGCGGCGGCCGAGGCCACCGGACGGCAGCTGGACCGGCTCGCGGCGGGCGGCGCGGCCCACCTCGCCGAGGCCGTCGTACGGGCCGAGCGGCCCTACGAGGAGGGCCGGTTCGGGATGTGCGGGCGGCTCGACGGGTACCGGCCAGGGGGGAGGGGCGCCTCGTCAGGTGCCGCCGCGCGCGTCGTCAGGCTGCCGCTGGTCCCGAGACCGTCCAGCCGGGAGCCTGGGGGTGGGCCGTCAGGTCCTCGTGGCGCACCGGGTCGCCGCAGGCCCGGCAGGTGACCACCGGCACCAGTTCGTTGCCGCAGACATGCTCGACGACCATGGGGAGGTCGGCGCCCTTACGGAGGTGGCGGTCGCCCCACTCCTTGAGGGTCATCAGGACCGGCTCCAGCTCCAGGCCCGCCTGGGTGGGCCGGTACTCGAAGCGCTGGGGGCGCTCGCTGTAGACCCGCTTGGCCAGAATCCCGGCGTCCACGAGCCGGCGCAGCCGGGTGGCCAGGACGTCACGCGGGGCGCCGATGTTGCGCACCAGCTGGTCGAAGCGTCCGTTGCCCAGGCACACCTCGCGCAGGACGAGCAGGGAGTACTTCTCGCCGACCAGCGCGAGGGCGTCGGCGATCGAGCAGGGGCGCGGGTCTTTCGTGGCGGCCATGCGGCCAGTCTAAAGGAGGGTTGGATTTTCCAACCCATCGAGCTATTGTGAGTTTGGAGTTCCTACTCACTGGTAGCTCCCGCGCTCCTTCCCGGTGCGGGCAGCCGGGCGGCCAAGGAGGCCCGCACCATGCGAGACGCAGTCATCGTCGAAGCCGTACGCACCCCCATCGGCAAGGGCAAGCCGAACGGCTCCCTCGCCCACGTCCACCCCGTCCAGCTCCTCGCGCACACCCTGCGCACCCTGGTCGAGCGCTCCGGCGTCGACCCCGCGCTGATCGACGACGTCATCGGCGGCACGGTCGACCAGGTCGGCGAGCAGGCCATGAACACCACCCGGTACGCCGTCCTCGCCGCCGGCTTCCCCGAGACGGTCCCGGCGACCACCGTGGACCGCCAGTGCGGTTCCTCTCAACAGGCCGTGCACTTCGCCGCCCAGGGCGTCATCTCGGGCGCGTACGACCTGGTCGTCGCGTGCGGTGTGGAGTCCATGAGCCGGGTGCCCATGTGGTCCAACGTGCCCGAGGGCAAGGACCCGTTCGGGCCCGGAGTGGCCGAACGGTACCCGGAGGGCCTCCTCCCGCAGGGCATCAGCGCCGAGCTGATCGCCGCCAAGTGGTCCCTCACGCGCGCGCGGATGGACGAGTTCGCGGTGTCCTCGCACCACAAGGCCGCCGCCGCATGGGAGGCCGGCCTGTTCGACGCCGAGGTCGCGCCGCTGGACGGCGTCGCCCGCGACGAGTGCGTACGGCCCGGCAGCACCCCGGAGATCCTCGCCGGCCTCAGGCCCGCCTACCACGACCCCGGCTTCGCCGAGCGCTTCCCGCAGATCGAGTGGAACGTCACCGCCGGCAACGCCAGCCCCATCAACGACGGCGCCTCCGCCGTCCTGATCACCTCCAGCGAGACCGCGGCCCGCCTCGGCCTGCGCCCGCTGGCCCGCCTGCACAGCTTCGCCGTCACGGGCTCCGATCCGCTGCTGATGCTCACCGGCGTCATCCCGGCCACGGAGAAGGTGCTGCGCCGGGCCGGGCTGACGCTCGACGACATCGACCTGGTCGAGATCAACGAGGCCTTCTCCAGCGTCGTCCTCGCCTGGCAGCAGGAGACCGGCGCCGACCTCGCCAAGGTCAACGTGCACGGCGGCGCCATCGCCCTCGGCCACCCGCTCGGCGCCAGCGGCACCCGGCTGACCACCACCCTGGTCCACGCGATGCGCGAGCGCGGCGCCCGCTACGCCCTGCAGACCATGTGCGAGGCGGGCGGGCTGGCCAACGCGATGATCCTGGAAGGAGTCTGACCGTTCACCGGGAAGGGCCGACCGTGCGCGGGGAAGGGGACCGACCGTGCACGGGGAAGCCGGCTGAGGGCGCACGGCCCCGGCCGGCCAGCGGGGGCGTAGGCGGCCGGGGCAGGGCGCGGTGGCCGGGTGTGGGGCGCTGCCGGGGCCGGCGGAGGGCCGGTGGCTCAGCGTCCGCGCAGGTGGTGGCGCTTACGCCAGGCCACCACCGCGGCCACGAGCGCCGGCGCGGCGATGCAGGCCATCGCGATCAGGAAGGCCGGGGACGTCGGGGAGGAGGCGCGGGCGCCCGCGACCGCGTACGCGGCCGTGTTCGGGATCGAGCCGAGGGCCGTGGCCAGCAGAAACGGCAGCCAGCCCATGCGGGAGACGGCCGCGCAGTAGTTCGCCGCCCAGAACGGCACACCCGGGAAGAGCCGGGCCGCCAGCATGGACCGGAACCCGTGCCGGCTGAGCTGCCCGTCGGCCGCCTGCAGCCAGCGGCCCCGCAGCAGCGGGCGCAGCGCGTCCTGCCCGAGGACGCGGCCCAGCCCGAAGGCCACACCGGCCCCGAGCACCGTGCCCGCCAGCGCCGCCGCCAGCCCCAGCTGCGAGCCGAACAACGCGCCCGCCGCCAGGTTCAGCAAGGGGCGCGGGACGAACGCCACGGTGCACACGCCGTACAGCACCCCGAACACGGCGGCCGCCGCGGCCCCGCCGAGCTGCGGCGACCACCCCTGCGTCAGCAGCCGCTGCGGTTCGAACAGCAGCACCCCCGCGGCGCCGCCCGCGAGCAGGGCGAACAGCAGCGACAGCCGGGCGTACGGGGACAGCAACGCGCGCGTGCAGCGGGCGGCCAAGCCCGTGCGGCGCAGGGACGATACGGGAACGACGAGTTGCGCGGCGACGGCCCGGGGAGAGACCGTGGCGGTGCCAGAGCGGTTGGCATCGAGCATCCGGTGACACTAACCGACGAATGTGTGTGATCGCCGTATGGTTCGTCTCATGACCGTCACAGGTGCGGCCCCGCCGGACGTGCCGCGCAGCGTTCTCGCCGACACCGTGCTGCGACGGCTGACGGCCGCGTACGGGGCCGCCGCCGATCCCGCCCGGGCCGCCCCGATGCGGGCCTACATGAAGGACATCGCGCCCTTCCTCGGCATCCCCACCCCGGCCCGCCGCGCCCTGTCGCGCACCGTGCTGGCCGGCACCCCGCGTCCCGACGAGGCCGATTGCACCGCGATCGCCCTGCGCTGCTGGGAGCTGCCCGAGCGCGAGTACCACTACTTCGCCGTCGACCATCTGCGCCGGCACGCGGGCCGCTGCTCCTCGGGCTTCCTCCCGGTGGCCCGCCACCTCATCACCACCGTCCCCTGGTGGGACACCGTCGACCTGCTCGCCGCGCACGTCGTCGGGAGCCTGGTCGCCGCCGACCCCAAGCTCACCGCCGACATGGACGCCTGGATCACCGACGGCGACCTGTGGGTGGTGCGCACGGCCCTGCTCCACCAGCTGACCTACAAGGAACGCACCGACACCGGCCGGCTGTTCGCCTACTGCCTGGCGCAGTCCGGGCACCCCGGCTTCTTCATCCGCAAGGCGATCGGCTGGGCCCTGCGCGAGTACGCCAAGACCGACCCCGAGGCCGTACGAGCCTTCCTGGCGCGGGAGCGGGGCCGGTTCGCCCCGCTGACCGTCCGGGAGGCGCTGAAGAACATCGGTGCCTGAACCCGTTCACCGGGGAAAACCATTCGACGCCGGACAAACCGTCGGCGATGATCGACGCCATGTTCCGGTACGCCTTCCTCCTCGCAGCATCCGCCGTCGCGGATGCCCCGAAGGCTGCCGTCCCGATTCCCGCGGCCGCTGTCGACGGCGCCCGAAGCTGACCCTCTCCGGATCGTCCGGCGGACCCCGCAGGGGGAGGGTCGGCCAGTCCCTGGGGTCCCGCGCTCCCGTACGACCGGAGAGGCTCCGAGGTACAGCCATGTCCAAAACGGCCTACGTGCGCACCAAGCCGCACCTGAACATCGGCACCATGGGTCACGTCGACCATGGCAAGACCACCCTGACCGCCGCCATCACCAAAGTGCTCGCCGAGCGCGGCACCGGCGCGTTCGTGCCCTTCGACCGCATCGACCGCGCCCCCGAGGAGGCCGCCCGCGGCATCACCATCGACATCGCGCACGTCGAGTACGAGACCGACACCCGGCACTACGCCCACGTCGACATGCCGGGTCACGCCGACTACGTCAAGAACATGGTCACCGGTGCCGCGCAGCTCGACGGGGCGATCCTCGTCGTCTCCGCGCTCGACGGGATCATGCCGCAGACCGCCGAGCACGTGCTGCTCGCCCGGCAGGTGGGCGTCGACCACATCGTCGTCGCGCTGAACAAGGCCGACGGCACGGGGGACGAGGAACTCGTCGACCTGGTCGAGCTGGAGGTCCGCGACCTGCTCACCGCGCAGGGATACCCGGGCGACGCGGTGCCCGTCGTCCGCGTCTCCGGGCTGAAGGCGCTGGAGGGCGACCCGCGCTGGACGGCGTCCGTCGAGGCGCTGCTCGACGCGGTGGACACGTATGTGCCGATGCCGGAGCGGTATCTGGACGCGCCGTTCCTGCTGCCGGTGGAGAACGTGCTCACCATCACCGGGAGGGGCACGGTCGTCACGGGTGCCGTGGAGCGGGGGACGCTTCGCCTGGGGGACCGGGTGTCGGTGCTCGGTGCCGAAGTGGAGACCGTCGTCACCGGGCTGGAGACGTTCGGCAAGCCGATGGAGGAGGCGCAGGCCGGGGACAACGTGGCCGTGCTGCTGCGCGGGGTGCCGCGGGACGCGGTACGGCGCGGCCATGTCGTGGCGACGCCCGGAAGCGTGGTGCCCGCCCGGCGGTTCTCGGCGCGGGTGTATGTGCTGTCGGGGCGCGAGGGCGGTCGCACAACCCCTCTGTCCACGGGCTACCGGCCGCAGTTCTACATCCGTACGGCGGATGTGGTCGGGGACATCGACCTCGGAGAATCGGCGGTCGCGCGGCCCGGGGAGACGGTGGAGATGACCGTCGAGCTGGGACGGGAGGTGCCGCTGGAGCCCGGACTCGGGTTCGCCATCCGTGAGGGTGGCAGGACCGTGGGTGCGGGAACGGTCGTCTCCGTGGGTTCGTAGGGGGTGAGGTGTGTGGGGGCTGCGGGACCGTCGTGGCTGGTCGCGCAGTGCCCCGCGCCCCCGGTCAGGCGCAGGCACCGCACAATGGACGAGTGAACGAAGCGATACCGGTCACCAGGCCCGTCGACCACGGCACCGCCAAGCTGATGCCCGATGTGGATCGGGAGCGGGCCTGGTTGCTCACGGTCGACGGGGCGCCGCAGTCGTACGTCGACCTGGACGATCCCGCGCATCTGGAGTTCGAGTACGCGCGGCGGCTCGGGCACGTTCTGGACGTCGTGGCCGAGGCAGGGCGGGCGGTGGACGTGGTGCACCTCGGCGGTGGTGCGCTGACGCTGCCCCGGTATGTGGCGGCCACCCGGCCCGGTTCGCGACAGGAAGTCGTCGAAGCCGACCGGGGACTGCTGGAACTGGTCGCCGAGCACCTGCCGCTGCCGGAGGGCTCGGGTGTCGCGCTGCACGCCGGCGATGCCCGGGCCTGGCTGGAGGCGGCAGCGGACGACCATGCCGACGTCCTGATCGCCGATGTGTTCGGCGGGTCCCGGGTGCCGGCGCACCTGACCACGCTCGCCTACGCACGGGAGGCCGAGCGGGTCCTGCGGCCGGGCGGGGTCTATCTGGCCAACCTCGCGGACGCTGCCCCGTTCGGCTTTCTCCGGTCCCAACTGGCCACCTTCGCGGCGGTCTTCGAGGAACTCGCGCTGATCGCCGAGCCGGGGGTGCTGCGCGGCCGGCGGTTCGGCAACGCGGTGCTCGTCGCCGCGCACCGGCCCCTGGACATCGCCGTGCTGGCCCGCCGGGCCGCGGCGGACGCCTTTCCGGCGCGGGTGGAACACGGCGCGGGCGTGCGGGAGTTCATCGGATCGGTCCGGCCGGTCGAGGACGCCGACGCCGTACCGTCACCCGAGCCCCCCGACGGGGCGTTCGGCATCGGCTGACGCCGACGGGGAGACGGCGACCGGCCGGGTGCGGCGGGTCAGATCGCGGACGTCCGGGACCAGCAGCACCAGAGCGGTGACCAGGACGACGAGGGCGGCGCAGCCCCACAGCGCTGCCGTGCGGCCGAAGGCGGCCTCGGCGGGGCCGGCCAGGGCCGTGGCGAGGGGCATGAGGGAGACCGAGCCGAACCAGTCGTAGGCCGAGACACGGGACAGCTTGTCCTCGGGGATCTCCTGGTGCAGCGCGGTCATCCAGGAGACGCCGAACACCTCCACCGTCGTACCGGCGGCGAACATCACCCCATACAGCACGCCCACCGGTACCGGGACGGCCAGCGCGGCGGAGGGCAGCGCCAGCGGGAACACGCACAGTGTGCCCGCGAGCAGCAGCCGGCGGGGTTTCCAGCGGGTCATCAGCAGGGCGCCTGCCACCGTGCCCGCACCGAACGCGGCCAGCGCCAGGCCCCAGGGCCCCGCGCCGCCCAGGCTGTCGCGGGCGACCAGCGGGCCGTAGACCGCGTCGGCGGCGCCGACCACCGCGTTGGCGATCGAGAACTGCACGACGATGCCCCACAGCCAGGGCCGGCCGATGAACTCCCGCCAGCCCTCGCGGAGATCGGCCAGCATGCCCTCGCCCGGTGTGCGCGGCGGTATGTGGCTGACGTCGAGGAAGGAGCGCAGGGACCCGGCGAGGGCGAAGGCCGCCGCGTCGACCGCGAGCACCCAGCCGGGGCCGATCGCCGCGACCAGGGCGCCGCCGAGCGCCGCGCCGCCGAGGGCCGCGCCCTGGGTGGCCATGCGGAAGACGGCGAAGGCCCGGCCCGCCTGCTCGCCGTCGACGGACGACATCAGCATGCCCTCGGCCGCCGGGCCGAAGAACGCCTGGCCGGTGCCGCCGAGGGCGGTGAGCAGCATCATCTGCCACAGCCGGGGTTCACCGGCCAGCACGAGCGCGGCGAAGGCCGCCTGGGAGAGGCAGTTGAGCGCGTTCGCGGCGACCATCACCCGGTGCCGGGGCAGCCGGTCCGCGACCGCGCCGCCGATGAGCAGGAACACCACCAGCGGAAGGGTGCGCGAGGCTGCCACCAGTCCGACGTCGCCGCCGTCGCCGCCCGTCTCCAGCACGGCGAACGCGGCCGCGACGAGCGAGCCGTTGGCGCCGAGGCCGGTCACGATGGCGGCCGCGGTCAGCAGGGAGTAGTTGCGGCCGGCCCAGGAGGGCCTGCGGGGGCGGCGCGGGGTGACGGCTGTGTTCACCGGCCGACTATCGCCCGCCCAAGCTCCCGACTCAACCCGGTCGTTGGCCGCGCGACATTCCGAAGTGGCCCTTCTTGACCGCTTCTTTGACGACAACGGCGCCACCTTTTAAGGTGTTCCAGTCATGTTCATGACGATTTGTCGCCCCCAGGACCTCTTGGTTCCCAAGGAAAGGACCGTCATGCGAAAGCATGTTGCGGCCGTCATCGGCACCGCCGCGCTCATCGGCGCGGCCCTCCCCGCCGTGGCCGCGGCGCCCGCGTCGGCCGCCGCCTTCACCTGTCACCCCGTCAGCCACACCTACATCGTCAACGGGGAGAAGGTTCCCGTTCACGCCACGCCGTCCCCGCGCGGCAGGGTGATCGACTACGTGTACAAGAACAACCAGGTGCGCGCCCAGTTCCAGTGCGACAACAGCACCGGCACCTGGGAGTGCATCGGCCAGTGTCACGACCCCGAGGAGACGCTCAACGGTCGTTGGGTCGCCCGTAACTATCTGAGGGGCTGAGGCTCCATGCGGTTCCGGCCCACCGCGACGCGGTGGGCCGGAACGCCTATGAACTGAGTCACTCGCTCGTCGGCGTCCCGTGCAGCCGGACCGTGCTGAGGACCTTCAGGACGGTCGCCTTCGGGACCTCGCCCTTCGTGCCCTTGGCTCCGTAGAAGTTGAACGACACGAAGTTGTGGGCGCTGTTCTTGAAGCCGAAGGTGAGCGCCTTGCCGTCGGTCGCGCACTTGCCCTTGCGCGGGGTCTGGGTCGACTGGGCCCACGCGATGCTGCCCTTGATGCCCGACGTGGTGGTGAACGGGGTGGCCTTCTTGTCGTACGAGATGCTCTTCTTGTCGGGCTTGGTGTAGCCGCCGTAGACCCACCAGGCCGGGGTGTTGACCGCGATCTCGTCCGTGTTCCTGGCTCCGGCGGCGCCCTTGGTGCCCACCACGGCCAGTGCGGTGTCCTCGGGACGGCCGTCCTTGTCGTCGTCGGAGGTGCACCACTCGGGCTTGTACTCCGCGGCGCCCGACATGGTGATCCCTTTCTCCTTCTCGCCCTCGAACTCGAAGCCGATCGCTCGGCCCGGCGGGTTGACCTGCCAGTCCGCGGGCACGTCGAAGGCGACGCCCCACTTGGGGTTCACCACCACCTTCCAGCCCGCGATGGTCGGCTTCTGTGTCCCGTCGCCGCGCGGGTCGTCTTCCGCGGCCGAGGAGGCCGGGGCGGGCGTCGGCTCGGCCGTGGGCGGCCGGCCGGTGTGCTTCACGCCCTTGCCGTCCTCCGCCTCGTCGTCCTTCGAACCGCCGAGGACCAGGAAGCCGGTGACGACGGCGGTGGCGACGACCGCCGCGGCCGCGATGACCGCGATCAGCTTCGTACGGCCGCGGCCCTGCGGGGGCCCGGGCGTGGGCATGGTGGGCTGCTGTCCCCACTGCGGCTGCTGCCCGTACGGGCCGGCCGGCGGCTGCTGCCCGAACTGGCCCGCCTGCGGGTACTGCTGCGGTCCGGGCTGCTGGTACGGATTCTGCTGCTGGTGATCCGGCTGCTGGTACGGATTCTGCTGCTGGTGACCCGGCTGCTGGTACGGATTGTGCTGCGGGTTCTGCGCGCCCCCTGGCGGCTGCTGATCTGGCCACATGGCCAGTAACCCTAGTGCGAGGGCGGGCACGGGTCGGTAACCGGTCTTCGTCGGCGCGTAGCGAAGTGTGAGGTGACCGTCGGCACACGACCTGGCAAGGCTCGGCTACTCGTGAGTAACATGTCGGGCATGAGCGCAGACCAGATGTCCATCGGCGAGATGCTCGCCGCCACCGTGCCCATGGCCCGGACGCTGAACCTCGAGTTTCTTGAGACCACACCGGATCGGGCCGTGGTCTCCCTGCCGGACCAGAGCGCGTACCACAACCACGTGGGCGGGCCGCACGCCGGTGCGATGTTCACGCTCGGGGAGTCGGCCAGCGGCGCCATCGTGCTGGCCGCCTTCGGTGACCAGCTCTCGCGCGCGGTGCCGCTCGCCGTGGGTGCCGAGATCGCCTACAAGAAGCTGGCGATGGGTGCCGTCACCGCGACGGCGACCCTCGGCCGTCCGGCCGCCGAGGTCGTCGCCGAGCTGGACGCGGGCCGGCGCCCCGAGTTCCCCGTGGCGATCGAGATCCGGCGCGCGGACGGAGCGGTGACCGGTGAGATGACGGTGGTCTGGACGCTGCGTCCCAACAACCAGGACTGACCCGGTGTCGAGGAGGGGCCCGTGAGGGCCTCTCTTTTTTGTGCCGTCGTTTCGTGCCGCGTCAGGCGGCCCGGTACGGCTCCCGGTCGCCGGTGCCGCCGTCCTCCAGCCCGGTTGCGACCTCCTCGAGCCGGCCGATGAACTCGGGCCCCTGGCCCGGGCGGCCGCACGCCGGGCGGACCACCGTGCGCAGGTAGGCTGCCGTGTCGCCGGTGTCGTAGCGCAGGCCCTTGAGGGCCGCCCCGTGGACGGTGCCGGCCGCCGCTGGGTCCTGCAGGGCGTCGGTCGGCCGGATCTCACCGCCGCGGCCCGGCGGGGTGCGTTCCAGGACGCCGAAGACGGCCGGGTCGAGGAGGTGGCGGCCGATGACCGCGTACCGGCTCGGTGCGGTCCCGGGCGCGGGCTTCGCCACCAGGCCGGTCATGCGGACGACGCCCTCCTGCCCGCCGGCTCCACCGCCGCGCAGCCATAGAGGATGACCGGCGGCCGGTACAAGTTGCTGTGGAGTACGGGGCGATGATGCGGCCCATGCCGGGGTGCGCGGATGAGAGCGCGCCCGGAGAACCACGGGAACCGGCTGTGTAGGGGCCGCCAGGGCATACCGTCGGTAACCTCTATGGAATTGACCGGCTTTGAGGCCCAGTCATTCGAACTTCTTGTTTCCGGCGACGCGCATGTGCGAAGGTGAGCCTCCCCGCGGGAGGGCAAAGCCGGGCGCAGAACGCCAAGGCCGGCCCTTTAGGTACGCACCAATCAGGCACTGCTTTCCGACAGGACGCGGTTTCGCATGCCGTCCTGCGGCTGGAAAGGAAATGGTTCCGTGCAGTCCCCTTACCCCCCACGCCCGCCGTACCCGCCGCTGCCCGGTTCGACCGGTGAGTCCGACCGCAATCTCGTCGCCCGGCTCGGCGGCCCGCACGTCGCCCACCATCACGCCGTCGCCCTGCTGCTGGCCCGGCACTGGCGCGCCGCCCGCGACTACGCGGTCGTCTGCCTGACCTCCGCCGAGCCCGCGGCCCAACTGGTGGCCACCGCCGCCTTCCACCAGGTCCTCGGTCGCATGGCCGGCGGAACGGCCGGCGGAACGGCCGGCGGCGCCCTGCGTCCGCAGCTGCTGGTGGCCGTCCGCGACACCGTCCGCGCCTGGGCGACGGACGAGCGGACCTGCGCCACTCTGCCGGAATTGCGCAAAACCACCGGCGGTCGCGGACTCAGCGCGACAAAGCCTGGGACACCGGAAAGGCGGCAGCTCGCCGAACGCGCATTTCGGGCCCTTCCCGGCGCCTCGCAATGCCTTCTCTGGCACACCGAGGTCGAAGCGGAACCCATAAACATACCCGCCGGTCTGCTGGGGATCGACGTGGCCACCGCGACGGCCGCCCTGGAGCAGGCGCGGGAACAATTCCGCGCCGGTTGCGCACGCGCCCACCGGGAACTCGCGCCGTCCCGGGAATGCCGCTTCTACAACCGCCTCCTCTACTTCCCCCTGCGCCGTGGCGGCGCCCTGCTGCCGGACGTGCGCGAGCACCTGACGGCCTGTCGGTACTGCCGGCACGCCGCCGAACAGCTTGCCCAGTGCGACGACGGCCTGGACGTCCTGCTCGCCGAGACCGTGCTCGGCTGGGGCGCCCGCCGCTATCTCGACTCCCGCCCCGGCCGCGGCACCGTCGAACAGTGGCCGCCCCCCACGGCGGCGGAGACGGCACCCCCGGCGGCCGGCGACCGGCACCGCACCGGAGCGGAGGGCCGTCACCGCACGGCGATGGCCGTCGGCGTCGGACTGACCTCGCTCGCGCTGCTCGCCACCGTCCTCGTGGCCGTAAACCGGTCCGATGACAACGGTGTCCCCGGGCCCGGTGCGACCTGGGGCGCCCCCGCCGGACACGCCACCCGCCCGAGCGGCACCGGCGCACGGCCCACCACCTCGCCCTCCGCGGCCTCGGCCGGCGGGCCCGTCGAGGTCGCCCATGGCCGACTGCGCGGCCTCACCTCCGGGCTCTGCCTGGATATCCGCGGGGACAGGGTCGTGCCGGGCGCGGGCGTCCGGCTCGCGGGCTGCTCGTCGGCCGCATCGCAGCAATGGTCGTACCGGGACGACGGACTGCTGCGCAGCGCCGCCGACCCCTCTCTCTGCCTCGCCGCCGACCCCGGGGCGAAGAGTGTCGTGGTGGACGGCTGCGTGGTGCACGCGGGAGAGGTGTCGTACGACTTCACAGTGCGGGGCGAGATCCTCCTCCGCTGGCACAAGGGCCTTGCCCTGACCCCGGGTTCCGGTCGCTCGACCACCCGTGTGGGGGTCGCGGCCCGGGACGGTTCGTCGAAGCAGCGGTGGGTGCTGGAGCCGGGCCCGGGCGGGCTGCCGCATTCCGGCGCGGGACCGGGCTCGCAGGACGCGCCGGACGACCGGGAGCCGGCGCCCTCGAAGGGAGGCGCCGCCGGGCGGGCACCCGAGGGGAGAAGACCGGACGACACCTCGCGCGGGGCGCTCCGGGGGGAGGGCGAGAGCCCCGGGGAGGACAACGCGAGCCCCCGCATCGCCCAGGTGCGCGCCGAGGGGCAGCGGCGGCAGGGCGGCCCCGCCGCACCCGGCGACGCGGTGGACGCGGTGGGTCGCCTCGTCAAGCCGATCACCGACCCGCTCACCTCACCGGTCACCGAGGCCGCACCGGTGCCCGCCACGGTCGCCTCCGTGCCGGCGGCCGTGAGAGCGCTGCTCGGCTGACGCCCGAGGAGGACAACCACGACGAGAAGGGGTCACCCGTGCCTCCGCGCAGGGTGGCCCCCCTTCCCCCCTACGATCCCGGTGTACGTCGCCTGACCTGCCCTTGTGCGTGGGCGCGGAGGTGAGCGGTACCCCGCTCCGATGCCCCGTCGGATGCCCCTCAGGGGGAGGCGAGCGCGGCAGGTTGTGTTCTCGTCACTGCGTGAAGGCCACGCGGAATTCAGGTCGCACGCTTTGGCGGGCTTGGTGGCGGTGTGGCATGCGGGCCGCGGCGCTCCTGCGTCCTGACCGGCGCAGGCAATTGCTCGGATTTCCAGGCCCTTGCGGGGAATTCTGCGGACTGGCCGAATCGATGCCCCCGCACGCGAAAAGGGTCCAGCGTTATTGACCCGTGAGTAAGCCCTCGCTAGTTTCCGATGCCCTCGCACCAGAGAGTCCCGCCGCACAAACCCCCCACCGTGCTGTCTCGCCGATTGTGCCGGAGCATCATGACCTCCCCTGTGCGCGCCCATGACCTGATCCTTTGCATCACCCCCTTCGGTGAACCCGACGCGGACCTCGCCGCTGCGGCCTCCGCCGCCGGCGGGTTCGGTGTCCTCGACCTGGACACCGGCGACCGGCGTTCCCGCGAGGAGCTGTCCCGGCTGAGCCGGGCCGCTCCGGGACCCTTCGGCGTACGGGTGACCGGGCGCTGCGCCCTGGCCCCCGTCGACCTGGACGGTGTCCCCGACACCGTGGTCCTCGCCTCCGACGCCCCCTGGCGTGTGGACCACCTCATCGAGACGCACCGGGTGTTGGCGGAAGTGGCCGACCTCGGACAGGCGCGTGAGGCCCGCCGTGCCGGTGCCCACGGGCTGATCGCCCGGGGGGCCGAGGGCGGCGGCCGCGTCGGTGAGCTGAGCACCTTCGTCCTGCTGCAACAGCTGCTGGCCGACGAGGAGTTGCAGGGCCTGCCCATCTGGGCCCGCGGAGGCATCGGGCCGCGTACGGCGGCCGCCGCGGTCGCGGGCGGAGCGGCCGGGGTCGTCCTCGACAGTCAACTGGCCCTGCTGGCCGAGTCCCGGCTGCCCGAGGCGATCCGGGCCGCGCTGCGGTCCCTCGACGGTTCGGAGACCGTGGTGCTGGGCGGGCACCGAGTACTGCGCCGACGGGGGCCGGACGCCCCGCAACCACCCGCCGACGATCCCGACACCGTCGCGTCCCTGCTGGGCGCCCGCGACCTCCGCCGCCACCTGCTCCCCGTGGGTCAGGACGGTTCCCTCGCCGCCCGCTTCGCCGAGCGGTGGGGGGATGTGCGGGGAACGGTGCGTGCGCTGTCCGAGGCGATTCGGGGGGTGACCGCTCCGGCGGCGCCGGCCGGGACGACGGCTGCGGAGCCGCGCGGTGCCGTCGAGCCGGCCGGAGGCCGGGGTCCGGTCGGCGGTGTAGGGCAGGGTGGAGGCGCGGGTCCGGCCGGCGGTGAAGTCCCGATCGGTGGGGAGGGGCCGGGCGACGCTGCGGAGGCGGACGTCGCCGTGGCCGTCAGGGCTCTGCGGGCAGGGTCCGTCATGAGCCGGGCGCTCGGTACCCGGCTCCCGGTGGCCCAGGGACCGATGACCCGCGTCAGCGATCAGGCGGGGTTCGCCGCGGCCGTCGCCGAGGACGGGGCGTTGCCCTTCCTGGCGCTGGCCCTCGCCGACGGGGCACGCACCCGGGCGATGCTGACCGAGGCACACGCCGTACTCGACGGGCGGCCCTGGGGCGTGGGCGTGCTCGGCTTCGCACCCGAGGACATCAGAAAGGCCCAGCTCGAAGCCGTACGGGAGTTGCGGCCCACGCACGCGATCATCGCGGGCGGCCGGCCCGCCCAGGCCGAGGCGCTGGAACGGGCCGGGATCCACACCTTCCTGCACGTGCCCTCGCCGGGGCTGCTACGGCAGTTCCTGGACGCCGGGGCGCGCAGGTTCGTCTTCGAGGGGGCCGAGTGCGGTGGGCATGTCGGGCCCCGGACCTCCTTCCCGCTGTGGGAGGCCCAACTCGCCGTGCTCGAGGACTTCCTGGCGGACACCGGTGCCACAGCCGAGGCGGGCACCGGTGACGAGACGGCCCGGCGGCTGGAGGTGTTCTTCGCGGGAGGCATCCACGACGAGCGGTCGGCGGCGATGGTCGCCGCCCTGGCCGCGCCGCTCACCGCCCGGGGCGCCGCCGTCGGCGTACTCATGGGGACCGCCTACCTGTTCACCGAGGAAGCCGTCACGCACCACGCCATCCGGCCCCTCTTCCAGCGTCAGGTCGTCGCCGCCACCGAGACCGCCCTGCTGGAGACCGCACCCGGACACGCGACCCGCTGTGTACCCAGCCCCTTCACCCACAACTACCGTGTTCAGGAGGCCGCGTTACGGACGGAGGGCGTATCCGGCCGGGGAGTCTGGGAAGCACTGGAACGCCTCAACGTGGGCCGGCTGCGTATCGCCAGCAAGGGCCTGGAGCGCGCCGCCGACGGCGAGTTGCAGGCGGTCGGGGAGGAAAGACAGCTCACCGACGGGTTGTTCATGGCGGGCGAGGTCGCCGTCCTGTGCGCGGCGACCACCACCGTGGCGGACCTGCACCGTTCGGTGACCGACGGGGCCGCCGACTTCCTGACCGCGCGGGCCGCGCAAGCCGCCCGCGCTTCACGGCCGAGCCGCCGCACCACGGCCGAACCCGCACCTCCCGCACCACTCGACGTCGCGATCGTCGGCATGGCCTGCATGTTCCCGCAGGCCCCCGACCTCGCCGCCTTCTGGGCGAACGTCGTCTCCGGACACGACGCCGTCACCGAGGTCCCGCCCGACCGCTGGGACCCCGCCGTGCACCACGCCGCCGGCAGCACGGCGTCGAAATGGGGCGGCTTCCTGCCCCGCATCCCCTTCGACCCGCTGCGCTACGGCATCCCGCCCGCCTCCCTCGGCAGCATCGAACCCGTCCAGCTGCTGTCCCTGGAAGCGGCCCGCAGAGCACTGGAGGACGCCGGATACGGCGAGCGGGGGCGGGAGTTCGACCACTCGCGCACCTCGGTCGTCTTCGGCGCCGAAGCGGGCAGCGACCTGTCCAACGCCGTCACTCTGCGCGCCGTCCTCCCGTCGTACTACGGCAAGGTCCCCGAGGGGCTGGACGATCAGCTGCCCCGGCTGACCGAGGACTCCTTCCCCGGCATGCTCGCCAACGTCATCTCCGGCCGGATCGCCAACCGCCTGGACCTCGGCGGTGCCAACTACACCGTCGACGCCGCCTGCGCCTCCTCCCTCGCCGCCCTCGACGTGGCCTGCAAGGAACTCGTCACCGGCACCAGTGACGTCGTGCTGTGCGGTGGCGCCGACCTGCACAACGGCATCAACGACTACGTGCTCTTCTCCTCCGTTCACGCGCTCTCCCCGACCGGCCGGTCCCGCGCCTTCGACGCCTCCGCCGACGGCATCGCCCTCGGTGAGGGCGTGGCCTGCGTGGTCCTCAAACGGCTCGCGGACGCCGAACGCGACGGCGACCGCGTCTACGGCGTGGTCAAGGGCCTGGGCTCCGCCAGCGACGGCCGCTCCCTCGGTCTGACCGCGCCCCGCCCCGAAGGCCAGCGGGCCGCGCTGGAGCGCGCGTACCGCAACGCCGGTGTCTCGCCCGCCGACGTCGGCCTGGTCGAGGCACACGGCACCGGAACCGTCGTCGGTGACCGTACCGAACTCGCCGTTCTCAGCGCGGTGTTCACCGAGGCGGGCGCCACGAACGGGGATTGTGCGCTCGGCTCGGTCAAGTCGCAGATCGGGCACACCAAGTGCGCCGCCGGACTCGCCGGCCTGATCAAGACGACCCTCGCCCTCTACACCGGCGTCAAGCCGCCCACCCTGCACCTGGAGCGGCCCAACCCGGCCTGGACGGAGGACGACAGCCCGTTCGTCTTCCACACCCGGGCCCGGCCCTGGCCGGCCCCGGCCGCGGAACGCCTCGCCGGCGTCAGCGCGTTCGGCTTCGGCGGCACCAACTTCCACGCCGTGCTGGCCGCGCACGAGACCGCCGTACCGCCCCGGCAGACCCTGGACGCCTGGCCCGCCGAGCTGCTCCTGTTCCGGGGGCGGGACACGGCGGCGGCCCACCGCGAGGTCGCGGAGCTGCTCCGGGCCGCAGAAGCCGACGGCCGCCCCTGGCGCCTGCGCGACCTCGCCCTGGCCGCGGCCCGCCGCGCGGACACCTCCGACGAACCGGTACGGGCCGCGATCGTGGCCCGGGACGCGGACAAGCTGACCGGGCAGCTGCGACGGGTCCTCACCGGGGGACACGATCCGGCGGCCGGGGTGTATCTGGCGGATCCGCCGGACGGCGGCATGGCTCACACCGGGGTCCGTCCGGCGGATCCGCCGGACGGCAGGAAGGCCGCCGCCGGAACGCGGCTCGCGGACCCGGTGGCCGGCAAGGTGGCCTTCCTTTTTCCCGGCCAGGGCAGCCAGCGGACCGGCATGCTCGCGGACCTCCTGGTCACCCTCCCAGAGCTGCGCCACCACCTGCACCTCGCCCGCGCCCACGCCGGCCTGCTCCACCCGCCGGCCGCCTTCGACGACACCGCCCGCGAGCGGCGCCGGGCCGCGCTCACCGACACCCGGACCGCACAGCCCGCGCTCGGCGTCACGGGTCTCGTCGCCCACGCCTTCCTCACCTCCGCGGGCGTCCACCCCGATCTGGCCGCCGGGCACAGCTACGGCGAGCTGGCCGCGCTCGCCGCGGCCGGCGCCCTCGATCCGCAGACGCTGCTGGAGCTGAGCGCCGAGCGGGCCGGCGCCATCCTGGCTGCGGCGGGCGACGAACCCGGCACCATGGCCGCCGTCGGAGCCCCCGCCGAGGAGGTCGGCCGCGCCCTGCGCACGGCCGGGGCACCCGGGTCGGTGGTCGTCGCCAACATCAACTCGCCCGAGCAGACGGTGATCTCGGGCCCCACCGCAGATCTCGACACCGCCTTACGCCTGCTGCGCGCGGCCGGTCTCGGTGCGCGGCGCATCCCCGTGGCCTGCGCCTTCCACAGCCCGGTGGTGGCCGCGGCGGGGGAGCGGTTCGCGAAGATCCTCGCGACCAAGACCGTACGAGCCCCGGAGTTCCCCGTATGGGCCAACCGGACCGCCGCCCCGTACCCGCCGGACCCCGGCGCGGTGCGGGCCGAACTCGCCGCGCAGATCGGTGCCCCGGTCGCCTTCGCCGCGCAGATCGAGGCGATGTACGAGGCGGGCGCGCGGATCTTCGTCGAGGCGGGCCCGGGTACCGTCCTCACCCGGCTCGTCGGGCAGATCCTCGGCGACCGCCCGCACCGCACGGTCGCCTGCGAGCCCCACGCCGACAGCGGCCTGCCCGGCTGGCTCGACGCGCTCGCCGAGCTCGCCGTCGCGGGACTCCCGGTGCGCACCGCGTGGCTGTTCCACGGTCGCGACGCCGTGGACGCGCTGCGCACCCCGGCACCCGAGCGGCCCGGCTGGACGGTTGACGGACACCTCGTCCGCACCGCCGACGGAGCCCCCCTCCCCGGTGCCCTCGCACCGGCCCGACGAGTCCTGGAGACGACTGTGACGACCGACCAGCCGTACGGCGCCCCGGCCGACCGGGACGCCCTGATCTCCGAATACCTGCGCACCAGTCGGGAGATGATCGCCGCCCAGCGTGATGTGCTGCTCACCTACTTCGGTGCCACGACACCGGCACCCACCGCGGCGCCCGTACCGCTTCAGCAGCCCACGGAATCCGGCCGAGTGCCGTCCCCGGAGCCGCAGTCGCCCGCTGCCGGCAGTGAAGGGCCGGTGGACGACGTGGAGCGGGCCGTGCTGGAGGTCATCAGCGAACGCACCGGGTACCCCGTCGACATGATCGAGCCCGGCCTCGATCTGGAGGCGGACCTGAGCATCGACTCGATCAAGCGGGCCGAGATAGCGGGCGAACTCGCCAAACGCCTCGGCATCGCGGGCGGCGCCGAGTTGCTGGACGACGCGGAGCTGGAGGAACTGGCCAAGGCCCGCACGGCCGCGGCGGTGACGAGCTGGCTCACGGCACGGATCGGGGCGAACAGCGCCGACGGTGGCGGACCGGCCCGGGAACCGGCCGGGGAACCGGCCGAGGCGGTGCACACCGCGGCTCCGCAGCGCTGCGAGGTGCGGCCCGTCCCTCTTCCGCAGCCCGACCCCACCGCCGATCCCGGCTCCGCGCTGTCCGGCCGGCGGTTCGCCGTCCTCGGCGACGGCGACGGCGAGGGTGGCAGCGGGAGCGGCACCGGGCGTGACACGAGGCGCGGCACCGGGGCCGACGGCGGCATGGAGGCCGGGCGGGTGGCGGCCGAGGTCGCGGCGCGGCTCGCCGGGCACGGTGCCGATGTCGTCCTCCTCGGCGGGAGCCATCTCCTCGGTGCCGCCGACGGAACGGTCGACGGTGTGGTGTATCTGGGCGCGCTGGCCGGCCCGGACCTCCCGGTGCTGCCGGTCGCCTTCCCGGTGCTCCGGGCGGCGCTGGCGTGCGGGCCGCGCCGGCTGCTGGCCGTCCGGGCCGCCGACCGGGCCGGGACGCTGCGCTCGGCAGGGCTGGACGGCCTGTTCCGCACCGTCGTCCGGGAGTACCCCGACCTCCTTGCCCGGGTCGTGGCCGTGGGGGACATCTCCCCGGCGGCCGTCGCCGACGCCGTGCTCGCCGAGCTGCTCGCCCCGGAGCCGGCCCCCGTGGTCCTGCGCACGGCGGCCGGAAGCCGACAGGGACTCGAACTGGTGCCCGCGCCGCTCGGCCTGCTGGGCACCACCGGCGCCGGACCCGCCGGAGAGGGTGCCGCGGAGGCCGCCGCGCTCGGTCTCGACCGGGACTCCGTGGTGCTGCTGGCCGGCGGCGCCCGGGGCATCACCGCCAGGTTCGCGGCCACGCTCGCCGGCGCCGCCCGGTGCCGCGTCGAACTACTCGGCCGCACACCCGCACCCACCGGCCCCGAGGCCCCGGGGACCGCCGCCGCCCGCACCCTCGCCGACCTGCGGGCAGCGCTCGCCGCCGGGTCCGGCGCTGCTCGTCCCGCCGAGATCAACCGGGACGCCGAACTGATCCTCGCCCAGCGCGAGATCGCCACGACCCTGGCCGAACTCACTTCTCTCGGCAGCGCGGCCCGCTACCGCTCGGTGGACTTCCGCGAGCGGGACGCCGTCCTGCGGGCGGTCAAGGAGATCCATGCCGAGCACGGCCGGCTCGACGGGGTCGTCTTCGCCGCCGGGGTGATCGAGGACCGGCTGATCGCCGAGAAGAGCCCCGAATCCTTCCAGCGGGTGTACGGCACGAAGACGGCCGGGGCCGCGGCGCTGTTCGCCGCCCTGGACGACCTGCCCGAGGCACCCGCGTTCACGGTCCTGTTCGGCAGCATCGCCGCCGTCCTCGGCAACCGTGGACAGGCCGACTACGCCGCCGCGAACGACGCCATGGAAGCGCTCGGCGCTGACTGGGCCGCCCGCACGGGCCACCGCGCGCTCACCGTCCACTGGGGTCCCTGGGCGCCGTCCGGCACCCACACCGGCATGGTCGGCGCGGAACTCGGCCGCGAGTACGCCCGCCGCGGGGTGAGGCTGATCGACCCCGACGAGGGCACCGCGGCCCTGCTCCGGGAACTCGCCTGGGGCGATCCGTCGGCCCGTGCCGTCGTCTACACCGCCTCGGGCTGGTGACATGACATACCGTCAGACACCCGTCGCCATCGTCGGGATGGCGGTGCTGCTGCCCGGCGCCCCCGGCCTCGGCGCCTATTGGCGCAACCTGCGGGACGGCGTCGACGCGATCCGCGACGTCCCCGCGGACCGCTGGGACGCCGACTACTACCACCCCGGCTCGGCCGCCGGTCCCGCCGTCCCCGACCGGGTCTACTGCCGGCGCGGCGGATTCGTGGACGGCCTGGCCGAGGTGGAGGTCACCCGCTACGGCATCATGCCCGCCTCCGTTCCCGGCACCGAGCCCGACCAGCTGATCGCCCTCGACGTGGCCGCCGCCGCGCTCGCCGACGCAGGCGGCGAGGAACGGCTGCCCGAACGGCACCGGGTCGGCGTGGCCCTGGGCCGCGGCGGCTATCTCAGCCCCGGCCTGGCCCGGCTCGACCAGCGGGTGCGGACGGCCGGACAGCTGGTGCGCACCCTGGGCGAGCTGCTGCCCGAGCTGTCCGCCGCCCAACTGGACCGGGTACGGGCGGCGTTCGCCGGGCGACTCGGTCCGGACAGCCCCGACTCCGCGATCGGCCTGGTCCCCAACCTCGCCGCCTCCCGCATCGCCAACCGGCTCGACCTGCGCGGCCCCGCCTACACCGTGGACGCGGCCTGCGCCTCCTCCCTGGTCGCCGTCGACCAGGCGGTCACCGCACTGGCCACCGGGCGTTGTGACGTGATGCTGGCCGGGGGAGTGCACCACTGCCACGACATCACCCTCTGGAGCGTCTTCTCCCAACTGCGCGCCCTGTCCCCGAGTCAGCGCATCCGCCCCTTCCACCGCGACGCCGACGGCATCCTCATCGGCGAGGGCACCGGCGTCGTCGTCCTCAAACGCCTCGCCGACGCCGAACGCGACGGAGACCGCGTCTACGCGGTGATCCGCGGAACGGGCGTGGCCGGTGACGGCCGTACGGCCGGACTCGTCACCCCCGACCCGGGCGGCCAGGCCCGGGCCGTACGCCAGGCCTGGCACGCCGCCGGACTCGACCCCGCCGCACCGGACTCGATCGGTCTGCTGGAGGCTCACGGCACGGCCACGCCTGCCGGTGACGCCGCCGAACTCGCCACCCTCGCCGAGGTGTTCGGGCCGGGGACGGCATACGGCAGCGAGGATCGCCCCGTCCTCGGCTCCGTGAAGTCGATGATCGGGCACACCATGCCGGCCGCCGGGGTGGCGGGACTGGTCAAGGCCGCCCTCGCCCTGCACCACGGCACCCTTCTGCCCACCCTCCACTGCGACGACCCCCACCCCGCACTCGCCGGCACCCGCTTCCGCATCCTCGAGCGGGCCCGGCCCTGGCGGAATGGCGCGCGGCTGCCGGTCCGGCGGGCCGCCGTCAACGCCTTCGGCTTCGGAGGCATCAACGCCCATGTGGTGCTGGAGGAGGCCCCGCGGCGGCACTCCGCACCTGCTCCCGCCGGGTTCGGCGGGAGCGACGGCCGGATGGCACCGGGGGTGGCCTCGCACGGCCGTTCCACGCCGTCTTTCGGCGGGTTCGGCGGGACCGACGGCCGGCCAGCGCCGGAGGACATATCGCACCCCCGTCCCGCGCCCGCCTCCGCACGCCCGCCGGCGTCCGTTTCCGCGTCCTTGCCCGCGCCGGCCTCCACACCCTCGCCGCCGTCCGTTTCCGCGCCCCCTTCGGCGCCGGCCTCTGCTCCCTTGCCGGCGGTCGCCGCCGCGCACGTCACAGAGCCTGAGCGCATCCTGCTGCTCTCCGCCGCCGGCCCGGACGACCTCGCCGTCCTCCTCGACGCCGACGACACCGCCGTACTCGCCGCCGGTCTCGACCCCAGCCGGCCCCATCCGGACGCCGGCCCCGTCCGGCTCGGGGTCGTGGACCCGACCGCCAAGCGGCTCGCCCTGGCCCGCCGCGCGGTCGCCAAGGGCCGGGCCTGGCAGGGGCGCAACGACGTGTGGTTCCGGCCGGGCCCCCTGCTCGGCCGTGCCGGCGGCAGACTGGCGTTCGTCTTCCCCGGTCTGGAGGGCGACTTCACACCCCGCACCGACGACATCGCCGCCCACTTCGGCCTGCCCCCGGTCCTTGGCACGGACGTCCACGTCGGTGATGTCGGGCGGCACGGCTTCGGTGTCGTCGGCGTGGGCCGGCTGCTGG
Source organism: Streptomyces sp. NPDC006314 (assembly GCF_040613075.1). Taxonomy (NCBI): domain Bacteria; kingdom Bacillati; phylum Actinomycetota; class Actinomycetes; order Kitasatosporales; family Streptomycetaceae; genus Streptomyces; species Streptomyces sp. NPDC006314. Next base: position 279,527 of record NZ_JBEXRL010000008.1, on the reverse strand, counting down.
ACCGGGCGCTGCGCCGCATCGGCGTCGTACCGGACGCGGTCGCCGGGCACAGCGTCGGCGAGTGGACGGCGATGGTGGCCGCCGGACTGTACTCGGCCACCCAAGTGGACGCCTTCATGGCCGAGTTCGACCCGGACGCGGTGACCGTCCCCGGACTCGTCTTCGCCTCCGTCGGCACCCGCGCCGCACACGTCCGTGCCGCGCTCGCCGAGACCTGGGCGGACTCCGGGATCGTCCTCTCCCACGACAACGCGCCCCGCCAGGCCATGGTCTGCGGGCCGGACGCGGCGGTCGAGGAGTTCGTACGGTCCCTCCGTGCCCAAGGCGTGCTCTGCCAGGTGCTGCCCTTCCGTTCCGGCTTCCACACGCCGATGCTCGAACCGTATCTCGCCCCCATCAAGGAGGCCGCCGACCGCTTCCGCATCCACCCGCCGACCGTGCCGGTCTGGTCCGGGACGACCGCGGCGCCCTTCCCGCAGACGGAGTCGGCGGTGCGCGAGCTGTTCGTACGGCATCTGCTGGAACCCGTCCGTTTCCGCGAGCTCACCGAGGCCCTGTACGCGGACGGGCACCGCGTCTTCGTCCAGACCGGCCCGGGTCGGCTGACCTCCCTGATCGGTGACACCCTCGGCGACCGCGACCACCTGGCCGTCGCCGCCAACTCGCCCCATCACGGTGGCATGGCCCAACTGCGGCGCGCGACCACGGCCTTGTGGACGGCGGGGGCGGCCGTGGCACCGGCCGTACCAGCGCGCGCGGCGGCAGTCCGGACCGGCACCGAGCGCCCGCCGGTCCGCCTCGACCTCGGCGGTGCCCTGGTGTCGCTGGACGGGCCGGTCCTCGACGCGCTGCGCGCGGAGCTGCGGCCGGGCACGCGCACCCAGGAAGCTCCGAGCCCGCTGGAGGGCCTCGCCCCGCGCCTCCCGGCCGCCGCCGAACTCTCCGCCCTGCTCCGGGACACCGCGGACACGGCGGCGGAGCTGATCACGGCAGCCCACCGCCGATCCGCGCCCACCGCCCCTCCCACGCTCGCCGGGCCCCCGACGGCCCACGCGGACCCGAACGTGCCTCCGCCCACCGGTCCTTCGAGGGCCGGCGCGAACCCGTACCTCCCCCCGCTCGCCCCGCCGTCGGCGACCGTCACGACGACCCTGCGCGTCTCCCCGCAGACCATGCCCCACCTCCTGGATCACTGCTTCTTCCCGCAGCGCCCCGGCTGGCCGGACCTGGAGGACCGCTGGCCGGTGGTGCCCGCCACCACGATCGTCCGGTACATGATGGACGCGGCGGAGGCGGCGGCCCCCGGCCTGCGGGCGGTCGCCGTGCACGGGGCCCGGTTCGACCGGTGGCTCACCGCCACACCCCCCGTCGACGTACCGGTCACCGTCACTCCGAGCCCCGGTCAGCCGGACCGTGTCACCGTCGGCTTCGGTCCCACAGCCCGGGCCGTGGTCGAACTCGCCCCGCACCATCCGGCGCCACCCCCGCCCAGCCCCGCCCCGGACACCCCCGAACGCATCCCCGAGCACACCGCGGCCCAGCTGTACCGCGACCGCTGGATGTTCCACGGCCCGGGGTTCCAGGGACTCACCGAACTGGTCGCGATCGGCGAACGGCACATCCGCGGCGTGATCGCCGCACCGGCCGCACCCGGCGCCCTGCTGGACAACGTGGGCCAGCTGCTCGGCTACTGGATCATGGCGACCCGCACCGAGCGGACCGTCGTCTTCCCCGTGCAGATGAGGCAGATGCGCTTCCACGGACCGCACCCGGCCCCCGGCACCGAGGTCCGCTGCCTGGTGCGGATCACCTCGCTCACGGACACCGTCCTGGAGGCGGACGCGGAGCTGACCGCCGGCGGCCGGGTGTGGGCCGTGCTGAGCGGCTGGCAGGACCGCCGCTTCGACAACGACCCGACGACCCGGCCCGTCGAACGCTTTCCCGATCGCCACACCCTCTCCGTGGCCCGGCCCGGCGGCTGGGCGCTGGTCCACGAGCGGTGGCCGGACCTCGCCTCACGCGAGCTGATCATGCGCAACTCGCTGGGCGGCGCCGAGCGTGCCGAGTACGCACGCCGCCCACCGCGCGGCCGCCGGCAGTGGCTGCTCGGCCGGATCGCGGTCAAGGACGCCGTGCGCCAGTGGCTCTGGCAGCACGGCGAAGGGCCGGTCTTCCCGGCCGAGATCCGGGTCCGCAACGACGAAGCGGGCCGCCCGTACGTCACCGGCGTGCACGGCCGCGCCCTGCCGGCGCTGGACGTCTCGCTCGCCCACCGGGGCGAGGCGGGCGTCGCGATCGTACGGCCGCACACCCCGCGGCCCGGCCCCGGTATCGACATCGAGGAGGTCACCGTGCGCGACCCGGCGACCCCGGCCACCGCGCTCGGCCCCGCCGAACTGCGGCTCCTGCGCGCCCGGTCGGCGGACGGCACCGGCCCGCAGGCCCTGTGGTTCACCCGTTTCTGGGCCGCCAAGGAGGCGGTCGCCAAGGCCGAGGGTGTCGGATTCGGCGGACGCCCGAGGGACTTCGCCGTGCTGGAGGCCGCCCCGGACGGCAGCCGGCTGCTGGTCTCCGGCCGCCTGGAACGCGCCTACACGGTGCACTGCGCGCCGGTGGCCAACCCGCCCACCCTGCCGGAGCGCGCCTATGTGGTGGCCTGGACGACCGGGCCCGGAGCCGACGACGGACAACACGACCCAGCAGCCGAGGAGTACACCCGATGAACCCCACCCCGCCGGCCCCGGCGCAGCCCACCGCCGACACCGTGCTCGCCGACGTCACCGGCATGCTCCGCACGGTGCTGGCGGATTACGGCGACGACGACGTGGTGATCGGCATGTCCACCACCTTCAACCGCGACCTGGAACTGGAGAGCATCGACCTCGTCACCCTGGCCGGTCTGCTGGAGGAGCGGTACGGGCAACGGGTCAACCTCGCCGAGTTCCTGGCCGGCATGGAGTTCGACGAGATCATCGAGCTGACCGTGGGCCGGCTCGTGGAGTACGTGGTGTGGAGCCTGAAGTCCACGCAGGCGGGCTGAGCCATGGCCATGGTCGACGCCGGCGGCATCCGGCTGCACGTCCAGCGCATGGGCCCCGCCAGCGGCCGCGCCCCGCTCGCCACGGTGGTCCTGGTGCACGGACTGCTCACCGACAGCCTGGCCAGCTACTACTTCACCGTCGCCCCCGCCTTCGCGACCGCCGGACTCGACGTCGTCATGTACGACCTGCGCGGGCACGGCCGCAGCGAGCGGCCGCCCCGGGGCTACACCCTGGACCACAGCATCGACGATCTCACGGCACTCCTCGACCGCCTGGGGGTCACCGGGCCCCTGCACCTCGTGGGCAACTCCTACGGCGGCACCGTCGCCTTCGGCTATGCGGCCCGCCACCCCGACCGCACGGCCAGCCTGACGCTGATCGAGTCCGAGCCCGCGACCGCGGCCTGGGCGGCCAAACTGGGGCGCATCCTGCGCCGGGTGACAGCGGAACTCGCCCACAACGAGCCCGACGCGATCGCCTGGATCACCGCCCACCGCGGCCACAACACCGCCCGCCTCGCCAAGGGCGCGGCCCGGCTCGCCCGCGAGACCACCCTCGGCCGGGACATCCCGGCCAGCCGGGTGCTGACCGAGGCCGAGATCAGGGCCGTACGCTGTCCGGTCCTCGGTGTGTACGGCGGCGACTCGGACCTGGTGGACCTGGTGCCGCTGAAGCAGGGACTGCTGTCCGGCTTCCGTGCGGTCGTGCTGCCCGGGCACGAGCACTCGGTGCTGGTCGAGGCGCCCGGCAGCGTCGGCGGTCACATCCTGGACCTGATCCGGGCCGGGGCGGGCGTCCGGTGAGCGCCTTCCTCTTCACCGTCCCGCCGCTGACCGGGCACATCAACCCCGCCGTCGGCGTCGCCGCCCGCCTCACCGCACACGGACACCGGGTGGCCTTCGCGTGCGCCGACCCGGCGCTGGTGCGGCGGCTCGCGGGCGCGGACCCCGAGGTGTTCGGCTGCGCGGGTCCCGTGCCGGGTGCCGCGGGCGCCGTACGACCGCCGGAGATGCGGGGCGCGGAGGCGCTGAAGTTCCTCTGGGAGTGGTACCTGATCCCGCTGGCCGACGCGATGGCGCCAGGGGTCCGCGCAGCCGTCGCGCAGTTCCGCCCGGACGTGGTGGTCGCCGACCAGCAGGCCTTCGCAGGCGCCCTGGTGGCCGAGCACCTCGGGCTGCCGTGGGCCACCTCCGCGACCACCTCGGCCGAGTTCACCGGCGCCTACGACGGCCTGCCCAAGGTCGCTCGGTGGCTGCGCCTGCGCCTGACCGAGCTGCGCGCCCGCATCGGCGACCCGACCGGCAGCGCCGATCCGCGCTTCTCGCCGCACCTCCTGCTGGTGTTCAGCACACCCGAACTCATCGGGCCGTCGGCCCCGTCGGCACCGCACATCCATTACGTCGGCCCCTCGCTCGCCGGCCGCCCGGCCACCCCCGGCTTCCCCTGGGAATGGCTGGACCACGGCCGGGCCAAGGTGCTGGTGACCCTGGGCACGGCCAACGCCGACACCGGCGGCCGCTTCCTCACCGAGTGCCTCGCCGCGCTGCGGGAGCGCGCCGACCGGGTGCAAGCCGTGCTCGCCGACCCGGGCGGCACGCTGCTCGGCACGGTGGGCGACAAGGACGTCCTGATCCTGCCGTCCGTGCCGCAACTCCCGCTCCTGGCACGGATGGACGCCGTCGTCTGTCACGCGGGACACAACACCGTGAGCGAGGCCCTGTGGCACGGCGTCCCGCTCGTCGTCGCACCCATCCGGGACGACCAGCCAGTGGTGGCCGGGCAGGTCGTGGACTGCGGTGCGGGCGTCCGGGTCCGGTTCGGCCGCGTCACCGCGGCCCGGCTGGGGGAGGCCCTGGACACCGTCCTGCACGACCCCGCCCCCCGGGCCGCCGCCGTCCGGGTCCGCACCGCGTTCCGCGCGGCGGGCGGTGCCCGGGCCGCGGCGGCCCACCTCGAACGACTCGCAGCGGAGAGCCCATGAGCGACCACAGCGACGACAAGACGGCCCGTATCGCCGCCCTGCGCCCCGCCTACCGGACCGACCTGGCCACCGGCACCGACCGCTTCCTCGCCCCCCGGCGCACCACCTGCCCCTGGTGCTCCTCCGGTCGGCTCACCGCCCGCCTGAGGACCACCGACCTGCTCCAGCACAAGCCCGGCCGCTTCGTCCTCGACGGCTGCGCCGACTGCGGCCACATCTTCCAGAACCCTCAACTCACGCAGGAGGGGCTGGAGTTCTACTACCGGGACTTCTACGACGGCCTGGGCGAGCAGCGGATGAGCGGCACCTTCGGCGGCCGAGGCGCGATGTACCGGAGCCGGGCGGAGGCGATGCTGCCGCACGACCCCGGCCCGAAGACGTGGCTGGACGTCGGCACCGGCCACGGCCACTTCTGCGAGGCCGCCCGCACCGTCCTGCCCGGCACCGCCTTCGACGGACTCGACTTCACCGACGGCGTGGAACTCGCCGCCCGCGAAGGCCGCGTGCATCACGCCTACCGCGGCGCCTTCCCCGCCCTCGCCCCCGAACTGGCCGCCCGCTACGACGTGGTGAGCATGTTCCACTACCTGGAACACTGCACCGACCCCGACCGTGAACTGCGCGCCGCCCACGAGGCCGTACGTCCCGGCGGTCACCTCCTGATCGAGGTCCCGGACCCGGAGAGCCGCTACGCCCGCATCCTCGGCCGCTGGTGGCTGCCCTGGCTCCAGCCGCAGCACCTGCACTTCATACCGGTCGCCAATCTGCGGCGGCGGCTGACCGAACTGGGCTTCACGGTGGTCGCGGAGCAGCACGCCGAGCCGCACGACCCGGTCGACCTGCTCGCCGCCGTCTGGCTGGCCCTCGACCACACCGCCCCGCGCGAGGACGCGCCCTGGCTGCCCGAGCCGCCCGGCGTGCTGCGGCGCGGCCTGCGCACCGCGCTGCTCCTCGCGGGCGTACCCGCCCTCGTCACGGCGACACTCCTCGACCGCTTCGCCCTGCGCCCCCTGTCCCACCCCCTCGGCCTGTCCAACGCCTACCGCCTGGTGGCCCGCCGTGCATGAGCCGTGACCTTGGTGGCCGGCCGGGCGTGACAGGTGGTCTACGGGTGGTCCCGGTGGTCTGCCGGGTGTGATCGGTGGCCTCGGCGGCCCACCCTGAGTGACCCGCGCTCACAGCGCCTTTGCGCGGATCAGCGCCGACAACACCAGGGCGGCGGGCAGTAGCGGCAGCCAGTCGGTCAGCACGCGGTAGCCGATCACGGTCGCCGTGGCCACCGCCGGCAGGGAGCCGAACGCGACCAGCGTCCACACCAGCGCCGCGTCCACCGCGAGCCCGCCCGGCGCCGGTACCGCCCCGGCCGTCGAGCCCGCCACGAGGGAGGCGAGCGTCACCTGCTCCCACGGCAGCCCCAGCCCGAGCGAGGCCCCGACACAGGCGAGGGTGCCCGCCTGCACCAGCGGCATCGCGACCGCTCCGCCCCACAGCGCGAACACCCGGCAGGGCCGCGAGTGCACCGCACGCGCGTCGGCGAGAGCCGACCGCGCCAGCCCGGCCACCGGCCGCCGCAGCGGCCGTACGACCATCAGCAGCAGCCCCGCGACCGCGAGGACCCCGCCCGCCACGGCGGCGGGCATGAGCAGCCGCCCGTCCGGGACCAGCTCACCCAGGCGCCGCCAGGCCGGCGAGACGGCCAGGAACACGAGCAGCACCAGTGTCCTCGCGGAGGACTTCGCCAGCGAGTACAGGCCGATCGACGCGGTGGCCCGGTCCAGCGGCACCCCCCGCGCCCGCAGAAAGCGCAGGGTGACGGCATGGGCGCCGAGCCCGCCGGGCAGCACGTGATTGGCGGCACCGGCGGCGAACTGCGAGGCCAGCAGCAGGCCCGGTGGCAGCCGGCCGGGCAGGGCGCCCTGCCGGACACACGAGGCCGCCACCCAGCTGAGGCAGGTGAAGCCGACCCCGGCCGACAGCCACCGCGGGTCGGCGGAGACCAGCCGCCGGATCCCCTCGTCCAGGACGGGCCGGTTGGTGACGGCCCAGCCCCCGGCGAGCAGCACCGGGGCCAGGCACAGAACCAGCCGCACGGGCCGGGCCGACAGGAGGGAGACCGACCGGGCCGGGGTGCCGGGACCGGCGCAGGCGACCCCGGGCCCGGGAGCGGGTTCCTGCCCGGTCAACGCAGCGGAGGAGACGGGGGTGAGCGGGGGAGACGGGAGAAGTGGGGAGGGCGGAGGAAACGGGGGAGGCGGGGGAAGCGGGGGAAGCGGGGGAAGCGGGGACAGTGAGGACACGGGGATGTCGTCCTTCCGCAACGGGCCCCGCGGCGGGGCCCTGGGGAGGCGGGCCGGGCGAAATCGCGGGGAGCCTTCCCCTCCCGCGTGACAACGGCCTGTCCGAAGACCGAAGGAGCGAGGGCGCGGCGGTGCGGTGCGGCCGGGCGGGTGCGCGCGAGCCGCCGTTCACAACCGACCAGGTAGCCTTCCCGTGGGGCACGCTTCGCATGCGCGGCCCCGAAGCGAAGGACAGTGACAGGGGAGGAACCGGCGGTGCACGTCCAGGAATGGCTCGACTCGGTGCCCGCGGCCGCCGTCTATGCCTTGGTGGCTCTGGTGATCGGCCTGGAGAGTCTGGGCATCCCGCTGCCGGGGGAGATCATCCTGATCTCGGCGGCGCTGATGTCCTCGCAGCATTCGGGCGTCAATCCGGTCGTGCTCGGCGTGTGCGCCACCGCCGGTGCCGTGATCGGTGACTCCATCGGCTACGCGATCGGCCGCAAGGGCGGCCGCCCGCTGCTGGCCTGGCTCGGCAGGAAGTTCCCGAGGCACTTCAGCGAGGGCCATGTGGCCACCGCCGAGCGGTCCTTCGAGAAGTGGGGCATGTGGGCCGTCTTCTTCGGCCGCTTCGTCGCCCTCCTGCGCATCTTCGCCGGCCCGCTCGCGGGCGTCCTGCACATGCCGTACTGGAAGTTCCTGATCGCCAACGTCCTCGGCGGTATCTGCTGGGCGGGTGGCACGACGGCCGTCATCTACTACGTCGGCATCGTCGCCGAGGACTGGCTGAAGAGGTTCTCCTACCTGGGCCTCGTGGCGGCTCTGGTGATCGGCCTCGCGTCCATGCTCATCGTGAAGCGCAAGGCGAAGAAGGCCCAGGCGACACAGCCGGAGGCGGAGCCGGTGAGCGCCGGGGAGTGAGTCCCCCTCCCGGGGGCGCGGGGCTGTATCGACGTGCGGCTTCGTCGCGTGGGCGCGACGAGCCCGGGCGAGCTGGACGCGAGTCATGCAGAAGTACGCGGTCGTCCAGCGCATCACGCGCGTCTTCTGGATCCCGCGTGGTGTGGGGCGCCAGCCATCCACGCCCGTCCGGCGACTGGCAGGGCTCTGTCTGCTGGTACTCGCCTTCGGGACCACCGCGCTCGACCGGGACCATGGTGCATTGCTTGGTGGATGCCGGGGACCGGCCGCTCCAGGCACCGCCGCTGACCTGAGGCCTGGGGTACGCCAATCCGCCTCGCAGGAGACGTTCCCCAGGCATCGCACCCGCCGTCGCGGCTACTCGTGCACCCCGCGATGCGCCTTCGCCAGCTCCTGGTACATCGTGCCGTTGAGGGTGATCCCCTCCCGTTCCTCCGCGGTCAACGCCCTCTTCACCTTCGCCGGTACCCCTGCCACCAGCGACCCCGGTGGCACGACCATCCCCTGGGGCACCAGCGCCTGAGCGGCAACGAGAGATCCGGCGCCGATCACGGCCCCGTTGAGCACGGTCGCCCCCATCCCGATCAGACAGTCGTCCTCGACGGTCGCGCCGTGCACCACGGCGTTGTGCCCGATGGACACCCGCTCCCCGACACTGACCGGAAACCCCGGATCGGCATGCAGGGTGACGTTGTCCTGTACATTCGCGCTGGCCCCCACGGTGATCCTCTCGACATCGCCGCGCACGACAGCCCCGTACCAGACACTCGCCCCCGCACGCAGGGTCACGTCACCGATCACCGAGGCCGTAGGCGCGACGAACGCCTCCGGGTCGACCTGGGGCTCCTTGCCGCCGATGCCCACGACCAGTGCCTTGTGCGTCATCACCGTTCTCCTCACGTCCGGCCTGCACCCGCACCGTACGCCACCCCGTAGGGCGAAGATCACAGCGGACCGGACTCCGTCGGCGCCCCCCTCTGAGTACCGTAAGGCGCGTGCCGAAGCGCAAGAACACGTTCTCATCCTGGCGCCGCCGCCTCACCCAGCGTGCCGTCCACGCGACCTGGGCCTGGGCGCAGCGGGCGGGCTCCATCACATCCGAGCACCCGGCAGGCTTCCGCTTCGGCGCGATGGGAACAGGTACCAGGCTGGCCTTCCCGCTCGGCACGGTCTTCGGCGAACCCTGGATCCACCTCGGCTCCCACTGCATCGTCGGCGAACAGGTCACCCTCACCGCCGGCCTGATGCCGGACCTCGATCTCGGCCCGGACCCGATCCTGCGCATCGGCGACGGAGTGGTCCTCGGCCGCGGCAGCCACGTCATCGCCGACACGGCGGTCACCATCGGCAGCGACTGCTACTTCGGTCCCTACGTCTACGTCACCTCCACCAACCACTCCTACGACGACCCGCACGAGCCCATCGGCAAGCAGTGGCCGCGGATGGAGCCGGTCGAGATCGGCCCGGGCTGCTGGATCGGCACCGGCGCGGTGATCCTGCCGGGCGCGCGGATCGGCCGGAACGTGGTCGTGGCGGCCGGTGCGGTCGTACGCGGCACGGTGCCCGACCATGCCGTCGTGGCCGGGGCACCGGCCCGCGTGGTACGCCGCTGGACGCCCGACGACGGCTGGCAGCCGCCGCTCAGGACCCCGGCCCCGGTGCCGATCCCGGAAGGGATGACGCCGGACCAGTTGCGGGCGCTGGCGGAACTGGACGAGGACGGGGTGGCGCGGCTTGCCGAACTGGAACCCGAGAGCTGACGCGACCGGACCGAAACCCGGGCTCAGCCGGTCGCCGGCAGCACCGTGCCCAGCAGCCCCAGGCCCGCACCCGCCGCCTGCACCGCACGCGACCGCTCGCTGAGGAAGCCCCGCGTGGCCAGCGCGGTCACCACCGGGTACAGCGAGGCGAGGACGGCCGCCACGGTGACCGGGCCGTGCTGGGCGGCGATCGCGTGCCGAAGCCCAGCGCCGCGACCAGCGTGAGCGGAATCGCCTGCCGCTGGACGGCCGCGCCCCGCCTTGCGGACCGCCCGCGAGGACGACGCCGGTGACGGGGACGGCGATGCCCGCGAACTGGAGCGAGACGACCACGACCGTCAGCGCGGGGGTACGCCGTGTCAGCGGCCCGCCGCCGGCGTCGGCCAGCCCCCACAGGAGACTGGTGGTCAGGGCGAAGAATGCTGTCACGATGCCTCGCAGTACAGTTCGTTGCACGAGCGGGTGCGCCTCACCGTAGTTCAGTCAGTTGGACTACGTTATTCACAACAATGAACCATCTTGGATGTTTGGACGGAATGTGTCGGAACTCGAACTCCTGACCCAGTCCCTGGCGCGCAACGTGAAGCACTGGCGCTCGGTGCGGGGTTTCACCCTCGACGTGCTCGCCGCCCGGGCCGGCGTCAGTCGCGGAATGCTCATCCAGATCGAGCAGGCGCGCACCAACCCGAGCATCGGAACGGTCGTCAAGATCGGCGACGCGCTCGGCGTCAGCGTCACCACGCTCCTCGACTACGAGCGGGGCCCCCAGGTCCGTGTCGTCCCCGCCGAACAGGCCGTACGGCTGTGGCACACCGAGGCGGGCAGCTACAACCGGCTCCTCGCCGGCACGGAGGCTCCCGGCCCGCTGGAGATGTGGGACTGGCGGCTGATGCCGGGCGAGCGGAGCCCCTCCGACCCGCACCCGGCGGGTACGGTCGAGCTGGTCCATGTCACCGCCGGTGAACTGACGCTCACCGTGGACGGCGTCCAGCACCTCGTCCCGGCCGGCGCGAGCGCCACGTTCGAGGCCAGTACGTCGCACACCTACGGCAACGACGGCCACGAACCGATGGAGATGGTGATGGCCGTCTCGGTGCCACCCGTGCACTGAGCCGCGCCGGAGCGGACTGTTAGCGTGCGGCCATGCGCGCACCCATCGGAGACTTCGACACCGCCGCCCCCGCCCCGGACTGCCTGGACGAGCTGACCGCCCCGGTCGCCGACGCCGTACGCCACTGGCAGGGCGGCGTCCCCGCCGACCGGATCGTCTACGTCGACACCGACCCGTCCTGGGCCGACACCGCCGTCTTCGTCGAGCACTACGGCCGCGAGCTGCTGGAGCAGTCGGCGAACTGCGTGGTGGTCGCGGGCAGGCGGGGTGGCGAGACCACCCTTGCCGCGTGTGTGGTGCTCTCCACCACCCGGGTCGACGTCAACGGTGTCGTCCGCCGCCAACTCGGTGCCCGCAAGGCCTCGTTCGCCTCGATGGAGACGGCGACCGGGGAGACCGCCATGGAGTACGGCGGCATCACCCCCCTCGGACTGCCCACCGGCTGGCCGGTGTTGGTGGACCCGGCCGTCGTCGACCTGCCCTATGTCCTGGTCGGCAGCGGCCGCCGACGCGGCAAGCTGCTGGTACCGGGCAAGGCACTCGCGGAACTGCCGGGCGCGGTGGTGCTGGAGGGTCTCGGCGTCGCCTGACCCTGCGGCCGGCCGGCTCGTCCATCGGTCCGACGCTCCGCCGGCCGGTCTGCGGGCCGGCTCGTCGGCCCGTACACCGCCGTGTTCTCCGCCCTGCACACCGGCAACCGGCCATTCTCAGGCGTCAGGCCGTCACATGGTGGGCCAGCGCCAGATGCGGGTCCGTCTCGCCCGGAGCCGGCGCCGGGTCGGCGTGCACCAGAGCGGCGGTCAGCCCCGGTACGGCATGCAGGAGGGCGTGTTCGGCCTCGACGGCGATCGCGTGCGCCTGCCGTACCGTCGCCTCGCCGTCCACCACCACCGCGAGTTCGGCCCGCAGCCGGTGCCCGATCCAGCGCAGTCGCAACTCGCCCACCTCCCGAACGCCCGGCACGTCCCGCACCGTCCGCTCGGCCCGGTCCACCAGCGCCGGGTCGACGGCGTCCAGTACCCGCCGGAACACCTCCCGCGCCGCGTCCCGCAGCACCAGCATGATCGCGGCCGTGATCACCAGCCCCACGACCGGATCCGCCGCCTGCCAGCCGAGGGCCGAGCCCGCGGCGCCCACCAGCACGGCCAGCGAGGTGAATCCGTCGGTACGGGCGTGCAACCCGTCGGCGACCAGCGCGGCCGAACCGATCTCCCGGCCCACCCGGATCCGGTACCTGGCCACCCACTCGTTCCCGGCGAAGCCCACCACCGCGGCCACCGCGACCGCCGGCACGTGCCCGACCGGACGCGGGTCGAGCAGCCGTCCCACGGCCGCCCACGCGGCGAAGGCCGCCGAGGCGGCGATGGTCAGCACGATGACGAGCCCCGCGAGATCCTCGGCACGCCCATAGCCGTAGGTGAACCGGCGGGTCGCGGCCCGCCGCCCCAGCACGAAGGCGATGCCGAGGGGGACGGCGGTCAGCGCGTCGGCCCCGTTGTGCACCGTGTCCCCGAGCAGCGCCACCGACCCGGACACGGCCACCACGACCGCCTGCGCCAGCGCGGTCACGCCGAGCACCGCCAGCGACACCCACAGCGCCCGCGTCCCGCGCGCCGACGACTCCAGCGCCGGGTCCAGCTTGTCGGCGGTCTCATGGGAGTGGGGGCTGAGCAGGTGGGCGAGACGACGACGCAGGCCTGGGGAGGGAGCGTGCGGGTGTCCGTGGTTCGTCCCGTGCGCACGGTGATCGCACGGGTGCCGGTGGCCGCCGTGCTCGTGCCCGCTGTCACCGTGCGGGTGCCGATGCCCGCCCTCGCCGTGCGGACGTCCGCCTGTCCCGTGCTGTTGAGGGTGCCGGTCGCTCACGTCGAACCCCTTCCGGTGTGCGGGAGTGGACGCTCGGCGTCCAGAGAGCCATTATGTGCGTATGAGCGCACGCATGCACCTATCACCTGCACATCATGCGCATCCGCGTCGCCCGGGCGAGGAGCAGTTCGCGCTCGCCGCCGAACTCCTGTCCCTGCTGGGTGACCGCACCCGCCTGGCTCTGCTGCACGCCCTGACGGCAGGGGAGGCCGACGTCACCACGCTCACCGAGGCGTGCGGCGCCGCCCGGCCGGCCGTCAGCCAGCACCTGGCCCGGCTACGGCTCGCCGGCCTGGTGGACACCCGCAAGGAGGGGCGCCGGGTGATCTACTCACTCCGGCACGGACACCTGCGCCGCCTGGTCGAGGAGGCGCTGAGGACGGCGGACCACCGCCTCGCCGAAGGAGCCGGAGAGCGGGTCGCCGAGGCGACGCGCTGAGCCGCTCGTCACAGGTCGCGGTGGCGGCCGCCGTCCGCGACGGCCGCCGTGGGTTCAGAACGCGGTGGCCGTTCCGAGGTACTGCTCGGCGAAGGCCGCCGCAGCGACCGGTGAGGTGAACAGCCGGCGGAGCCGGGCCAGTGCGGTCCCGGCCCGGTAGGGGTCACCGTGGGAGGTGCCGTGGTAGATCTCGGAGAGCCACTCGGAGAACTCCTCGTAGTCCCATACGCGCCGCAGGCAGGCCCCCGAGTAGCCGTCCAGGCCCGTGTGGTCGCCCTTGGCCAGATACGCGACGAGGGCGTCGCCGAGCAGGAACGCGTCGTTCAGGGCCAGGTTCATGCCCTTGGCGGCGATCGGCGCGACGAGGTGTGCGGCGTCGCCGGCCAGGAGGAGACGGCCGAACACCATCGGTTCGACGACGTAGTTGTGCATGTCCAGCACACGCTTCTCGAGCAGCCGTCCCTCCGTCAGCGGCGGGCGGTCCGCCGCCCGCAGGCGCTGCTGGAGCTCGTCCCAGACGCGCTCGTGCGACCAGTTGTCCGGGTCGTCGCCGGGCGGGCACTGGAGGTAGTAGCGGGTCATCTCGGCGCTGCGGGGCATGTGTCCGGCGAACCCGTTGGGGTGCATGCCGAACAGCACGCGGTCGGAGGACGGCGGTGCCTCGGCGAGCAGTGCCAGCCAGCCGATGCCGTAGTCGTGCCGGGATATCCGCGCCCGCTCGGGCAGCGAGGCCCGGCTCGCCCCGCGGGCCCCGTCGCAGCCCGCGACGAAGTCGCAGCGCACCAGCAGCCGTTCGCCGCTGTCCGGGTCGGTGTACGAGACGGCGGGCCGGTCCGAGTCCAGGTCGTGCAGGCGCACGTCCCGCACGCCGAAGCGGATCTCGCCTCCGCGCACGTCGGCGTACTCGCGGACGAGATCGGTCACGAGCAGGGGCTGCGGGTAGACCCAGTGGTGACGTCCCGTCAATTCCCGATAGGGGAAGCGGTATCCCCGGCCGTCGAAGCGGAACTCGCACTCGGAGTGCCGCTCCGCACGCTCCAGCAGGGGGCCGGCCAGGCCACGCTGTTCGAGGCCGCGTACGGCCCACTCCTCGATCACCCCGGCGCGCGGCCGCCGTTCGATGAACTCTCTGCTTCCGGCCTCCAGGACCAGGCAGTCGACGCCGGCGGCCCGCAGGATGTTGCCGACGGTCAGTCCGGCCGGTCCGGCGCCCACGACGACGACCGGAAAGCGGCGTGGGGCAGGGGAGTCGGAGTGGGGGGAAGGAGACGTCACGCGAGCATTATGGCGGTGTCCCGTCAGCCGAGCCGACGGGACGCCGTACGTGACGCGGGAGGGGGTCAGTGCGCGGGCGCGTCCGTGACCGTGACCTCCTCGATGCTGCGCTCGATCGCCTCGGGTTCGGAGGCGGTGGCCTTGGCCCAGTAGTAGATGGCCAGGGAGAAGGCCGCCACGACCAGGATGTCCCACCACAGCGGGATGATGCCGCGGCCGCCGAAGCCGCTCAGCCAGGAGATCAGGCCCAGGCCGATCAGGTAGCCGGGCAGCCACTGCGCGGCCTTGAAGTCCAGCCGGGGCGCGTCGGACCGCCGCTTGCTGGTGGCGTACCAGGCGTAGGAGCCCAGCAGCACATAGCCGAGCAGGATCGCGAAGCCCAGCCTCCACAGGGTGTCCCAGCCGGCCCAGTAGATGATGAGGTTGGCGACCACGAACGACAGCGGCGAGATGATCTTGCCGCCGGGCAGCCGGTAGGGGCGCTCGTGGTGCGGCAGGCGGTCGGCGAAGACGCCGTAGGCCAGCGGCGCGCCCGCGTACATCAGCACGCTCGCCGAGGTGATGAAGCCGACCAGCTCCTGCCAGCTCGGGAACGGCAGGAAGCAGATCACACCGGTGACGAACGACATGAGCAGGCCGAACCACGGCACGCCGCGCTTGTCGGTCTTGGCGAACGCCTTCGGCGCGTAGCCGTTCTTGGCCAGGCCGAAGGAGACGCGCGAGGTGGCGGTGGTGTAGATCAGGCCGGTGCCGCCGGGGGAGATGATCGCGTCGACGTAGAGCACCCAGCCCAGCCAGCCCAGGCCCACCAGGGTCGCCAGACCCGCCCACGGGCCGCTGATGCCGGGGAAGTCCAGCTTGGCCCAGCCGTGCGCGAACGAGGTGTGCGGCAGCGCGGCGATGAACACGACCTGCAGGAGGATGTAGATCACGGCGCCGATCGCCACCGAGCCGAGGGTCGCCCGCGGCAGGTCACGCTTCGGGTTGCGGCTCTCGCCCGCCAGCTGGATCGCCTGCTCGAAGCCGAGCAGCGCGAAGATGATGCCGCTGGAGCTGATGGCGCCGAGGATGCCCTTGGCGCCGAACGGCGCGAAGCCCTCCGAGGTGAAGTTGCTCGCGTGGAAGTTGGTCGCCGCGATGATGAAGATCGCCCCGAGCGGCACGGCGATCTTCCACCAGGTGGCGGCACTGTTGGTGTGCGCCAGGGCCCGGACGCCGAAGAAGTTGACGCCGACGAAGACCGCCATCAGGAAGACGGCGGTGACGAAACCGCTGGTCGTCAGCGTTCCGTCCGCGTGTTGCAGACCCTGGGCCCACTGCCAGTGACCGGCGTAGCCGATCATGGCCTCGACCTCGATGGGGGCCACGGTGGCCGCCTGCAGCCAGGCGAACCAGCCGAAGGACATGCCGGCCAGGCCGCCGAACGCGTAGTGCGGGTAGCGGGCGGTGCCGCCCGCCACCGGGAACATGCCGCCGAGCTCGGCGTGCACGAGCGCCAGCAGCACGATCGCGACCGCGCCGATCACCCACGAGATGATCGCCGCGGGGCCGGCCACGACGACCGCCTTCTCGGCGCCGTACAGCCAGCCGGAGCCGATGATGGAGCCCACGGAGGCCCACATCAGACCGATCAGTCCGACATCTCGGCGCAGACCGCCGGACTCCGTCTTGGCCTGTGGCAAGGCGTCGAGTTTCGCCATGTCAAGTGGCCTCTCAGTTCATGAACGCAGAATCAACGAGCAAGGGACGCCACAGGCTAGGAAGGCTTTCCGTGCCGACAAAAGACTGTTTTCCAAATCTTGACCCAAGATCTTGCCTGTCTTGGGTGCAGCCTTCGCGCAGGTCAGACACCAACTCGGAATGTCAATATTCAGCGCAGAATTGTGAGAAGAAAGTGAGACAGGCTAGCGGAGGCGGGGAATTTCGATCGCCGGGCAGCGGTCCATGACCATCTCCAGACCGGCCGCCCGGCTCCGCTCGTAGGCGGCCTCGTCGACGACACCCAGCTGGAACCACACGGCCCGCGCGCCCTTCGCCGCGGCCTCGTCGGCCACCGCGCCGGCCAGCTCGCTGTTGACGAAGACGTCCACCACGTCCACGTCGAAGGGGATGTCCGCGAGGGAGGCGTAGCCCGGCTCGCCGTGCACCGTCTCGGCCTTGGGATGCACCGGCACGACCCGCTTGCCGAAACGCTGCAGCACCTGTGCCACCCCGTAGGCGGCCCGGTTGCGGTTGGTGGACAGGCCGACCACGGCCCAGGTGTCACCCAGCTCGGTCAGAATCCTGCGGATCGTCGCTTCGTCGCCGTACACGGCCGTCTCCTCGGGCTGCGGGGGATGTCGGATGGTCGTCGGTTCGGGCAACAGCGCCCCCGGAACGCTGATTCCCGCCCCGTACCCCGCCACGGTGTCCGGAATCGGCGCAAGGTGCCTGCGTACCGCCGCCCGCCCGCCTACGCTCGGCCCCGTGCTGCGCATCCTCGACGACCGAACCGGTGAGCCCGTCGCCGCCGCGCCCGCCCGCCGCGGCCTGACCCGCATCGAGGCCCACGCCTCCGGCCTCGATCCGACGGCCCTGCGGGTGCTGCTCACCGCCGACCTGCTCGTCCGCGCCCTGGAACTGGGCGGTACCCCTGTCTGGACGATCCTCACCGCGCCCCACCGGCAGGCCGAGCTGCGCACCGCAGCCACCGCCCTGGCCATCCGCCCCTTCGAGGACGGCCGCGACCTCGCGTCGGGGCTGGGGGAGGAGCAGGTGATCCATGTGCGGGAAGCGGGGCCGGACACCGTGCCCGGCGAGGGACCGGTGGCGGCCGTGGCGCCGGTGAGGTGGGTGGGTGCTGACCCCTCGCTCCCGACCCTCCTCGCCAACCCCACGGCGCTGCGCCTCGCCCTGGTCTCCGTCCCCCGCACCGAACCCGCCCGGCTGGACACCGCACTGCTGGACCATGCCGCACAAGGGCTCGCCCACTGGCGCCGGGCCGTGGCCGGATGGGCGCGGCAGCCCTCGCGGCCGGTGCCCGACGAGGTGCGGGCGCGGCTGCGGGCCGCCTGGGAGGACGATCTCGACCTGCCCCGGGTCCTGGAGGTGCTGCGGGACGTGGAGAACGCCCCGGACCTGCCCGACGGCGCCCGCTTCGAGACGTACGTCTACGCCGACCGGCTGCTCGCCCTGGACCTGCCCCGCGACGTCGGGACCCTCGCGTGATCGAGCGGGCGGGTGCCGGCCCGCTGCGCCGCCTGGTGGTGCTGCGGCATGCCAAGTCCGGGTGGCCGGAGGGCGTCGAGGACCACCGCAGGCCGCTCGCCCCGCGCGGCCTCAGGGACGCCCCGGCCGCCGGCCGCTTCCTCGCCGGGGCCGGTGGCCTGCCCGACCTCGCCCTGTGCTCCACCGCCCTGCGCGCCCGCCGCACCTGGGAGCTGGCCTCCGCCCAGTGGGGCACCCCGCCTCCGGTCCGCTACGACCGGCGGCTGTACGCGGCCGGCGTACCGGACCTGCTGGAGGTCGTGGCGGAGGTGCCGCGCGAGGTGGAGACGCTGCTGCTGGTCGGGCACAACCCGGGGCTCGAGGACCTGGTCCTTGAGCTGGCCGGGGACGGTCTGGACGACACGCTGGAGCGGGTGCGGGTGAAGTTCCCGACGTCCGCGATCGCCGTCCTGGCCTGGCGCGGCACGGGCTGGCCGGCCCTCGCCCCGGGCACGGCCCTGCTGACGTCGTTCACGGTGCCGCGCGGCAAGAAGGGCGACGGCAAGAAGGGCGACGGCAAGAAGGGCGACGGCAAGAAGGGCAAGGAGTAGCCCGGCTCACCCGGTGTGCACCCTCGGCATAGGCTGACCGGATGCAGGACGAGTACCGCACAGTCGCCCACGCGGGCGTGCACGAGACCGAGATCAACCGCTCGCGCTTCCTGTGCGCCCTCGCCCCGGCCGCCACCGAGCAGGAGGCGCAGGACTTCCTCGCCTCCGTCCGCAAGGAGCACGCCGACGCCACCCACAACTGCTGGGCGTACGTCATCGGCGCCGACGCCTCCGTGCAGAAGGCCGGCGACGACGGCGAACCGGGCGGCACCGCCGGCGTCCCCATGCTGCAGATGCTGCTGCGTCGCGACATGCGGTACGTGGTCGCCGTCGTCACCCGCTACTACGGCGGCGTCAAGCTCGGCGCCGGTGGCCTCATCCGCGCCTACGGCGGAGCCGTCGGCGAGGCCCTGGACGCGCTCGGCACGATCACCCGGCGCCGTTTCCGGCTGGCCACGGTGACCGTCGACCACCAGCGCGCGGGCAAGGTCGAGAACGACCTGCGGTCGACCGGACGCGAGGTGCGGAACGTCCACTACGGTGAGGCCGTCACCATCGAGATCGGCCTCCCGGACGCCGACGTGGACGCCTTCCGCGCATGGCTCGCCGATGTGACGGCGGGCACGGCGGGGTTCGAACTGGGTGGCGAAGCCTACGGAGACGCCTAACGATTGCGGCGAATCGGGCATAACAGTCCTAAGAGGGGCGGATCATGACGGGCTGATAAGGGAGTAACCGCCCGTGATGTCAGACCCGGCCGTTAGTCTCGGGGGTCATGAGACTCCTGCACACGTCCGACTGGCATCTCGGGCGGGCCTTCCACCGGGTGAACCTGCTCGGGGCCCAGGCCGGGTTCATCGGTCACCTCGTCACCACCGTGCGCGAGCGCGAGGTCGACGCGGTGGTCGTGTCCGGGGACGTGTACGACCGCGCGGTGCCGCCGCTCGCCGCGGTCGAGCTGTTCGACGACGCCCTGCACCGCCTCGCGGACCTCGGCGTGCCCACGGTGATGATCTCCGGCAACCACGACTCGGCCCGCCGCCTCGGCGTCGGCGCCGGACTCATCGACCGCGCGGGCATCCACCTGCGCACCGAGCCCTCCGCCGTCGGCACGCCCGTCGTCCTGACGGACGCCCACGGCGACGTCGTCTTCTACGGCCTGCCGTATCTCGAACCAGCCCTGGTGAAGGACGAGTTCGCGGTGGACCGGGCAAATCACGAGGCGGTGCTCGGCGCCGCCATGGACCGCGTCCGCGCCGACCTCGCCACGCGCGCGCCGGGCACTCGTTCCGTCGTCCTCGCCCACGCCTTCGTCACCGGCGGG
The DNA here is from genome assembly GCF_040613075.1 of Streptomyces sp. NPDC006314. Classification (NCBI taxonomy): domain Bacteria; kingdom Bacillati; phylum Actinomycetota; class Actinomycetes; order Kitasatosporales; family Streptomycetaceae; genus Streptomyces; species Streptomyces sp. NPDC006314. The sequence goes on along the minus strand of NZ_JBEXRL010000008.1, from coordinate 259,736 downwards.
CAGGTCAGTGACAGCGAGCGGGACATCACCGTCGGGGGAGTGGCCGCCGTTCCGGCCGGTGTCTTCGACGGCGTCGACTACGCGGCGCTCGGGCATCTGCACGGCTGCCAGACGATATCCGAGCGGGTGCGCTACTCCGGCTCCCCGCTCGCCTACTCCTTCTCCGAGGCCGACCACCGCAAGAGCATGTGGCTGATCGACCTGGCCGCCGACGGCTCGGTCACCGGCGAGCGCGTCGACTGCCCGGTGCCGCGCCCGCTCGCCCGCATCCGCGGCACGCTGGACGACCTCCTCGCCGACCCGGAGCTGGTCCGGCACGAGGACGCCTGGGTCGAGGCCACCCTCACCGACCCGGTCCGCCCGGCCGACCCGATGGCCCGGCTCACCGAGCGCTTCCCGCACACCCTCAGCCTGGTCTTCGCCCCCGAGCGGGCCCCGGACGACCCCCAGGTGTCGTACGCCCGCCGGCTCGCGGGCCGCAGCGACCAGCAGATCGCCCAGGACTTCGTGGCCCACGTACGCGGTGCCGCACCGGACGAGCGGGAGGCGGCCGTGCTGCGGGACGCCTTCGACGCGGTGCGCGCCGACGACGCCGTACGGGAGGTCGCCCGGTGAGGCTGCACCGGCTGGACGTCACCGCCTTCGGGCCCTTCGGCGGCTCCCAGAGCGTCGACTTCGACGCGCTGTCCGCCGCCGGACTCTTCCTGCTGCACGGCCCGACCGGCGCGGGCAAGACCTCCGTCCTGGACGCCGTCTGCTACGCCCTCTACGGCGCCGTCCCCGGTGCCCGGCAGAGCGGCCAGGGCATGAACCTGCGCAGCGACCACGCCGAGACGCGCACCCGCACCGAGGTCCGCCTCGAACTGACCGTCGCCGGACGCCGGCTGGAACTCACCCGGCAGCCGCCCTGGGAGCGGCCCAAGCTGCGCGGCAAGGGCACGACCGTCGACAAGGCCCAGACCTGGCTGCGGGAGTACGACAGCGCGGCCGGCGTCTGGAAGGACCGCAGTCGCTCGCATCAGGAGATCGGCGAGGAGATCACCCAGCTGCTCGGCATGAGCCGCGAGCAGTTCTGCCAGGTCGTCCTGTTGCCCCAGGGCGACTTCGCCCGCTTCCTGCGCGCCGACGCCGAGGCCCGCGGCCGCCTGCTCGGCCGCCTCTTCGACACCCAGCGGTTCGCCGACGTCGAGAAGCGCCTCGCCGAACGCCGGCGCGCCACCGAGGCACGCGTGCGGGAAGGGGACGCGGCCCTGCTCGCCGGTGCCCACCGCATGCAGCAGGAGGCAGGGGACGCCATGGAACTGCCCGAGCTGGCCCCCGGCGACCCAGGTCTGGCCGAGGCCGTCCTCGGCGCCGCCGCCGTCGCCCGCTGCACCGCCCGGGAACGCCTCACCGTCGCCCGCTGCCGCCTCGAAGCCGCCGAATCCGCCCAAGCCGCAGCGCGGAACGCCCTGGCGGAGGTACGGGAAGTCGCCCGGCTGCAGAGCCGGTTCGCCGAGGCGCGGCAGCGCGCCGAGCGCCTCCAGGAGCGGGCCGGTGCCCACCGCGAGGCGCAGGAACGCATGGAGCGGGGCCGGAAGGCGGAGGCTGTCGCGCCCGCGCTGGAGCTGCGGGAGGCGGCCGAGGCGGAGCACCGCAGGGCCGTCCAGACGGAGTCCCACGCGCGTGTGATGCTGCCCGGCTCCTTCGCCGACGCCGGTGCGGATGGGCTCGCCGCCGCCGCCCGCCGCGCCGCCGAGGAGCTGGGCGGGCTGGACGCCGCCCGGCGTGCCGAGCAGCGGCTCGCCGACCTGGCCGAGGAGCGGGCCGGACTCGACCGGCAGGAGCGCGCCGACGAGGACGTCCTGCGCGAGGCCGACGCCTGGCTCGCCGACTGGGACACCACGCGCGCGGCGCTGCAGGCCCGCATCGACTCCGCCCAGGAGGCCGCCACCCGCGCCGAACAGCTCGCCGTCCAGCGGGAACCGATGCGGAGGCGTCTCACCGCGGCCCGCACCCGGGACGGACTCGCCGCGGACCTCGAGGAGGCCCAGCGCCGGGCCCTCGCCTCCGAGCAGCGCGCCCTCGACGCGCGCGCCCACTGGCTCGACCTCAAGGAGCAGCGCCTGAACGGCATCGCCGCCGAACTGGCAGCCCACCTCACCGACGGCGAACCCTGCGCAGTCTGCGGAGCCACCCAACACCCCGCACCGGCCCGCAAGGTCGCCGGACACGTCGACCGCGAGACCGAGGACCGCGCCCTCACCGCCTACCAGCGCGCCGAGGAGCGGCACACCGAGGACGAGCGGCGCCTCGGCGCCGTCCGCGAGGCCCTGGCCGCCGCCACCGCCGAGGCCGGCGACACGCCCACCTCCCGGCTCGCCACCGAGGCCGATGAACTCGAGCAGCAGTACGCCCGCGCCCGCCGCGACGCCTCCGCCCTGCACGCCGCCCACGAGGAGCTGCGGCGCGCCGAGCACGAGCGCGAGCAGCGCCTCGCCGACCGCCAGCAGGCCGCCGTGCGCGCCGCCTCCCGGCTCACCCGGCGCGAGAGCCTGGAGCACGAACAGGCCTTGCTGCAAGAGGAGTTGACACAGGCACGCGGCACGGCCGACAGTGTGGCCGCGCGGGCCGCGCAACTGGAGCGGCAGGCGACGCTGCTCACCCGGGCCGCCGACGCCGTGCGCGCCGCCGAGGACACCGCCCAGCGCCTGAAGGACGCCGACGCCCGCCTCGCCGACGCCGCCTATCGGTCCGGCTTCGACACCCCCCAGGCCGCGGCCGACGCCCTCCTGGACGCCGCCGCCCACCGCGAGCTGCAGCACCGCCTGGACGCCTGGCAGGCGGAAGAGGCCGCCGTACGCGCCCTGCTGGCCGAGGTCGGCACCGCCGCGGCCGCCCAGCAGCCGCCCGCCGACCCGGCCACGGCCGAGCGGACGGCGGCCACGGCGGAACGCCGGCTGCGGGAGGCCGCCTCCGCGCGGGACGCAGCCGCCCGCTGCTGCGCCGAGCTGGACCGCCTCTCCGCGCTGGCCGCCGAGGCCGTACGACGCCTCGCGCCGCTCCGCGACGAGTACGAACGGGCCGCCCGGCTCGCCGCCCTCGCCGCCGGCACCTCCGCCGACAACGCACGCAAGATGCGCCTGGAGTCGTACGTGCTCGCGGCCCGCCTGGAGCAGGTGGCCGCCGCGGCGACCGTCCGCCTGCAGCGCATGTCCTCCGGCCGCTACACCCTCGTCCACTCAGACGACCGCAGCGGACGCGGCCGCAGCGGGCTCGGCCTGCACGTGGTCGACGCCTGGACGGGCCGGGAACGGGACACCGCCACCCTGTCCGGCGGCGAGACCTTCTTCGCCTCCCTCGCCCTCGCCCTCGGCCTCGCCGACGTCGTCACCGACGAGGCGGGCGGCGTCCGTCTGGACACCCTCTTCATCGACGAGGGCTTCGGCAGCCTCGACGACCAGACCCTGGACGAGGTCCTGGACGTCCTCGACTCGCTGCGCGAACGGGACCGCAGCGTCGGCATCGTCAGCCACGTCGCCGACCTGCGCCGCCGCATCCATGCCCAACTGGAGGTCACCAAGGGCAGATCGGGCTCGTCACTGCGGCAGCGGGGAGTGGCATAGGACCGAAGGCGAGGGGGTGGCAGAGCGATCCCGGCCCGTCCGTTCACGGATGCCGTGCACGGGCGAGTACACCGGGGCTCTGATCCGGCCCGCCGACGGGACACCCCAGGGTGCCGGCCGGCCGGCACCCGGCAGCGTGTCGCCCCCGTGGAAAACCCTTTGCTCCGGGGGGAGATGGGTTGGTACCGTCATGCGGCGCAGGAAGCGTGTGATCACGAGGCAGGGAGGTTGATGAATATGGCTGCCAGCAGCCCTCTTCGGCATGCCCTTGTCCGGTCCGCGCGTCGTAGAGCGCGGTCCGGGTCGTTGCAACGACCAGGAGTCACACGTGAAAGCCTCCACCTCAGCAGCCCACGCTGAGCTGACCACCGACCGTCTCGTCCTCCGGCCCTGGACCATGGCCGAGGCCACGGCGGTCCTCGACGACACCCGGTCGGCCCACTGGGCCGACGACTTCCCCGCCGAAGGCGACCGCGTCGTCGCGGGCCTCTTCGAGCAGCACCCCGCCTGGCTCGGCGAACACGGCCACCGTCTGATCATCGAGCGTGACAGCGGCCTCGTGGTGGGCTCGATCGGCCTGTTCTGGCCACCCAGCGAGGAAGTCCTCGAAATCGGATACGGCATCGTGGCCTCCCGGCGCGGCCGCGGCTACGCCACCGAGGCCACCCGGGCGCTCGCCGCGTTCGCCCTCACCGCGCCCGGTGTCCATACCGTGGTCGCCGACGTGGAATCGACGAACCCGGCCTCCGCCCGCGTGCTGGAGAAGGCCGGCTTCCACCGATGGGCCACAGAGGAAGACGCGGCCCGCTACAGGCTCACGAAGCCGGACCGGCACAAGTGACGACCCGGTGGGTCGGCGGCCTGCCGCCGACCCACCGGCTGAGCCAGGCCCTCCGTTCCGCCCGCCTGAACCGAGGAGAACCGCCTAGCGGCCCAGCGGCCGCCGGGGCAGGGGCGACGAGTAGACCACGCTGGTGGTCACCGAGCCCAGCGCGCCGATCTTCCCCGAGACCTCCTCCAGATGGGACATGGAACGCGCGGCGACCTTGATGACGAAGCAGTCATCGCCCGTGACATGGTGCGCCTCCAGGATCTCGGGGGTCGCCGCGACCAGGTCGTGGAACGGTTTGTAGTTTCCGTTCGGATACCTGAGGCGTACGAACGCCAGGATCGGCAGGCCGAGCCGCTCCGGGTCGACGACCGCCGTGTACCCCCGGATCACGCCCGCCTCCTCCAGCCGGCGGACCCGTTCGGTGACGGCGCTCGGCGACATGGATACCTCGCGGGCCAGCTCGGCGTAGCTCGCCCGTCCCGCGCGCTGGAGGACCTCGAGGATGCGCCAGTCGGTGGCGTCCGGGGAATACACGGTCATCTCGGATGGATAGCAGGGAAATCCCCGGCCGGGCAAGGGCAAGCCCGTGGATCCGCACTTCTGCGAGCAGACCGCGGACCATAGATTTCCAGTCATGATCACCACGACTTCCGAGAACCCCGTGCTGCGGGTCGCCCCCGCCGCTCCCGCCGAGGCCGCCGCCTACTTCCGGGCGAGCCTGACCTTCCACGCCGACGTCTCCGACGTGGCCGCCGCCCTCGCGGCCGGCGGTGACCCTGGCTTCGCCGTCATCGACACCCGTTCCACCGAGTCCTGGGACCAGGGCCACATCCCCGGCGCGCTCCACCTGCCGACCGCGCTCATCCCCGAGCAGGCCGAACAGCTCCTCGACAAGTCCGTACCCGTGGTGACCTACTGCTGGGGGCCCGGCTGCAACGGCGCCACCCGCGCCGCCCTCGCCCTCGCCGAACTCGGTTACCAGGTCAAGGAGATGCTCGGCGGGTTCGAGTACTGGGCCCGGGAGGGTTTCGCCTACGAGACGTGGCAGGGCGCGGCACGCCGGGACGCCGACCCGCTGACGGCACCCATGGAAGGCGAGTGCGGCTGCTGACACCCGCCCGCGCAGGTTCCCTGCCCATGGCTCGATACGCGGACCCAGGCGTGCTGGAGTGGGTGGAGTCGGGCGGCGGCCCGCGGACGGCCGTTCCGGAGGAGGTCCTGCCGTTCCGGGCGGGCGCCGGCACCTCGGAACTCGACACGCACCACGACCGGGCGTGCGAGGTCGCCGGCTACGGGGTCTGCTGCCGTTCGGCGACAGGGCGGCCCTCGTCCGGTGACGAACCGGCCCCCATGCCCTGCCTGCCCGAACACGGCACCTCCGTACGCTGGTCCGCCGCGGACCGCGAGGACGAACTGCTCGCCGCCGTCCCCGCCGCGCTCGGCGAGGCCGCATGGCAGGACGAGATCCGCCGGACCGTCCCCGGCCCGGTCGTCCTGTTCGCCTCCGCCCGGCAGGGTGGCGACACCACCCTCGTCGACACCTCCGGGTGCGCTCGCGCCCGGGTCCCTACGCGGTGCGCACCGCCTGGGCCGCGCCACGACCCGGGACCTGCACCGGCCTGGTACGGCTCAGGCGGCTCGCGCAATGAAACGCGCGCCCCCGTCAAGCGCTCAGCGCACTCCGTCGAACGAGATGTTCAGGTGCCGCGGGCCGCGCAACACGGCGTTCTGCCGGTAGGGCGGCGGGTCCTCGACCAGGCGGGGATTCTCCAGCCGCCGGGCCAGTTCGGACAGCGCGACCTGGGTCTCCAGCCGGGCCAGCGGAGCCCCGAAGCAGCTGTGGATGCCGCTGCCGAAGCCGAGGTGCTGGATGTCCCCCCGCTCGGGGTCGAAGCGTTCGGGGTCCTTGAACCGCTCGGGATCACGGTTGCCGGCCGCCAGGACGAGCCAGATGCGCGCGCCCTTGGGGATGGTGACGCCGCGCACCTCGATGTCGGCGATGCAGGTGCGCTGCGGCACGAGCTGCACCGGCGGTTCGTACCGCAGCAACTCCTCCACGATCTTGACCGACAGGCCCGGGTCCTCCCGCAGGCGCCGCAGGATGTCCGGGTGGCGCAGCAGGGTCAGCATGCCGTTGGTGATCAGGTTGACCGTCGTCTCGTGACCGGCGATCAGCAGCAGCACCGCCGTGCTCAGCACCTCCATCATGGTCATGGCACCGTCCGGGCCCCGGCTGCTGGCCAGGTCGGACAGCAGGTCGTCCCGCGGTTCCTTGGTGCGCTGCTCGACCAGCCCGGCCAGGTACATGCCGAGCTGCATCCGCGCCTCCCGTGCGCTCTTCTGGAAGTCGGCGTCCGCGTTCTGGCGCGTCCCGGGGTCGAGACTGGCAACCAGCGGGTCGACCCAGGCCCGGAAGCGCGGTTCGTCCTCACGGGGCACGCCGAGCAGCCGGCAGATCACCGTCACCGGGAAGGGGTAGGCGAACTGGTCGACCAGGTCGATCTGCCGCGCGTCCCCGAAACCGTCGATCAGTTCGGTGACGATGCCGCCCAGCTCTCCCCGCATGTTCTCGATCCGGCGCGGCCGGTGCGGCGGCCCGAAGGCGCTGTTGGCGATGCGCCGCAGCCGGTCGTGCTCCGGCGGGTCGAGCCGGAGGAAGGACGGTGGCAGCCCCGTGTTCTCCGCCTGGGACAACTCGTCGTCTCCCGCGGCGGCCAGGTTCGCCGCGTCGGAGCTGATCCGCGGGTCATGGAGCAGGGCCTCGATGTCGTAGTACGAGCTGATGATGTAGGGGCCGCCCTCCTCCTCGTGCAGAACCGGTGTCCTGCGGAGTTCCTCGTACACCGGATACGGGTTGGCACGGTTGGCGAAGTCGGTGATCTGACGCAGAAGCGAGGCTTGCGGCATGGCAGGTCCTTGAGCGTCGGGCCGGGCGGCGGTCAGTGGCGGGCGGGATGGAAGACCAGTTGCTGGTCGGCCGGTGAGTAACCGCTGAGGGTCACCATGGGACCGTGGGTCGGCAGGGACGGGTCCGGGAAGTCGGCGTCCACCGGCTGCCGGCCCTCGGGGCGCCGGTCCACCGTCGGGAACTCCACCGGGAACCGCGCGCCCCGCTCGATCTGCCGCTGGTAGAACTCCAGCCACCGGGTGTTGTCAAAGGTCACGGCGGCCACCATGCGGCCCTGGTAGCCGTAGACGCCGACGAACCGGCGCTCGGCCGGCGAGCCCTGCGTGATCATGAGCTGCTCGCCCATGGGCGGCACGCCGACCGACTTGATGTTCACCCCGAACTGCGAGGACCAGAAGGCGGGCATCCACAGGTGCGGGCGCCGGTCGGCACCCGAGCAGATCATGTTGTGCGCGGCGGTCTCCGCCTGCGCGACGGCGTTGCCCCAGTGCTCCAGCGAGAGGAACTGGTAACCGAACAGGGCGTGCGGGGACCGTGCGACGTCACCCGCGACGAAGACGTCGTCGGTGACGATGCCCCGGAAGTCGAAGGCCCGGCAGCCCGCGTCGCAGGCGATGCCCCGGGGCCCCGAGCCGAGCCCGGACCCGGTCAGCCACTCGGTGTTGCGCACCGACCCCAGCGAGACGACCACGACGTCCGCCTCGACGGTGCTCTCGTCGGACAGATGGACGGCCCGCACCCTGCCCGCCGAGTCGCCCTCCAGCGAGGTCACCGTGACCCGGGTGCGCAGATCCACGCCGTTCTCGATCTGCAGGTCGGCGGCGACCGCGCCGACCACCCCACCCAGCGCGCCCACCAGCGGTGCGCCGGCGCGCTCCGCCACGGTGACGGGGATGTCCATCACCCGGCAGGCCGAGGCGACCTCCGAGCCGGCGAACCCGGCGCCGATGACGAACACCCTGCGCGGCCCCGCCTTCAGCCGCTGGTAGAGCCCGGCCGCGTCGTCACGGGTGCGCAGCAGGCAGACGCCGTCCAGCCGGGCCTCCTCCTCCTTCGGCCAGGGCCGGGCGCGGACACCGGTCGCGATGAGCAGCCGGTCGTACTCCACCTCGTCGCCGTCGGCCAGCAGCACCCGCTTGGCCGCCAGGTCGAGACCGGTCGCCGCGACACCCAGCCGCCACTTGGCGTCGATCTCCCTGCGGTGCGGCAGCTCGGTGTGGAGCGGGGACGCCTTGCCCAGCAGGACCGCCTTCGACAGCGGTGGCCGGTCGTACGGCTCGTACGGCTCGTCACCGATCATGGTGAGCGAACCGGTGAAGCCCTCGGCGCGCAGCGTCTCGGCGGCCCGCAGCCCGGCCAGTGAGGCGCCGACGATCACGATCCGGCCCTCGCGCCTGAGCCAGTCCACGTAGTCAGCGGCCACGGGACGCCTCCCGCGCGGATCCGGCCGCAGACCCGTCCGCACCGTCCAGACCGTCGGCTGCGATCGCCTGCACCGGGCAGGCGGCGACGGCGCGCGCCACCCGCTCCCGCTGCTCCTCCTCCGCGCGCGGGTTGTACACCAGCGACTCCTCGCCGTGCATGGCGAAGACGTCGGGCGCGAGGAACGCGCACTGGGCGTAACCCTGACACTTGTTGAGATCGACGACGAGTCGCATCGACGCTCCGCCCTTCCGGTGGCCAGGTCCGGGGCACACCACCGGTGGCGTGCGGTCATCTCCGGACGGCGGTCATGTCCCGCACGCCAGCATGCGAGCCGGGCCGGGAACCCGCGCGCCGGGCGAGCCGTTCGGGTGAGCGGCGGCACCGCCCTGTCACATCACGCGGACGGGGCGGTACGGGCCCTTGCGCGGCGGCTCGCCGCGAGGATGTGGACGCTGAGCACCATCGACCAGGCGGGGAAGACCAACTCCGCCCAGGAAACGCCCGGGGAGACGAAGAGCAGCGTCAAGGCGGTGAGGAACCCCAGGACCGAGAGCCAGCGCGGCAGGACGCCGACGCGGTGGCCGATCACCGACATGGAGCACACGAAGACGGCCGCCATCCGCATGGCGTATTCCGTCATCAGCGTGTACGCGAAATGGCGGCCGAAGTCCCAGGCGGAGAGCCCGGGCACCGCGCCGGCGGGGTGCCCGACCACGAGCACGGCACCCGCCGCCGCCGCGGCGCCGAACATCGTGGCGGTGAAGACCAGCCCGCTGCCGAGGAAGACGGTGGCGAGGAACCTGTCCTCGGCGTCGCCGACGTGCGCGCGTACCGCGCCGACGAACCAGAGGAAGAAGATGCCGGCGAACGGCACCAGCGCGAGGGCCGTCCGCAGCGCGGCGCGCCGTCCGGAGTCCGTGAACCCCCGAGCGGAGACCGCGTCGGCCCCCTCGGGGATCCCCAGACGGACCAGGACGATCGCCGCCGCCAGCAGCAGCGCGAAGACCACGCCGGCCAGCCCGGCGGCCCGCGGCGTCTCCAGCGCCTGCCGCCCCTGCCCCTTCTCCTGCATACCCGGCCCGCCTCTCCACCACATCGGCCTTCCGCACCAGCTAGCGGCCTCCCCACCGCACACGCCACCGGGAGCGTCCGTACGGCCGAGCGGGGAGTGCGGATTGCGGGGGACCGACGGGGCACAGTGGAACGGCATACGGCCCCAGAGCCTGGTCTCCGTGCGCGGCCGGTGGCTCTGGGGCCGGTGTTCGCCGGTCCGCCGGCTCCCGGTGCTCGGTTTCCGTGTACGGCCGGTGCTGGGGTTCGTCCCCCAGCCTCGTGCCCGCCTCCGAGTCAGGGGTGCGCGGCCCGTCCCGCCGGGCACCGGTTCGTGTCCGCCCCGCTTCGGCGTACGTCTCAACGTGACGACCACGCGGCCGCCGCCGCGCGGTTTCCCGCCGGACGTGGGGTGTTCCCGACGACCCGGCCCGCCTCATCGCTTGGCCGGCCACCGACGAGGCGGGCCGGGTCACCGGGGAGGTCATCGACTCCGAGGGAGGTTTCAGGCGTTGGGCCGGCGCATCGACTCCCGGAGAGCCCCGGGACGTCGAGCCCCTCAGAGCCGGGACAGTTCGTCCACCAGGTCGTCCAGGCCCAGCGAGCCCTGCGACAGCGCCGCCATGTGCCAGGCCTTCAGGTCGAACGCGGCGCCGTGCCGCTCGCGGGCCTTCTCCCGGCCCAGCAGCCACGCCCGCTCACCGAGCTTGTAGCCGATCGCCTGGCCCGGAATCGTCAGATACCGGGTCAGCTCGCTCTCCACGAAGTCCGCCGACCGGCTGCTGTGTGCGCCGAAGAACTCCTGCGCCAGCTCCGGCGTCCAGCGCTCCCCGGGGTGGAACGGCGAGTCCGCCGGGATCTCCAGCTCCAGGTGCATGCCGATGTCCACGATCACCCGGGCCGCCCGCATCATCTGCGCGTCCAGGTAACCGAGCCGCTCCTCCGGGTCCGCCAGGTAGCCCAGCTCGTCCATCAACCGCTCCGCGTACAGTGCCCACCCCTCCGCGTTGGCGCTGACCCCGCCGACCGTCGCCTGGTAGCGGGAGAGGTCCTCGGCCACGTGCGCCCACTGGGCGAGCTGCAGATGATGGCCGGGCACGCCCTCGTGGTACCAGGTCGACACCAGGTCGTAGACCGGGAACCGGGTCTGCCCCATCGTCGGCAGCCAGGTGCGGCCGGGCCGGGAGAAGTCCTCCGACGGCGCCGTGTAGTAGGGGGCGGCCGCACCACCGGGCGGGGCGATGCGCGACTCCACCTTCCGCACCCGCTCGGCGAGTTCGAAGTGCGTCCCGTCCAGGTCCTCGATGGCCTTGTCCATCAGGCCCTGCAGCCACTCGCGGACCTCTTCCACGCCCTCGATGTGCCGGCCGTGCTCGTCCAGGTGCGCGAGGGCCGCCCACGGAGTCTCGGCGCCGGGCAGGATCCTCTCCGCCTCCTGCCTCATCTCGCCGAGGATCCGGTGGAACTCCGACCAGCCGTACGCGTACGCCTCGTCCAGGTCCAGGTCGGTGCCGTTGAAATAACGGGACCAGCGCGCGTACCGCTCGCGGCCCACCGTGTTCGGGGCGCCCTCGATGGCCGGCGCGTACACGTCCCGCAGCCAGTCCCGCAACTCCACCAGGGCGCCGGTCGCCGCACGGGCCGCCTCGTCCAGCTCGGTACGCAGCGCCTCCGGCCCGGCGGCGGCGAAGTCCTCGAACCAGCCGCGGCCCGAGCCGTCCGTGTCCGCCCACTCGGTGAGCTGTCCGATGAAGGTCGCGGTCGGCCGGGGGGCCGCGAACAGCGCGCGGTCGAGGCCGAGTTGCAGTGACGCGCGGTACCCCGCGAGCGCACCCGGGACCGCCCGCAGCCGCTCGGCGATCGCCGCCCAGTCCTCGTCCGTCTGCGAGGGGGTGACCGTGAAGATGTCGCGCACCGAATGACCGGGCGTGTGCATGTTGCCGACCGCGCGCAGGTGCTCGTCCGCCTCGTGGACGGCGAGTTCGGCGGTCAGCCGCTCCCGCAGCAGCCGTGCGCAGCGCCGCTCCACATCCCTGTCCGCACCGGGCTGCCGCTCCGCCTCGTCCAGCTTCACGAGGGTGGCCCGGGCCAGCTCCGCGAGGGCCTCCTGCCCGGCGGGCGAGTAGTCGGGCAGCCTGCTCGAACTCTCCTTCACGCCGAGATAGGTGCCGGTGACCGGGTCGAGGGCGATGAGGTCGTCCACGTACGCGTCGGCGACCTGACGGGGCAGCGGGCTCTTGGTCTCAGACATGCGGTCCATCCTGGTACGAGGAGGATCATCGCGTCACCCACGGATGGGGGATTCAGCTCTCGGCGTGGCCGGGAGGCAGCAGTGGTCCGCACTCCCACTGCTGGAAGATCAACCGGGTCTCCACCCGGGCCACCTCCCGCCGCGCCGTGAACTCGTCGAGTACCAGCCGCTGCAGATCGGCCATGTCCGCGACGGCCACATGCACCAGGTAGTCGTCCGGTCCGGTCAGATGGAACACCGTCCGTGCCTCCGGCATCACCCGGATCCGTTCCACGAACGGCCCCACCAGCTCCCGCCGGTGCGGCCGTACCTGCACCGACAGCAGCGCCTGGAGCCCGCGCCCGAGTTTGGCCGGATCGAGCCGCAGGCGGTGTCCGAGGATCACGCCCGAGCGGCGCAGCCGGGTCACCCGGTCCAGACAGGTCGACGGCGCCACGCCCACCTGAGCGGCGAGGTCGCGGTAGGTGGTCCGGGCGTCGTTCTGCAGCAGCCGCAGCAGATGAAGGTCCACCGGATCCAGTACGACAGATTCGGCCATGGCCCGAACGTAGCACGGTGTTCGACGCCAGTGAACCGTTCGATGTTCACCCTTCCGCTCATGGACGCAGTGAGCACCCGTGCCTACGACGACGTACGCACCGCATCGAGAGCGCTGGCCACCGAGGCCGTGCATGCCGGCCGCGACGATCTCGCCCGCCAGGGGCTGCACGCCCCGCCGATCGACCTGTCCACCACCTACCCCTCCTACGACAGCCGCGCCGAGGCCGCCCGCATCGACGCCTTCGCCACCGACGGCGCCGACCCGGTCGGACCGCCCGTCTACGGCCGGCTCGGCAACCCGACCGTCGCCCGCTTCGAGACCGCGCTGGCCCGCCTGGAGGGCACCGAGTCCGCAGTCGCCTTCGCCAGCGGCATGGCCGCGCTCAGCGCGGTCCTCCTCGCCCTCCCCACCGCCATGGGCCTGCGTCATGTCGTCGCCGTACGGCCCCTGTACGGCTGCAGCGACCACCTGCTGACCGCCGGGCTCCTCGGCACGGAGGTCACCTGGACCGATCCGGCCGGCATCACCGACGCGCTGCGTCCGGACACCGGGCTGGTGATGGTCGAATCCCCGGCCAACCCGACCCTCTCCGAACTCGACCTGCGGGCCGTCGCGCACGCCTGCGGCTCCGTTCCGCTGCTCGCCGACAACACCTTCGCCACGCCCGTGCTGCAACGCCCGGCCGAGCAGGGTGCCCGGCTGGTGCTGCACAGCGCCACCAAGTACCTCGGCGGTCATGGTGACGTGCTGGCCGGAGTCGTCGCGTGTGACGAGGAGTTCGCGGGCCGGCTGCGGCAGATACGGTTCGCCACCGGTGGGGTCCTGCATCCGCTGGCGGGCTATCTGCTGTTGCGCGGGCTGTCCACCCTGCCGGTACGGGTCCGGGCCGCCTCGGCGAACGCCGCCGAACTGGCCCGTCGGCTCGGCGCCGACCCGCGCGTGGCCCGCGTCCGCTATCCGCGGCTCGGCGGCGCGATGATCGCCTTCGAGGTGTACGGCGACCCGCATGAGGTCATCTCCCGGGTCCGGCTCGTCACCCCGGCGGTGAGCCTGGGCAGCGTCGACACCCTCATCCAGCACCCCGCGTCCATCAGCCACCGCATCGTCGACGCCGACGACCGGCGCGGTGCCGGCGTGAGCGATCGCCTGCTGCGGCTCTCCGTGGGCCTGGAGGACGTCGAGGATCTGTGGGCGGACCTGGACAATGCGCTGGGCGTGCCGCCGGAGCGGCCGGCAGTGGCTTGCGCGGGGTCGGGCGCCGCCGAACACCACCGGGGTGGCTGAGCGCCATCGCGGCGGAACGACACCGAGGCGGACGCACGATACAGAGGGCCCGGCGAAGAGGCGCCGGGCCGCTGTGCGTCCGTGGTGAGGTCGGTCAGTCGCGTCGGCCCGGGGCGCCGAGCCGTTCCCGGCTCGGGCCGTACGGCGAGCGCGACGCGACCGGCGCGGCGTCCAGCCGGGCCGTGATGACCAGGGTGCCCTCCTCGACCTGGTAGTCCAGGGGCAGCCCCAGGCCGCGCATAGCGGCGACCATGCCCGTGTTGGAGGCCTGCGTCACGGCGTACACGCTCTCGCAGCCGGCCTCCACCGCCATCGCCACCAGCCGGCCGAGCAGTTCGGTCCCGATGCCGCGCCGCTGCCAGTCGTCCTCGACCAGCAGCGCGACCTCCGTCTCGTCACCGTCCCACAGCAGATGCCCGAGGCCGACGATGCGGCCCGAGGTGGTCTGCGCGGCCAGCGTCCGCCCGAAGCGGGGGCTGAGCAGGTGGTTCAGATAGCGGTCCGTGTCGCCGACCGGGCCGTGGTAGCGCATGCCGAGGGTGCGCGTCGAGCACCGCTCGTGCATCGCCTTCGCCGCCGCCTGATCCCCGGTGTCGACCCGGCGGACGGTGATGTCGTCGCCCTCGGGCAGCGTCAGCACGTCGTGACCGCGCGGAATCCGCGGTCCGAGCCGGCTGTCCAGCTCCACCAGCGCCCTGGCCCGCGCGAACTCGGTCGGCGTGAACGGCAGGTACGGCCGCTCCACGGTGAGCACCCCGCCCTCCGGTGCCCGCAGCCGCATGACCGTGTCCTCGAGCACGCCCTCGACCGGCACCGGCTCGGGACCGCGTCCCCCGCCGACCGGCCGCCCCGGCAGCGAACGGATCGTGCACCGGCCCAGCAACTGGCGCAGGGCCAACGGAAGTTCGGCGGCGTCCAGCGCGGTGCGGGCCGCCAGTCCGAGCACCCGGGTAGGGGCGTCGACCAGGTCGTGGGCGTCGGCCCGCTCCATCCAGGTGGACGTGCCCCCGGCCAGCGCGACCGCCCGGGTGATCTCCGCCGACGGCAGCGCGCCCGGCCCTCGCAGCAGGAACTCGTCCACCGTGCCGTCGGCGAGCGGGTGCGTCTGCAGGCTGAGGATGTCGACCCGTCGCTCGGCCAGCGCCGTGCACAGCGCGGCCAGCGAACCCGGCTCGTCCTTCACCGTCGTCCGCATCCGCCACAGCGTGTCTGTGCCGGTGACGCCGTCCGCGGTGGCGCCGGGCCGCTCGGTGGTGGGCCGTTCGTCGGTGGGTTGCGCGGCGGGCCCGGCCGGCCGCGTCTCGGCGGCCGGCCGGGCACCGGTATCGCTGACCGGCGGTGCGTGTCCGTGGCGCCTTGCCCACCACACGTGGAAGCCCGCCGTCGCCGCCAGCACGATCGCCGAGATCACCAGCAGTGCCGGGCCGTCGGGTCCGTGGCCGATCAGGTTCGCCACGCCGTCCGCCACGGCCACGGCCGTGAAGAGCGCGGCGAGCTCGACGACGTCTCGCCGCCAGTGGTGCACGGGCCGTCCGTGCTTCGTCCGGGTCACGTCAGCCATCTCTGGAGTCATGCAGCCACTGTGGAGGAAGGGTGTTGCGTGATCACGAACTGTTTGTGACTGATGGGTAAAGCATGCTCCGCCCTATTTGTTTTATTTTCCACTGCTGGTGGGGCGGGAGCCCGTGGGGCCGGGGGGAACGCGGTGGGGGAGCGGCTCAGGCGGCCATCGCCTCGGAGACCAGCGCGGCCCGCAGCCGCCGGGCCTCGGTGGCCAGGCGGGAGCCGCCCTTGCGTGCGGCGATGTGTGCGAGGTGTGGCAGTTCCCCCTGCGCACCGCACCGCTCGGCGCAGTCCGCCGCGACGGCCAGCAGATCCCCGAGTCCCCGGGCCGGTACGGGGCTCGCGTCCGGCCGGGCGGTCGAGAGGCCTGCGAGCACCACGGGAAGGGTGTGCCGGAGTGTGCTCCAGATCGTCGCGGCGGCACCGGTGGCCGCCGCCGTCCGCGCGGAGTCGGCCAGCCGCTGCGGTTTCACGGCCCCGCGCCGCACCAACCGGCCCAGGTCCGCGCCCAGCCGGGCCGTATCCAGCTGACCCCGTGCTGCGAGGACCAGCAGGGCGTCGACGGCGGCCATCCGGTCCTCCGCGTGCCGTGCGCCGAGCCCGTACGCCACGCACAGGTGCACGGCCTCACCCGCCTCCCCGCCGGACTCGGCGAGCAGGGGCAGGACGCCGGCGCCGCGGTCGTCGTCCACGGCCGTGGCGGCGAGATCGGGCAGCATCCGGACCGCGACCGGTTCCCGCCGCTCCGGGAGGACGGCGAGCCAGTGCGGGCGTATCGCGTCGTCCCAGTGGTCGCAGCGCCAGCGGTCGGTGAAGGCGGACACCGGCATGCCGAGCCGGTGGAACTCCTGCGGGAAACCCTCCAGCAGCTCGGGCAGTTCACCCTGCTCGAGGAGAATGCGCACGCCCTTGGTGCGGCGCCGCGTCGGCGGCCGGCCCGGGGTCGCCGCGGTCAGCCGGCGGGCGAGCCGGGTGCCCTCCCGGGTGCCGAGCGCACGGGCCCGCCGTGCCGCCTCCTCGGCCGCCGTACGGTCTTCCGTGCGCACCCGCAGCAGGGCCTGGGCGAAGTCGGTCGCGCAGATCCGGGCGTCCAGGCGCCGGTACTCCGCGAGGCGGGCCACCAGGTCCTCCGGCTCCAGCAGGCCGGTGCTCCAGGTGGGCGTGGCGAGCAGCAGCGGCAGTGGTTCCGTGCGGATGCGGTACGCCACCTCGCGGAGCCGGGCGTCGAACACGCGGCTCAGACCAGCGTGCGTGCACTCGTGCTCGCTGGGCCCGTGCCGCACGGCGTGGAGGAGTGTGGCCGTGCGCACCTTGTCGTGCAGGGTCGCGAGGAGCACGTCGAGGCCCTCGCGGGCGCCGAGCGTGCCGTGGCGGGTACTGCCGAAGAGGTCGTCGAGGTGTGGCCAGCGGGAGTCCTCCGCGGCTGCCCACCAGCGGTTGGCGACGACCGGTGCGAGCGCCTCACGCAGCGCGTCCGGGTCCCGGTAGGCGTGGCGCACCAGGCCGTCCAGCGCCCGCTCGAACGCGGCGACGTCGTCAGCGGCGGACGCCAGCAACGCCCCCACCTCCTCGGCGAGTTCCACCGCTGTCTCTGGCGCCGGCGGGAGCCGCTCCGGCTCGGGGGCGGGCGGCAGTACCTCCTCGTACACCTCCAGGGAGGCCACGGTGACGCCCGGCAGCGCGGATGCGCGGGTGCGCAGCGCCGGCGTCAACTGCTCCGCCGCACCGTCGAGATCCGTTACGGAGTCCAGGTGTGCGGCATGTCGTTCGACCAGCTTGAGCGCGCGCTCCTGCACCTGGGTGTCCTCATGCCCGAACGCCTTGACCACCACCGGCAGCAGCTCCGCCGCGGCGCCCGGATCACGGACGAGCACCTTGCCGAGCAGCACGAGCTGCGCCCTGACCAGTTTCTTCTCGGCGCGGAACAGCAGCCCCTCGGAGGCCTCGGCCAGCTGCCGCGAGGTCAGGGCGCCGTCCAGGGCCAGGGCCGTGAGCACCGCCTGGGCGTGAGCGGCGACGGGGCAGACCGCGTCCCGGGCCAGTGCGGTCCAGTCGGTGATCCGCGACCGCTCCTCCTCCCGGGTCAGACCGAGCCCGGTCAGCAGCGGCAGGAAGACCCGGTGGTCCGTGGGGCCGCCGCCGCGCAGCAGCCGGGCCACGCACGCGTCGATGAGGAACGCGCGGTCCAGGGAGCCCTCCCGGGCCAGACCCGCCAGGGCGCTCTGCCAGGAACGGGGTCCGTCGGCGAGCAGCCACCGGACCTCGCGAAGGTCCGTGAGGGTGAACACCCCGGAGAGCAGCGGGACCAGATGCGGCTCGCTGCGCAGCCCGTCGAGCACACCGGACGCGTCCCGGCCGCCGCAGATGTGCCGGATCCAGCCGACGACGTAGGCGTCCGTCACCGGCACGTCACAGCCCGCGCGGTGCACCAGCCCGGCCATGAGCGGGTATGGCACGCGCGCGGACACCGGCCGCCGTGCCAACCGGTGCGCGACATCCGCCAACCAGCCGGTGTCCCGGTGCTCCAGCACCCGCAGGAGACACTCGGTGGGTGCCTGACTCCAGCGCAGGTCGGTCGCGGCGAGCCAGTCGGCGGCCGCCGCCGCGCCCGTGTGGCAGGCGGCCCCGGCCAGGTGCAGCGCCGGCAGGATCCGCACGGACCGGGGCTTCCACGGCGGGACGCCCCGCAGCTCCTTGCGCAGCTTCTTCAACTCCGGCAGCAGCGCCCGCCGTTCGGCGTCCGGCAGGCCTGTCAGCACCCGCAGCGTCTCCGCCGTGCGTCCCGCCCGTACCGCTTCCATCAGTTCACTCATCGCACACCCCCGTCGATTCCCGCCAGATTCCGTCCAGCCGCGCCCGCCATACCGGTCACGGCGCCCCGTCGCACCATCCGCACCGCCAGCGCGTGCTTGCACGGCCCGCGCCCGCCCCGGTACCTCGCCCACCACAGGCAGCTGCAGGTGAGCACCCCCGCCTCGTCCCGCACCCGGTGCACATGGCCGTCCTCCGCCGTCACCGTGGTGAGGGTGCCGTCCAGGGCCACCGCCCCCGTCGCCACCAGCACCCGCGCCGAGCGGAGCCGCGGATTGTGGCGCTCGGCACGCCCGGCGTCGTACGGCAGCTCGCGGTGGAAGTAGGCCGTCTCCGCCGTGTCGTACCCGACCTGGCCCGACGTGCCGAGGCGGACCAGGGCGGCACGCACCCGCTCAGCGGTGAGACCGGAGGCGGCTGCTAGGTCCGCCACGTCGATGCGGGGTTCCCAGGCCAGCAGCACGGAAACCGACTCGGTGTCCTCAAGGGCCTCTTCGGTGGACAGTGCGTCCAGGACGCCGCCCTCGCCGGAGAAGCCGCGCGAGGCGTCCGGCGACAGGGTCAGGGTGAGCCGCATGCCGGGCAGGACGGCCTCCCAGGCGGCGGCCGCCGGGGCCGCACCGGTGACCGCGGGACCGTACACGCGCAGGGCCGTCGCGTGCCGCAGCACCCGCTGGAGCGCGGCCAGCCGCTCCGGGCCCGGCAGGCAGACCGCGCCCGGCACCGCACGCGTGGTCGGACGCAGTCCGCGGCCCACCGGCACCATCCAGCGTGGACCGCCCGGGGCGCGCCGCGCTCCGCCCGGCCCGGGCAGCCCGCGCAGGAACCGCACTGCCTCGTCCGCCGGCAGTTCGGCCCGCAGGTCGAAGCCGGCCGCGCTCACCTGGGCCTCGGCGAAGCCGCGCAGCCAGCGGTCGGGCAGCGGGACCTTCTTCTCCACCACCGGGCCGTCCGGTGTGGTGACCGCCAGCTCCTCCGGACCGACGCGCAGATGCAGCGGATCGTCGCCGCCGAGGCGGGACAGCGCCTCACGCAGCGGGTTGTTCACGTCGACGTTGGTGGTGCCGTGTCCCACCTCGCCGCCGTCCAGCCCCGGGGCGAGCACGTCAAGGCGCGCGTACACCCCGCCGCAGCCGGAGAAGGACTCGAAGCGCAGCCGGTCGCCGTTGCCCGTCACCACCGGGTCGAGCGAGGCGCGCAACTGCGGCTGGTAGTGTCGCGCGGCCGCCACGTCGGCCACCGCCAGCAGGCCGGCGGCGGCCACCTGAGGCGAGGTCAGGAAGCCCGCGAAGAAACGCGGATGGTCCTCGACACCCGTGGGTGTCGCTCCCCGGGACGTTTCCAGCCCGAGCCTGCGCCCGTCCGCGGCGGACTCCAGCGCGGAGGGTCGGCGATAGGCCACGGCCTGCAGTGATCGCGTCATGGAAAGACCGTAGAGGCGACCACTGACAATCGTCCTGGCCTGCGAAAACCTCCGCGCTGCGCGGGAGTTGGCGTGCCGCGCTCCGGGGGATGACGCCGGTGCGCGGCACGGTGCGAAGGGTACGGGACCGGGCGCCTCGCGGTGTCCAGGCCTACCCGGCCCGGCTGCAGCGTCCGTGTGAACAGCACCGTGCCGTCCCGCTGCCGTGGGCCGGGGTTCCGGGCAGGGAGGTGGCCGGGGGTTCGTCGGACGGACGCCTCAGGGTGCCTCCGGGGAGCGGTGGTCCCCCCCCTCGCGGCATTCGGACTCGTCGTGGCGGCGAAAGTCCCACCGCGCGTCGAACGCCGGTCACCGCTCCGCCGACACGGGCGGACGCTCGGCGAAACCGCCGGTACGCACGCGTGTCACCACGGCGACACAGGCAGGGCCGGCCGCCGTGGAAACCGGCGGCCGGGCGCGCGGCCCCGGCGTGTCCGACGGCCGCTCAGCGGCTGCCGTCCAGGACGACCCGGGCGACCAGCGCCGGATCGTCGTTCATCGGGCAGTGACCGCAGCCGGGCAGCCGCACCAGCCGGGCGTGCGGGATGAGCCGCTTGGCGCGGACGCCCTGACGGCGGACGAGGAGCCGGTCCCGGGTGCCCCAGGCCACCGTGACCGGCAGGCCCGGCAGCCCATCGGTGAACCGGACGGTGGCGCCCGCCCGCAGGGTCGCGTCGAAGCCGGTGGCTCCCGCGAGGGCGAGCGTCTCGGCGACCACGGCCTCCGGCGCACGGCGCGCCGGGCGGCCGTAGATGGTGCTCGTCAGGGCGGTACGGCCGGCCGCGGTGCGGCTCAGCTGTTCCACCAGTGGCAGCGGCAGCCGCTGGGCGATACCCCGCATCGCGAGCAGCACCCCGAAGGCGTACCGGCGCTCGGCCTCCGTCCAGAACCCGGCCGGGGAAAGGGCCGTGACGGACCGTACGAGCTTCTCCCGGCCCAGTTCCAGGGCGAGCAGGCCGCCCAGCGAGTTGCCGGCGATGTGCGGGCGGTCCAGGTCCAGTGCCTCGAACAGGCCACCGAGCACGGAGTTGGTCGTGGGCAGGTCGTAGGCGAGGTCGCCCGGCAGGGCGGGGGAGGCACCGAAGCCCGGGAGATCTACGGCGATCACCTCGCGCTCGGTGGCGAGGATGTCCACGACCGGGTCCCAGGCCTGCCGGTGATGGCCGATGCCGTGCAGCAGGACCAGCGGTTCGCCCTGTCCCACGCGCGCGTAGGACACGGTCACGTCCCTCGGGCCGTGCGGGGTGGGGACCTTGAAGGAGACGGTGGCGGACATGGGGTGCTCCTCGTCTGGGTGCTGACGGACGCCGTAGACAGCTTGTCAGCAATTGCTACCGACGGGTAGCCCCCGGAGGGCGCCGCACCGGCACCGCACCCTCAACCCGCTCGCCGCACCTCGATGTTGAAGTCGGCCTTCCCGAACCCGCGGAACAGGGTGAGCCACAGCGGCAGATACATCTCCACCGCGCGCGCCGATCGGATACCGCCCAGATCCAGCACGCGCTTCGCCGGCCACCCGAACTCCGCGAGCAGCGCCGTCACCTGCTCCTTGGCTCCGGCGTCCTCGCCGCACACGAAGACGTGGTGCTCGCCCGGCACCCGCGCCGGATCCACCATCACCTGGACGTTGACGGTGTTCAGCGTCTTCACCACGCGCGCGTGCGGGAAGGCCCGCTGGATCCGCTCGCCCACGCTGTCCGACTCCACCGGATCCAGTCGCAGCTCCCCGTCCTCGAACGCCAGAGGGTTGGAGACGTCCACCAGGATCTTGCCGCCGAGGTGCTCCGCGCCCGCGGCCCCGAGGGCGTCGAGCGCCACCCGGCCGCCCACCGCGTTGATGACCACCTCCGCCGCCGCGGCGGCCTCCGCGAAGGTCCCCGCGCGGGCCCGGGCCGCCGCGGCCGTGGCCCACTCCTGCGCCAGCGGGTTGTCCTTGGAGCGCGAACCGAGGGTCACCTCGTGCCCCAGCTCCACCAGCCTGCCGCCCAGAGTGCGGCCCACCTCGCCCGTGCCCAGCACCGCGTAGCGCATCGGTCCTCCAGGTCGCCGGCCGCCGGCCACCGGCGGTCCGCGCTCATTGTGATCCGGGCCGCCCCCGGAGAGGCCCATTCCGGGTGGACACCCGCCGGGCGTGTCGGATGGGATGAGGGAGTGACCGCCGACCTCACGACCGACGTCTTCGAAGAGCACCGGCCCCTGCTCATGGGGGTCGCCTACCGCATGCTGGGCCG
Organism: Streptomyces sp. NPDC006314; assembly: GCF_040613075.1. Taxonomy (NCBI): domain Bacteria; kingdom Bacillati; phylum Actinomycetota; class Actinomycetes; order Kitasatosporales; family Streptomycetaceae; genus Streptomyces; species Streptomyces sp. NPDC006314. Next base: position 237,773 of record NZ_JBEXRL010000008.1, on the reverse strand, counting down.
GGTCGCCGACGCCGAGGACGCGGTCCAGGACGCCTGGCTGCGCTGGTCCGGCGCCGACCGCGCGGGGGTCCGCGAACCGCGCGCCTACCTCGTGCGGATCATCACCCGCCTGGCCATCGACCGGCTCCGCCAGGCGCAGGCGCGCGGCGAGGCGTACCCCGGGCCCTGGCTGCCCGAGCCGTACCTCACCGAGTTCGGCGACACCGCCCCCGACACCGCGGACCGCGCCGTGCTCGCCGACACGGTCTCCCTCGCCGTCCTGGTCGTCCTCGAATCCCTGTCGCCGCTGGAGCGGGCCGTTTTCGTGCTCCGGGAGGCCTTCGGCTATCCCTACGCCGAGATCGCCACCCTGCTCGACCGCGGCGAGGCGGCGGTACGGCAACTCGCCGGGCGGGCCCGCCGGCACGTGGCCGAGCGGCGCCCTCGCTACGAGGTCGACCCGGCCCAGCGCCGGGACCTGACCGAACGTTTCCTCGCCGCCGCGGGCGACGGCGACCTGGAGGGGCTCATGTCCCTGCTCGCTCCGGACGTCCGCCTGGTCGGCGACAGCGGCGGCAAGGCAAAGGCGCCGGTGCGGACCCTGCACACCGCCGACAAGGTCGGCCGCTTCCTCGTCGGCGTCGCGCGCACCGCCCAGGCGCTGTCCCTCCGCTTCCTCGAGGTCAACGGCGGCCCCGCCGTGCTGGCGCTGTCCGGCGACAAGCCCGACAGCCTGTTCCAGGTGGACGTCGCCGACGGCCGCGTCACGACCGTGTACATCGTGCGCAACCCCGACAAGCTTCGGCACCTCGCCGACCGCTGAGGCCGTGCCCCGCGAGTCCCCGTCGTACGGGGGCTTTGCCGCAATGTCACACATCCCGGTCCCGTACGAACGCCTCGTGAACGCTCCGCGGCAGGCCTGCTGTGCGTTGCCCAAGGGGCCGAGGATTGGTCTTGACCAAGGGTGACGGCAGCCCTATGGTCGCAGACAAGTGAAACAACCTTTAATAAACAAGGGCGCTAAAAACCGCCGGACCACGGCTCTTGCGGAGGACAGGGTGGGGACCACGCAGCTGGAATCGGTACCGGAACCGAAGTACTGGCATCTCAAGACCGTGCTCACTGAGGCACTCGACTCCGAGTTCTCGGTCGGTGAGATCCTGCCCAACGAGCGCGATCTCGCCGCCCGCTTCGGCGTGGCCCGTGCCACGCTCCGCCAGGCCCTCGAACAGCTGGAGCTGGAGGGCCGGCTGCAGCGCCGGCGCGGCGTCGGCACCACGGTCGCGCCCCCGCGCGTGGGCGTGGCCGTCGCCACCGAGCAGCACGCCTGGCCGGGGGCCCCGTCAGATGCCTGGCAGCCCGTCGACAGTGCCCTGGCGACCCCGCCGGCGGCCGTCGCCGCGGCTCTGGAGGCCGGCTCGGACGAACCCGTCCACACCGTCCGCCGCTCCCGCATGTCCCACGGCCAGCGCGTCGCCACCGAAATGCTCTACGTCCCCGCGGCCTCGGTGCCCGACCTCACCGCCATCGACGCCCCGTCCGGCGCGGCACGCGCGCGTGCGGTACTGCGCGAGTTGCAGCACCTTGAACTGGAGGGGCAGGACCGTGCCGTCGAGCTTGGCTCGGTGCGCGCGGAGGACGCCAAGGAACTCGACCGGCTTCCCGGCGCGCCCGTCCTCGTCGTCACCACCCGCTTCTTCGCCCAGGGCCGTACCGCGGCCCTGTCCGTGGCGACCTACCGCGCCGACACCTGCCGGCTGACCTTCGGCGACTCGGCCGGCGTGGAGATACACCACGACCCCGAGCGGCAGGCATCCTGAGCCGTGTGCGGACCGCCGCCCGGCGTGAGCCGAGCGCTTCGGCGGGTGTGCGGTGGGCGTGCTGAGCCTGTCCGCTCGCCTCGGCTGTGTTGCAGCGCCCGATCGTTGCCGGCCACCTTGAGCCTGCTGGGAGCGCGACGGCGCGGGGCGCGCCCGGCCGTCGTCCGGCATCCGGCGCACGGCCTCAGCAGCCCGTCCGCCGGGTGTCCCCCCGACTGCCGCCTGGGCCCGGAGCCGGCTGGCACCGATGCCCGCAGCCCGGTCTCACCGGTGCCCCGGAGCCGGCTGGCACCGATGCCGTAGCCCGGTCTCACCCGTGCCCCCGGCCGGGTCAGCGCCGTGCCGTCACCGTGCCCTCGACCGCGAACAACTGCTCCTCGACGTGGTCCAAGGCGAGCCGCAGCGCGCCCGTGGCCACGGCCGCCTCGCCCAGCAGGGACGGCGTCACCTGGGGCGGCCGCAGGCAGTAGCGGGCCAGTTCGCGGCGCAGCGGTTCCAGGACGCCGTCGAGACCGGCCGCCCAGCCGCCGATCACGACCAGTTCCGGATCGAGCGCCAGCACCAGCGCGGCCACGTCGTGCACGAGCCTCTGGATGAACCGGTCCACGGCCGCACGCGCCCGCTGGTCGCCCGCGCGTGCCAGCGCGAACACCTCGGCGACCGCCTGCTCGTCCAGCGGGTGCAGCGGCTCGTCGGTGGTGGACAGCAGCGTCTCCGGCGTCGCCTCCCGGCCCAGTAGATGCAGCGCCCCGATCTCCCCGGCGGCCCCGCCGTAACCGCGGTGCAGCCGCCCGCCGATCAGCGAACCCGCCCCGGGGCTCAACCCGGCCAGCACGAACACCACGTCGTCGGTCTCGGTCGCCGCGCCCTTCCAGTGCTCGGCGACGGCCGCCGCGTTGGCGTCGTTCTCCACCAGCACCGGGCACTTGAAGGAGCGGCTGAGCCGGTCACCGAGCTTCAGACCCGTCCACTGCGGCAGGGCCGTGCTCAGCCGTACCGTGCCGTCGGCCTCCACGATGCCCGGGGTGCCCACACCTACCGCCCTCAGCGAGCCGCGTGCGACCCCGGCCCGGCGCAGCAACTCAGCGACCGCGCCGCGCAGCCGGTCGAGCCGCTCGTCCGCCGGGGCGGCTACGTCCACCTCCTTGGCCTGCGCGCCCAGCACCCGCCCGTCCAGGTCGGACAGGAGCGCGGCGACCCGGTGCGGCCCGATCTCCAGGCCCAGCAGATGCCCCGCCTCGGCCCGGAACCGGAACCGGCGGGCGGGCCGCCCCTGACGGCGCGTGGTGTTCTCGTCCGCCGCCGTCTCCACGACGAGTCCGGCCTCGATGAGCCCTTCGACGACGCCCTCGACGGTCGGCCGGGACAGTCCGGTGACCCGGGTGACCTCGGTGAGCGTCGCGCAGTCCGTGGCACGCAGCGCGTGCAGCACCACCGCGGAATTGATCCTTCGCAGCAGCGAGGGATCGCCGCCGGTCAGCTGCCCCACCGTCCGTCCTTCCAGCTCGCGGCCGTGTTGGCCGGATCGTACTCAACCCGGCGCACCCCGGCGAGCGCCGGGTTCCGCCAGTCCGCGAGGGGCCGCCGTCGGATCAGCGGCAGTGCGACAGACGCGGTCGCGGGCCGTGGAGCAGCGCGGTACGACAAACCCGGCGCGTGGGCCGCCATGGAGCAGCGCTACGACACCAGCCGGACGCGGGTATCGCCTTGGGGCGGGTCGCCGCGATCGCCATCGGGACGACGGCCGTTGCGTCCGAGTTTTGGGGCGGCGCGCTGGGGCTGACGCCGGCGGCGGTGCCCGACCGCCGGCGCTGCCTCGCCGCGAAGGCGGCGGCGATCGCCCTGCCCGTGCCGGCGGTCGGTCCGCTCACCGGTCTGGTGACGCTGCTGGTCGGCAGGACGGTCCTCGCGGACTCCGGGCCGGCCTGGGCCGAGGGGCCGCGCGGTGCCGTCGGCTGCGGGCTGTGCCTGACGCCGACGGCCCTGTTCGCCGCCGGAATCGCGGCCGTCCCGTGCAGCGGAGTGGCCACCCTCTCCCTCCTGATCCCGTTCCTGCTGATCGTGTCCTTCGTCGTCGGCGACCTGCCCGGCCAAGTGGCCCTGCACAGGCCCCGGGAGGGTTCCCTCGGCCCGTGGAGCGGGCTCGCGGTCACCGCGCTGTGGACGGCGGCGGCCCTGCTCGCCGGTGCACGGGCCCTCGTCGGGAGGGACGCCTGACAGCCCGCCAATTGTCAGTGGTGCCCGCTTTACTGGATCGCATGGACATCGCGAACCACCTTGCTGTGATCGACCGGCTGTGTGCCCGGGACTTCCCGGCAGAGCGCGGTGGGACGGACGTCGGCACGGGCGGACCGGGGTACCTGATAGCCGAGTTACGGAGCAGCGGCGACTTCTCGGAGGACGACGGCACCGAACGGGAGGAGACCGAGGCGCAGTACGAGGCCGACCGGGACGCGCTGGCGGAGCGGCTCACCGAACGCTGGGGGCCGCCGCAGCACTTCAGCCTGTACAGCGTCCTGGAGCGGACGATCGAGGGCGAGGACGGGACGGAGCCGTGGGCCGGGCTGAGCGGTCATGTTCCCGACGTCCACCTGTGGCGGGTGCCGGAGGCGGGCCGCTGGGTCGCCCTCGGGGTGTCGCGGTGGGGGGACGAACTGCCGTTCCAGCTGCTGGCGGTGATCACGGACACGGACCCTCCCTGAGTGACCGGACCGCAGCCTCGCGGGCTCACGGGCCGCCGGTCGACCGCACCGGGAGACCGGGCCTGTCGGACGCGACGGTCACGAGGCCCGGGACACGGTTCCGAGCGGGGACCGCCATGTCGGGGGCCAGGCGGATCGGAACGGCAGGTCGGGAACGGCGGGCCGGAACGGCAGGCCCGGCACAGGCGGGGCCGCCTCGGACTCCCGCACCGGCCGGAGTGCCACTCGAGCGGCCGGAACGGTGTTCAGCCCTCCGCCGCCGTGCGCAGCCGGGCGAACTCCTCCGCCATCGTCGCCGCCGTCCAGTGCGCGTTCAGACCGCTGGGATTGGGCAGCACCCACACCCGGGTGTCCCCGATGGTCCGCTCCTGAGGTCCGACCCGGGCGTTGCGGTCGCCGAAGGCGGCTCGGTACGCGGTCACCCCGACCACGGCCAGCCACCTCGGCCCGAGCCGCGTCACCTTGGCGGTCAGCAGCCGCCCGCCCTCCAGGTACTCCTCGGCGGTCAGCTCGTCCGCACGCGCGGTCGCCCGCGCCACCACGTTCGTGATGCCCAGCCCGTACGACAGCAGCTCCCGTTGCTCGGCCGGCTTCAGCAGCCTCGGCGTGAAGCCGGACAGGTGCAGCACCGGCCAGAACCGGTTGCCGGGACGGGCGAAGTGGTGGCCCGTCGCCGCCGTCATCAGCCCGGGGTTGATGCCGCAGAACAGCACACGGAGGCCGTCCGCGACGACGTCCGGGACGAGACGGTCGCGGGCGGCCTCCAGGTCCGCCTTCGTGAAGCGGGGAGAACGGGTCAGAGGATCGCTCCAGGGGTGTATCCGGCGGCCGCCGGGTGCTGCTTGACGATCTCCTCGATCCGGCCGACGACCACGCCGACCTGGTCGGCCGCGGCACCGGTGAAGGACAGCTTGTCGGCCATCAGCGCCGCCAGCTGCTCACGGCCGAGCGGCAGCCGCTCGTCGGCGGCGAGCTTGTCGAGCAGGTCGTTGCGCTCGGCGCCCTGCTCACGCATGGCGAGCGCGGTGGCCACGGCGTTCTCCTTGATCGCCTCGTGCGCGACCTCGCGGCCGACCCCGGCCCGCACGGCGCCCATCAGCACCTTGGTGGTGGCCAGGAACGGCAGGTAGCGGTCCAGCTCCCGGGCGACGACGGCCGGGAACGCACCGAACTCGTCCAGAACCGTCAGGAACGTCTCCAGCAGACCGTCCAGCGCGAAGAACGCGTCCGGCAGCGCGACCCGGCGCACCACCGAGCAGGACACGTCGCCCTCGTTCCACTGGTCCCCGGCCAGCTCACCGGTCATCGAGGCATAGCCGCGCAGGATGACCATGAGACCGTTGACGCGCTCGCAGGAGCGGGTGTTCATCTTGTGCGGCATCGCCGAGGAACCGACCTGACCCGGCTTGAAGCCCTCGGTGACCAGCTCGTGCCCGGCCATCAGCCGGATCGTCTTGGCCAGCGAGGACGGGGCTGCCGCCAGCTGCACCAGCGCGGTGACGACCTCGTAGTCCAGCGAGCGCGGGTAGACCTGGCCGACCGAGGTGAACGCCTGCGAGAAGCCGAGGTGCCGCGCGATCCGGTTCTCCAGCTCGGCGAGCTTCGAGGCGTCGCCGCCGAGCAGGTCGAGCATGTCCTGCGCGGTGCCGACCGGGCCCTTGATGCCGCGCAGCGGGTAGCGGTTCAGCAGCTCCTCGACGCGGCCGTGGGCGACGAGCAGCTCGTCGGCGGCGGTCGCGAAACGCTTGCCGAGGGTGGTGGCCTGCGCGGCGACATTGTGGGAGCGGCCGGCCATGACCAGTTCGGCGTACTCGCCGGCGAGCTTGCCGAGGCGCGCCAGCACGGCCACGGTCCGGTCGCGCATCAGCTCCAGCGAGAGCCGGATCTGCAGCTGCTCGACGTTCTCGGTGAGGTCGCGGGAGGTCATGCCCTTGTGCACGTGCTCGTGCCCGGCGAGGTCGTTGAACTCCTCGATCCGCGCCTTCACATCGTGCCGGGTGACCTTCTCGCGCTCGGCGATCGAGGCCAGGTCGACGGTGTCGAGGACACGCTCGTAGTCGGCGATCGCCTCGTCCGGCACCTCGATGCCGAGGTCCTTCTGGGCCCGCAGCACGGCGAGCCAGAGCTGCCGCTCCAGCTTCACCTTCTGCTCGGGGGACCAGAGCGTGGCGAGCTCGGCGGAGGCGTAACGTCCGGCGAGGACGTTGGGGATGCGGGGCTTGGCGGGCGCAGAAGTCACGTGTCCAGATTCTACTGGCGGTTTGTGCAGGCCAGCGCCATGGGGTTGTTCGGCGGATACTACGAGACGCCGGTCACCTCGTCCGTGTCGGCCGACTGGGCCAGGACATCCGCGTGACAGGGCTCCGGCGCGCACCGGCAGGCCAGCGTCTTCCCGCGCAGCTCCGCGACCAGGTCCGGCAGCTCCGGGCCGTTCCAGCAGGTGCGCCCGGTACATGGCCGGCACCTCGGCCCGGGTGCCGTCCCGCCTCTTCTTCGGGGTGTCGTAGGCGAACGGCTTGTACAGGGGGTGCCGGGGCAGATCCCAGCCGCTCAGGGGCCAGCGGCGGCCGACGTGGACCACCTCGGCGGGCGCGTGCTCCGGCCGGGGACCGAACTCGTGCATCCGGCCCCGGACACTGATCACGCGGGTGGTCATGACCGAGAGGCTACGCCGGGCCCTCGTACGGCAGCAGCTCCGGCCGCTTCGCCGGGCGGCCGTCGCCCGAGGAACGGCCGGTCAGCCGTCGGCCTATCCACGGCAGCAGGTGCTGCCGGGCGAAGCGCACGTCAGCCACCCGCCGGGCCATCCAGCCCGGCGGGAGCGTGGCCGCGATCGGCACGTGCCACTCGGTGTCCTCCGGCTCGTACCCGAGCGTCTGCCACACCGCCTCGGCGACCCGGCGATGACCCTCGGCCGTCAGATGCAGCCGGTCCACGTCCCACAGCCGCGGATCGGCCAGCGAGGGCGCCCCGTACAGGTCGGCCACCACGGCGCCATGTTTCTCGGCCAGTTCGTCCACGCAGACGAACAGCTCCTCCATGCGCGGCCGGAACCGCTCCAGCACCGGGCCCTGACGGCCGGGGCTGCGCATCAGCACCAGCTGCCCGCAGGACGGGGCCAGCCGCTCCACGGCCTCGGTCAGCAGACCCTTCACACGGCCCATGTCGCACTTGGGCCGCAGGGTGTCGTTGAGACCGCCGACCAGGGTGATGACGTCGGCGTTCATGGCCGCCGCCACCTCCACCTGCTCGTCGACGATCTGCCCGATCAGCTTCCCGCGCACGGCGAGGTTGGCGTACCGGAAGCCGGGCGCACGAGCCGCCATCCGCGCGGCGAGCAGGTCGGCCCAGCCCCGGTAGGTGCCGTCGGGCAGCAGGTCCGACATGCCCTCGGTGAAGGAGTCGCCGACCGCGACCAGGCTGGTGTGCGTGGGAGCTGTGGGATTCGTCTGCATGGCGACAGCGATGGTATCCCGGCTCCATACCCACCGGTCGGTCGCCCTCGACTCCTCGGCAGACCCGCCCGCGCCAGGACCACGGGGCCTTACGCAGGCTGCCCGAACAGCTCCCGCAGCACGTCCTCCATGGTCACCAGTCCCGCCAGCCGGCCGTCCTCGCCGAGCACGGCCGCCAGATGCGTCCGACTGCGCCGCATCGCGGTGAGCACGTCGTCCAGCGGGGTCCGCTCGCGCACCCGCGGGATGGCCCGCATGTCCCGCAGCCGGAACGGCACGTCCCGCGGCGAGGCGTCCAGCGCGTCCTTGACGTGCAGGTAGCCCACGATCCGCCGTCCCGCGTCGACCACAGGGAAGCGGGAGAAACCCGACTCGGCCGACAGCCGCTCCAGCTGCTCCGGGGTGACGCCCACGCGCGCGTACACCACGCGTTGCAGCGGTACCACCACGTCCCGCACGGGCCGGCTGCCCAGCTCCAGGGCGTCGTGCAGCCGTTCCTGCGCCCGGTCGTCGATCAGGCCCGCCTCGCTGGCGTCCTTGACGATCTCGGCGAGTTCGGTGTCCGTGAAGGTCGCCGCCACCTCGCCCTTCGCCTCGACGCGCAACAGCTTCAGCAGCCCGTTCGCGAAGGCGTTGATCGTGAAGATCACCGGGCGCAGCGCCCGGGACAGCGCGACCAGCGGCGGACCGAGCAGCAGCGCGCTGCGCACCGGTTCCGCGAGGGCGATGTTCTTGGGGACCATCTCGCCCAGCAGCATGTGCAGGTACGTCGCCAGGGTCAGCGCGATCACGAAGGACACGGCGTGGCCCGCGCTGACGGGCACGCCCACCGCGTGGAACACCGGCTCCAGCAGGTGCGCGATCGCCGGTTCGGCGACCACACCGAGGACCAGGGTGCACAGCGTGATGCCGAGCTGGGCGGCGGCCAGCAGCGCCGACACGTGTTCCAGGCCCCACAGCACGCTCTTCGCACGCCGGTCACCCTCCTGGGCGAGCGGCTCGACCTGCGAGCGGCGTACGGAGATCAACGCGAACTCGGCGCCCACGAAGAAGGCGTTGACGACGAGGGTCGCCAGACCGATCAGCAGCTGTACGGCGGTCACCGCGCCCCCTCCGGCGTCTCGTCGGCCTCGTCGTCCAGCGGTGCGTGCAGCAGCACTCGGGCCGCCCGGCGGCCCGAGTCGTCCACCACGTCCAGCCGCCAGCCGGCGACCTCGACGCTGTCACCGTTCTCGGGTATCCGGCCCAGCTCCCTGGCGACCAGGCCGGCGAGGGTCTCGTACGGCCCCTCGGGTACGCGCAGGCCCACGCGCGCGAGCTGGTCGGTGCGGGCGGCGCCGTCGGCCGAGTACAGGGCCCGGCCCTCGGCGTCCGCGCCGGCGGGGGCGAGGTCGGGCGTCTCGTGCGGATCGTGCTCGTCCCGCACCTCGCCGACGACCTCCTCGACGATGTCCTCCAGCGTCGCCACGCCGGCCGTGCCGCCGTATTCGTCGATGACGACGGCCATGGTGCGTCTGCCGGCGAGCCGGTCCAGCAGCCGGTCCACGGTCAGGGACTCGGGCACCAGCAGCGGCTCGCGCATCACCTGGGAGACGCGGCGGTGGCGCCGCTGCTCGGCGGGCACGGCCAGTACGTCCTTGATGTGGGCGATGCCGACCACCGAGTCCAGGACGCCCCGGTAGACGGGGAACCGGGACAGGCCGGTGGCCCGGGTCGCGTTGGCCACGTCCGCGCAGGTGGCCTGGGTGTCGAGGGCGATGACCTGGACGCGCGGAGTCATGACGTTCTCCGCCGTCAGATCGGCCAGGTTCAGCGTCCGGACGAACAGCTCGGCGGTGTCCGGCTCCAGGGAGCCCGCCTTCGCGGAGTGCCGGGCGAGGGCGGCCAGCTCCTGCGGACCGCGCGCGGAGGCCAGCTCCTCGGCCGGTTCGATGCCGAGCCGGCGCACGAAACGGTTGGCCGTGTGGTTCAGGTGCGTGATGAAGGGCCGGAAGGCCGCACTGAACCAGCGCTGTGCGCTGCCCACCCGCTTCGCCACGGCCAGGGGCGAGGAGATCGCCCAGTTCTTGGGCACCAGCTCGCCGACGACCATCAGGAAGACCGTTGACAGGGCCGTGCCCAGCACCAGCGCGACCGACGCCGCCGTCGTCTGCGACAGGCCCATCGCCTTGAACGGCCCGGCGAGCAGCTTGGCGATCGACGGCTCGGCGAGCATGCCGACCACCAGGTTGGTGACGGTGATGCCGAGCTGGGCGCCGGAGAGCTGGAAGGTCAGGTTCCGTACGGCCTTCAGGGCACCCGCCGCGCCGCGCTCGCCGCGTTCGGCGGCCCGTTCCAGCTCGCCGCGCTCGACCGTGGTCAGCGAGAACTCCGCCGCCACGAAGGCGCCGCAGGCGAGCGACAGCAGGATCGCCACCAGAAGGAGCAGCACTTCGGTCATCGGGTCACCCCTGTCCCATGGTCGGACGGGGCAGGGGAGAACGCGCGGTGTCGCGGCCTGGGAGGCTCGCCCATGGGCGGACGCTCACAACCTTTCATAGAGGGCCGAGTGCTCCCTCTAGGGTAAAGGATGAGCAAAGAAGTCCCTTGACTCAGTCGGCGAGCGGCTTCACCCAGCGCCGCCACCGCTCCTCCGGCCCGTAACCGGCGGCCCGCCAGGCGCGGTGCGCGGTCTCGTTGCGGACCAGCACCATCGCGTCCGCGCGCCGGCCGCCGAGCCGTGCGAAGCGCTCCTCGGCGGCGGCCAGCAGCGCCGAACCGACGCCCTGCCGCCGCCGCTGCGGATGCACCGCGAGCCGGTACAGATGGCACCGCCAGCCGTCGAAGCCGGCGATCACCGTGCCGACCAGCTCGCCCGCCGACTCGGCGAGGATCAGCGCCTCCGGGTCGCGGGCGACCAGCCGCTCCACCCCGGCGCGGTCGTCGCTGATGCTCGTACCCTCGGCGGCCGTCCTCCAGAAGGCGAGGACGGGGTCGAGGTCGTCGGGGACGGCAGGGCGTATATGCAGGGCGGTCATGTCATCACCGGATCACCGACCGGCTGCCCGACGTCGGGAATTCCATCATGCGGACTCCTCCCGCAGCCGTTCCATCACCGGCGCGAACGCCTCCATGGACGGTTCCAGGACGGTCAGGTACGAGAAACCGAACCGCTCGCGCTGCGCCCGCACCTTCGCGACGACGTCCTCGAGGGGACCCGCCAGCACGATGGGCAGCGCCAGCGCCTGGTCCACGGTCAGCTGCGACTGGCGTTCCAGCAGCGGCTTCACGACGGGCTCGGGGTCGTCGGTGACGTCCACCAGCTGGAGCAGCAGGTTCAGCTCGGCGGGTGCCACACGGTCCACCGCCAGCCGGCGGTAACGGGCCACCCGCTCGTCCAGTTCCTCGGCGGTGAGGGGCTCCAGCGAACCCGGAGTGCTCCCCGGCCGGGCCCCGGTGAACGCCGCGATGTCCGCGTGCTCGGCGGTCAGGCGCAGCATCCGGTCGCCGTTGGCCCCGATCAGCAGCGGTACCCGGGACTGGGCGGGCCGCGGCTGGTGCTCGTCCGAGCCGAGCAGCCGGTCCAGCTCCTCGACCGTGCGCCGGAGATGGTCCACCCGCTCGCGCGGCGAACCGTAGGGCAGCCCGGCCGCCTCATGCTCCGCCTGCACGTACCCGGTGCCAAGACCGAGTTCGAGGCGACCGCCGGTCAGCGCGTCCGTGGTCGCCACCTCGCGCGCCAGCAGCGCCGGATTCCAGAAGCCCGCGTTGAGCACGAACGTGCCGAGCCGGGGCCGTTCGGTCGCCCCGGCCGCGGCGACCAGCGCCGGGAACGGCGCGACCATTCCCAGGTGGTCGGGAACGAGGATCACGTCATACCCCAGCTCCTCGGCCCTACGGCACTTGGCGCGCCACTCGGCGGCGGGCGCGGGCGTGAGCAGGTTGACCCCGAAGCGGAACGGACGCGGCATGAACTCTCCCCGTGAGAGTGTGACTTGGCTCTGGCGCCCCGATTCCATCACGCCCGCGGCACGCTCAGGAAAGGGTTTCCGGTCACTCGTGCGCGATCGCCGCCAGCACGTTCATCCGCGACGCCCGCAGCGCCGGCAGCAGGGCCGCCACGACGCCAACCAGCGCCGAGCCGATCACGACCGCGACGATCGTGCCCCAGGGGATCGCGAGCGCCGTCAGTCCGCGCAGCGCCAGCACCCGCTGCATACAGACACCCCACACGAGCCCCAGCGCCAGCCCCAGGACCGCGCCGAACACCGCGATCACCACCGACTCCAGCCGGATCATCCGGCGCAACTGCCGCCGCCCCAGGCCGATCGCGCGCAGCAGCCCGATCTCCCGGGTGCGCTCCACCACCGACAGCGCGAGGGTGTTGACCACGCCGAGCACGGCGATGACGATCGCCAGCCCGAGCAGCGCGTACACCAGGTAGAGCAGCACGGCGATCTGGTCGTGGACCAGCTTCTTGTAGTCGGTCTGGTTGCGCACCTGGACCTGCGGGAACGGCTTCAGCGCCCGCTCCAGACGGGGCCGCAGGTCCTCCGCCTTGGTCCCGGGGGCCGCGTTGACGTACAGCACGGAGTCCTGCCCGCGAGGCACGTACGTCTCGAGCGTCCCGAGACCGAAGAAGACGCCGCCCTGGGTGCCGAAGCCCTCGGCCGAGCCCTGGTCGGTGAGCGCCCCGACCGTCAGCTGCGCCCGGCGTCCGCCCGGGAACTCGACCGGGAGCACGCTGCCGACCCGCACGCCGTGGTCCTTCGCGAAGCCGATGTCCATGGCGAGGTGCCCGTCCGCCAGCGCGGCCGCCGAACCGCCACGCGCGTAGGCGATGTGCACGACGTCGTCGAGCCGGGGGCCGTATCCGGCGGCGTTCGTCTTCACCCGGTCGCCGTCCGGCAGCCGCACGGCGACGGGGCTGAGCCGCTGCCGTACGACGAGCCCGACGCCGCGCGTCGCGCCCACGATCTCCGTGACCTCCTTGGTGTAGGGCATGAAGTTGGCGTTCTGGACGATGAAGTCGGCGCCCAGCGTCTTGTCGATCTGCCGGTCGAACGATGCGGAAAGGGAGGCGCTCGCCACCGACATCCCGCCGACGAGGGCGAGGCCGACCATCAGCGCGGCGGCCGTGGCGCCGGTACGGCGCGGATTGCGCAGGGCGTTGCGCTGACTCATCCGTCCCACCGGGCCGAACAGCGCGGGAAAGGCCGCGCCCAGCACCCGGATCACCGGCCGCACCAGCAAGGGTCCGGCGACCACGGTCGCGATGAGCGTCAGGACCACGCCGAGCCCCAGCAGTGAGGCCGCCTGAGCGGTCCTCGTGGCCACCGCACACCCGGCCAGCGCGGCAGCACCGGCCACCCCGACCACCGCTCCCGCGATCGCCCGCACCGTCAACGGCCTGCCCACCCCGGCCACTTCGGCGTCCGCGAGCGCGGCCATCGGGGAGACGGCCGCCGCGCGCCGCGCGGGCAGATAGGCGGCCACGAAGGTGACGCCGAGACCGACGACGTACGCCGCGGCGGGCGTCCCCCAGCCGATGACCATCTCCGTGGTCCTCAGATTCATCCCGAACGCGCTCATCAGCCGGATCAGCCCGAGGGCCAGCCCGATCCCGGACCCGAGTCCGAGCGTGGAGCCGACAAGACCCAGCAGCAGCGCTTCCGTGAGCACCGACCGCCGCACCTGCCGCCGGTCGGCGCCGAGCGCCCGCAGCAGGCCGAGTTCCCGGGTGCGCTGGGCGATGAGCATGGAGAAGGTGTTGACGATGAGGAACACGCCGACGAGCAACGCGACACCGGCGAAGCCCAGCATCACGTACTTGACCACGTCGAGGAAGGTGCCGAGGTTGGCCGCAGCCGACTTGGCCTGCTCGTCCGCGGTCTTCAGGTCATAGGTGCCGCTGCCGATCGCCGCACCGACGCGCCGCTTGAGTTCCGCGTCGGTCACGCCCTTCGCCGCGTCCACGGAGACGCTGGTCGCCTTCGCGGCGGAACCGAGCAGTGCCCGGCCGGCGACCGCCGGGTCCAGGAACACCCGGGCCGCGCCCGGATTGGTCGTGGTGAAGGCGGCGATGCCGACGACCCGGACCTTGAAGGTGCCCGGCTGCGCCTGCACGGTCAGCGTGTCGCCGATCCGTACGTCCTTCCTGTCGGCCGTGTCGGCGTCCAGCAGCGCTTCGCCCGCCCCGTGCGGCGCGTGACCGGAGGTCAGCTTCACCGGACTGTGGCGGGTGACGTACCAGGAACCGGCGATGGTGGGGGCGCCGGTGGTCGGGCCGACGGACCTGTCGCGGCCGTCGACCACCACGACGTTCTGCACCGACACGTCGGCGTGGGCCGCCGCGACACCGGCGACCTTCGCCACGCGGTCCCGCAGCGCGGCGGGCACGGTCTGCACCGCACCGGTCGGCCGGGCCGACCGCAGGTCCTCCTTCGGCCCCACGGTCACGTCGGCGGCGGTCGAGGCGAAGAGCCGGTCGAAGGTACGGGTGACGGTGTCGGAGAAGATCAGACTGCCCGAGACGAACGCCACGGACAGCAGTACGGCCAGCCCGGACAGGGCCAGCCGCCCCTTGTGGGCGAGGAAACTCCGCAGGGTCGCCTTGAGCACCGGTCACTCCTCCCGGACGGTGACGTCGTCGCCGAGCCGGTCGCGGACCCCGTCGAAACCGGGGGACTGGGGGTTTCCCCCAGGGAAAATCCGCATGCGCTCCAGGACGGCCTCCGCCGTAGGCCGCTCCATGTCGTCCACGATCTGCCCGTCGGCGAGGAACAGCACCAGGTCGGAGTGGGCGGCGGCACCCGGGTCGTGGGTGACCATGACGACGGTCTGGCCGAGATCGTCAACGGCGCTGCGCAGAAAGCCCAGCACCTCGAGTCCCGCCCTCGAGTCCAGATTGCCGGTCGGCTCGTCGGCGAAGATCAGCTCGGGCCGGGAGGCCAGCGCCCGCGCGCACGCGACGCGCTGCTGCTGACCGCCGGAGAGCTGCGCCGGCCGGTGCGTCAGGCGCCCGCGCAGGCCGAGGGCGTCGATGACCTGGTCCAGCCACTTCTCGTCGGGTTCCCGGCCCGCGATGTCCATCGGCAGGGTGATGTTCTCGGCGGCGGTCAGGGTGGGGATGAGGTTGAACGACTGGAACATGAACCCGATCCGGTCCCGCCTGAGCCGGGTCAGCTCCCGTTCCTTCAGCCCCGTGATCTCGGTGTCTCCCAGCCACACCTGACCGGCCGACACGGTGTCGAGACCCGCCAGGCAGTGCATGAGCGTGGACTTCCCGGACCCCGAGGGGCCCATCACGGCGGTGAAGCGGCCGCGCGCGATGTCCACGTCCACCGAGTCCAGGGCGATCACGGCCGTCTCGCCGGAGCCGTACGCCTTGGTCAGCGCGCGGGCGCGGGCGGCGACCCCGCCGTCCGGCGCGCGACCCGGGGCGTGCTCCGTAGCAGGTGTGGACAAGACCGCCTCCCGGTCGCCTCGATGTCCCCGACTCCTTGGTACGGGCTGAGCCTAGTGTGACCCGTCCCACAGCCAGAATCCCCGAAGGGGCCGAGGACACGGCCGGAGTGCGAGGGAACCCGCCCCGCGCCCTCGCCGGTGCCGGCGCGCCCGCGAACGCGCCCCGGCCGCGGGATTTGCGTCGACCGCTCCGTCGAAGAGCTGGTCAGACAGGACACCGGGGGCCGGGCGGACGTCCGTCGAGGCGGCCGCGGACTTCGCTGTTCGGCGAGCTGAGCAGCCAGGCGAGGTCGACGGGACGCCCGGGACCCCCGGGTCACCGACCGGGCGCGCCGTTCGCCGCCGTCGCCCGGCACCCGGCGGAGAGGTCCGGCATGCCCGCCTGCGACAGCCCGCACGCCCGCGCGGCGTCCCCGCCCCGGCTGCTCCTCCACCTGGACACCGGGAAAGTCGTCACCGCACCCGAGGAGGGCCGCGACCTCGCCCGGCCGGTCGGGGACGGCGCGGCGAGCCTCGACGGCATCGCGCGGGAGCCGCGCCTCCGGAGCAACCGATCAGCGCGCGTCCGGCTCGTCCGGCCGCCAGGCGACACCCAGCGCGCAGTACGAGGTCGGCAGCGCCGGGCCCTTCTCCGGCAGCGACACCCGCCGGAGCGGGCCGAGCCGGAAGCCGGCCTCGCGCAGCGCGGCGACCGGCTCCCGGGACAGGTGACAGCCGCCGTTCAGTACCGGCCACAGGGTACGGTCCAGGGCCTGCTGGGTCAGCGTCATCACCCGGCCGCCGCCTTGCCCGTGCTCGAAGAACCGCACCTCGCCACCCGGCCGGAGCACCCGCCGTACCTCGCCCAGTGCCCGCGCCACATCCCGCACGCTGCACAGCACCAGCGACAGCACGGCAGCGTCGAAGGCCTCGCTCTTCACGGGCAGCGCCTCCGCCGCGCCCGGCACCACGTCCACCGGCATCTGGGCCCGCAGCGCGGACTCCAGCGCCAACTGCCGCAAGCGCGGTTCCGGTTCGATCGCGACCACCTCCGCGACCGTGCCGGGATAGTGCGCGAAGTTCAGCCCGTTGCCCGCGCCGATCTCGATCACCCGCCCGGACAGCCCGGCGAGCAGCCGCTCACGCACCCCGGCCATGCCCAGCCGGGTTTCGGCGCCCACGCTGAGCCGGGCGTAGTAACGGGCGAACAGCGGGTGGTGGACGGGACCCCGTGCCACCTTGCCGGAGCCGGTGGACAACAGCCGCATGGCAACCTCCCGGAGCAAGGACGGGCCTAGGGAGAGTGTCCCCCGAGAAACACCGGCGCACCCCCCCGAACGGTTCGGGTGACGGCTGCGCCCAGCCCTTCCGGGGGCGACCGGCGGCCGACCGTACTCCGGTCGACGCGCGCGGGCAGTCGCGCATCGGCGCATGAGCAGAAGCGGGCGCCGGGGCACCGGGGTGTCGATCCACCGGTGCCCCGGCGCCCTGACCGGGTGCTAAGGCGTCGCCCTGATGTGGAAAGCAGCCGCGTCCCACGTCCCGTCCAGCCGGGGCGCGAGCCAGCCCGGCGCCGCCGTACGGAAGTCGGCCGGGGAGAGGGAGCCCGCTCCGGCCGGCAGCGCGCCGAGCAGCGGGGCGCCGGCCACCTCCGGCAGGTCGGCCACGTTGCAGCGGGCGGCGAGGTCGGGGGAGCCGGGCCAGCTGCCGATCACCACACCGGCCAACTCCAGGTCCCGCCGCCGTAGTTCGCGGGCGGTCAGTTCGGTGGCGTTCAAGGTGCCCAGACCGGCCGGGGTGACGACCACTACCGGCGCGTTCAGCAACCGGGCCGTGTCGGCCAGCGTGCCGCCCGCCGCGTCGAACCGGACGAGCAGCCCGCCCGCCCCCTCGACCAGCACCAGATCGTGCTCGGTGGCCAGCTTGGCGGCCCGGTCGGCCACCTCGTGCGGGTGCACCGGCGCCATTCCCGCCCGCCGGGCCGCCGTACCCGGCGCCAACGGCTCCGGATAGCGGGCCAGTTCGGTGGCCGTGACCGGCCCCGCGAGCCGTGCGACCTCGTCGGCGTCGCCGCGCTCGTCCGGCCGTACACCTGTCTGGGCGGCCTTCAGTACCGCCACCGAGCGCCCGGCCGCGAGGGCCGCGGCGGCGACGGCGGCGGTGGTGACGGTCTTGCCGACCTCCGTGCCCGTCCCCGTGATCACCAGTACCGGCATCTCATCCCTCCCGCGCCGCGGCGCACACCGCGCGCGCGATCCGTGTCACGTCCTCGTCCGGGGTGACGTACGGCGGCATCGTGTAGATCAGGTCGCGGAAGGGGCGCAGCCACACGCCCGCCCGCACGGCCGCCCGGGTCGCGGCGGCCGTGTCGACCTCGTGGTCGAGCTGGACGACCCCGATGGCGCCCAGCACGCGGACGTCGCGTACCCCGGGAAGCTCCGCGGCCGGCGCCAGCCCCTCGCGCAGGCCCGCCTCGATCCGCTTGACCTCCGACCGCCAGTCCTGGCCCAGCAGCAGGTCGAGGGAGGCGCAGGCCACGGCGGCCGCCAGCGGGTTGCCCATGAACGTCGGGCCGTGCGCGAGCACCGGCACGGCGCCCTGCGAGATCCCGTCGGCGATCCGCGCGGTGCACAAGGTGGCCGCCAGCGTCAGATAGCCGCCGGTCAGCGCCTTGCCCACGCACATCACGTCAGGTGAGACGGCCGCGTGGTCCGCCGCGAACAGCGCGCCGGTACGGCCGAAGCCGGTGGCGATCTCGTCGAACACCAACAGCACGTCATGCGCGTCGCACGCCTCGCGCAGCACGCGCAGATAGGCGGGGGAGTGGAAGCGCATGCCGCCCGCACCCTGCACCACCGGCTCCACGATCACCGCGGCCAGCTCGTCCGCGTGCTCCGCGACCAGCTCGCGCAGATGCTCCGCGTACGACTCCTCGTACTCCGCCGGCGGCATGTCCGCGAAGAGCTGACGCGGGAGCACACCGGTCCACAGCTCGTGCATCCCGCCCTCGGGGTCGCACACCGACATCGGGTTCCAGGTGTCGCCGTGGTAGCCGCCGCGCCAGGTCAGGAGCCGCTGTTTGCCCGGCCGGCCGAGCGAGCGCCAGTACTGGAGGCACATCTTCACGGCGACCTCGACCGACACCGACCCCGAGTCGGCCAGGAAGACGTGTTCCAGGCCCTCGGGCGACATATCGACAAGGCGCTTCGCGAGCCGTACGGCGGGCTCGTGCGTGAGCCCGCCGAACATGACATGGCTCATCCGGCCCAGTTGCCCCTGCGCCGCCTCGTTGAGGATCGGGTGGTTGTAGCCGTGGATGGCCGACCACCACGACGACATCCCGTCGACCAGCTCGCCCGAGCCGTCCGCGAGCCGCAGCCGGACCCCGCTCGCCGACTCCACGACGAGCGGTTCGGCGCGTCCGGGCATCGGCCCGTAGGGATGCCAGACGTGTCGCCGGTCCAGCTCCAGCAGTTCGGGCACGCTCAGGCGGAGCGGCTCAGGCATTGGGGGCGAGGTCCGTTCCGGTGCCCCGGCGCCGGACGGCGACGAGGTCCGTGCGCGGCTCGCCGGCCGCAGGGACGGTCGCCGTACCGCAGACGCCGCCCTTGTGCGAACCGCAGCCCGCGCTCTCGTGGGAGCCGCAGCCCGCGTCGGCGTGCGACCCGCAGCCGGCGCTCTCGTGCGATCCGCACGCGCCCCCGGCCTCCACCCGGTGCTCCGGCAACGTCACCTGGCCGGCGCCCTCCACCTCGAACCCGGCGTCCGCGATCATCTCCAGGTCGGCCTTGCCGGCCTGGCCCTCGCTGGTCAGGTAGTCGCCGAGGAAGATGGAGTTGGCCAGGTGCAGCGCGAGCGGCTGCATCGTGCGCAGATGGACCTCGCGGCCGCCCGCGATGCGGACCTCCACGTCCGGGCAGACGAAGCGGACCATCGCGAGGATGCGCAGGCAGCGCTGCGGGGTGAGGTTCCACTCCTTGGCCAGCGGGGTGCCCTCGAACGGGATCAGGAAGTTCACCGGGACGGAGTCCGGGTCCAGTTCACGCAGCGAGAAGACGACGTCGACGAGGTCCTCGTCGCTCTCGCCCATGCCCGCGATCAGACCGGAGCAGGCGGACAGGCCGGCCGCGTGCGCCTTGTGCACCGTGTCCACCCGGTCGGCGTACGTGTGGGTGGTGGTGATCTCGCCGTACGTGGACTCGGAGGTGTTCAGGTTGTGGTTGTAGGCGTCCGCGCCCGCCTCGCGCAGCCGTTCGGCCTGGCCGTCGGAGAGCAGACCCAGGCAGGCGCACACCTCGACGCCCTCGTTCTGCTCCTTGATCGCCTTGATGGTCTGTGAGACCCGGTCCACGTCCCGGTCCGTCGGACCGCGCCCGCTGGCGACCAGACAGACGCGCTTGGCGCCTCCCGCCAGACCGGCGGCGGCCGCCTCGGACGCCTCGTCGGGCTTGAGCCAGGTGTACTTGAGGATGCCGGCCGTGGAGCCGAGCCGCTGGGAGCAGTAGGAGCAGTCCTCCGGGCACAGGCCCGACTTCAGGTTCACCAGATAGTTGAGTTTCACCCGTCGCCCGAACCAGTGCCGGCGTACCTTTCCGGCCGCGGCCACCACATCGAGCAGGTCGTCGTCGGAGCTGGCCAGAACGGCGAGCGCTTCCTCGCGGGTCGGCAGCTCGCGCCGAAGCCCCTTGTCCACCAGCGTGTTCAGCAGGTCCATGAGGTCCGATCCTGTCCTACGGGACCGCTCCGGGCCAAGGAGAGTTTGCACAACGGAGACGGTTCACCGTGTGGGTATTGCCACACCCTGGGTGGCTGGGCGTGCCGCTAGGGTCTGTCCGCTACCTACAAAAGCACCGGAGGACCCATGGTGTTCGGCTGGATCGACGAGCAGGCCGAGGCGCGCCGCCGCGCCGGACTCGTGCGGACCCTGCGCCCGCGCCCCGCCGACTCGCCGTTGCTGGACCTGGCGAGCAACGACTACCTGGGCCTGGCCCACCACCCCGAGGTCACCGAGGGGGCGGCGCTGGCCGCCCGGACCTGGGGCGGCGGCTCCACCGGCTCCCGGCTGGTCACCGGTACCACCGAACTGCACACCGAGCTGGAGCGCGAGCTGGCCGCCTTCTGCGGCTTCGAGTCCGCCCTGGTCTTCTCCTCCGGTTACGCCGCCAACCTGGCCGCGGTCACCGCGCTCGGCCCGCACGGCTCCCTGATCGTCTCCGACGCGGGCAACCACGCCTCACTCATCGACGGCTGCCGGCTCGCCCGGGGCGATCGGCAGGTCGTGGGGCACGCCGATCCCGAGGCCGTGCGCAAGGCCCTGGCCACGCACGCGGGTGCGGCGATCGTCGTCTCCGACACGGTCTTCTCGGTCGACGGGGACCAGGCGCCGCTGGCCGCCTTGGCCGAGGCGTGCCGGGAGCACGGCGCGGGACTGGTCGTGGACGACGCCCACGGTCTCGGCGTACTGGGCGACGGCGGCCGGGGCGCGCCGTACGCGGCCGGGCTCGCGGGTGCCGACGACGTGGTCGTCACGGCCACCCTGTCCAAGTCGCTGGGCAGTCAGGGCGGGGTGGTGCTCGGACCGGCCCGGGTGATCGACCATCTGGTGAACGCGGCCCGGACGTTCATCTTCGACACCGGCCTGGCGCCGGCGGCGGCCGGGGCCGCCCTCGCAGCGCTGCGGCTGCTGGTCCGTGAACCGCGGCGGGCGGCGCGAGCCCGGGAGGTGGCCGCGGAGCTGCACGCACGGCTGACCGCCGCGGGTCTGGAAGCGGTGCGTCCGGACGCCGCGGTGGTCTCCGTGCGGGCTCCCTCCCCGGAGCAGGCGGTGCGCTGGGCGGCCGACTGCCGTACGGCAGGGCTGGCCGTGGGCTGCTTCCGTCCTCCTTCCGTGCCCGACGGCATCTCGCGGCTGAGGCTGACCGCCCGTGCGGACCTGTCCGGTGCCGAGATCGAACGCGCTGTACGTGTCATCGGCGAGACGCGACCATGAGTCGGCGTGACACGGCCGTGTATTGCACGAAAGCGGTGAGAAACGGTGAGAAGCGACGGTGAGCGACGCGCAAGCGCCGAGAAGTGATGAGATCGATCGAATGTGATCAGTGATCGGTCGGGTGGGGGAGGGGCGTGGTCACCGCAGCGCGGTCGTGAACCCCGCCCAGCTCTCCGGGGAGAAGAGCAGCGCGGGTCCGGCCGGGTTCTTCGAGTCGCGCACGGCTAGCAGTCCGGCCGACGGGCCGGAGCCCGGCCGGGCCGTCTCCACGCAGTTGTTGGCTCCCGTGCTGTAGCTGCTACGCAGCCAGTGCACGTCGTGCAGGTCGGTACTGGCAGGGACGTTCCGAGGCAGTACTGACATGGTGCCTCCTTACGCGCCGTCACCTATCCCGGCGATGTAGTCCAACGAGTCCTCGGGTGAAAGGGCGTGCAGCTGAACGGTGTTGAAGGCCTTGGAGTAGGCCAACAGGTCTTCTTTCCGTTCCAGGTAGAGGCTACTCGTCAACTGGTCGAGAACAACCACGTCCAGATCAGAAGTGCTCGGAAATGAGAAGATAACGAAAGGCCCGGTGAGGCCGACATGTGCTCCGGCCGCCAACGGCAGCACCTGGAGCCGTACGTGGGGAAGCCGGGCGGCCTCCAGCAGCCGCTCGAGCTGCCGGGCCATCACCTCCGGACCGCCGACCTCGCGCCGCAGCACCGCCTCGTCGAGCACGGCGCACAGCTCCAGCGGCGGATCCGAACGCAGCACGTCCTGCCTGGCCAGCCGCACCTCCACCAGCGCGTCCAGGCGTTCCTCGTCCAGATCCCTCACGACCGCCCGGGTCACCGCGCGGGCGTACTCGGCCGTCTGCAGCAGGCCGGGCACGACGGTGGTCTCCAGGGTGCGCATCGCGCTCGCCTGCGACTCCAGGCTGATGAAATCCCGGTACGTGGGCGGCAGCACCCCACGATAGGCGTGCCACCAGCGGTTGCGGCCGCCGGCGTCCTCGGACCCCGCCAGCATCAGCAGCAACTCGCGCAGCTGCCGGTCCCGCACCCCGTAGGCGTCCAGCAGTAACCGCAGATCGGCCGGTTTCACCCGGCTGGCGCCGGTCTCGATGCGGCTCACCTTCGACTGGTGCCAGCCGACCAGCTGGGCCGCCTCGCCGCTCGTGAGCCCGGCTCCGGTACGCAGCGTGCGCAGTTCGGCGCCCAATTTGCGGCGGCGCACCGCCGGCCCGTTCTGCATGGGCTCCTCCTTACTCCTTCCGGGCCGCCCCGATACGGCCTCGCGCCGCAGAGTTCACCGCTTCGAGCGACAGATATATGCATATCCTGGTGGATCGCTCCCCTGACCGGTCCGGTGGTGGCAGTCTGGCGAAGAAGCACCAGTCCGGGACCGTACTCGAACCATCCGCTCTTCGTCGGACCGCGGTCCCGCGGGAAAGGGACGACGTCGCCATGGCAGACCATCTGGAAGCATCCGTCACTCTGCCGAGCGATCCCGCCTCGGTCTCCGCCGCCCGCACCTACGTCGTGGGGACCCTCGCGGAGTGGGGCCTGCCGTCGGACACCGACGTGGCCGACGCCGTGCGGCTCATCGTCTCCGAACTCGCCACCAACGCCGTACAGCACACCTTCGGTCAGTCACCCACCTTCACGGTCGACATCGCGCTGGACCGTGACGAACACCTGCGCATCGGTGTCACGGACAGTCATCCCCGCTTCCCCAAGAGACTGCCCGCCGCCGTCCAGCAGGACAACGGGCGCGGCCTGGTCATCATCCGCTGCCTCACCGCGGAGTGCGGCGGCAGACTCCGCATCCGCCCCACCCGCGAGGGCGGCAAGACGGTCTCCATCGAACTGCCCTGGGCGATCCCGCCCGAGCGGGTCACGGCGGCGGGGCAGCAGGACCCCTGACCCTGGACACGCCTTGAGAGTCCTGGCCCTCAGGTCCCCGTACTCCGGCCCGCCCGGCCGAAGGCCCCCCGCAGCAGGGCCCGGAAGGCATCCGCGGCCGGAGCGGTCTCGCCGGAGCGGTAGGCCACCGAGATCGTGCGACGCAGGCGGCCGTCCGCCAAGGGGCGCACGCCGACCGGCGTGGTCGCCGTGCGCGCCACCATCTCCGGTACGACGGCCACCCCGAGCCCGGCGCTCGCGAGCGCGCACACCACGGCGTACCCGGGCGTCGGTACCAGCAGCGCCGGCGTGGCCCCGGCCCCGGCAAGCAGGGCCTCGATCTCCCGCCGGGCCGGATGGTGCGGCGCCATGCTGATCAGCGGCTGCCCCGCAAGCTCCGCGAGCGGCAGCCGGGAGGAGGCACTGCTCAGCGCGTGCCCCGGCGCGGTCACCAGCACCAGTTCTTCCACCAGGACCGGCTCCAGACGCACCGCGGACGGAACGGGAACCGGTTCGGACGGGTGGTAGGTGTGGGTCAGCGCCAAGTCCACCTCGCCGGCCGCCACCGCTGCCACCCCGGCCGGCGGATCGTAGTCCGCGACCGACAGCGTCACGTCCGGATGCGCCCGGCGGAAGGCGCTCAGCGCCGGTGGCAGCAGGTGCACTCCCGCCGTCGGGAAGGTGCCGAGCCGCAGCGCGCCGCCGGTGAGACCGGTCAGCCGCGCGAGTTCGTGCCGGGCTTGCTCCAGTTCGTCGAGCACCCGGCGGGCCCGAGCCACCAGCACCTCGCCGGCCTCCGTCAGCCGGGCCCCGCGGTGGTGGCGCACCAGCAGGGCCGCGCCCGCCTCCCGCTCCAGTTTGGCCAGCTGCTGGGAGAGGGCGGGCGGTGTGTAGCCGAGCCGGTCGGCGGCCCGGGTGATCGAGCCGGCCTCCGCGACCGCCACGAGCGCGGCCAGCCGAGTGGGGTCGTACATGAAGTAAGGCTAAAGCATTGCTTAAGGCCAACCATCCGGAACCGAAATACCTGCTGAAGGCCCTGCCGAGGCAGGCTGGCGGCATGGACGGACAGCTCATCGCCTTCACCGGGATCGCCGCCGGACTGGTCGCCATGCCCGGCGCCGACTTCACCGTGGTCGTCCGCAACGCGCTCGTCTCCCGCCGCGCGGGCGCGGTCTGCGGGCTCGGCATCGCGGGCGGACTGCTGGTGCACACCACCCTGGCGGTGGCCGGGGTCGCGGCCGTGCTGGTCGCCGTACCGGCGCTGTTCCGGGCGCTCCAGCTGCTGGGCGGCGCCTATGTGCTGCACCTCGGTGCGCGCACCCTGGGGGCGCTGCGCCGGCCCGACCGGACCTCACAGGAGGCCGCGGCCGAGGCGGCGCACCCGCTGCGGCAGGGCTTCGTCACCAACGTGCTCAACCCGAAGGCCTCGCTGACGTTCCTCAGCCTGCTGCCGCAGTTCGTGCCCTCGGGGAGCACCGCCCTGCCCAGGACGCTGCTGCTCGCGCTGATCGTGTGCGCGCTGGCCCTCCTGTGGTTCCAGGTGGTCGTCCTGCTGGTGGACCGGCTCGGCCGATGGCTGCGCCGGCCCCGGGCCGCCCGTGGGCTTCAGGCGGGCACCGGGGTGGCGCTGACGGTACTGGGAGCGGCCCTGCTGCTGGAGCCGCTCCTGCCCTGACGGCGGGTCAGCTGACGCGGCCGTACCAGACGCTTCTGGTCCAGATCTTCTGCAGCCTCACCACGTCGCCGGTCCTGGGGGCGTGCCATATCCTGCCGTGGCCCGCGTAGATGCCGACGTGGTAGACGCTGGAGCCCGAGTGGAAGAAGACCAGGTCGCCCGCCTTAC
This sequence comes from Streptomyces sp. NPDC006314, assembly GCF_040613075.1. Lineage (NCBI taxonomy): Bacteria > Bacillati > Actinomycetota > Actinomycetes > Kitasatosporales > Streptomycetaceae > Streptomyces > Streptomyces sp. NPDC006314. The sequence continues at coordinate 212,677 of NZ_JBEXRL010000008.1, read as the reverse complement.
GGCTCCTGGCGGAGATGTGATGCGTCTTGTTGTACTGCTGGGCGGCGGTACGCGGCAGTTTCTTGCCCGCCTTCTTGAACGAGTACAGCGTGAGCCCCGAGCAGTCGAACCGGCGCGGCCCGGTGGCTCCGTAGCTGTACGGGGCACCCTTCTTGGAAGCCGCGACCTGTAGTGCTTTCGTCGCCGTGGTCGCGGCCGAGGCGTCGGTGGCGAGGCCCGGTACCGCGATCGAGCCGCCCACGGCGGCGAGGGTGAGGGCCGAGGCCGTGCCGGCCCGGGCCATCAGCGACGGGACACGATTGAGCGCAGTCATGCGCAACCCTTCGTCAGCCGCCTGTGAAGGATGACCTGTCGGATTCGGGCTGGCGAAGTTGCCCGGCCGCGTTGCCGCGGCTTCACCCCAAGGGCTGCTCGGAACATCCGGCCGTCTGCGACGAGCAGACGAACATCCGTCCCGGCGACCCGCCTTGCTTGGGTCCTCCACTCCTGCCGATCCACTCCTGTCGACCGGTCATCCGGGCGGCGGCAGGACTCGGCGTCCGCCCGGACCGCCCCGCCGCTGTGGCGGGGGCTTGTCGTCAGTCACGGATCTTCACTCACGGCTGTCCGAAAATCCCAATGGAATCGGGGATTTGTGGCGTTACTCACCACTCACCCGTTCGGGTGGACCGCGCTGTGTTCGAGACACCGTCAGCTCCCCGTCGTAGCCCCGGACCTGGGGCGGAGCGCTTCTTGGTGAGCCTCGGACCGGCTTCGCGCGCAAGTCGGGACGCCCGGAAAACGATCCGGATATACACCGGTCGGGCGTACGTCGTTCGGGCCGTTTCAACCGCGGCCCGAACGACACGTCGACATGAGGGCCCCGCCGGGCCGGACGTGTGTCCGGGTCAGCCGACGCAGTCGGGCGGGAGCGCGACGCGCGCGGTACGGCGCTCTCCGTCCAGCACGCGCAAGGCCCGTGCCAGCGTGCCCCCGTGTAGCTCCGTCTCGCCCCGCTGGTGCATCAGCGCGAGCGCGTCACGCAACTCCGCCGCCTTGCGCACCAGGGCCTGTGCCGCACGCAGACCGCGGTAGGTGTCCCCGTGCCGAGCCGGGTTGATCCGGCCCAGCAGGTCGACCGCCGCCAGGTAACCGTCGATCAGATCGCCCTCCGCGCGCGTCAGCGGGGGCAGCGGCGGCAGTTGCGGCTGCATCCGGGCTCACCTCGCGTCCGATGCGCCGGGCAAGGGCCGGCGGTTGGGCACGACGCCGTCCACCAGGCCGTACGCCAGCGCTGCGGGCGCGTCCAGGACCAAGTCCCGTTCCAGGTCCAGGTGCACCTGCTCCGCTGTGCGCCCCGTGTGCCGTGCGAGCATCTGCTCCGTCAGCGCGCGGGTCCGGGTCAACTCCCCGGCCTGGATCAGCAGATCGCTGGGCTGGCCGCGCACCGGCTCCGGCAGCGCGGGCTGTTCGAGCACCACGCGGGCGCCGGGCAGCGTGAACCGCTTGCCCGGGGTGCCGGCCGCGAGCAGCACCGCGGCGACGGACACGGCCTGCCCCAGGCAGTAGGTCGCCACGTCGCAACCCACGTACCGCATCGTGTCGTAGATCGCTGTCAGCGCGCTGAAGGAACCGCCCGGCGAGTTGATGTACAGCGTGATGTCCCGGTCCGGGGCGGCGTGTTCGAGGTACATGAACTGCGCCATCACGTCGTTCGCGGCCGTGTCGTCGACCGGGGTCCCGAGGAAGACGACCCGGTCCTCGAAGAGCCTCCCGTACGGATCGAGCGTGCGCGCCCCCGACCCGCCGCGCTCGGTGAACTCGGGCAGGACATAACGGGCGGACGGTCGGGACATGGGCATACCCCTCCTCATGGCGCGGCCCCTCATGGGCTCAGCTTCTGTAAAAAATGTACAGGACGTACGTGACGTTATGATGGGGGCATGGCCTACGAGATTCCGGTGACGCAAGCCAGGGCTGAACTCGCCGACCTGATCAACCGGGTGGTGTACGGCGGCGAGCGCGTCGTCGTGACGCGACACGGCAAGCCGCTGGTCGCCCTGGTCTCGGCCGCCGATCTGGAGCGGCTCGACGCGCTCGAGGAGCCGGCCGAGGAGCAGATCGTCAGCACGGTGTCGGGGGTCCGCGACGTCGGTTCCACCCCGCGTGGACAGCGGCGGTTCGGGATCGCGGCAGAGCATGGCAGGCCCGGCGCGTCCTGAGCCGCGCCGGTATGCGGGAGGCCATCGCGCGGTCATGAGTGGATCAAGGTCTGGTTAACGTCGCTGAAACTCCGGCGCTCTAGCCTGCCGATCCACGCCACCAGGGGCTTTTCTGTCCGGATTGACGTCGATCCGGGGATTTGTCTGCGTGCTACACCTCTCCCCGTCGCGGTGGCTGCGGCAACCGGACCCCGCACGGTCCGGAGCAAGGACTGTGAGGTGGGACGTGCAACTGACCCCGCACGAGCAAGAGAGGCTGCTGATCCATGTGGCGGCCGACGTGGCCGAGAAGCGCCGGGCCCGCGGGCTCAAGCTCAACCACCCGGAAGCGGTCGCCCTCATCACGTCGCACATCCTCGAGGGCGCGCGGGACGGCCGCACCGTCGCCGAGCTGATGTCCTCCGGCCGCAAGCTCCTCACCAGAGGCGACGTCATGGACGGGGTCCCGGAGATGATCCACGACGTCCAGGTGGAGGCCACCTTCCCGGACGGCACCAAGCTCGTCACCGTCCACGAGCCGATCATCTGAGGAGCCACCGATGATTCCCGGAGAGATCCTGCTCGCCGACGACCCCGTCATCTGCAACGAGGACCGCGAGGTCACCCGCCTGACCGTCCTCAACGCCGCCGACCGGCCCGTCCAGGTCGGCTCCCACTACCATTTCGCCGAGGCCAACCCCGGCCTCCGGTTCGACCGCGCCGCCGCCCGCGGCAAGCGGCTGAACGTCGCCGCCGGTACCGCCGTCCGCTTCGAGCCCGGCATCCCCGCCGACGTCGAACTCGTACCCCTGGCCGGTGCCCGGATCGTGCCGGGCCTGCGCGGGGAGACCGGGGGCGCTCTCGATGCCTGAGATCTCCCGCGCCGCCTACGCCGATCTGTTCGGCCCCACCACCGGCGACCGCGTCCGGCTCGCCGACACCGACCTGCTGATCGAGATCGAGGAGGACCGCTCCGGAGGCCCCGGGGCCTGCGGGGACGAGGCGGTCTTCGGCGGCGGCAAGGTCATCCGCGAGTCCATGGGCCAGTCCCGGGCCACCCGCGCCGAGGGCACCCCCGACACCGTGATCACCGGTGTGGTCATCGTCGACCACTGGGGCATCGTCAAGGCCGACGTCGGCATCCGCGACGGCCGGATCACCGCCATCGGCAAGGCCGGCAACCCCGACACCATGGACGGCGTCCACCCCGACCTGGTCATCGGTCCCGAGACCGAGATCATCGCGGGCAACGGGCGGATCCTCACGGCCGGCGCCATCGACGCGCACGTCCACTTCATCTGCCCCCAGGTCGCCGACGAGGCGCTGGCCTCCGGGATCACCACCCTGGTCGGCGGCGGCACCGGCCCCGCCGAAGGGTCCAAGGCGACCACCGTGACGCCCGGCCCCTGGCACCTGGCCCGGATGCTGGAGGCCATGGAGGCCCACCCGGTCAACGTCGGCCTCCTCGGCAAGGGCAACACCGTCTCGCACGAGGCGATGCTCTCCCAGATCCGCGGCGGCGCCGTCGGCCTCAAGCTGCACGAGGACTGGGGCTCCACCCCGGCCGTCATCGACGCCGCCCTCACCGTCGCCGACCGCACCGGCGTCCAGGTCGCCATCCACACCGACACGCTGAACGAGGCCGGCTTCGTCGGGGACACCCTCGCCGCGATCGCGGGCCGGGGCATCCACTCGTACCACACCGAGGGTGCGGGCGGCGGGCACGCGCCGGACATCATGACCGTGGTCTCCCAGCCGAACGTGCTGCCCAGCTCCACCAATCCGACCCGGCCGTTCACCGTCAACACCGCCGAGGAACACCTCGACATGCTGATGGTCTGCCACCACCTCAACCCGGCGGTCCCGGAGGACCTGGCGTTCGCCGAATCCCGCATCCGGCCGTCCACCATCGGCGCGGAGGACATCCTCCACGACCTCGGCGCGATCTCGATCATCTCCTCCGACTCCCAGGCCATGGGCCGCGTCGGCGAGGTCATCCTGCGTACCTGGCAGACGGCCCATGTGATGAAGGGCCGGCGGGGAGCGCTGCCGGGTGACGGGCGGGCGGACAACCACCGGGTGCGGCGGTATGTCGCCAAGTACACGATCAACCCGGCGCTCGCCCAGGGCCTCGCCGCCGAGATCGGCTCCGTCGAGACCGGCAAGCTGGCCGACCTGGTGCTGTGGGAGCCCGCGTTCTTCGGGGTCAAGCCGCTCCTCGTCATCAAGGGCGGGCAGATCGCGTACGCGCAGATGGGCGACGCCAACGCCTCCATCCCCACCCCGCAGCCGATCCTGCCCCGCCCGATGTACGGCGCGATCGGCCGGGCCCCGGCCGCCAACTCCGTCAACTTCGCCGCCCCCTCGGCGATCGAGGACGGGCTGCCGGAGCGACTGCGGCTCGGCAAGCGGTTCGTGGCGATCGAGTCGACGCGCCAGGTCACCAAGGCCGACATGCGCGAGAACGACGCCCGGCCGGACGTCCGGATCGACCCCGACAGCTTCGCCGTGCACATCGACGGTGAGCTGGTGGAGGCGACCCCGGCGGCCACACTGCCCATGGCCCAGCGCTACTTCCTCTTCTGATGTCCAGGGCAGCACTGCTCGTCCTGGCCGACGGCCGCTTCCCCGCCGGAGGGCACGCGCACTCCGGCGGGGCGGAGGCCGCCGTCAAGGCGGGCCGCATCACGTCCGCCGCGAGTCTGGAGGACTTCTGCCGGGGCCGGATGCACACCGCCGGCCTCGTGGCGGGTGCGCTGGCGGCTGCCGCCGCACTGGGGTCCCCACCGCGGGAGCTGGACGCCGCCGCGGACGCCCGGACGCCCTCGCCCGCGCTGCGGGCCGCCGCGCGCCGCCTCGGACGGCAGCTGATGCGGGCGGCACGGGCGAGTTGGCCCTCGCCAGAACTCGACGCCCTGGCACGGGACTTCCCCAAGGGGGCGCACCAGCCGGTCGTCCTCGGCCTCGTAGCCCGGGCAGCCGGGCTGGGGCCCGACGACGCGGCGTACTGCGCGGCGTACGAGAGTGTGAGCGGGCCGGCCACGGCCACGGTGCGGCTGCTGAGCCTCGACCCGTTCGACGCGACCGGCGTGCTGGCGCGATTGGCGCCGGAGCTGGATGGTGTCGCGGACGCGGCGGTGGTGGCGGCGCGGAGAGTGGCCGCCGAGGGTGTCGACGCACTGTCCGCCGCTTCCGGGCCCTTGCTGGAGGTGGGCGCGGAGTGGCACGCCGGCTGGCCGGTGCGGCTGTTCGCATCCTGACATCGCCCGCCCGCCCACCGACCCGCCCGGACGAAGAGGGCCCTCGCCGGCACAAGGCCTCTCGCACAAGGAGCCGTACATGCACCTCGACCACACCCACCCCGGCCCCCCCGCACTCGGCGCGGACGCCCACCGCCCGGACGGAAGCCGGCGTGCCCTGCGCATCGGGCTCGGCGGGCCCGTCGGATCGGGCAAGACCGCCACCGTCGCCGCGCTCTGCCGGGCGCTGCGCGAGCAGCTCTCCCTCGCGGTCGTCACCAACGACATCTACACCCGTGAGGACGCCGAGTTCCTGCTCCGGGAGGCCGTGCTGCCGCCCGAGCGGATCACCGCCGTGGAGACCGGCGCCTGCCCGCACACCGCGATCCGCGACGACATCTCCGCCAACCTCGAAGCCGTCGAGGATCTGGAGGACGCGGTCGGTCCACTGGACCTGATCCTCGTCGAGTCCGGCGGCGACAACCTGACCGCGACCTTCTCCAAGGGGCTCGTGGACGCACAGATCTTCGTGATCGACGTGGCCGGCGGCGACGACATCCCGCGCAAGGGCGGCCCCGGCGTCACCACCGCCGACCTGCTCGTCGTCAACAAGACGGACCTCGCCCCGTACGTCGGCTCCGACCTCGCCCGGATGGCCGCCGACGCCACGGCACAGCGGGCCGGACTCCCCGTCGTCTTCCAGTCGTTGCGCAGCGGCGCCGGGGTCGCCGAGGTGGCCGCGTGGGTCCGGCGGCGGCTTGCCGCGTGGACGGCATGACGGCCACCGGGGTCCGGGCGGGCGCGCGGATCGTCGCCCGCGCCGACGGCCGCGGCGGTACGGCGCTGCCCGTGCTGGACGGCGAGGGGCCGCTGGCGCTGCGCCGCACCCGGGCGAGCGGCGCCGAGGCGAAGGTCATGGTCGTCGGCGCGATGAGCGGCCCGCTCGGCGGCGACCGCTTCACGCTGCACGCGCGTGTGGAGGAAGGAGCCCGGCTGCACGTGGGCTCGGCCGCCGCCACCATCGCGCTGCCGGGCCAGGCCAAGGGCGAGGCCCGGTACGACGTACGGCTCGACGTGGCCCGCGGCGCCGAACTGCACTGGCTGCCGGAGCAGCTGATCTCGGCCGGTGGCAGCGACCTGTACGTGACCACTCGAGCCGAACTCGGCGCCGGGGCGCGGCTCGTACTGCGCGAGGAGCAGGTGCTCGGGCGGACGGGGGAGGAACCCGGGCGGCTCACCAGCCGGTTGACCGTACGGATCGCCGGGCGGACCGTGCTGGACCAGGAACTGGCCTGCGGGCCCGGCGCGCCGGGTGGCTGGGATGGGCCGGCCGTGCTCGCCGGACACCGCGCCGTGGGCCAGGTGGTGGTCGTCGGACCGGAGTTCGCCGAGCAGCCGGTCGCCGCCCGGATGCTGGGGGAGTGCGCCGCGTTGGTGCCGCTCGCCGGCCCGGCCGCCCTCGTCAGTGCGGTGGCCCCCGACGCGCTGCTGCTGCGGCGGCTGCTGGACGAGGCGCGGGCGCTGCTCGGTTAGCGGCGTGTCCAGGTCGACCGCACGGTCGCCTTCGGCGCCGTCGGCCTGGCATGGTGGAGCGGCACGCCGACCGCGAAAAGGGGAAACGGGGGTTCGGACGTGACCGGCGACGGCGGTTTCCCGGATCTGATACGCGACGAGTCCCCGTGGCCGGGGCTCGGCGTGGTGAACGGCGCGCACCTCCGGGTGTGGCGGCATCAGCCCGGCCGGCTCACCGCGGTGATCAGCGGCCTCGGCGCCTGGACGGACGCGGATGCGGTCGCCCGACTGCGCGCCGAGTATCCGGGCGACACCGTCGAGGTCTTCCACCACCACCCCGGCGACTGGATCACCATGGCCTTCTACGCGGCGCTGAGGGCGGCGGACGACGGCAGCGTGGCACGCTCGCGCCTCTTCGGGGACGAACTGGCGGCGCGCCTGGGGCCCTCCCTGTACGTGACCGAGGATCCCGAGGACGAGTCCGGCGGCTACGGCGGACCCTGAGCGCTCCCATCGCAACGGAACACACGCCCTGAACGACAGAAGGAGTACGACCGTTGACGCTCTACGGCATGAAGCCCGCCCACATCGCGCTCTTCTCGTACCTGTGTCTGGCGGTCGGCGCGGTGCAGCTGTACCGGCACAGTGGCCCGTACTGGCTGCTGATCGTCCTCTTCGTGGCCGTGGCCTGGAGCTACGGGCAGTGGCGGGAAGCCGGGCAACGGGACCCCGCGCAGCTCACCGGCCCCGCCTTCTTCGTGCTGCTGCTGGCCCCGTTCGCGAGCGTCGCCGCGCTGGTGTGGGGGATCGCCATGGAGCTGTGACGGCCCTCATGAATGCCGTCTGCCGAAGTGACCTTCCGCTCAGCGAGACATGATCGTCCGGTTATCGGATTGGTAAAGAAGGGGGGCAACCCCTGTTCTCGGGTGGCCCACAGCCGAGAGGATCCCCGCCTGACCACTCGCAGCGACGTACGGGGAGGGCCCACTTGAGGGAGAACAGACCGAAGAGCCGCCTGCTGGCGCTCGGTTCGGCCGGAGCGCTCGTCACCGCCGCCCTGATCGCCGGCGCCGTGTCGGCTCCCGCGGCCAGCGCCGACAGCCGGCACGGACAGGACCGGGAGGCCAAGGGCGCCGAGACAGCCGCCGCCCGGGCCGCCAAGGCGGGCATCCACTGGCAGGACTGCCCCGACGGCTGGGGGCTGGAGAAGCCGATCCAGTGCGGCTGGGTCAGTGTGCCGCTCGACTACGCCCACCCCTACGGCAAGCAGATCAAGCTCGCCGTGGACCGCATCGGCAACACCGGCACCAAGAAGGAGCGCCAGGGCGCGCTCATCTACAACCCGGGCGGCCCCGGCGGCTCCGGCCTGCGCTTCCCGCGCCGGGTCACCACCAAGAACGCCATCTGGGCGAACGTCGCCAAGGCCTACGACTTCGTCGGCTTCGACCCGCGCGGCGTCGGCCACTCGGCGCCCATCTCCTGCGTCGATGCCCAGGAGTTCGTCAAGGCGCCCAAGGCCGACCCGGTGCCCGACACCGAGGCCGACAAGACCGCGCAGCGCAAGCTGGCCCGCGAGTACGCCGAAGGATGTGCCGAGCGCAGCGGCGCGATGCTGCCGCACATGACCACGCCGAACACCGCCCGCGACCTCGACGTCATCCGCGCCGCGCTGGGCGAGAAGAAGCTCAACTACCTCGGCGTCTCCTACGGCACCTACCTCGGCGCCGTCTACGGCACCCTCTTCCCGGGCCACCTGCGCCGCATGGTCGTCGACAGCGTGGTCGACCCCTCGCGGGAGAAGATCTGGTACCAGGCCAACCTGGACCAGGACGTCGCCTTCGAGGGCCGCTGGAAGGACTGGGAGGACTGGGTCGCCGCGAACGACGCCGCCTTCCACCTCGGCACCACCCGTGCCGCCGTCCAGGACAAGTGGCTCCAGCTGCGCGCCACCGCCAAGAAGAACCCCGTCGGCGGGGTCGTCGGCCCGGCCGAGCTGATCTCCTTCTTCCAGAGCGCGCCGTACTACGACTCCTCGTGGGTGCCGGTCGCGACCGTCTTCAGCAAGTACTACGCCGGTGACACCCAGGCGCTCGTCGACGCGGCCGCCCCGGACCTGTCGGACACCGCGGGCAACATCGCCTCGGAGAACTCCAACGCCGTCTACACGGCCGTCGAGTGCACCGACGCCAAGTGGCCCACCAGCTGGAAGAAGTGGGACCGGGACAACACCCGGCTCCACACGGACCACCCGTTCATGACCTGGGCCAACGCCTGGATGAACCTGCCGTGCGCCACCTGGCCGGCCAAGCAGCGGACCCCGGTCGAGGTCAAGACCCACAAGGGCCTGCCGAAGGTGCTGATCGTGCAGTCCACCCGGGACGCCGCCACCCCCTACGGCGGCGCCGTCGAACTGCACCAGCGCTTCAAGGGCTCCCGCCTGATCACCGAGAAGGACGCGGGCTCCCACGGCGTGACCAGCCTGGTCAACTCCTGCATCAACCAGCGCGTCGACGCCTACCTGCTCGGCGGCAAGCTGGACGGCAAGGACGTGACCTGCGCGCCGCACGCCACGCCTCAGCCGTAACCCCTCCCGGTACGGCGACGAGGGGCGGCCGGACCTCCCGGCCGCCCCTCGCTCATCCCCCGAACCAGGCGTCCTCCGCCGCGTAGTCGAAGAGACCGCCGTAGGCCTGGACCATCTTCGGGTACACCTCGCGCCAGTCCCGCCGGGCGAGCCGCCGTTCGATCCATGCGACGGTCTCCGGCAGCGAGTCGGCGTACCCGACCACCGGGCGGTACCCCAGTTCCCGTTCCGCCGCCGACATGTCCACGATGACCGAGTGCGGCACCGACCACGGGGTCTCGCCCACCCGGGGCGCCGGGGGAGGGCCGTCGACGAGGACCGTCTCGTTCTCCACACCCATCACGGCGTCGATCGCCTCGGCGATCTCCGCGACCGTGGGCGCCTCGGCGTCGCAGGCGTTCAGGACCCGCGAGCCGGGCCGCGCCGCCGACAGGCGGACCATTTCCGCGATGTTGTGCACACTCGACGGATGGAAACGGCTCTCCCCGCCGTACGCGAGCACGCGCCTGCCCCGCCCGTCCAGGTTCCGCTTGACGAAGTACAGCTCGCGAGGGCTGCGGCAGTACGGCCCGTGGACCGCGCCCGCCCGCAGCAGGGTGGACGGCAACCGGTCGCCCGCCGCGAGGAGTTCACGCTCCAGCGCGACCTTCCGGGTGCTGTACGTGGCCTCGCCGGGAGCCACCGTCGGCTGGGTCTCCGGCATGGGCGCCGGGTACTGGGGGAAGCCGTCCGGCTGGTCCTGGGTGTCGAAGCCCCGGCCCTTGCCGTCCACGTACACCGACACGCTGGAGACCACCACGGCCGATCCGACCCGGTCGGCGAGAGACGTCAACTGCCGGGCGTGAGCGGTCCCGTAGGCGATGATGTCGACCAGCACGTCACATCCGTCGCCGACCACCTCCGCCAGGGCCCGCCCGTCCTCCCGGTCGAGCCGTACCGCCCGTACCCCCGCGGGCCAGGTCTCGTCCCGGCCTCCGCCGTACGAGGCGGCCGTCACCTCCCAGCCGTCCCGCGCCAGCGCGTTCACCGCCGGACGCCCGATCTGCCCGGTCGCTCCGATCACCACAGCACGCCTCATGCCACGACCGTACGGCCACCAGCACGCTCCCGCCGCGGTGTTCTGCCCATGGCAGAGGTGGTCAACCGAGCGGCGTCCGCGGGAACCGGCGCCCCTTCCCGCCCTTCTCCGCCGCCTGCCGCTCCTTGACGACTGCCGCGTACTCGTCGACGTACTCCTGCTCGGACAGGGTCAGGATCGCGTACATGATCTCGTCGGTGACGGCCCGTAGGACCGCCTTCTCGTTCTCCATCCCGGCGTAGCGGGAGAAGTCGAGTGCCTTGCCGAAGCGGATGGTGACCGGGTGGACCCGCGGGATCTTCCTGCCGGGCGGCTGTGCCTCGAACGTGCCGATCATCGCGCAGGGCACGACCGGTACCCCGGCCTTCAGCGCCATCACGGCGACGCCCACCTTGCCCTTGTACAGCCGGCCGTCGTGCGAGCGGGTGCCCTCCGGGTAGATGCCGAGCAGCTCGCCCTTGGCCAGCACCCCGAGGCCCTCGCGGATCGCGGCCTGCCCCGCTTCCTTGCCGGAGCGGTCCACCGGGATCTGCCCGGCACTGCGGAAGAAGAACGCGGTGAGCCGGCCCTTGACGCCCGGTCCGGTGAAGTACTCCGCCTTGGCGAGGAAGGTGATGCGACGCTTCAGCATCGCCGGCATCAGGAAGTGGTCGGAGAAGGACAGGTGGTTGCCGGCGACGATCGCGGGGCCGTCGGCGGGGACGTTCTCCAGGCCTTCGATCCGGGGCCGGAAGACCAGTCTGAGCAGGGGGCCCAGTAGCACGTACTTGAGCAGGTGGTAGAACACGGCTCGCTCCTCACTCTGACCAGCTCCGCTTGGAACCGGTCTTTTCCCAGGTCACCGCAAGAATCATGGATGCGGGCTGATGCGCACCTGTCGTCATCTGTAGCCATGTTCGGGCGGTCTCATGCTGACCCTTTGCCGAGTCAGCTGATGGTCAGTCAGGACTTGGGTCAAGCGGTTCCGCTGTCCGTGCCGTGGCACGGTGCTTCACCGGGTCGAAGCACAGCATCGAAGTCAACGAGGTGAGCCCGGCATACATGGGCGGTCGAGTAGGTCGAGTCCGGTATGCGCTCGGTCGGGGTGTTTTGCCGACACGATGGTGTGGTGCACCAGAAGAGTGACCCCTTTCTCGTCGATGACCATCGACCGCGAGACGTCCTCAGTGGTTCTGACCCGTTCGGATGGCAAAGAGGCTCGATACCCTCTAGCGGACCCACCGTTTGAAAGCACTAGCTTGCTGGCTCGGTTGCACTACTCGCCCCCTTTGGCCGGCTTGTGCTGCGAGCGACACATGCGGGAGCCGCTTGAGCGAGGCATCAGACGGCTCGCTCTCCCCGTGAACGTATTCCGGCGTTTGGACGAGGCGGTTTCGGCTATGGGTCGGTGCCCCGTTGTTCCTGAGCCACAGTGCGAACCGGGCAGCCAGGTGAGCGTTGCAGTCCAGGACGGAGACGCCCTCGGGTTCCAGGCTGGCCAAACCTTCCAGGTCCTCGTCGTCGAAGGTGATCCCGAAGACCATCGACGCCCCGCACACCGGTCCGATACCCCCATCATCGACACGGGTGAAGGTCTCCGGATTGCGCTCGCGCAGCCGCGCTTCCAGCCCCTCGAAGGTCAGCTCCCAGCTCTGCCCGCGGGGAGGGGTGAAGACGAACATGATGCGCAGTTCCGCGATCTCTTCCGGTTCCATGGTGGTGCTTTCTGGGCTTGGGGTGACAGTGGTCAGGGAACGTAGCGGGCGTGGCCTCTGAGGCCGTAGGCGGCCATCATGATGCGCCAGTACTGGACGGCGTCCTGGTTGTCGGTGACCGTCTCGACACCACGCATCTCCTTGTTGCCCGGGTCGTTCAGCACGGCGGCATACTTCGTAATCTCCTCACGGTCCTTTGCGTACAGGAAGTCCCTGTCCCCGGTCGCATGGTTCTTGCGGAGGTCTTCCAGGGGCCGGTAGCACCGCTGGTTCGGCTTGTTGACGTACTTTGCCTCGACAGCCATCCCGTCGAGGTTGCGGAATCTGTCCACTATCAGCGTGTTTGACGGGCTGATGCCCTGCGGGATGGGGACCTCGAACTCCGGGAAGCCGGCTACGCGCCTCTGGCAGGCCTGCTCGGCAGTCTTACCGCCGGAGATGTCTCCCTTGCGTAGCGAGTCGATCCAGGTCTGAAAGTCCTTTCCCTCTCCAGGTGTGAGCGGTGGGAAGCGGGGGTCGGGCGGGTTCTCCGGAGGGATCGGTCGAACATGATGAGTGTTGCCCGGAAGGGGGCGGTAGGCGGCCGGAACCAGGGTCGGGACGCGAATCAGGGGGCCGAGAAGTGGGGGGAGGCCGGGCAGGAGGCCGCCGTGCTCCGGTTGCGGCATCGCGGGACTTGGAGCTGTCCAGGGCGGCAGGAATCTTGCCGAGCGAGGTGATGCGCGCGTCGTCGGCTATGAGGTCGTGCAGGCCGCCGTCATGGCCGTCGCCGCCGAAGCGCGGTTGTTCCCACGGCCACAGGAAGGCGCCTGTGAGGGAGTTGTTCTCCATGGGGAGGCGTTGTTTGGCGGTTTCGACGTGGTCGGCGTAGGCGTCGCAGGCGTTTGCGAGCATCTTGCAGGCGGTGGGGAGGTTCGCCATGAGAGTGTCGTGCTCGCCCACCTCGCCTGGTGGTGGGGTCTTGCCGACGAATTTCTCGAAGAAGCCCTCGACTGCGTCAGCGGTCTCACCGGCCTGATCGAGGTTGGCCGTGTTCCATGCGTCGCGGGAGTCTCAGTACGCGTCTTCGAGGATAGGCACACGACCTCACCTGCGTACATGGTTACGCGGCAAGCGGATCGGCGTGCGGATCGCCCGGAAAGGCATCGAGTCCGGCGAACGATTGGGCCGCCGCCGGTGGGTCATCGAGCGGACCATCTCCTGGCTGTCCGGCTACCGCCGGCTCAGTCCCCGCTACGAACGCAATCCACGGAACTACCTGGCCTTTCTCGGACTCGCCGCCGCCCTGTGCTGCTACAAGCGACTCGTCCGCCTCACCACGTAGGACACGGCCTTAGAGCAGGGCTCGCGCAGCTCATGCTGGAATTGAGTGATCTGCAGGCCTGGGCGCGTGGCATGGCCCAGCTGCTTCGGAAAGGCAGAGCCGGCCGGCATCCGTCACCGTACGTCGCTCGCGGTGCGGGATGCGAGCCGGTGCGGGTCGACGTGGGAGAACTGCGGCCACTCGGTCAGGCGCAGCAGATCGGCGTCCTGGACCGCGGCGATCGGGTCGTCGATGTAGTCGAGTTCGGGGTTCTGCTTGCGGCGTTGTCGACGGCCTGCGGGTCGGTGACAGTGACCGTGGCACCAAGTTCGTGGAGCTTCTGTGCGACCGCCGGGGCAGTCGAGTCCCGGATGTCGTCGGTGTTCGGCTTGGAAGCGGCGCCCCAAGCCGTGATCCGCTTCCCGCCCAGGTTGCCATCGAGCTGTTCGCGGGCAAGGTCGACCGTGCGCTCGCGGCGGCGGTTGTCGATCGCGTCGACCTCGCGGAGGATCGTCAGGGCTTGGTCGACGCCGAGTTCGCCGACGCGGGCCATGAATCCGCGGAGGTCCGCGGGGAGGCAGCCGCTCTATGCAAGCTGCACGCGTGTCACGTTGACGAGCGGCTGGGAGAAGAAACCCCCGTCGATGAGACCCTGTTCGATCTGATGCTCCGCTTCGAAGAAGCGATTATCCCGGACAAGGACCCCGCCCAGGAAGGGAATGTTGACGCTCCCCGAACCGTCGACCACGAACGATCCCGAACTGGGGTCGATGCTGCCGTCCGTGTTGAGGAGTCTGACGAAGATCTTCTCCCCCGGCTGGATGGTGTTCTCGAGGTCCACACGAGTGCTGCTCAGGGTGAGATTGACCGTTACAGGGGACAGGATCCCGTCTGCGACGAACCGGTCGTGAATCTCATCGCGTAGATCTGGTGTCAGCGGCTTGCCTTCCGCAATGATCGTGCTCAGTGACGGAATGCGCAGAAGGCGAGATGCGTCGACCGGGTACTCGTGTGTAAAGGACGTCACTGCACCTGAGGCCTCGCGGATCTCCACATTGACGACCTCGCCCAACTCCAGTGAACTGGCGGACATGATAGCTCCACGTTGTGTTGCCGAGCTTTTCGCTAAGAATCTCGCAGCTGGTGCAGTGCCGCAACCCAACCAGTGGTACGCGATACAACAATGTCCTTTTCAATCGTCTTGCGGGGGTGCACCCAAGGGAATCGGCCCACAGCTGACAAGGGATGGACGGAAATGCTGCAGGAGAAGCGGCATATGGGTTGGCGCCTTTGACGACTTGGCGAAATTGCGGTGAGCCGTTGCTCCGGACGGCCCGAAAGACGGGGACGGCAGTTGCTGACGCGGGCAGCCCGAGGCGGCCACGAACAGATCGCAGCCAGTACTTCCCCACCCCCGCGCCAGCGTTGGGCGCCTTTTCATGAACAGGTCGGTGGCTCCGGGACTGTACCCTGGGACAACTCCGGCCCGCTCATCTGGCGGTCGAGTAAACCCAGATTCGGTTGGGCGGGGGCGAACGGGTCTGCGGAAGCTTCTGTTGATCTTCTGTTGACTGTGTGATTACGGCGTCAGAGTCGTCCTGGATTGTTGCGTTCTCCGGTCTGCGACCCCGCAGCTTCGGCAAGCTGGTCAAAGGGCGGCGCGCGGGTGTGGGCGGGGTTTGCCGGCCGGTCGTGGAGTCTCTATTTGGAGGACCGCGTTCTTTCAGGATCGGGCGACCATCCATCCGAAGGAGTTGTTGAGGAAGCGGGGGATCTTCTGCCACCCGGTCTTGATGCTCCCCCCACGTCCACACGTCGATGTCGATCCAGTTCGTACCGTCCGCTTGGACGAAGGGGCCCGTGATGAGCACGTAGTGGTCGGGCACCGCGATCGCGGCGAACGGCACGACGGGCGGCCCGGCGCGGTCGCCAGGTCGTAGATCGCGTTCGCGTTGACGAAGAGCACGATGTCGACGTCGCTCGTGGGGATCAGGCTCAACAGGGGAGGCAGATCTGCCGGGCCCAGGACCGTGGTGTTGTCGGACACGGACGCATACAGGTTTGTGGCGGTGAGCCAACCGGCCAGGGTGCCGGGGAGCGTCAGGCCGGCAACGGAGTCGCCCAGAGTCTTTTGCGGCATGGGGGACTTCTCGGAACTCGCCAACCTTCCTGTGTTTCAGTCGCGTCAGTTGGCCGGTCTTCTCACTGACTTGCTCGCTCATCCGATGGACGCCGTCAGCTACCAGGTTGTTCACGTTGACCGCGAGTGCCTCCCCATTCCGCAGTCCCATGCCTGACATTGATCGGCAACCAGCCTGAATCTCGGATCGGGGGGGATTGGTCCTCGATGAGCTGGATCGCGTCATGGCTCGGGATCACCACTGACCTCTTCCGTCTGCCGGCCAGCTGCGTTGCGGAAGCGGATCCGGCGTCGGCGCCGCTGTGTGCACGCCAGGATCGCGGAGGCGGCCCACGTGCGCCTGTAGTCATCTGTAACCGCCTTGCCCCCACCTCACGCTGGTCGAGGACGAAGACCCCACCGGTCGGGCCGGCCCCCGGTGCGCCCGAACGGCGCGCCCCGGACCGTCGGTGACAGCCGCCTCGTACGATGGCCCGATGCACAGCACCCGACCGCACGCCTCGCGCCCGCCCCAGCGGCGGCGCCGCGCGCTGCTCGTGCTGACGGTGCTGGCCGGGCTGCTGGGCATGCACGCCCTGGCACCCGGCGGGGGCATGGGACATCCGGAGCACACCCGCTCCGCGCACACCCGCTCCGCGCACATGGCCGTCGCCGTCGGCGGGCCCGACGACTGCCCCGGTGGCGACGGTCACCGCGGCGGCCACCACCCGCGCCACGCCGACCCCACCTGCGCGTCGGGCGCGCTGGACGGCGGCCCGCAGCCGCCCGCCCTGCTCCCGGACCCCGTCGCCGTACCGGCGCATCTCTCACGTTCCCGTACGGCCATGGCACCCGAAGGCGCCCGCGCCCCGCCCTCCCTGGCCGAACTCCAACTCCTGCGGATCTAGAGGCCGCCACGGCCCCGGACGCCCCCTTTCGGCGCAGCGTCCGTGGCCGTGCCCACGCGTGCCCCAATCCCCTTGAACACAGGAGTTCCAGCATGACCACCCGTACCCTGACGCGCCGTGCCGTCCTCGTCGCGGTCACCGCGTCCGCCGCCCTCCTCCTCTCCGCCTGCGGGGGCGACACGGACAGTCACGGCAGTCACGCGCCGGCGGCACCGAGCGCGTCCACCACCGCCACCGCCCACAACGCCCAGGACACCGCCTTCGCGCAGGGCATGGTCCCGCACCACCAGCAGGCCCTGGAGATGGCGCGACTCGCCGCCGACCGGGCCTCCTCGGACCGGGTGAAGGATCTGGCCGCCCGCATCGAGAAGGCGCAGGGCCCCGAGATCCGCACCATGAGCGGCTGGCTCAAGGCCTGGGGCGAGCAGCTCCCCATGGCCGGCATGGACCACTCGGGCCACGCCGGCATGCCCGGGATGATGAGTGACGGCGACATGGCGGCCCTGAAGAAGGCCACCGGCAAGGAATTCGACACAGGCTTCCTGTCCCTGATGGTCGAACATCACCAGGGCGCCGTCGAGATGGCCGGTACGGAGCGGGACAAGGGCGCGTACGGGCCCGCCAAGCGCATGGCGGGCGACATCGTCACCGCGCAGAACGCCGAGATCAAGGAGATGAAGCGGCTCCTCGGCAGGAGCTGACGACGCGCCTGGGGGCCGGTGCCCACGGCACCGGCCCCCGCCCACGGACCCTCAGGCCAGCACCTTCTCCAGCGTCGCCAGCGCGGAGCGCAGTTCCTCCGCCGTGATGGTCAGCGGTGGCGCCAGCCGGATCGTGGAGCCATGGGTGTCCTTCACCAGGACGCCCTCCCGCATGAGGCGCTCGCTGACCTCGCGGCCGGTGCCGATCGCCGGGTCGACGTCGACACCCGCCCACAGCCCACGGGAGCGGAAGCCGAGCACACCCTTGCCGACCAGCTCGGTCAGCCCGTCCCGCAGGACCACGCCCAGCTCGGCGGCCCGGCGCTGGAACTCACCGGTCTCCAGCAGCTCCACCACGGCCGTGCCCACCGCCGCGGCGAGCGGGTTCCCGCCGAACGTCGAGCCGTGCTCGCCCGGGCCCAGCACGCCGAGCACCTCACGCCGGGCCACCACCGCCGACACCGGCACGATGCCGCCGCCGAGCGCCTTGCCGAGCAGCAGTACGTCCGGGACGACGTCCTCGTGCTCGACGGCGAGGGTACGGCCGGTGCGGCCGAGGCCCGACTGGATCTCGTCGGCGATGAACAGGCAGCCCTTGCGTCGGGTCAGCTCGCGCACCCCGGTGAGGTAGCCGTCGTCCGGGATGAGCACGCCCGCCTCGCCCTGGATGGGCTCGATCAGCACCGCGGCCGTCGTGTCGTCGACCGCGGCCTCCAGCGCGGCCAGGTCGTTGTACGGCACGATCTTGAAGCCGGGCGTGAACGGACCGAAGCCCGCCCGGGCCGTCTCGTCCGTGGAGAAGCTGACGATCGTCGTCGTCCGGCCGTGGAAGTTCTCCGCCGCGACCACGATCGTCGCCCGGTCGGCCGGGACGCCCTTCACGTCGTACGCCCACTTGCGGGCCACCTTGATGCCGCTCTCCACCGCCTCGGCGCCGGTGTTCATCGGCAGCACCATGTCCAGCCCGGTCAGCTCCGCGAGCCGCTCCGCGAACTCCGCGAGCCGGTCGTTGTGGAAGGCGCGGGAGGTGAGCGTCAGCAGGTCCAGCTGACGGTGCGCGGCCTCGATCAGCGCCGGGTGCCGATGGCCGAAGTTGAGCGCCGAGTATCCGGCGAGCATGTCGAGGTAGCGGTTGCCCTCGACGTCCTCCACCCACGTGCCCTCGGCCCGGGCCACCACCACCGGCAGCGGGTGGTAGTTGTGCGCCAGAACGGGCTCCTCCGCACGGATCAGGTCGGCGGACGTACGCGTGCGCGCGGGTGCGGTCATCAGCGGATCTCCTGGGTGCAGCACTTGATGCCACCGCCGGCCTTGTGGAACTCCGACAGGTCGACGGGGACGGGGACATAACCGTGGTCGGCGAGGCGTTCGGCGAGAGCCTCGGCGCGGGGCGCGATGAAGACGTTCCGGCCGTCGGACACGGAGTTCAGGCCGAACGCCATCGCGTCCTCCCGGGTGGCGAGCACCGCGTCCGGGTACAGCCGCCGCAGCACCTCCCGGCTGCCCGCCGAGAACGCCTCCGGGTAGTAGCAGACGTTGTCGTCGTCCAGCACGAACAGCGCCGTGTCCAGGTGGTAGAAGTACGGGTCCACCAGGCTGAGGCCGATCACCGGGTGGCCGAGGAACTCCTGCGCCTCCCGGTGCGCCTCGCGGGTGGTGCGGAACCCGGTGCCGGCGAGCACGTACCGGCCCGTCCACACCAGGTCGCCCTCGCCCTCGGACACCGACTCGGGGCGGTACACGTCGTAGCCCGCCGCCTTGAACCAGGTGTCGTAGTGCACCGACTCCGGGCGCCGCTCCGGCGCGTGGAAGAGGGAGCCGAAGACCCGGCCGCCGACCACGAACGCCGCGTTCGCGGAGAAGACCATGTCCGGCAGGCCGGGGACCGGCTCGACCGACTCGACGGCGTGACCGTGGGCGCGGTAGGCACGGATCAGTGCCTGCCACTGTTCCTGGGCGAGATCCACGTCGACGGGCCGGTCGGGATGCATCCAGGGGTTGATCGCGTACTGCACCGCGAAATGTGTGGGTTCGCAGACGAGAAAGCGCCGAGGGCGCGGCACACGGCTTTCGGACACAGAGGGTTTCCTCCGGTTTCCTGTGTGTCACTGAGGGGTGACACCACGGTAGGAAGGGAGGGAGACGGACGACAAGAAAGAAAGGCTGCGTGTGTGCGCAGCATCGCTGCGTTCTCATGGCGGGAGACGCACGAGTGATGCGCATGTCGGACGTCAATCCGGTGCGGCATGGGTGGCGCCGGCTTCCGGGCTTTCCGGGAGAAGGTGGGACAGCACCATCACACTGATCGTCTTCCGGATGAAGGGCTCGGCGCGGATGCGCTCCAGCACCTCCTCGAAGTGCTCCACGTCCCGCGCCCGCACATGCAGCAGCGCGTCGGCGCCGCCGGTCACCGTCATGGCAGCCGTGATCTCCGGATGGTTGCGGACGACCTCCGCCAGGCGCCGGGGCGGAGCAGCACCCTCGCAGTACACCTCCACGTACGCCTCGGTGCGCCAGCCGAGCGCGGAGGGCTTCACCGTCGCCGTGAACCCGGTGATCACCCCGGTCTCCCGCAGCCGGTCCGCCCGGCGCTTGACCGCGGTCGCCGACAGCCCGATCGCCGCACCGATCTCGGCGAAGCTGGTCCGGGCGTTCGCCATCAGCGCGGTGATGATCTTGCGGTCGAGGTCGTCGAACGAGGGCGTCCTGCTGTTCATGCG
This sequence comes from Streptomyces sp. NPDC006314, assembly GCF_040613075.1. Taxonomy (NCBI): domain Bacteria; kingdom Bacillati; phylum Actinomycetota; class Actinomycetes; order Kitasatosporales; family Streptomycetaceae; genus Streptomyces; species Streptomyces sp. NPDC006314. The sequence continues at coordinate 192,639 of NZ_JBEXRL010000008.1, read as the reverse complement.
GGCACTGTAGTCAGCAGCGCCCGCGGGCGCCCTCACGGCCGGGTGGCGACCATCGCGAGTGTCAGCAGGCCCAGCACCACCCATCCGAACCACAGCCAGCCGTTGCTGCCGAGCGCGACGGTGTAGGCGGTCACGACGACGAGCCCGCCGACCGTGAGTGCCCCCATCGCCTTGGTGGAACCGTTCGTGGAACCGTTCGTGGAACCGGGCATCGCGACACCCTCCTCATGGTCCGTCCTCCACCATGGTGCCCCGGTTCCCGCCCGGACGGGATACGTCCGGTCAGCCCTCGCGTGTGTTCAGCGAGGCCAGATAGGCGTTGTACGCCTCAAGCTCCTTGTCGCCGTCCCGGTCGGCGGCCCGGTCCGTGCGCTTGGCCTGCCGCTGCTCGGAGCCGTACCACTGGAACAGCAGCGCGATCAGCACCAGCACGGACGGGATCTCGCTGAAAGCCCAGGCGATACCGCCGGCCGCGTTCTGGTCGGACAGTGCGTCGATGCCGAGCGAGGCGGGCGGGTTCTCGAACGTCTCCACCATCGGCGTCGACGCCATCATCAGGGCGATACCGAAGAACGCGTGGAACGGCATGCCCGCGAACAGCTCCAGCATCCGCATCAGGTGCCCCGGCCGGTGCGGACCCGGATCCACGCCGATGATCGGCCAGAAGAACACGACACCGACCGCGAGGAAGTGCACCATCATCGCGACGTGCCCGGTCTTCGACCCCATCAGGAAGTCGAAGATCGGGGTGAAGTACAACGCGTACAGGCTCGCGATGAACAGCGGGATCGTGAACGCCGGGTGCGTGACGACCCGCATGTACCGGCTGTGCAGCAGTGCCAGCAGCAGCTCGCGCGGCCCCTTGCGGCCCCTCCCGGCGGTCGGCAGCGCGCGCAGCGCCAGGGTGACCGGGGCGCCGAGCAGGATCAGGATCGGCGACAGCATGCTGATCACCATGTGCTGCACCATGTGCACGCTGAACATGACCATGCCGTAGTCGTTCAGCCTGGTGCACATCACCAGCGCGATGGTGAGCACGCCGACCACGTACGAGACGGTTCGGCTCACCGGCCAGGCGTCCCCGCGCCGCCGCAGCCGTACGACCCCCCACCCGTACAGACCGAGCCCCACCAGGCAGCCGGCGAGAAAGAACGGGTCAGCGGACCACTCGAGCCCCCGCGCCAGCGTGAACGGCGGCAGATCCATGTGCATGCCGTGCCCGCTGTGATCCATCCGACGGCTCCTGATTCGTGGGGGTTGTGCGACTTGTCCGCCCCAAGAGTAGAACCGCCCCCGGTCACTCATGCGACCGGGGGCGGACAACTCCTCAGGGGCGCGGGGAACTGCGCGGCAAGCCACAACATGCCCGCACCCAGCGACGAGACAGGAACTCCTGCGGCGAGCCCCCTACAGCACGCACTCCGCCTCTTCGTACCGCGCGGAGGGCACCGTCTTCAGGGTCTCCACGGCTTCGGCCAACGGCACCATCACGATGTCGGTCCCCCGCAGAGCGGTCATCTTCCCGAACTCACCCCGGTGCACGGCCTCCACCGCGTGCCAGCCGAACCGCGTCGCCAGCACCCGGTCGTACGCAGTCGGCGTGCCACCCCGCTGGACATGCCCGAGGATCACCGGCCGGGCCTCCTTGCCCAGCCGCTGCTCCAGCTCGACCGACAGCTGCCGCGCGATCCCCGCGAAGCGCTCGTGGCCGTAGATGTCCTTGCCGCCCTCGTCGAACTCCATGCCGCCCGGCCGGGGTTTGGCCCCCTCCGCGGCGACCACGATCGCGAACCGCTTGCCCGCCTCGAACCGCTCGCCGACCTTCCTCGTCAACTCGTCGATGTCGAAGGGCCGCTCCGGCACGACGATGGCGTGGGCACCGGCCGCCATGCCGGAGTGCAGGGCGATCCAGCCGGTGTGGCGGCCCATGACCTCCACGATCAGCACCCGCTGGTGGGACTCGGCGGTGGTCTTCAGCCGGTCCAGCGCCTCGGTCGCGACGCCCACCGCCGTGTCGAAGCCGAAGGTGACGTCCGTGACGGCGATGTCGTTGTCGATGGTCTTGGGCACGCCCACGATGGGCAGCCCGTTGTCCGACAGCAGCCGGGCCGCCTTCAGCGTGCCCTCGCCGCCGATCGGGATGATCGCGTCAAGACCGAGTTCGGCGACATGACCCCTGGCCCGCTCCACACCGTCCCGCAGATGCTCCGGCCGGACCCGGGAGGAGCCGAGGATGGTGCCGCCGCGAGCCAGGATGCCGCCCACGGCGTCGAGGTCGAGCTTCAGATAGTCGCACTCCAGAAGGCCCTTCCAGCCGTCCCGGAAGCCGATGACCTCGTCGCCGTGGTCGGCGACGGCACGGTGCACGACGGACCGGATGACGGCGTTCAGGCCGGGGCAGTCGCCGCCGGACGTGAGGACACCAATGCGCATAGCCCGATTTACCTTCTCAACGTGGGCCGGGAAACCGGACCACGTTGTCCGGCGGATTCCCGGCCACCCTACCGGCGTGACCGGGTGGCTCCGTAGCGGGCGTCCGCCTGCTGGACGCGCCCGCACATGTGAGCGGACGACCGGTCAGGCGGGCCCCCGTCGAATCTGCCGGAAGGCGCTCGAGGATGCCTCCAGCGCCCCTGAAGGAACAGTCGGGCACGCCGCTGCGCGGCAGTGCTCACGCCGGTTGCTGCGCGGCCGCGATGCGCTCGTTGCGCAGTGCCTCGTACCAGCGGTCGTCGATCGGCGGCAGCGCGTTGACGTCGAGCGCCAGCTTCAGCAGCAGGTCGGCGATCAGCGGGTTGCGGGCCAGGACCGGCCCGTGCATGTACGTACCGAAGACGGTCCCGTTGTACGCGCCCTCCGTGCCGTCCCCGGTGCCGTTGCCCTTGCCGATCTGCACGCGGGCCAGCGGGCGGGCGGTGGCACCGAGGTGGGTGACGCCCTGGTGGTTCTCGAAGCCGGTCAGCGGGGGCAGGCCGAGCTGCGGGTCGATGTCCGCGAGGACGTCGCCGACGCACCGCTCACCCTCGCCGCGCACCGACACCACGTCGAGCAGGCCGAGGCCCGGCTCGCGCTGACCGAGGTCGTTGATGAACTCGTGGCCGAGGATCTGATAACCGGCGCAGACGGAGAAGACGATCGCGCCGTTCTCCACCGCCCGGTTCAGATGGCCGTCACGGCGCAGCCGCTCGGCCGCGAGCCGCTGCGGACGGTCCTCGCCGCCGCCGATCAGGTAGATGTCGCCGGAGGTCGGGATCGGCTGGTCGCTGCGCACGTCGAGCCGGGCCACGTCCAGGCCGCGCTGCCGGGCCCGGCGCTCCACGACGAGCGCGTTGCCCTGGTCACCGTAGGTGCTCAGCAGGTCCGGGTAGATCCACACCAGCCGCAGTTGGTTGTCGCTCATGAGGTGATCGCCCTTCGTGATCAGTTGCCGACGCGGCGGCGCAGGTCCTGGAACGCGGTGTAGTTCGCGATGACCTCGATGCGTCCCGGCGGGGCCATCTGCACGGCCTGGTCGAGGTTCTCGCAGACCTGGAAGTGCTGGTTCGCGACCTCCAGACGGACGGCGAGGTCCAGCTTCCGGTCGCCGATGACGAAGATCGGGTGGCCGGTCAGCCGGGTGTAGTCGACGTCCCACAGCCAGGAGGTGTCGGTGCCGTCGGCGCCGCGCGCGTTCACGGAGAGGATCACCGGGGCGGGCGGTGGGTCGATCAGGGAGAAGGTCTCCAGCCAGCCGGCCGGGTTCTTCGCCAGCAGCAGTCGCAGATCACGGTCCTGGAACTGGACGACGTCGTACCGTCCGGCCACGGCCTGCACCTGGTACATCCGCTCCAGGGCGACCTGCGGCGGCACCCCGAAGACGGCGGCGACGGCCGCGGAGCTGGCCGCGTTCGCCTTGTTGGCCCGGCCCGGCAGCTGCAGGTGGATGGGCCAGGCGGACCCGTGCGGATCCAGCACGTGATCTCCGGACAGGGCCCAGGTCGGCGTGGGCCGCCGGAATCCGCACTCACCACAGAACCAGTCGTCGCCCGGGCGCTGCATCACGCCACCGCACGACGGGCAGGACCAGGCGTCGTCCTTCCACATCTGCCCGGCCGCGACCCAGATCACATTCGGGGAGGAGGACGCGGCCCACACCACCAGCGGGTCATCGCAGTTGGCGACGATCACGGCCTTGGAGCCCGCGAGGCCCTCACGCCAGTTCTCGGCGAGCATGCGGGTCTCGGCGGCGCGGTCCAGCTGGTCGCGGGAGAGGTTCAGCAGGGCGATGCACTTGGGGCTGGTGTCCCGGGCCACTCCGGCCAGGTACTTCTCGTCGACCTCGATGACACCGAACTTCGCGTCCGAGCCGCCCGCGAGCGCGGAGGTGATGCCGGCCGGCATGTTGGCGCCGAGCGCGTTCGACACGACCGGGCCCGCGGCGCGCAGCGCCTCCGCGATGAGCCGGGTGGTCGTGGTCTTGCCATTGGTGGCGGACACCAGGACGACGTCCAGGTTCTGGGCGAGCCGTCCGAGGAGATCGGGGTCGAGTTTCAGCGCGACCCGGCCACCGATCACCGACCCGCTGCCGCGTCCCGCGGCGCGTGATGCCGCAGCGACCGCCTTTCCCGCGGTCACGGCCAGCTTGGCCCGCGGCGAGAGCGGGTCCGAGTTGCCTGCCATCAGTTCTCGATCCTCCTTGCGTACGCGCCGCGCCTGGGGCCATCCGGCAACGTGGTGTGGACCTCAGCCTATCGAGATCCCTTCGCACACCCGAATCCCGGTCCGTGCCTGTGCGGCGGGCATGAGCTGAACGAACCGTACCCTTGCCGCCATGCGACACGGCTCGATCCCGGGCGCCCACGGGCGCGTCCGGCCCCTTTCCCTGCTCGGCGACTCCGTCCTGCGCGAGCCATGCCGGGACGTCACGGACTTCGGTTCCGAATTGGCCGACCTCGTGGAGGACTTGTTCGCGACCATGTACGCGGCGCAGGGGGTGGGCCTGGCCGCGAATCAGGTCGGGGTGCCTTTGCGGGTGTTCGTGTACGACTGTCCCGACGACGAGGACGTCCGTCACCTGGGCCATGTGGTGAACCCACGCCTGGTCGAGACGGACGGCGTGGTGATCCGCGGCCCGGAGGGCTGCCTGTCCCTGCCGGGCCTGGAGGCGGGGACGGAACGGTACGACCATGCGGTGGTCGAGGGCTTCACGGTGACGGGGGAGCCGATCACCGTGCACGGCACCGGGTTCTTCGCCAGGTGCTTGCAGCACGAGTGCGACCACCTGGCGGGCAAGGTGTACGCGGATCACTTGACGGGATGGCGTCGCCGCACACTCATGAGGCGGATCACCAAGGCTTCATGGCACCGGGCGGGCCGGCTCGTCTGAGGGGCGCGGGGGACTGCGCGGCAGCCCCCCAGGGGCTCGCACCGGTCACGCGACGGTCAGAACCCCGGGCCCCCCACCCTGTCCCCGGCAGCGGCAAGCCGCCCCCACAGAAGATCTGCGAGAGACCGCACCAATTCGGCACGGGAGCAGGGCCGTTCCCCGAGCCACCAGTCCCCGGCGGCGTGCATCATCCCGACGATCCCATGCCCCCACACCCGGGCCAGCTGCTGACTGCCGGGCCCGAGATCCACCCGCTCCTCGATGACCTGGGCCAGGTCCTCGCCCATCCGCCGGAGCAGCGGAGCCGAATGCTTGCCGACGTCGAACCCCTGGTCGCCGCCCGTGCTGCCCTCGGCCGGATGCATGAGGAACCGGTACACCTGGGGCCGCGCCTCGATCGCCGCGAGATACGTGTCCAATGTGGACTCCACCCGCTCCCGCCGATCGGCGGGAGCGTCCAGCGCCGCCCGGAGTGAATCCAGCAGAGCGTCGGTGTGCCGCTTGGCCAAGGCCGCGTAAAGCCCGCCCTTGTCGCCGAAGTGGCGGTAGAGGATCGGCTTCGTGATTCCCGCCTCCGCCGCGATCGCGTTCATCGACGCCTGCGGGCCGTCGCGCAGCACCACCCGGTCGGCGGCCTCCAGCAGCTCGCGCCGTCGGCGGTCGGCGGTCCGCTGCTGATCGGTCCGCTGTGTGGTGTCCATGTGCTCTCCCCACCCGTGCTGATTCGGTGACGCCTGCGCAAACTAACACTGACCGGGCCCCTGACATCGAACGGGATACCGGCGTCATCAGCGGTTGACTTTTCCTACCCGCCAGTAACAGACTCGCGTTACCGCTAGTAACATCGCACTGCCGCCGCTGGAGGGGACATGGCCGAGTTCACCATGGAGCTGAACGACGAACAGAAGGAAGTCCGGGACTGGCTCCATGGCTTCGCCGCCGATGTGATCCGCCCCGCGGCCGCCGAGTGGGACGAGCGCGAGGAGACTCCCTGGCCGGTCATCCAGGAGGCCGCGAAGGTCGGCATCTACTCCCTCGACTTCTACGCGCAGCAGTACTTCGACCCCACCGGCCTCGGCATCCCGATGGCCATGGAGGAGCTGTTCTGGGGCGACGCGGGCATCGCCCTCTCCATTGTGGGCACGGGCCTCGCCGCCGTGGGCGTTCTCGCCAACGGAACCGAGGAACAGATCGGCACCTGGATCCCGCAGATGTACGGCGACCAGAACGACGTCAAGGTGGCCGCGTTCTGCTCCTCCGAGCCCGACGCCGGGTCTGATGTGGCCTCCATGCGCACGCGGGCCGTGTACGACGAGGCCAAGGACGAGTGGGTGATCAACGGCACGAAGACCTGGGCGACCAACGGCGGCATCGCCAACGTCCACGTCGTCGTCGCCGTGGTCGACCCGGAGCTGGGCTCCAAGGGCCACGCGTCCTTCATCATCCCCCCGGACACGCACGGCCTGGCACAGGGCCAGAAGTTCAAGAAGCACGGCATCCGTGCCTCGCACACCGCCGAGGTCATCCTCGACAACGTCCGCGTTCCCGGCTCCTGCCTGCTCGGCGGCAAGGAGAAACTGGACGAACGGCTCGCCCGGGCCCGGGAGAAGGCGAAGGCCGCCGGCGGTGTGGGGGCGCCCCGGGCCGAAGGCGCGGGGAGGGTGAAGAACGCGGCGATGGCGACGTTCGAGGCCTCACGGCCGGCCGTGGGCGCGATGGCGGTCGGCACCGCGCGGGCCGCGTACGAGGTCGCCCTCGACTACGCCAAGACGCGTGAGCAGTTCGGGCGGCCGATCATCGACAACCAGGGTGTCGCTTTCCAGCTCGCGGACATGAGGACGCAGATCGACGCGGCCCGTCTGCTGGTGTGGCGGGCGTCGTGGATGGCGATCAACGGCAAGCCGTTCACCGCGGCCGAGGGGTCGATGTCCAAACTCTTCGCCAGTGAGACCGCGAAGAAGGTGACCGCGCAGGCCGTTCAGATCCTGGGCGGCAACGGGTACACCCGCGAGTACCCGGTGGAGCGGATGCACCGTGACGCGGCCATCTACACGATCTTCGAGGGTACGAGCGAGATCCAGCGGCTTGTCATCGCGCGGACGTTGTCCGGGATGGCCATCCGATAGCCGGACCGACGGCAGCCCGCGCAGACCACCTTCGCGAGAGCGGTCCTCCCGATACCTCCGGAGGGCCGCCGGTGCGGAACGGCCAACAGCCTTTCAGGCAGCGGCGACGTCGTCGCGCATGGCGCTCACCGGTGCCTCAAAGGCGTCAGCTGCCGGATGTCGTACTTGGCCCGCAGCTCCTCGATGGCCTCCTGGTCGGGTGGGCCGCCGTCGCGGAGAATCTCCAGCAGCTCCTCGAAGTAGCGCTCGTGGTCCGGCGGCGGAGACGCCTGGAAGAACATCTTCGCCGGGGTGTCCGTCGGGTTGGCGAAGGCGTGCGGGCAGCCGGGGGGTACGACGATCACCGTGCCCGGGGTCGCCCGCACCACCCGGTTGCCGGAAACCGACTCCCATTTCTGCCAGTTGTCGGGGGTCCTGACGCGGGGTTCGAAGGCGAGTACGTCCAGCTCGCCCTCGAGGACGTAGAACAACTCCTCGCTGCGCGTGTGCACATGCGCTCCGACGTCGAAGCCCGGTGGGACCTCCACCTCGAACGTGGAGGCCATCCGAGAGTGGGTACCGGTGACCTTGAACGTCACCCGCTGGGCGGGCGTCTCGACGACACGGCCGTGGCCCGGCGGTACGAGCAGCCCTTCCACCGGCGTCGACTCCTCGGCCGGCGGATCCGCCTGAGCCGGCGCCACCCCTCGTGCCGCCGGCCCTTCGGGTACCGCCAGCCCTTCGGTCCTCGTCATCGGCCGCTCACCACGTCACCGGCAGGGCCTCGGGCCCGCGGATCAGCGCGCCCTTCCGGAACGGCACCTGCTCCGGCGGTACGGCCAGCTTCAGGCCCGGTATCCGGTCCAGCAGGGCATCCACCAAAAGTTCCGACTCCAGCCGGGCCAGCATGCCGCCGGGGCAGTAGTGGGGGCCGTTGCCGAACGCCACGTGCGGGTTCGGGCTGCGGGAGAAGTCGATGGTCTCCGGGTCCGGGAAGACGTCCGGGTCCCGGTTGGCGGCCAGGTAGGAGACGTAGACCGGGTCACCGGCGCGGATGCGGACGCCTCTGAGCTCCACGTCCTCCAGGGCGATCCGGGACAGTCCGACCGCGTTGCGGTGCGGGATGTAGCGCAGGAGTTCGTCGATGGCCCGGGGGCGGATCGCCGGCTCGTCACGCAGCCGTTCCGCCAGGTCGGGACGGGTGAGCAGCAGGTAGAACAGCTGCCCGCTGTTGTTGGTGACCGCCTCGCCGCCGATCTGGAGCAGGACGGCGAGGCCGACGGCCTCCTCCAGGGTGACCTCGCCCCGGCCCATGGCGGCGCCGAGCAGCGAGGTGACATCCTCGGCCGTGCTGTTCTCGCGCAGCCCGATCAGGTCGGAGAAGTAGGCGCTCATCTCGCGCTTCGCCTTCTCGCTCACCTCCTTGCCGTGCGCGGAGGACAGGATCAGCTGGGTCCAGGTGTGCATCTCGTGCCGGTCGCCGGCCGGTACGCCCATCAGCTCGCAGATCACCGCGATGGGGAACGGGCCGAGGACCGACGCCGTGAGATCGGCGGGCGGGCCGTTCCGGAGGAGTTCGTCGACCAGCTCGTCCAGCATGCCGCGTGCCTTGTCGCGGACCCGCTCCACGCCCTTCGCCGTGAAGGCGGCGGCGACCGAGCGGCGCAGCCGGGTGTGGTCGGGCGGGTCGAGGAAGCCGACCGCACCCCGGTCGGGGATGAAGTGCGGGGCGAGCCGGGTGACCGGCTTGTCCATGACCGCCTCCCGGCTGAACCGGGGGTCGTTGGTCACCATGCGCACGTCGTCGTACCGGGTGACCAGCCAGGCCCAGCCCTCGCCGTTGGGCAGCTGGATGCGGGTGACCGGGCCCTCGCGTATCAGCTCGGTCAGCACTGGGTCGAAGTCCGTCCCGGTCAGGTCGAGCGCCGGCCACCGCCGGACCGGGGGCAGGTTCTCGGTGAGCGTCTCGTCGGTCATCGCCCGTCTCCGTCCGAGGAGACCCAGCGGCCCACCGTCATCTCGGCGGTGATGCCGGGTCCGAACCCGGCGAGCAGTCCACGCGCCCGGTCCTCGGCACCGCCCTCGTCGAAGAGCCGACGCAGCGCGTCCAGGACGACGGCGCTGGCGATGTTGCCGTACTCGGTGAGCGTGGCCCGGCTGAACCGGAAGGCGTGCGGGTCGACGTGCAGGAACTTGCTGAGGTCGTCGAGTATTCGGGGACCGCCCGCGTGGATGATGTAGAAGTCCAGGTCGGACGCGTCCCAGCCGTGCGTGCCGGCCAGGTCCTTCAGCGCCGGCGCGAGGGGTTCCATGGTCGTCGGCACCCGCTTGTCGAGCAGGAAGTGGAAGCCGGTCGCCCGGACGTCGTAGGCGATCCAGTCCTCGGTCTTCGGGATCAGGTAGGAACCGTTGCGCTCCAGCCGGACGCCCGTGCCGCCGCGTCCGCGCACCACCGCGGCGGCGATGCCGTCGCCGAACAGGCCGTTGGAGAGCAGCGAGCCGACGCCGAGGTCGGTGGGCTGGTAGCACAGCGAGCAGAACTCGCAGGCCACGATCAGTGCGTTCGCGTTCGGGTAGGCCGAGCAGAAGTCATGGGCCCGGTTGATCGCCGCGCCGCCGGCCGCGCAGCCCAGCTGGGCTATCGGGAGCTGGCGGGTGGTGCTGTCGAAGTCCATCTCGTTGATCAGCCACGCCGTGAGCGAGGGCATCATGAAGCCCGTGCACGACACATAGATGATCACGTCGATGTCGTTGGTGAGCAGCTCGGCGTCGTCGAGCGCGCGCTGGATCACCGAGGGGACCCGGGCCTTGGCCTCGGCCTCGTAGAGCTTGTTGCGCTCCTCGAAGCCCGGGTGCTTCAGGGTTTCCTCGATGGGCTGCACGATGTGCCGGGTCTTCACGCCCGTGTTCTCCATCAGCCGCAGGGCGAGAGCCAGTTGAGGGTGGTCCGCGTGGCGGGAGCGCGCCAGCTCCAGCGTCTCCTCCATCGTGATCACGTGCTCCGGGACCGACACCGAGGGTCTGCACAAAGTCGCCATGAACCGTCCCTGCTTTCCGCGTGCCGGCAGGCCTTCGCCCACCGGTCCGTAGGTGGTTCACCTCTGTGGGTGCTCCACCCACCGTCACCCGAGAGGGCGACGATCTCGCGTTGGACTACTCCGAATCGGGGACACCGGATCAGGCTCGCAGGGCGACTTCTGCGGCCGGACGAGGGAAAACGCCATGACGACCGTTACGGCGAAGAGCTGCTGACGAGGGGCGGTGGGACAGCCGGCTCAGAGCGCGGGGCTCTGTCGGTGCGCGGCCCCGCCGCGTGGGCGCGACAGGCCAAGCGCACCGCACGGCACAACGCGCCCGATCGCCTACGGCGTCCCGCTGCTGTGGGCGATACAGGCCACGTCGATACGATCCGCCAGCTTCGCCAGCTCGATGGTCAACGCGGCAACCGTGTCCTCGTCCAGCCCCTGCTCCCCGGCCTCGACAAGATGCAGCCACCGCCCACCCACGGTACGCAGCAACTTACTCACGTCGGCCGCGGCCACCTGCAAGGTACCGCGGTCGTCGACGATCAGAGGCAGGGTCACTTCGCGGTTCACAAAAGGGGATGGTAGCCGCGCAGCGGTCACGCACCCTGCCAAACCGTGGTGATGTTGCAGAACTCGCGGATTCCGTGCCCGGACAGCTCACGCCCGTACCCCGACCGCTTCACGCCGCCGAACGGGAACGCCGGATGGGAGGCGGTCATCCCGTTGACGTACACGCCACCCGCGTCCAGGTCCCGCGCGAACCGCTCCACCTCGTTCTCGTCCCGCGTCCACACGTTCGAGCTCAGTCCGAACGGCGAGTCGTTGGCGATCAGGATCGCCTCGTCCAGGTCACCGGCCCGGTACACCGTGGCGACCGGCCCGAACGCCTCCTCGCGGTGGACGCGCATCTGCCGGGTGATGCCGGCCAGCACGGTCGGCGGGTAGTACCAGCCAGGTCCCTCCGGCCGCTCCCCGCCGCACAGCACCTCGGCCCCGCTGCGCTTCGCGTCGTCGACCAGCTCCTCCAGGTCGTCCCGCCCCCGCTCGCTGGCGAGCGGCCCGATCTCGGTGTCCTCCTCCAGGGGGTCGCCGATCTTGAGGGCCTTCATGCCCGCGACGAACTTCTCGGCGAAGGCGTCGTAGACGTCGGTGTGCACGATGAACCGCTTGGCGGCGATGCAGGACTGCCCGTTGTTCTGCACCCGCGCGGTCACCGCGACCTGGGCAGCGCGGTCGAGGTCGGCGGACGGCATCACGATGTAGGGGTCGCTCCCGCCCAGCTCGAGCACCGTCTTCTTGACCATCTCCCCGGCCGTGGAGGCGACCGCCCGGCCCGCGGGCTCGCTGCCCGTCAGGGTGGCCGCCTTCACCCGCTCGTCGCGCAGGACGTCGTCCACCGCGTCCGAGCCGATCAGCAGCGTCTGGAAACAGCCCTCCGGGAAGCCGGCCCGGTGGAACAGGTCCTCCAAGTACAGGGCCGTCTGGGGGACGTTGGAGGCGTGCTTGAGCAGCCCCACATCGCCCGCCATCAGGGCGGGCGCGGCGAACCGGATCACCTGCCAGAGGGGGAAGTTCCAGGGCATCACGGCGAGGACGGGCCCGAGCGGCCGGTAGCGGACCCGGACCCGGGAGGCGCCGGAGTCCCGTACGTCCGGCTCGGCCGGCTCCTCGTCGGCCAGCAGCCCCTCGGCGCGTTCCGCGTACCAGCGCATCGCCTTGGCGCACTTCGCGGCCTCCGCCCGCGCCTGCTTGACCGGCTTGCCCATCTCGGTGGTCATGACCCTGCCGATCTCCTGCTGGTCCTCGTCCAGCAGGTCGGCGGCCCTGTTCAGCAGCCGGGCGCGTTCGGCGAACGTGGTCGTCCGGTACGTGCGGAACGTGGCCTCGGCGAGCTGGAGCCGGCGTTCCAGCTCCTCCTCGCCCATCGGGTCGTACGTCTTGAGCGTCTCGCCGTTCGCCGGGTTCACCGTCGCGATGGGCATGGCTGACCTCCCTGGGAGCGGGCTTGCTTCGACCTTCGCGCGCGACCGGGCCGGTCGCAACGTGTGGCCCCCGGTTCAGCCCGAGTGCTCCGCCAGCCGGTCGAGAAACGTGTCCTGCGCCGTGATGATCACCTCACGGGCCCGGTCGACGGCGAACCATGCCACCCGGTCCAGCTCCGGGAACTCCTGCCGCCGGCCGGATCTCGGCGGCCACTCCATGGTGAAGGTCCCGGGGTCGATCGACTCGGGGTCGAGGTCCGCCTCGATCGCCCACACCGTGACGATCTTGCCGTTGCTCTGCACGACCTCGCCGAGCGGTACGGCCTCCCCGTCGGGCGGCGCGAGCCCCAGCTCCTCCTGGAACTCCCGCCGGGCCGCGTCCCAGGCCGGCTCGTCCGGCTCGTACTCGCCTTTCGGTACGGTCCACGCGCCCGCGTCCTTCCTCGCGAAGAACGGACCGCCCATATGGCCGAGCAACACCTCCAGCCCCTCGTCGGTGTGCCGGAACAGCAGCAGACCCGCGCTGCGCTTCGTCGCACGCACCGTCACGGTGTGACCTCCGGATGGGCCGCCAGCAGGGCCTCCACGGTATCGGCCTCCTCGGGTCGTTTGTCCTCGCGGTAGCGGACCACGCGGGCGAAGCGCAGGGTGACGCCGGCCGGGTAGCGGGAGGAGCGCTGCAGACCGTCGTAGGCGATCTCGACGACGAGTCCGGGGCGGACCCGTACCACCCAGCCGTCGTCGTCGACCGCCAGTTCCCGCAGCCTCTCGGTCTGCCAGGTGAGCATGGCGTCGGTCATGCCCTTGAAGGTCTTGCCGAGCATGGCGAAGGTGCCGTCGGGGTTGCGGGCGCCGAGGTGCAGGTTGGAGAGCTTGCCGGTGCGGCGGCCGTGACCCCACTCAGCGGCCAGCACCACCAGGTCGAGGGTGTGGACGGGCTTGACCTTCAGCCAGGAGGCGCCGCGCCGGCCCGCGCTGTACGGCGCGTCCAGCGCCTTGACCACCACGCCCTCGTGGCCGCGGGCCAGGGTGTCGGTGAGGAACCGTTCCGCTTCCGGGATGTCCCGCGGCCCGGAGGTCACCGTGCGCCGGACCCGCATCGGCTCGGGCACCAGTCGGGCCAGCTCCGCGTGCCGTTCGGCGAAGGGCAGGTCGAGGAGGTCGCGGCCGTCGACGGAGAGGGCGTCGAAGAAGACGGGGGAGACCGGGACCTCCTCGGCGGCCTTCGCCACGTCCGTCCGGGAACCGACCCGGCCCGCCGTCTCCTGGAAGGAGCGTGGACGGCCACCGGCGTCGAAGGAGATCACCTCGCCGTCCAGAATGAAGCGCTCGCCCCGCAACTCCAGGGCCGCGGCGGTCACTTCGGGCAGCCGGTCGGTGATGTCGTCCAGTGTGCGGGTGTGGATCCGGACCGTGTCGCCGTCCCGGTGGACCTGGACCCGGATGCCGTCCAGCTTCTCCTCCACCGCGCAGGCGCCCAGCTTCTCCACCGCCTCGGCGACCGAGGAGGCGCTGTGCGCCAGCATCGGCAGCACCGGGCGGCCCACGGTGAGCCGGAACCGGTCCAGCGACCCGGGCCCCTCGCCCAGCAGGGCCTGAGCCACCGTCTGCAGCGACCCGGCGAGCATCACCGCCCGCCGTACCTCCGCCGGATCCGCGCCGGTCGCCTGGGCGAGCCCCTCCACGGCGACCGCGTCCAGCGCGCCCTGCCGGACCTCGCCGGTGAGCAGGCCGAGCAGGAAGCGCTGTTCCTCCTCGGTGGCCGCGCCCATCAGCTCGCCGACGATCCGGGCCCGCTCCGCCTGGGAGCCGGGCCCGGCCACCTTGCCCAGTTCGGAGAGCCGGGCGTCGACCTCCCGGACGGTGAGGGCCGGCTCGGTGGCGGGCGGCACGCGGCGGCCGAGCACCTTCCAGCCCACGCCGAGCCGGCCCTGCGGCAGCCGTCCGGCCAGATAGGGGATGACGATCGGCACGTCGTCCGCCTGCGCCTCCCGGAACAACTCCGCGAGCAGCGCGGTCTTGCGGGACCGGGCCGCCGTGGCGGCCACCTCCCGGGACACCTGGGCGAGCCGGGTCAACAGCATGCAGTCATGGTGCACCGGGGGCGCGGGGTCTACACCCGCACGGCGGCGTCGAGGTCGGCGAGGAGCAGCTCCCCGTTGATCGCGGCGCCCGCTCGGTAGCCCCGGCTGACCGCGTTCACCACCTGCTCGGCGAACCCGCTCGCGTCGCCCGCGGCCCACAGCCCGGGCACGCTCGTCAGACCCCGCTCGTCGATCACCGGGTAGGCACCGAAGGGCGTCTCGGCCAGCTCCGCGCCGAGCCGGACGAGCAGGTCGTTGTCGGGTAGGGCGCGCGGGGCGGCGTACAGCACCTCGCGGTCGTGGACCGTGCCGTCCGCGAGCCGGACCGCGGTGAGCCGGTCGTCGGTGACGACGGGCTCCGCGACCCGGCCGGGCACGACCGGGACCCCGGCGGCGGCCAGCCGGCGCAGGTCGTCGTCCGTCAGCTCCGACTCGCTCACCTCGTGCAGGAAGAACCGCACGTCCTTCGACCACTGGGTGGCCATCAGCGCCTGGTGCGCGCTCAGCGGTGAGGTCGCGAGCACCCCGGTCGGCAGGTCGCGCGCCTCCCAGCCGTGGCAGTACGGGCAGTGGACCACGTCCCGGCCGAACCGCTCGCCCAGCCCCGGGACCGGTGCAGCTCGTCCCTCAGTCCGGTGGCGATCACCAGCTGCCGGGCCCGTACGGTCCGGCCGCCCGCCAGCTCCACCGTGAAGCCCTCGCCGTCCCTGCCCGCGTCCACGGCCCGGTCCCGGACCAGCTCCACCCCGTACCGGGCGATCTCCTCCCGCCCGGCGGCCAGGAACCCGGCCGGGGACATACCGTCCCGGGTCAGATAGCCCTGCATATGCGCGGACGGCGTGTTGCGCGGCTCGCCCGCGTCGACTACCAGCGTGCGGCGCGGGCCCGGCCCAGCGCCAGAGCGGCGGACAGGCCGGCCGCACCGCCCCCGACGACGGCCGCTTCGTGGCTGTCGGTCATGGTGACCACCTCCGCTCCCGACGGTCGCCCAACCCCTGCCGCATTGACAAACGTCTTTGCCGAATCTGCAATAGCGGCATGAGTACCGACGACGTTCTCGCAGAGGTGGGTCCGCGGCTCCGGCGGATCCGGAAGGAGCGGGAGGTCACCCTGGCGGCCCTGTCCGAGGCCACCGGCATCTCCGTCAGCACGCTGTC
The DNA here is from genome assembly GCF_040613075.1 of Streptomyces sp. NPDC006314. Taxonomy (NCBI): domain Bacteria; kingdom Bacillati; phylum Actinomycetota; class Actinomycetes; order Kitasatosporales; family Streptomycetaceae; genus Streptomyces; species Streptomyces sp. NPDC006314. Next base: position 176,920 of record NZ_JBEXRL010000008.1, on the reverse strand, counting down.
CCGGCTGGAGTCCGGTCTGCGCAGGCCCAGCCTGGAGCTGCTGCTGCCCATCGCCCAGGCCCACCAGGTCCCGCTCGACGAGCTGGTCGGCGCCCCGCCGGTCGGTGACCCCCGGGTGCGGAGCAAGCCCGTGCAGCGGCACGGCCGCACCTTCTGGCCGCTGACCCGCCAGCCCGGTGGCCTGCAGGCCTTCAAGGTGCTCGAACCCCAGCGCAGGGAGGAGCCCGAGCCGCGGAGCCACGAGGGCTACGAGTGGCTCTATGTGCTCTCGGGGCGGCTGAGGCTCGTCCTCGGCGAGCACGACGTCGTGCTGTCGGCCGGCGAAGCGGCCGAGTTCGACACGCGGGTGCCGCACTGGTTCGGGTCGGCGGGGGAGGGGCCGGTGGAGTTCCTGAGCCTGTTCGGGCCGCAGGGGGAGCGGATGCACGTACGGGCGCGGCCGGCGCGGCGGGGACGGGAGGACTGACTTTTCCGTCGCCCGCGCCGACCGGGTCGCCCTTCCTCCGGTCGACTCCGGTGGATCGGCCGACGGCTCCTGTTCCCTGATCGGCAAGCGACCGCTTAGTATGTCGTTGGACCCGGTCAGACGAAGCAGTCCCGTGGAGGCCCCGCATGCAGGCATGGCAAGTGCACGAGATCGGCGAGCCGAGCGAGGTGATGCGCCTCGCGGAGGTGGAGCGGCCCACGCCCGGTGACGGCCAGGTGCTGCTACGGGTACGGGCCGCCAACATCAACTTCCCGGACGCACTGATGTGCCGGGGGCAGTACCAGGTACGCCCGCCGCTGCCCTTCACGCCGGGCGTGGAGATCTGCGGAGAGACCGAGGACGGCCGCCGGGTGATCGCCAACCCCACGCTGCCGCACGGCGGTTTCGCCGAGTACGCGCTCGCCGACTCCCGCGCCCTGCTGCCCGCCCCCGAGTCGCTGGACGACGCGGAGGCCGCGGCGCTGCACATCGGCTACCAGACAGGCTGGTTCGGCCTGCACCGCCGGGCCCACCTGGAAGCGGGGGAGACCCTGCTCGTGCACGCCGCCGCCGGTGGTGTCGGCAGCGCGGCAGTGCAACTCGGCAAGGCGGCCGGAGCCACCGTGATCGGCGTGGTCGGCGGCCCGGAGAAGGCCGCCATCGCCCGGGAGCTGGGCTGTGACGTGGTCGTCGACCGCCGCACCGAGAACGTGGTCGCGGCCGTGAAGGAGGCCACCGGCGGCCGGGGCGCCGACGTGATCTACGACCCCGTCGGCGGCGAGGCCTACGCCCAGTCCGCCAAGCTGGTCGCCTTCGAGGGCCGGATCGTCGTCGTCGGCTTCGCCAGCGGCACCATCCCGAGCCCGGCGCTGAACCACGCACTGGTGAAGAACTACTCGATCGCGGGCCTCCACTGGGGCCTGTACAACACCAAGAACCCGAAGCTGGTCCTCCGGTGCCACGAGCAGCTCACCGAGTTGGCCGCGCGGGGTGCGATCAAGCCGCTGGTGAGCGAGCGGGTGCCGCTGGCCGGCGCCGCCGCGGCCGTGCAGCGGGTCGCCGACGGCGTGACCACCGGCCGAGTGGCCGTCGTCCCGGAGAAGGGAGTGACCGCATGACCGACATCGAGGAACTGCGCAGCCTCACACGGGAGTTGCTCGCAGCCCACCCGCCCGCCGAGACGGACCGCCTGGCGTTCCTCCAGGCCCGCTTCGACGCGGGCCTGGCCTGGGTCCACTACCCGGAGGGGCTCGGTGGCCTGGGGGCCCCGCGCTCCCTCCAGACCGTCGTGGACGCCGAGCTGGAGGCCGCGGGCGCGCCCGACAACGACCCCCGGCGCATCGGCATCGGCCTCGGCATGGCCGCGCCGACGATCCTGAAGTACGGCACGCAGGAGCAGAAGCGCCGCTATCTGCGTCCGCTGTGGACGGGGGAGGAGGTCTGGTGCCAGCTCTTCAGTGAGCCCGGCGCCGGTTCCGACCTGGCCGCCCTCGGTACCCGGGCCGTCCGGGAAGGGGACGACTGGGTCGTGAACGGGCAGAAGGTGTGGACGTCCAGCGCCCACGTCGCCCGCTGGGCCATCCTCATCGCCCGCACCGACCCGGACGTGCCCAAGCACGCCGGCATCACCTACTTCATCTGCGACATGACCGACCCCGGTGTCGAGGTCCGGCCGCTGCGGCAGATCACCGGCGAGGCCGAGTTCAACGAGGTCTTCCTCACCGGTGTCCGCATCCCCGACTCCCGCCGCCTCGGCGAGGTCGGCGACGGCTGGCGGGTGGCCCAGACCACGCTGATGAACGAGCGCGTCTCCATCGGCGGCATGCGGCTGCCCCGCGAGGGCGGCATGATCGGCCCCATCGCGAAGACCTGGCGGGAACGCCCCGAACTGCGCACCCACGACCTGCATCAGCGTCTGCTGAAGCTGTGGGTGGAGGCCGAGGTCTCCCGCCTCACCGCCGAACGCCTGCGCCAGCAGCTCGTCGCCGGCCAGCCCGGCTACGAGGGCTCCGGCATGAAGCTCGCCTTCGCCCGCCTCAACCAGGAGATCAGTGGCCTGGAGGTCGAACTGCGCGGCGGGGAGGGCCTGCTGTACGACGACTGGACCATGCGCCGACCGGAGCTGGTCGACTTCACCGGCCGGGACGCCGGTTACCGCTACCTGCGTTCCAAGGGCAACAGCATCGAGGGCGGGACCAGCGAGGTCCTGCTGAACATCGTCGCCGAGCGCGTCCTGGGCCTGCCCGCCGAGCCGCGCACCGACAAGGACGTCGCCTGGAAGGACCTGGCCCGATGAGCACACAGCCGGATCTTCTCTACTCCGAGGAGGAAGAGGCGCTGCGCGCCGCCGTCCGCGACCTGCTCACGGACCACTGCGCCGCCGCGGACGTCATCGCCCGCAGCGAGTCGGACGCCCCGCACGACCTCGCCCTGTGGAAGTCCCTCGCCGACGGCATGGGTCTCGCCGGCCTCCTGGTGCCCGAGGCACAGGGCGGCCAGGGCGCTTCCCACCGCGAAGTCGCCGTGGTGCTGGAGGAGCTGGGCCGGGCGGTCGCCCCCGTGCCGTATCTCACTAGCGCGGTCGTGGCCACCGAGGCCTTGCTCGCCTGTGGCGACGAAGAGCTGCTGGGCCAGCTGGCGTCCGGGCGGACCATCGGCGTCCTGGCGGTCGGGCTGCACTCCGCTCCGGACGCCGCCTTCACGGCCGTACGCGCCGAAAACGGCTCCCTGCACGGCGAATTGCCAGGGATCGCGGACGCTGCCGTCGCCCACGTCCTGCTCGTCCCCGCCGACGACGGCGGCCTGTACGCCGTGACCGCCGACGCCGTGACGGTCACCCCGCAGGTCTCCCTGGACCTGACCCGTCCGCTCGCCACCGTCACCCTCGACGGTGCCGCCGGCCGTCGCATCGGCGACGCCGAACCCGCCGTACGCCGGGCCCTGCGCGCCGCCGCCGGACAGCTCGCCTCCGAGCAACTGGGCGTGGCTGACTGGGCGTTGACCGAGACAGTCCGGTATCTGAAGGACCGCAAGCAGTTCAACCGGCCGGTCGGCGGGTTCCAGGCGCTCAAGCACCGGCTCGCCCAGCTGTGGCTGGAGGTCGTCAACCTCCGGGCCGCCGCCCGCGCCGCCGCCGACGCGCTGGCCTCCGGTGCGGACCCCGACGTTTCGGTCGCCGTCGCGCAGGCCTATGCGGCGCCCGTCGCCGTCCATGCCGCCGAGGAGGCTGTGCAACTGCACGGCGGCATCGGCATGACCTGGGAACACCCGGCCCACCTGTATCTGAAGCGGGCCAAGGCCGACTCGATCGCCTACGGCACCGCGGGCGCCCACCGCGAGGCGCTGGCCCGACTGGTCGATCTCCAGGCACCCTGACACACCACGGTGAAGCCCGCCCCATCCGGGGCGGGCTTCTTCGTGTGCCTGCTGCGGTGAAGTGAACAGAGGGCGGCATACCGGCCAACTCCACTACCGGCCGGTCTCGTTGGCGGGGAAGGACACGCATACTCTCCCCGGTCCCATCCGGCACCTCAAGGGAGGCAGCGCATGGCCCTCACGACCCGCCGCAGAGTTCTCACCACCCTCGGCGCCGCCCTCGCCGGCGCGGTCGTCCTGCCCACCGCGCAGGCCCGGGCCGCCGGTGGCCACCACAGTAGGCACCCGCTGTGGCACGCCCACGCCCACAACGACTACGAGCACCCGCACCCCCTGTCCGACGCGCTCGACCACCGCTTCGGCAGTGTCGAGGCCGACATCTTCCTCGCCGGCGACCAGCTCCTCATCGGCCATGACGCCACCGAGCTGGACCCGTCCCGCACCCTGGAATCCCTCTACCTCGACCCGCTCGCGGCCCGGGCGAAGGCCCATCACGGCTCGGTGTACCGGGGCCGGCACCGACCGCTGCAACTCCTCATCGACATCAAGACCGAGGGTGCGTCGACGTACCTCGAACTCGACCGGCACCTCAGGCGCTACCCGCACCTGTTCACCCGGTACGCGCACGGCCGTGTCCACCCCGGTCCGGTCACCGCCGTCATCTCCGGCGACCGCGCCGCCCGCATCCCCATGGAGGCGCAGACCGGGCGTCGCGCCTTCTACGACGGCCGGCTCACCGACCTCGGCAGCAGCGCCCCCGCCTCCTTCGCCCCGCTGATCAGCGACAACTGGACGCTGAACTTCACCTGGCTGGGTGACGGGCCCTTCCCGGACGCGGAGCGGCGGAGACTGCGCGACCTGACCGCCGCCGCCCACGCCCGCGGGCAGCGGATCCGCTTCTGGGCGACCCCGGACACGGCCGGACCGGCCCGGGACGCCCTGTGGACGGAACTGCTTGCCGGGGGCGTCGACTACCTCAACACCGACGACCTCGCCGGCCTCGAGGCCTTCCTCGACGCCCACCCCTCCGCGTAACACCACACGATCGGAGGACACGTCAGCCGCCCGGCGGAACCCTCCGCTACGCCACACTTGCGGCCGAACGCCGCTCATGGGGCGTGGCGGAGGAGGTTCCGATGGCCATTTCCATCTCTGTGGTGCTGCTGCTCCTGATCCTGGCCGTGGTCTTCATGCGCAACGGCGCGCTGAAGGTCTCGCACGCCCTGGTCTGCACGCTGCTCGGCTTCTATCTGGCCAGCACGAGCATGGCGCCCACCATCCACAGCGGGCTCACCGCGACCGCGGACCTGGTGAGCAGCCTGCGGCCCTGAGGCCGCAGGGTCGGCTCAGGCGGTCGAGAACACCCCGATGCCGTTCGGTACCGGGCGCTCGGCGCCGCCGCTCGGGTGGTTGCGGACCGTCACCGCGCCGGCGTCCTCGTCGCGGGTGACCAGCTCCGTGGAGCCGCCGCCGTCGAGGTTGAACGCGTCGGACGCCCCCAGCGTCCGCATGGTGTCCGCCTCCTCCGCGACCGTCATGCCGGTCCGGTAATCCGCGGCCCCGTCCAGCGCCAGGATCAGCAGCTGCTGTCCGCCGCCCCTGAAGCCCACGGCCGTGCGCACCGCCGAGGTGACGTCGTCCAGGCCGGACAACGGCTCGCCGTCGCGCAGGACGGGGAAGCCGCCGACCGCGAACGCGTACGGCACCCCGGACGTCGCCGCCGCCAGGGTGTGCGTGACGGTCACCGGGTCACCGACCGAGAGCTCCCGCAGCTGCTGCGCGCCCTTCTCGCGGCCCACCAGGACCGTGGTGTCCGCGGGGATCGAGCCGCTGCCCGGGGCGTCGGACACGGAGGCCACCCGGCCGCCCTCCAGCTTCACCTCGTAGGTGTCGGTGCTGCACGGGGCCGCCCGCTGGGTGTCGGTGCCGCAGACGGCGCGCACCCGGGAGGCGCTGCCCCACTTCGCGGTGAAGGCGCCGACGGAGTTCAGCGGGAGCGCGTACTGGTTGAGGCCCTTGAGGGGCAGCCGGCCCTCCGGTGTGCCGACGGAGCCGACGAGGGAGAGGCGGTCCAGACGGGCCCGCCGGTCGGTGCCCACGCCGAAGACGTCCTGTGTGTTCGTGCCGGAGGGGAGTGCGGGCCCGAACCGCTGGCCTTTGGGTACCGCCGCCTTGAGCACCTGCCCGTCCGCGACGGCCGGTCCGACGGGCGCGCCGGTGGCCTCCACGCCCGGGTGCTGGGTCTCGGTGATGTGGAAGAAGTCACCGTTGACCCCCGCGACCGCCCCGGCCGAGTCCGCCAGCCGGGAGACGGTCGCCCGGGCCGCCACCGCCCCCGGGTGGAGCAGGCCGACCCGGACATGCGGATTGCCCAGATCGACCGTGAGCAGATGCGCGTGGGCGGTACCCGCGGCCGCGTCGACGTCGAACTGCCGGTAGGTGACACCCGGTGCGATCCGCCGGCCCACCGGTGCCGCACCGGCCGGTGCCGCACCCGCCGGCGCCGCACCGGCCAGCACACCGAACGCCGTGACAACCGTGAGAACAGCTCTGCCCGCTGCCGAACGCCTGCGACATATGGTCACCGTGCCCCCTGATGCTGCGTCAACTGTCCCTGCTACGACGGGCAGTGCACCAGACGTCGGAGGCGTTCGGGCCGATTAGACGTCGGCTACGCGAGAACGGGTGAGAAAACGCACCCCCTCGGGTGCCTCCAGCGAGAAACCGCTGCCTCGTCCCGGTACGACGTCGACGATCAGCCGGGTGTGGCTCCACGCCTGGTACTGGCTCCGCGACATCCAGAAGGTGACGGGCTCCTCGACGCCCTCCACCGACAGCTCCGCCAGCCGCACGTCCGAGCCGCCGGTGCGGAACTCGCCGTCCGGATAGCACATGGGCGCGCTGCCGTCGCAGCAGCCGCCGGACTGGTGGAACATCAGCGGACCGTGCTCGGCGCGCAGCCGGCGCACCAGCTCCGCGGCCCGAGGGGTGAGTTCGACGCGGGGCACTTCCTCTTCCATGTCACCGTCCTGGAGAGCGGGGGCGCCGGACCCGGTCCAGTCTCACGGATGGTCACGAACCCGTCCAGAACCCGCGGTTGTCCGCTCGAACGGTGCTCAGTGACGGCCGGGCACGCTGACCACCCGGCCGCCCGGGTCCGGCGGCGCGGACGACCGGACGCCGGGCACGACACGGCGTACGGGCGGACGCGGCTCCCCTGCACGGTCGGCTGTGGCGGACGAGCGGCCCGAGTGGTCCCGGTGGCCGGTTGGGAAGATGGGGGGATGCACCCTTCGTTTCTCAGTCCGCCCGAGCCGCGCTTCGTCCCCGAGGGCGAGCACCCGCTCTGGGACGAGGCGCTGGCCGTCGTCAACCGGGACGTGGCAGCGACCCTGCCCGAGCAGCGTCCGCTGTGCCTCATCGCCTACCCGGGCTGGGAACAGGACGAGGCCGAGCGGATCTACGTGGCCCTTGCGAACGGGGACTCGCACGGCAACTCCCTGGGGCCGGGGACGTCCGCCGCCCAAGCCCTCCTGGCCGTCGCCGAGGCCGCGCAGGACACCATCACGGAGTGCCTGTGGCAGGCGTGGCCGGTGTGCACCCTGCACGGGCTCGGGATGCATATGGCCGAGGACGCCGGACGTGCCTCCTGGCGGTGTGCCGGAACGTCCCGTCCGAGCGACCCGGGGCATGTCCGCGCGGCCATAGGCGAGCTGGACACGATCCACCGCCCCCGACGCCCGAACCGCAAGCGCCGCAAGGACCGCAAGCCGCGCTGACCGCCCGGGGCGGCGCCGGGTGCGGCTGCGGTCACTCAGGCGGCTCAGTGCGCGGACCGGCGGCGTTCGCGGCGCGCGCGCCGGGCCTCGACCAGCAGGGGCAGCAGCGAGAGGACGACGACCACGGCGACCAGCGGCAGCAGATAGTCATCGACGTGCGGGACGGAGGCACCGAGGGTGTATCCGGCGAGGACCAGCGTCTGCGACCACAGCACACCGCCCACGGCCTGCCAGAGCGTGAAGGTCCGCACGGGTACCCCGAGCACACCGGCCACCGGGTGCAGGACCGTCCGCAGCACCGGCACGAACCTGCCGATCACCAGCGCCTTGCCATAGCCGTACCGGGCCAGCAGATTCTCCGCCCGCGCCGCCGCGTCCTTCGCCCGCCGGCGGGACGTGCGCGCCAGCAGGGGCCGCCCGCCGTGCCGCCCGAGCAGGTACCCCACCTGGCCGCCGGCCACCGCCCCGACGGCCGCGCACACCAGCACCTGCCACAGCGACAGTCGCGGCGCCTGGTGAGCACTCCCCGCGCACAGCACACCGGCCGGGAACAGCAGCGTGTCACCGGGCAGGAAGAAGCCGACGACCAGCAGACCCGACTCCGCGAAGATCACCGCCAGGACGCCCAGCGCGCCGAAGGCAGCCAGCACCGAGGCGCTGTCCATCGGATTGACGGCGATCACCGGCCAAGCCTCCTGGGGCCTCCTCGCTGGGCTACCAGTATGTATCCGTTCTCCGCACGGCGCTCAAGACCACCCCGGGCGGATGCGCCACTACGGTCTCCGTCGGCGGTCCGGCGCGCGCGATGTCGGCTTGACCTCCTGGGATGTGGTGCTCGTCTGTTCGGAGTCGAGCACGTGATCGCCGTACAGGTCCTGCAGCCAGTTGGTCTGGTAGACGGTGTCGAGGTAGCGCTCGCCGAGATCCGGCGCGATGGCCACCGCGGTGAGGCCACGTGTGTCATGCCGTGCCAGCCAGTCCGTGGCACCACTGACCACCGTCCCGGTGGAGCCGCCGAACAGGAAGCCGCGTCGGGCCATGAGGTGGCAGGTGCGGATGGTGTCCGCCTCCTCGACCCGGATCACCTCGTCCACATAGGACTCGTCGAGGAGCGGCGGGCGCATGCTCATACCCAGGCCGGGGATCATCCGCCGGCCGGGCTCGCCGCCGAAGGCCACCGAGCCCACGCTGTCCACCGCGACGATCCGCACCGGCCGGTGCCACCGCCGGAAGTAGCGTGCGCAACCCATCAGCGTCCCGGTGGTGCCCGCCCCGATGAAGAGGACGTCCAGATCCGGGAACCTGCCGGCGATCTCGGGGGCCGTCGTGCGGTAATGCGCCCGCCAGTTGCCCGGATTGGTGTACTGACTGAGCCAGACGTACCGGTCGTCGGACGCGCACAGCGCACGGACGTAGTCGATCCGCATGCCCAGGAATCCGCCGTTGGAATCCTGGTCGGCCACGACGTGCACCTCGCTGCCGAGCGCCTCCATGAGCAGTCTGGTCGACAGGTTGCAACGGGAGTCCGTCACACACAGGAACCGGTAGCCCTTGCTCGCGGCGATCATGCTGAGCGCGACGCCCAGATTCCCGGACGAGGACTCGACGAGGATGGAATCCGGCTTCAGGACTCCCTCACGCTCGGCCGTCTCCACCATCTCGTTCGCGGCCTTCAGCTTGATGGAGCCCGCGAAGTTGAAGCCTTCGCACTTCAGGTAGAGCGGATAACCGCAGATCGACTCGAGGTCGACGAAGAGATGGCCTTCGTTGAAGGCGTAGGGAGCCGATATGACAGGCACGGCGGGCCTCCTGGTGCCAGGCCGAGGACAACGGCTTCAGCCGTACCGGCGCAGGTCGTGGAAGAAGTCGTCGATGAGGCGGAGTTCCCCCGCCCGGGCTACTTCGTCGTAGACGTACTTGCCGACGGCGAGATCGAGGACACCGAGTCCGAAGGGTGAGAAGATCACCGGCCGGTCGGTCGGCGGTGCGGCCCGCCCGAGCATCACGTCGTTCAGGGTGCCGTTCAGGAAGTCACGGTTGCCAACGTGCTGTTCGGCCAGATGGGGGGAGGTGTCGGCTTTCAGGCAGTGCTCGACGTCGTCGACGAAGTTGGCCGAGCCGAGGAGGATCTCGGGGGCGAGGTCCCGCAGCGACACGTGCAGGACCAGGGGGTTGTGGGTGAACCAGGCCGGGGTGGTGACATGGGGGCGGCCGGCGACGGTGGCGAAGACCACGAGGTCGCTGGAGCGGATGAGGCCCTCGGCGCTGTCGTGGAGGGTGACCGGTTCGGTGGCGCCGGCCTGCCGCAAGTAGCCGCAGAAGCCTTCGGCGCTGTCGGCGGCCACGTCGTGCACGCCGATCGCTTCGAAGGCCCAGCCCGTACGGGCCAGGAAGGTGTGGATGTATCGGGCGATCAAGCCCGTACCGCAGAATCCGACGCGGCGGGGGCGGGGCCGGTTGCGGCTGAGCCAGTCGGCTGCCAGCGCGGCGGACGCCGCGGTCCTGGTCGCGCTGATGACGGAACTCTCCAGACAGGCGAACGGGTAGCCCGTGTCGTGGTCGTTGAGGATGAGCACCGCGGAGGCCCGCGGCAGCCCGGCGCTGACGTTCTCCGGAAAGCTGGAGATCCACTTCAGGCCGTCCACGTGGACGGACCCGCCGATGGAGGCCGGCAGCGCGATGATCCGCGCCGTCGGGCGGTCGGGGAACCGCAGGAAGTACGACGGCGGGTTCACCGAGTCTCCGGCGCCGTGCAGCCGGTAGGTGGCCTCGACCAGCTCCACGAGCTGTTTCTCGGACCCCGCCAGCGCTCTCTGCACCTGCTCACCGGAGATCACCGCGAACGTCGGCGGCGACGCCGGGCCGGGCGCGGCCGCGTGGGAGGTGGTGGACAGCACATCGGTCATCGCTCGCTCGCCTCCGGGGTGGGGCAGTGGTCGGCCAGCCGTCGGGGCTCACCCATGCCGACCAGTACCCGCCGCTCTCCGGTGAAGGGTTCCCTGCTGTGCGCGGTGCGGATGTTGTCCACGAGCAGCAGATCACCGTCCTGCCAGGGCTCCCGCCGGGTGTGCGCCTCGTAGGTGGTGTTGAGCAGCTGGACGACGTCCTCACCGATCGGGGTTCCGTCCCCGTGACGGGTGTTGAACGGCAGACCGTCCTCGCCGTACTCGTCCACCAGGTACTCGCGCACGTCCGGGGCCAGGGTCCACTCGTTGAGGAAGGCGATCTGGTTGAACCAGCAGCGCCTGCCCGTCAGCGGGTGCCGCACGACGGCGCTGCGGCGCTGCTCGGTGTGCAGGGACCCGTCGGCCTGCCAAGCGAAATCGATGGCGTGGGCTCGGCAGTAGCGCTCGATCTCGGCGCGGTCGTCCGTGCCGAACGACTCCGTCAGGGAGGCCCCGATCTCGTCGTTGTACGTACGGGTCAGCAGCCAGCCCTCGCGCTCGAACCGCTGCGTCAGCCCGCTGGGAAGTGCCCGGAGGATCTGTTCGGCGTCGGCCACCGCCGTCGCCCCGCCCTGCCCGGGCGCGGTCAGACACGCGAACAGCATCAGGCCGGGCACCTCCAGCAGATAACTCAGCTCGTGGTGCATGCACATCGGCTGGTTGGCCGGCCAGGCCGTGGAGGAGTACAGACCCGGGCCATGAGCCTGGCGGGGGGCGAAGGCCTCCCGCTCCGTCATGAGGGGACCGGCCAGCCGCGTGAAGACGGCGCCGACCTGGTCCGCGTCCCGCAGTCCGAGGCCGCGGACGACCAGTGCCCCGTGCTCGGTGACCTGCGCACGCAGCGCCTCGCGGTACTGCGCTGCCCAGCTCGGGGCATCCCCCGGGGGATCGACGCGCAGCAGCGCGGGTCTGTCCGGCCGCAGCTCCACATCGAGCGATGGTGCCAGGGATGAGAAAGGCATCTCGGTTTCCTTTCGGTGGCCCGTCTGGAGGGTCTACGGGGCTCAGGAGGACGCCAGCGGGGCGGTACTCAGGACGGCCTGCGCTGCCTCGGCCGGACGGGTGCGGGGAAAGTAGTGGCCCCCGTCGACGAGCTCGTGCAGATCGACGTGCTCGGCCATGAGCAGCCAGTCCCTGTGGTGGTGGGCGTAGCCGGCCGTGTGCGGGTCGTCGGCCGCGACGACCACCGTGACCGGTGCGGACAGCTTCACCGGCGGCGGGGCATCCAGGGCGGCGCAGAAGTAGCGGTGCGCGGACACACAGTCGTGCCGGTAGGCGGCACCGATGTGCTCGGCGTGCCGCGCGTTCAGTTCGGCGAGTTCCGCGTAGCCGCTGTCCGCGGTCAGCCGCGCCGCGATCTCGGCATCGCTTCGGCTCGTCAGCTCACTGATGGCCGCGCGCCGGTCGGTGGCCGTGCCGAGCAGTTGCGCACCGAGGAACACCCGCGTCGGGCACACGCCTCGCTCCTGGAGCTTCCTGGCCGTCGCCAGGGCCGGGGCGGCACCTGATGAGTGGCCCCACAGCATGACCCGGGTCAGGCCACGCGCGGTGATCTCGGCGGCGACCTGCTCGGCCACCTCCGCGATCGAAGCCAGCGGCTCGTGGTGCGCGGCCAGGTCATGGCCGGGCAGGTCCACCGCGAGCACCGCCGGGCCGCTGCCCGCCAGCGCGCTCGCCATCGGCTGGTAGTTGACCGCGTTGCCGCCCGCGTAGGGGAAGCACACCAACGCCCACTCCGGCGCACCGCCCGCTTCCGACAGAGGCTGGAGCAGCTCACCGTGCTGCCGGGCCGTGCCGTCGAGCAGGGCCGCCAGATCGGCGAGCACCGGGTGCCGGGTGATGTCCTTGAGGGAGACCGCGCGGCCGAGCGCGAGGCTGAGTCTGACCGCCGTCAGGGAGGTGCCCCCGGAGTCGAAGAAGTGGTCCGTCCGGCGGACCTGGTGCTCGGGCACGGCCAGCACCTCGGCCCAGGCCGCCGCCAGCCTCCGTTCGGCCGGGCTGAGTGGGCCGGGACCTTCCTTGCCCGCCACGCCCCTTCCGGTGGCCGGCGGGGTCTGTTCGGCGAGCGCGGTCAGGGCCTTTCTGTCGGTCTTGCCGTTGGCGGTCAGCGGCAGGCCGTCCTGCCAGTGAAAGGCCGAGGGGACCATGTAGGCGGGCAGCACCGCGCCGAGCGCCTCGCGCAGTACCTCCGGCCGGTGCCGCCTGCCGGTGTGGAAAGCGATCAGATGCTTGCTCCCACCGGTCAGCTCGGCGACGACCACCGCACCGTCGCGCACGCCGTCCACCCGCAGCAGGGCGTTCTCGATCTCGCCGATCTCGATCCGGAAGCCGCGGATCTTGACCTGGCTGTCCCGGCGGCCGAGGAACTCCAGCTTGCCGCCCGGGTGCCAGCGCCCCCAGTCACCGCCCAGGTAGAGCCGCTCACCAGGGCGGTACGGGTCAGTCCGGTAGGCCTCACGAGTGCGCTCGGGATCGTTGACGTACCCCCGTCCCACGCAGACACCCGAGAACGCGATCAGCCCCGGGGCGCCCAGCGGCACCAGCGCCAGATGCTCGTCCACGACGTAGACGCGCACGTTGTTGACCGCACGCCCCAGCAGCACGCGGTCGGGCACCCCGTCCATGACCTCGTGGTTGGTGTCGTCCGAAGTCTCCGTCAGCCCATAGGCGTTCACCAGCTTGATGCCCGGCTGGATCGCGAACCAGCGCTGGACCAGTTCCCGCTTCAACGCCTCACCGGTCACCGACACACAGCGCAGGTCCGGCAGGCTGCGGGGCTGCTGTTCCAGATACGAGACCACGACCTCCAGATAGGAGGGCACGACCTGCGCCACGCCGACCCGGCCGCGCACCAGCGTGTCGAGGAACCGCTCCACGTCCACGATCACGTCCTGCTCGACCAGCAAGGTCCGCCCGCCGGCCAGCAGTGCGGAGATCAGCTGCCACAGCGAGATGTCGAAACACTGGGGGGCCGTCTGCGCCACCACGCACCCCTCGCCGATACCCAGGTCGTCGATCTTGGCGTGGAGATGGTTGAGCATGCCCGCGTGTTCACACATCGCCCCCTTCGGCTCGCCGGTGGAGCCGGACGTGAAGTAGATGTAGGCCAGCTGGTCGGCGTCCACCTTCACGCCGGGATCACCGTCGGCGTGCTGTTCCGCGTACGCCACGTCGACCGGCAGCTTCTCGACTCCCGGTACCGCGGCCAGCGCCTGGTCGAGGGTGCCGGTGCTGCCCCGTTCGGTCAGGACCAGACGGCACCCCGCGCGCGACAGCGTTGCCGCGATACGGCCGGCCGGGAAGTGCGGCTCGATCGGCAGGTACGCGCCGCCCGCCTTGAACACGGCCAGCGTCGCCGCGAGCCAGTCGAGGTTGCGTTCGGTGACGACGGCGATCACGTCTTCCCGGCCCAGCCCCCGGTCCAGCAGCGCCCGCGCCAAGCGGTTCGCGTGGCGATTCAGCTCCCGGTACGTCCACTGCCGCTCGCCGTGCACGGCCGCCACCGCTTCCGGATGCATCCGTACCCGCTGTTCGAACAGCTCGTGCACCCGGGCGTCCGGCAGTGGCCGGCGGGGCCCGGCCAGCCCTTCCAACTGCTCACGCACCTCGTCGGCCGACAGCAGACTCTGCCGCGCGTGGTCGGCGTCCGCGTCGGCCGCCATCAGCCGCAGCGCCGTCAGGTGATAGCCGCCGATCCGGGCCGCGGCCGCGGCGTCCAGCGCGTCGGTGCGGTACCGCAGCCGCAGCATCAGCCGTCCGCCCCGATCGGACCAGCGCACCTGCAGTACGCCGTCGTCGACGTGCGTCTCGTCGGCTCCCATGGGGCCGAACACGACCTCGTACGGCGGCTCCGTCACCCCCAGCTCCCGCCGTAGTTCCTCCACCGGGAACTCCCGGTGCGCCAGCACCTCCGCCTCGGCGCGCTCAGCGGCCGACACCAGTGCGTGCCAGGATCCCGGGGGGACGGCCAGACGGCACGGCAACGGCTCGCCTCGCACGCCGGTGGTGTAACCCGTCACCACGTCCTGCTCGCCGGACAGTGCGGCCAGCACCTTGGCGTGCGTGGCCAGCAGCAGCGCACTGACCGGCACTCCCCACCGCCGGACCAGTGCGCGCACCGCGTCCGTCACGTCGTCCGGGACCGACGTCTCGTGCTCAGCCGCTCCCGGAACCGGCTTCCGAGCCCACCGTGGCACAGCGGTGACACCACCGGCGGTCAGCATGCGGCTCCAGTACTCCCGGTCCGTTTCCACGCGCGTTCCCATCGAATGGCCTTCCTCAACTCACGTTCGCCGCAGAGATTCCGGCTGCCGGGGCAGCCCGGCCGGTGCCGCCGGAGGGGCTGCCCGCTTCCGGCATGTCCACGGCGGGATTGCCGCCCCACCGTGCGTTGGCGGGGACTTCCTCGCCCTTCATGAGGAAGGAATCGGGTGCCAGCACCGAGCCGTCGCCCATCGTCACGCCGTAGTGCACGTGCGCGCCGACGCCCAGCGTGCAGCCCGCGCCGAGCGTGATGTTGTCGGACTTGAAGGTGCCGTCCTCCTGGGAGTGGCACTGGATCTTGCTACCGGCGTTCAGGGTGCACTCGTCGCCGATGGCGGCGAGGGTCCGTTCGGTCAGGTAGCAGCCGTCGTCGAACACCCTGCTGCCTATGCGAACACCCAGCATCCGCCAGACGAGGCTCTTGAAGGGGGTTCCGTTGAAGATGTTGAGGTGATGGTCCGGAACCTTCCACAGGCGCTCCTGCAACCAGAAGGTCCGGTCGTAGATGGAGCACAGCTGGGGTCGCAGTCCGCGGAATGACGTCAAGCAGCGTTCCACCAGGATGTAGTACGCAGTGGTGAACGCGAGCGTCAGTGCCAGATACGCGGCGATCACCACGTGGCCGACCACGCCGTACAGGTCCACGGAGGCGAGAGCGAGCAGTGTGAGCAGGAATACGTGCAGCCAGCGCACGAACAGCATCCATGCCATCGAGCGCAGGTTGTAACGATTCTTCGCGGCGAGATGACGGCGGAGCGCGTCACCTGTCCGGAGATGGTCGAACCGTGCGTCACGGTCCACCGAGCGCGGAATCTCGAAGCACGGAGAACCGAGGAGCCCCACGCCTTCACGGACCTCACCGTCCAGGGGAATCATCACCTTGGTCGCGAGGAGGCAGTTGTCACCGGTTCTGCCGCCCGCGGGAAAGGCGATGTTGTTGCCCAGGAAGTTACGCGGCCCGATCGACACCCGGGACAGCCGGAAAGACGTACTGGAGTAGTCCGCATTGATCACGGAGAGTCCGTCGGCCACCATCGTTCCGCTGCCCACGGAGACCAGAAACGGCGTCTCGTGCTGCAGTTCGGTGCCGAAGTTGGACCCGGTCTGCTCGACATGTGACAAGTCGTAGCCGAGTCCGCGGAGATAATGCACGATGTAGGAACTGTCACCGAAGAGCCAGGCGAAGAACCTGATGTTGGTCATGCGAGCCGTCGCCCGGTGTACCGCGTAGTGAAATCCGTAGAGCGGATAGACCCGGTCGGGCCTGACGGCCAGACTCAGCAGACGCGGAACGGTGTACAGGGCGATAAGACCCCCGACGACGACGCCGAGGAACAGGACGAGGGAGACGGCCAGTGCGTCGGAGATCAGTTCCGGCCGTGACAACGCGGCCGTCTGGGGATCGAG
This sequence comes from Streptomyces sp. NPDC006314, assembly GCF_040613075.1. NCBI lineage: Bacteria > Bacillati > Actinomycetota > Actinomycetes > Kitasatosporales > Streptomycetaceae > Streptomyces > Streptomyces sp. NPDC006314. The sequence continues at coordinate 160,685 of NZ_JBEXRL010000008.1, read as the reverse complement.
TCGCTTGCCGATCGCCGGTACCTCGGTGAACAGCATGTACACCCCGCCGATGGCGAGCGGGACGTAGAGGAAGACCAACTGCAGCAGCGTGACGAGGCCGAACCAGGCCCGGCGCGCGGTGCCGCAGCCGGCCGGCGCGATCCGTACGTAGTCGATGTGCGTGGGCTCCGCAGGTGATCCGTGCCAGTGCTCACCGTCCGGGACCGCCTGGCCGCTGTGGAGAGCGGAGGAATGGCCGAGCTGTGCGCCGTCGCCCATCGAGGTGCCGATGTCCAGGACGGTCTTCTCGCCGATGAACACGTCGCGGCCGAGCGTGATCCGGCCGGTCTGGATGCGGCCCGCGTAGGCCCGGTAGCCGAGGAAGAACGAATCCTTGCGGATCACCGTACCGGCGCCGATCGTCAGCAGGTCGGTACAGACCGGGACGGTGTGGGAGAGGATCGTGACCCCCTTGCCGATCCGCGCGCCGAGGGCCCGGAGATACAGCACGTACAGCGGACTTCCGACGAGGAACACCATCGGATTCGCGTGGAGCAGTACCTTGACGAACCAGAAGCGCAGATATGTCAGGCCCCAGACGGGGAACTCACCCGGTTTCCAGCGGCCGACGAGAAGCCATTTCGCGATGACCGGGAACACGCACAGAGCGATGAACCCGATGCCTCCGAACAGAAGCGACCGCAGGTAGATGCCGGCCGCCCCGGAAGCGGTGGCGATCCACTCGTATCCTCCGGCGGTGACGAACCCGGAGACGAGAGAATATGTCAGGAAGACCAGCAACTGGATCGTTCCGCAGAGGACGTGGCTGAACCGGCCGGTGCGTGACACCTGAGGCGGCGGGGGCGGGGGCGCGGACGCCGACGTGGCGAGCGCGGTATCGGCAGGCGGGGGAGCGGCCTGCGCCAGAGCTGCTGCCAGGCTTCGGATGGTGGGGTGCCGGTAGATGTCCCTCATGGAGGGGGACGGCAGATCCGGCATCTTCCTTACCCGCGCGCAGAACTGGGCCATGACCAGGGAATTGGCGCCGAGGTCGTCGAAGAAGTGACTGTCGGCCGGGACGTGCTCGGCGCTCACGATGTCAGCCAGCGCATCCGCGAGTTTCCGCTCGGTCTCGGTCTCCGTCTCGGTCGGGCCGGCGCCGCTCATGGTGACGGCAGGTTCGTCCGGCCCGGATATATGGACCTCGGAGGACTGCTCCACCATTCGATCTCCTGGGGACGTGTGGATCGGAAGTTCCGAAAGTGTTCTTTCCTGATCACGAACCGCCTGCTTCAGTCTGGCCAGGCCAACGTCAGGTTGCCACTTCGGATCGGCGCCCAGGAGCGCGAGAAAATGCCCGGGGGGTCCGTATTCCCGGCCTTTCGCGGCCGACGGGGGCTGCGGCAGTGTTCACCCGAACGGCGGTTTGGGCGGTGCGGGCGTACGGCGACCCCGCGGTCACCGTGCGCTTCCAGGGTGCTTTCCCGAGCGTTCCGGAGACCGTTTTCATTTCGTCGTCGAGGCCGCAGGTCGTCACCCCTGCTGCGCCGGCCTGACCTCCTCCGGCGACTGCACCGCCCGCCTGCGGACCGTGCCGGCCCGCGGCTGGCGGCTCACCCGATGGCACCGCCGTACCGGAATCCGAGGACGGCGGGGCACGGCGGTGGCACGCGGCTCAACCGGCGTTCCTCGCGCCCGCACGTCGGCACGGGCAGGACGGGGCCAGGGCACGGACGGGCATGAGCCGGGTGGCCTTCTGCCAACAGATCGCCCGCCGACCCGAGTTGCTGGACCCGGACGTGCAGGACACGTACGTACGGCACGGACGGCTTCGCTCCTGGGCCGGAGCCCTCGCCTACACCGTCGCCGGGCTCCTGGGGGTGTTGATCGCGCCGCTGCTGGAGGTTGCGGTGTTCGTCATGCTCCCCGTCTACTACTTCGTCACCACGAAGGCCTGCCCGGCGGCCGGGACGGCTCCGCCTGACACGGGACGCGCACACCCGCGCGAGGGGCCGTGTCGTGCGAGCGCTGGCCTCTTGGATCAGCTGAGCCGCAAGCCGTTGACGCCCTGAGAGGTGCGGAGATTGCGCCACTCGAGAGGAGAGTGGCCGTAGAAGCTGCGCTTTCCTCCAGCCGGCGTCGCTGTGGGTGGAGGTGACCAGCGCCGCCAGGAAGGGCATCAGCACCGAGCCGATCCCTTTCTGCCGTGTCGATGACGGTGCCGGTGATCCGGCGAATCTGTTCGTCCGGCAGGCCCACTACCCGGCGGGGCAGGTGGAGGACGCGGGCGGAAAACCGTTCCGGGTAGTTCAGGGAGTACGGCCGGGTCGTGTCGTACACCACGATGTCCCTCTCGCCGACGGGGACGTGGCGGCCATCCTGGATTAGGGTCGCTGTGCCTTGCATCTGGACGCTTACGGCCACGAAGTCCTCGGTGGAGCGTGCGATGTGTGCCGAGGTACGGCTTGCGCGCTGTGCGTCCGCCTCGATGGCGGAGACTCTGAAGTACGCAGGCAGTCGGTGACGATCCGGGCGGCGATCGGGCCGTCGCCCCGCGGTGTGACGGTCATCGGCGGCCGACGCCGTCGTGGCTTCGCTGTCTGGCCGGGTGAGGGGCGCCTCACGGGCGAAGGTCCGGTCCAGGCGCCCCTTTTCGTGTGCTCAGAAGAAGCCGAGCTTCTTCGGTGAGTACGACACCAGGAGATTCTTCGTCTGCTGGTAGTGCTCCAGCATCATCTTGTGCGTCTCGCGGCCGATTCCGGACTGCTTGTAACCGCCGAACGCCGCGTGTGCGGGGTAGGCGTGGTAGCAGTTGGTCCACACGCGGCCCGCCTGGATCGCGCGGCCTGCGCGGTAGGCGGTGTTCATGTCCCGGGTCCACACGCCCGCGCCGAGGCCGTACAGCGTGTCGTTGGCTGTTGTGACGGCGTCGTCGAAGTCGTCGAAGGAGGCCACCGAGACGACCGGGCCGAAGATCTCCTCCTGGAAGATGCGCATGCGGTTGTCGCCCTCGAAGATGGTCGGCTGGACGTAGTAGCCGCCCTTCAACTCGCCGTCGTACTCGACGCGTTCCCCGCCCGTGAGGACCCTCGCGCCTTCCTGCCGGCCGATGTCCAGGTAGGAAAGGATCTTCTCCAGCTGGTCGTTGGAGGCCTGGGCACCGATCATCGTGTCGGTGTCGAGGGGGTGCCCCGGCTTGATCAGCCGGGTGCGTTCGACCGCCGCCTCGAGGAACTCCGCGTAATGGCCGCGCTGGATCAGTGCCCGCGACGGGCAGGTGCAGACCTCGCCCTGGTTGAGCGCGAACATCGTGAAGCCCTCGAGCGCCTTGTCGCGGAAGTCGTCGTCGTGCGCCCACACGTCGTCGAAGAAGATGTTCGGCGACTTGCCGCCGAGTTCGAGGGTGACCGGTTTGATGTTCTCCGAGGCGTACTGCATGATCAGCCGCCCCGTCGTGGTCTCCCCGGTGAACGCGACCTTCGCCACCCGCGGACTCGACGCCAGCGGTTTGCCCGCCTCCACACCGAAGCCGTTGACGACGTTCAGCACGCCCGGCGGCAGCAGGTCCCCGATCAGGCTCACCCAGTGGTGGATGGAGGCCGGCGTCTGCTCGGCGGGCTTGAGCACGACCGCGTTGCCCGCGGCGAGCGCCGGCGCGAGCTTCCACGCCGCCATCAGGATCGGGAAGTTCCAGGGGATGATCTGCGCGACGACACCGAGGGGCTCGTGGAAGTGGTACGCCACCGTGTCGTCGTCGATCTCGCCCAGCGATCCCTCCTGCGACCGGATCGCCCCCGCGTAGTAACGGAAGTGGTCGATCGCGAGCGGGATGTCGGCCGCCAGTGTCTCCCGCACCGGCTTTCCGTTCTCCCAGCTCTCGGCGACCGCCAGGGGCTCCAGCTGCGCCGCCATGCGGTCGGCGATCTTCAGCAGGATGTCGGAACGCTCCGCCACCGACGTACGGCCCCACCCCGGCGCTGCCTCGTGCGCCGCGTCCAGCGCCCGCTCGACGTCCTCCGCGGTGCCGCGCGCGATCTCGGTGAACGGCTGCCCGTTGACCGGCGACGGATTCTCGAAGTACCGCCCGCGCAGCGGTGGCACGTACTCGCCGCCGATGTAGTGGTCGTAGCGCGCCCGGTAGGAGACGATCGCGCCTTCGGTGCCCGGCGCCGCGTAACGAGTCATGCTGGTCTGCCTCCCGGTGCGGGGCTGCCCGCCGTAGGACAGCTCTCGGCCCGAGGCTAGGCAGACGGACGTTGCGGGTACGTTGCGCCGCAGGTCCGCGCCGCTGTCCGGCCGGCCGGTACTCTCAGCTCCGCCTCCAGCGCTGCGAGCCGGGCCCGCACCGGTGCCGTGGGGCGCACCGCCGCCAGCGCCCGCCACACCTCGACGTCGTCCTCGCCCCACGCCGCGTGCGCCCAGTCCGCCAGCAGGTCCGGGTCGCGGTGCGCGATCAGAGCCGTCCGCAGTCCGTCGGCGAGACGATCCCGCAGCCGTACGATCGCCGGTGCCTGCGAACCGGGCAGCAGTGGGCCCGTGTACGCCTCCGCCGCCGCCGTGAGCGCACCCGCCTCCAGCCGCCGCTCCACCATGGTGGAGTCCGAGTCGACCGCCGCCGTGAGCCGGTACGGCCGTGAGGCGAGCAAGCCCGGGCCCAGCGACCTGCGCAATCGGGCGAGTTCGGCACGCAGGGTCACCGGGGTCACCGACTCGTCCGCGTACAGCGCGCACAGCAACTCATCGCCGGTCAGCCCCTCGGGATGCCGGGACAGCGTCACGATGATCTCGCTGTGCCGGCGGCTGAGTCTCATCCGCCGCCCGGCCAGGACCAGTTCCGCCTCGTCCCGGCCCAGCGCGCTCAGCAGCGGCGTGTCCGCGGCGAGGCGCGGTGGGGCGAGCAGGGCGAGTTGTGCCTCGGCGGCTCGCGCCACCGCCTGCACGAAGCCGAGGCTGTGCGGATGCGCCAGCCCGTCCCCACCGGTGATGTCCACGGCGCCCAGCACCCGGCCCGTCCGCGGATCGTGCACGGGCGCGGCCGCACACGTCCACGGCTGCACCCGCCGTATGAAGTGCTCCGCGGCGAACACCTGCACCGGCCGGTCCACGGCGACCGCGGTGCCCGGCGCGTTGGTGCCGACCGCGGTCTCCGACCAGCGCGCCCCCGGCACGAAGTTCATCCCGTCCGCCCGGCGCCGGGTCGCCGCGTGCCCCTCCACCCACAGCAGCCTGCCGTGCGCGTCGCACACCGCCAGCAGATGCTCGCCGTCGGCGGCGAAGGTGCCCAGCAGCTCCCGGACCAGAGGCATCACCCGGGCCAGCGGATGCTCCGCGCGGTAGGCGCCGAGGTCGCCGTCGGTCAGCTCCACGCTGGCGGTGCCGTCCGGCCCGACGCCGGCCCGTGCACTGCGCCGCCAGGAGTCCGCGACCACCGACCGCACCGGGCGCGGCACCGTGCCCACCGTGGTGAACGTCTCGTGCGCCCGGCGCAGCACGCGGACGCGCTCGGCGGTGTCGGCCCCCGGCTCCAGGGCCACCCACGGATCGGTCAACTCGGACTCCTGGACGGTGAGAGGGCGGTGCTGCGGAGGGGACCATCGTCACTGGCAGTGTTCGTGCGGACAACCCGTTCGACGTCGGTTCGCCCTGGGCTCGGCGGCGTCCCCGACTTCGTTGCCATGTCGGCTCGGCGGTCGGACCGGCGGTGGGCTAGGCGAAATTGACGAGCCGGATGTAACGGACCCAGTCCCAGTTCGGCCCCGGGTCGGTGTGATCGGTGCCCGGCACCTGGTAATGGCCGATGATGTGCTCCCGGTCCTTGGGGATACCGTACTTGGCGCAGATCGCCGCCGTGAGCCTCGCCGACTGCTCGTAGAGGGCGTTGGTGAAGGAGGCCGGCTGGGCCACCCACCCCTCGTGCTCGATACCGATGCCGCGGGTGTTGTACTCCCAGTTGCCCGCGTGCCAGGCGATGTCTTTCTCGTGCACGCACTGCGCGACGTGTCCGTCCGCGGAGCGGACCAGGTAGTGCGCGGACACTTTCTTCTGCGGGTTCTTGAAGATCGCCAGCGTGCCGGTGTACGTCTCCTGCGAGACGTGGATGATCACCCGGTCGATGACATGGCTGTACGGGCGGTCGGACGTCGTGTAGTTGGCGGTGCTCGCCGGCTGCCACTCGGCGGGTGGGTAGTCGACGGCCGCGGTCTGCGCATCGGCGCGTGGGTCGGGGAGCAGCGCGTAGGGAACGGCGGCCAGTGCCGCGCCCTTCAGGAGCCGGCGTCTGCTGAAGCGCGGCGTCGGGCGGTCCGTGTCCATCGTGGGGGTCCTTTCGGGAGTCAGGGGGCGGGACCGTCGACAGGCTGCGGGACTGTCGGGGCTGTGGGGAGGGAGCGCTTCGGGCGGGTACGGGGGAGACGTCAACCGCGCAGCGCTCGGGCGGTTTCCCGCACCCGCGCGGGAACATTCCGGCAGGTCTCCCGTGCGGGCAGCCACTCCTTGCGGAGCCTGGCCACGCACGTGTAGTCGGGATCGCACACGCTGGCCGACGGTGATCCGACGGCCTGGGTCGCGCATTGGTACGCGTTCAGCTCACTGAACCCGTAGTCGCGCACCAGCCACCGCACCTCGATGTCACTGTCCTGCGCCTGGAACAGGGCGGTGCGCCGCGCGCGGTCCCTGCCAGGACCAGACCCGCTCTGGCAGCGGTGGTTGCAGGGAGGCCGTGGCGTGTGGGGAGGTGAGGGCACCGAGGAGGGGGACCGTCGTGGGGACGGTGCCGAAGCGGGCCGAGGTGCGGACGCCGAGGCAGCCGCTCACGGCGGTCATGAGGGCACCCGCCAGGGAGCACGGTCACCACAGGTCCGCCGGAGACGGGGACCACTCCTCGTGCGGCATGCCCGCGGTGGTGAAGCCCGGCTGCAGGAGCAGCAGCGGTGGGACGAGCATCTCCACGAAGACCCGAGCCCGGCCGACGGGGGAGCCGACGGCCGGATGCAGGCCCGCGCCACGTACGTGGCGACCGAGCCGGCCGCGGGCAGCTCCCGCGCCGGCTCGGCCACGCATGAGGCGGTGAACAGGCAGGCGGCCAGGGAGACCAGCACCGCCGGCAGGCTGCGGGCGGAGAAGGCGGCACCGGACGGAATCGACGCTGCCACCGCGGCGGCCGGCGCCATCGCCGTGATGCGCTGGAAGAGGACCTCGCGTAACCCGATGGTGTCGCGCCGCGGTGCCCCGGTCGTCGTCTCCCCGTGCATCTGTCCCCCGATCCGTGTCAGCCGGCCGTCACCCGTCGTGTGCGGATACCCCTCGTTCCGCGGGCACCCGCCGACCGTGACGGCCCGGCGGTCGCGCCTCGTGCAAACACGGTACGACTCGGGTGGATTGGGCAGAAGAGCACATCGCGGTTCCGTGGACAGCCCGCCACCTGTGGACAACTGGGCCACCCGTTCCGGTGGTTCCGGGTCCGTCATCCCGCGTGCTGACGTGGCGTCAGGCGGGGTGCCGGGGGGCCTCAGCCCGGATCCCGGCGCAGTATCATGCCCAGCCGCAGGTACACCGCGCTCCTCGCTCGCGCCGCGTCGCGCAGTCGGCCGGCGCGGAACGCCCCAAGGCGAGCTGCGGCCCGCCCAACTCGTCGTGGCCCGCGCGACTCGTCGATCGCCGAGAAGCCGCGCCGGCCGTGCTCCGGGCTCAGCCGTGCGCGGGGTGCCGTGCTCCGGGCTCAGCCGTACGCGGGGTGTCGGGCGGAGCGGTCAGGATCGTTCCACCACGACCGCCGGGTCGTCCAGTACGGATCGCACCACCGAGTGCGCCGCGCCCAGCAGCGGTCCCTCCGGGCCCAGCCGGGACACCGCCACCGGGCAGGCCGGGCCGGCGGTGCGGCCGGTCAACTCCGCATCCAGCGACGGCAGCAGCCAGGGTGAGAGCCCGGCCAGGGCCCCGCCCAGGACCACCGTCTCGGGGTCGAGCAGGTTCACCGCCCCGGTCAGGGCTATGCCGAGTGCCGTACCGGCGTCCCGCAGGGCCGCCCGTACTCTCTCGTCGCCCTCCTCGGCCCGCTCCGCCAGCTGCCGCACCAGGTCCTCGCGCGGCTCAAGTCCCGCGGCGCGTGACACCGCCTCCTCGCCGGCGTACTGCTCGAGACACCCGCGGCCGCCGCAGGGGCAGGCGAGCCCGTCCGGCCGCACGGGCACGTGCCCCAGCTCGCCCGCGAACCCCCGGGTGCCGCGTAGCAGCGCGCCGTCCACGACGACCGCGGCCCCGATGCCGATCTCGGCCGACACGTGCAGGAAGTCCCGCGGAACGCCGTCACCGAGCCACAGCTCGGCCAGCGCACCGAAGTTGGCCTCGTTGTCCACGGTCAGCGGCCATCCACCGGGCAGCAGGCCGCCGAGGTCCGTGTCGCGCCAGTCGAGGTTCGGGGCACGGACGACCGTCCGTCCGTCCCGGGCCACCAGCCCGGGAACGGCGACCGCGAGCCCGGCGGGCCAGAGGTCCTCCCGCTCGGCCCGCGCGACGACCCGGCGGATCAGCGCCGTCAGTTCCCCGATCACCGGCCCGGGCGCCCGGCCCCGGTTGGCGCCGTGCCGCACGGCCCGGGCGCGGACCGCGCCACGCAGGTCGACCACGCACGCCGCGAGGTGATCGACACCGATCTCCGCCCCGATCCCGGCCGGACCGCGGCCGCTCACCGCGAGGGCCGACCCGGGCCGCCCCACCCGGCCCGGCCGCTCCGGGCCCAGTTCCTCCAGCAGCCCCCAGCGGATCAGCTCGTCGACCAGCGTCGACACCGCCGCCCGCGTCAGACCGATGCGTGAGGCGACCGCGGCCCGCGACAGCGAACCCTCGGCGCTGACGGCGTGCATCACCCGGGCGAGGTTGCGCCGGCGCATGGCCTGCTGGGTGTCCGGCAGGGCGCGGCCGGTGCCTGCCCGGCGGGCCTCGTGCAGCGGTGCGGTCATGCCTCCGTCAACCTTCGATGTCTGCCGCTCAGCTCTGTGTGTGCGGCCGGGCTTCGGTCCCCCGCTCCAGCAGCGGGGCCGCGTCGGAGAGTACCCCGGTGATCCGGTCCAGCGTCTCCCCGTCCCGCTCCACGGCCTCCAGCACCGGGCCCGCGGCCGTGTTCCAGCGGCGGGCCACGGCCGCCGGGTCCTCCCCGGTCAGCAGTCCGGCCGCCTGCGCCGCCGCCCCCAGGGCGACCAGTTCCCCGGCCTCCGGCACCTGCACGGGCCGCCCCGACAGGCGGCGCACGGTCTGCTGCCAGGCCGTGCCCCGGGCCCCGCCACCGATCAGCAGCAGCGGGGTGCTGCGGTCGGCGTCCCCGTCGAGGACCAGGTCGAGGGCCCCGAGCAGCGCGTGCACCGCGCCGTCGTACGCGGCCTGCAGCAACTGGCCCGCGGTCGTGTCGTGGCGCAGCCCGTGCAGCAGGCCGGAGGCGCTGGGCAGGTCCGGGGTGCGTTCGCCGTCCAGGTACGGCAGCAGCGTCACCGAGCCGCCCGGCTCCACGGCCTCACGGTCCAGGCCCAGCAGGGTCGCGACGCGGTCCACGGCGAGGGTGCAGTTCAGCGTGCAGGCCAGGGGCAACCAGTCACCGCGCGCGTCGGCGAACCCCGCCACCGTGCCGGTCGGATCGGCCGGACGGCGCTTGGAGACCGTGTACACCGTGCCGGACGTACCGAGACTGAGCACCGGGGTGCCGGGCCGCAGCCCGAGCCCCAGCGCCGCCGCCGCGTTGTCGCCGGTACCGGGCGCCACCAGCGTGCCCTTGGAGAACGGCAGGTCATGGTTGTCACGGACGGTACCGGCCACCTCGCCCGGGCGCACCACCCGGGGCAGCGCCGCCGGGTTCAGTCCGATGTGCGCGAGGGTCTCCTCGTCGTACGCTTCCCTGCCCGACGCCCACCAGCCGGTGCCGGAGGCGTCGCCGCGGTCGGTGGTGCCCTGCCCGGTCAGGCGCTCGGTGAGGTAGTCGTGGGGGAGCCGGACCGCCCGGGTCGCACGGACCGCCTCCGGCTCGTGCTCGGCCAGCCAGGCCCACTTCGTGACCGTGAACGAGGCCCCCGGCACGCTGCCGGTGCGCTCCGCCCAGGCCCTGGGGCCGCCCAGCTCCTCCACCAGACGGCGGGCCTGCGGGGCCGACCGGACGTCGTTCCACAGCAGTGCGGGACGCACCGGCTCGCCGTGCTCGTCCAGGGTGACCAGGCCGTGCTGCTGGCCGCCGATCGACACCGCCGCCGCCTCGTGCGCCGCGTCACCGCACTGGCGCAGCGCCTCGCACAGGGCGTCCCACCACTGACGCGGATCGCTCTCCCGGCCCGAGCCGGAGGACACCGTGTGCGGCGCCTGGCCGCTCGCCACCACCTGCCCGGTGGCCGCGTCGACGACCAGCGCCTTCGTGGACTGGGTGGAAGTGTCCACGCCGACGACGAGCGGACCCTCGGCTGCTGACATCGGGCTCTCCTCCTCCGCGGCTCTGCGGGATGTGCGGTGGGCTGTCGAAGACACCTTGTTGTCGAAGACATCTTGTCTCTTCCCAGCGGTGCGTCCGCATACTAATTTGTAAACGGCCATGACGAAATGGTCGTTTCGCAGCGAGGAGCCGCGGTATGAGCTACCAGCCCACCCCCGAGGACAGGTTCACCTTCGGCCTGTGGACCGTCGGCTGGCAGGGAAGGGACCCGTTCGGCGACGCCACCCGCCGCGCCCTCGACCCCGTCGAGACGGTGCAGCGCCTGGCCGGACTGGGCGCCTGCGGAGTGACCTTCCACGACGACGACCTGATCCCCTTCGGCTCCTCGGACACCGAGCGCGAGTCGCACATCAAGCGGTTCCGCCAGGTCCTGGACGCGACCGGCATGACCGTCCCGATGGCCACCACGAACCTCTTCACGCACCCCGTCTTCAAGGACGGCGCGTTCACCGCCAACGACCGTGACGTGCGCCGCTACGCGCTGCGCAAGACGATCCGGAACATCGACCTCGCCGTCGAGCTGGGCGCGAAGACGTATGTCGCCTGGGGCGGTCGCGAGGGCGCCGAGTCCGGTGCTGCCAAGGACGTACGCGCGGCCCTGGACCGCATGAAGGAAGCCTTCGACCTGCTCGGCGAGTACGTCACCGCGCAGGGCTACGACATCCGCTTCGCCATCGAGCCCAAGCCGAACGAGCCCCGCGGCGACATCCTGCTGCCCACCGTCGGTCACGCGCTGGCCTTCATCGAGCGCCTGGAACGCCCCGAGCTGTACGGCGTCAACCCGGAGGTCGGTCACGAGCAGATGGCCGGGCTCAACTTCCCGCACGGCATCGCGCAGGCCCTGTGGGCGGGCAAGCTCTTCCACATCGATCTCAACGGCCAGTCCGGCATCAAGTACGACCAGGACCTGCGGTTCGGCGCCGGCGACCTGAGGGCAGCCTTCTGGCTCGTCGACCTCCTGGAGAGCGCGGGGTACGAAGGGCCTCGTCACTTCGACTTCAAGCCGCCGCGGACCGAGGACCTCGACGGCGTGTGGGCTTCGGCGGCGGGGTGCATGCGCAACTACCTCGTCCTGAAGGAGCGTTCGGCTGCCTTCCGCGCCGACCCGGAGGTGCGGGAGGCACTGCGCGCCGCGCGCCTGGACCAGCTGGCCCAGCCGACCGCGGCCGACGGTCTGCAGGCCCTCCTCGCCGACCGTGCCGCCTTCGAGGACTTCGACGTGGAGGCGGCCGCCGCACGCGGCATGGCCTTCGAACGGCTCGACCAGCTGGCGATGGACCACCTGCTGGGGGCGCGGGACTGACCGCCACACGCGCGGGGGCAGCCGTTCGCGCACACCAGGTGTGTAAGGGCCGGGAGTGGCACGATCACCTGCCGCTCCCCGGCCCTCCTGCGACCCGCTCCTCCATCCAGCCGACCCGGCCCTCCTGCGCCCGACCGGCCGAAAGCCCGGCCGTCGGGTCTCCGTCACAGCCCCCTTGGGCAGCCGGATGCACGTCACGGCCGTCTTGATGCCGCTGACGACCAGGCGGCCCTGGGCGTCGCACGCGCCCGCGCCGTCGCTCGTACCGGAGTCGTCGTCGACGAGGGGGAGCGTGTCGCGGTCCACGCGCGCGATGCCCTCGGTCTTCCCCGGCACCCCGTCGGCCTCGCCCGACCACCAGCCGCTCGGCCGGCACCGGCCCGCCCTGTGCCGCGAGCTCGTCCAGCTGCTCCGGCTACGGAGACGCCGTGTCGTCGTCTCACGGGCCGCCGAGGATGTCCGCCTTGCACTCGAGCCCGACCAGGGCAGCCGGGCCGCCTTGTCCGTGCGCTCCTCGACGAGCAGCCGGTCACCGGCCACCGCCACCGCCGACGAGATCTCCGGTTCTCAGGTGTCGTCCTCGCTCGGTCCGAACACGTTCACCGGTCGAACTCCGACGCCACCCGCCTTCACCCCGTGGTCGTCGGTCATGCCGCCGGCAGCAGCGCGTCGCTGGACGCGTCGAGCGGGATCTCGCCGAGGGCCGCCGTGCGGATCACGCGGGCATTCCCGGACGCCGCCGCCGTGGCCGTCCCGGCGGCCACGAGGACGGCGGCCAGGGCCAGGGGCAGACTCATGGCGACGGAACGGTGCACACGGCGCCGGCCGGCGGCATGCGGGGACACCGGGCCTCCTGGTGGCGAGCTCATCGGCAGCGGCCAGGTTTCGGCCCCAGAGACGCCGCACGACAGCGGGGTGAGAGCGCGCGTCCGCCGCTCATCGGATCGTGCGGAGGCCGCGGTCATCGCGTCATCGCGTGTGCGTGGCGAGACTGCGCGAGACCGCGGTAACGCCGTCCGCGACTGCGTGCGGACCGCGGTAACACCGTGCGGACCGATGGCGGCGTACGGACGGCGGTCACGGCCGGTCAACACCCTCGGAGTCCTCCGGCGGCGGCGACCGCATCGGGGCCGACCGCATCCGGGCCGACCGCATCCGGGTCGGCCTCATCCGTGTCGAGAACGTCCTCGTCGAGCCGCGCCGATGCCACGGCCGTCGCGGGATCGCCGCCCGGTCCGGCCGCGGGGACCCAGCGGCCACCCTCGTCGCGGTACGGCCACCAGCGGCCGTCCCTGCCGAGCCGCAGCTGAACCCCTTCGTCCAGGAGGGTCCACCGATTGCCGCTCCTGCGGAACGACGGCCGCTCGTCAGCCTCCCAGGCCGCTTCCACGGCCGCACGCGCGCGTGCCAGTACCACGTCCTCCACCTGCCACTCCTCGTCGAGTACGGCCAGGGCGGGCCCGCCACCGGCCCGCCAGGCGCGGACAGCCGTCGCCAGCCCCTCGCGACCGCGCCCCGATCCAGCGGCGAGCCGCTCGGTCACGGCGTCGGGCGGCGTACCGCAGGCCAGCCGTACGGCGTCCTGGGCGGTCGTCACGCCGGTGCCGTCCCGCGCATCGGAAGACAGCGCCTGCGTCAGTAGCCGGTATGCCTCCGCGGCGGTGCGGCCCGCCAGATGTTCCAGAGCCGCGGGATCGATCCCGGGCGCCGGTGGCGTGTCGGTGTCGAGGGACGGCGGTGTGCCAGGCGCTGGCGGGAGTCCGGGCAGCTCGGGTAGCGGAGGGAGGAGGTCGGTGGCCGCCCATGCCTCGGCCGCGTCCACACCCTCCGCTTCGGGCGCGCCGGGGACCGGCCTCGGCGCGGTACCGCGCACGTGGAGCTCCGCCAGGAACGCGTCCTTCGCCCGACCGCGCACCAGCAGGAGCAGAAACGGATCCTCGTCCAGCAGCCGCGCCACCTGGTGACACAGCGCGGCGGTGTGTCCGCAGTGGTCCCATGTGCCGCAGTCACACTCGGGGTCCAGCTCGCCGAGGCCCGGCAGGAGTTCGATCCCGCTCACCGCCGCGTCCTCGATCAGATGGGGCGGCAGCTCCCGGTCCAGGAGTGCGGCCATGTGCCCGGCCTGCTCCACGGCCAGATCCAGGAACCGCCCCCACTCCTCCGCGGACAGCTCCGGCACCAGCACGTCGGCCCGGTGCGCCGCACCTCCCCGGTCGCGTACGACGGCGGTGACCCGGCCCGGCCGCACAGTCACCGCGCCCACGCCGCCCGCGCGTGCGAGCCTGCGTCCCGCCTTGACCGCCGCCGCGTCCAGAGCCGCGTCCTCCAGGGCCCGCAGCCATGCGCGACCCCACCAGCTCTGCGCGAAGCCACGTCCGTGCACGGGTGGCAGCGCGGCGAACGTGAGCCCCGCCTCGCGGTCGTGTTCGTCTCCGTAGCGGCTCATCGCGCCTCCCCGCGCAGTTCCACCAGTGCTGCCAGTTCCGCGTCCGTCAGCTCCGTCAGTGCGGCCTCGCCGGTGCCGAGCACCGTCTCGGCCAATTCCCGCTTGCGGCCGAGCATCTGCGCGATGCGGTCCTCCAGGGTCCCCTCGGCGATCAGCCGGTGCACCTGCACCGGGCGGGTCTGCCCGATGCGGTATGCCCGGTCGGTGGCCTGCGCCTCGACCGCCGGATTCCACCAGCGGTCGTAGTGCACGACATGCTCGGCGCGGGTGAGGTTCAGACCGGTCCCGGCGGCCTTGAGCGACAGCAGGAACACGGGGACCTCACCGTCCTGGAAGCGCCGTACCATCTCCTCGCGCGCGGCGACGGGGGTCCCGCCGTGCAGGAGCAGCGAAGGCACCCCACGGGCCACCAGGTGCCGTTCGAGCAGGCGGGCCATGCGCACGTACTGCGTGAAGACCAGCACACCCGAACCCTCCGCGAGGATGGTGTCGAGCAGTTCGTCCAGCAGCTCCAGCTTCCCCGAGCGCCCGGTGAGCCGCGGGCCGTCCTCCTTGAGGAACTGCGCCGGGTGATTGCAGATCTGCTTGAGGCCGGTCAGCAGCCCCACGATCAGCCCCCGCCGGGCCATGTCGTCGGCGGCCGCGATCCGGTCCAGCGTCTCGCGGACCAACGCCTCGTAGAGAGCCGCCTGTTCAGGGGTCAGGGCAACCGGATGATCGGTCTCGGTCTTCGGGGGCAGCTCGGGGGCGATGCCGGGGTCCGACTTGCGCCGCCGCAGCAGGAACGGCCGGACGAGCCGCGCGAGCCGTTCGGCGGCGGCGGGGTCCCGGCCGCCCTCGACCGGCTGCGCGTACCGCGCGCGGAAGGTACCGAGGCGGCCGAGCAGACCGGGGGTCGTCCAGTCGAGGATGGCCCACAGTTCCGTGAGGTTGTTCTCCACGGGAGTGCCGGTGAGCGCCACGCGCCCGCGTGCGTCGATGGAACGCAGGGCCCGCGCGGTCGCCGAGTAAGGGTTCTTCACGTGCTGTGCCTCATCGGCCACCACCATGCCCCAGGGCACCTCGGTGAGCCGCCCGGCGTCCAGGCGCATCGTGCCGTATGTGGTCAGGACGAACTCCCCGGCCGTCACGGAGCCGAGGTCACGGCCGGGGCCGTGGAACCTGCGCACCGGCACGCCGGGAGCGAAGCGCTCGATCTCGCGCTGCCAGTTGCCGAGCAGGGAGGCCGGGCAGACCACGAGCGTGGGACCGGCCGCCGAGGCATCCGTCTGCCGCTGCAGATGCAGCGCGATGAGAGTGATCGTCTTGCCGAGACCCATGTCGTCGGCGAGGCAGCAGCCCAGACCGAGAGAGGTCGTGCGGGCCAGCCAGTCGAGGCCGCGCAGCTGGTAGTCCCGCAGCACGGCGGCCAGGCCCGCCGGTTGTTCGACGGCCCGCGCCGTCTGGGCATCCGTGAGGCGCTCCCGGAGCCCGTCCAGCCATCCCGTGGGCCGCACCTCGACCTCTTGGCCGTCGACCTGTGCCGAGCCCGTCAGAGCGGCGGCCAGCGCCTCTACGGGAGCGAGTGAGCGGTCCCGCCGGGTCCGGGCGCGATGCGCCTCGCGCGGGTCGACCAGTACCCATCCGTCCCGCAGCCGCACCAGGGGACGCTTGGCCTCAGCGAGCCGGTCCAGCTCCTCCCGGGACAGCTCCCGCCCGCCCAGCGCGAACCACCAGCCGAGCGTGACCCTGGCCCCCGCCGACAGGAACGACGACGGTGCCGAGGTGTCCCCTGGCGCGGCCGTGCCGTCGTCCGGCGGGCCGACCGTCGCGTGGACGGTGAGGTCACGCGCCAGCTCCTTCGGCCAGTGCACCTCGACGCCCGCAGAGGCCAGCGCCCGCGCACCATCGCCCAGGAGTTCGGCGATCTCGTCGTCGGCGAGGTCCACCGTGTCGGGGACGGCGGCCGAGAGCAGAGGCGTCAGCGGTGGCCAGGCCCGGGCCGCGCGGCGCAGCGCCAGCAGGGCGTCCGCACGCGCGCGCGGACCGAACGCGTCACGGGGACCGGACGCGTCGTGCGAGGCCGCACCGGTCCACAGGGCGGCCGCATCCCTCACGTCCATGGCCCCGCTCAGTCCGTGCGCCTGGAGCACCGCACGGAACCGGACCGGAGTGTCGTCCTGCTGGGCCCCGTCGTCGAGACCGGATGCCTCCACCCGCAGTGACAGCCGCACGCCCGCGTCGTGGCCGGCGGCGATGTCGTCGGCCCACGCCCGCAAGGCGGGCAGCCGCTGCGGCTCGGGCGCCGCGTACGCGGGGCCGCCGGTCACCATGGCGGCGGCGGGGGACCGCGGAAGTACGTCGGCGACCGCGTCCAGGAAGGCGCGCAGCAGTCGCTCCGGATCGGGCAGCAGGTGCGGACCGTCGGCCGTGAGCGGCACGGCATGCGCCTCAGGGGGCATGGCGGCGGCGAGACCGCGGACCAGCTCAGCGTCGCGCGCCGACAGGGGCCCGACCCGCCAGGCGTCGTTGTCGCCGGGGGAGAGGCCGGGCAGGAGCAGGCCGCGCGCCAGGAAGTGCAGGGCCAGCAGCCGGGCCGTACCCCAGAAGACGGTGGACCGGTGTCCCTGCGGCAGCTCACGCGCGTGCGTGAGCAACGGAAGCGCGTTGTGCACGGGCAACAGGAGAGCCGGCGTACGGAACCGCTCGACTTCGCCGTCAGCCGTGGGGACGACGACGTCCAGGTCTGTCATGGAGCCGTTCGCGACGACGGGAGGAGCCTCGCCGCCCGGTCGCCAGAACGCCAGCCGGCCCGTACGCGCGGGGTCGGCGGGCAGGAACACGGCGCGACAGCGGGCCAGTTCGGACAGCTCGGAGGGTGGTGCCGTGGGGTTCCTCTGCACAGTTCCGCCGCACTCCTCAAATTTGACTACCTGTTCGGGGTTGTCGAGGGTACAGCACGGTGAGACGGAAACCTCGGGCCGAGCCCGTGATCCGGACCACAGCCCCCGCTGCTCCGGTGGTCGGCGGCACCCTTAGGGGCCGTGCCTCAGGGGCGTCTCAGGGGCGGCGTCCGGAACCGCCGGGAGCGGGGGACCGTTCTCAGAGCAGAGAGCGGCAGTGGCCGTGAAGGAGGGACGCTCATGTCCAAGAACGCGAAGATCGCCGTGGGCGGCGTGGCGGTCGGGCTCATCCTGCTGATTTGGCTGCCCTGGTGGGTGGCGTTCTTGATCGTGGTGGGGGTTCCGATCGCTGCTTACCTGGCGCTGGAACCCGGACAGCGGCGCCGGCTGCGCAGGATCGGCCGCAAGGAATTGGGCCGCTGACGCGACGACGTACGGCCGGGAACGCTCGCCGAGGCGCCTGAGCGGCCCGCCGAGCCTTCGGAGACCGCGGCTTGGGGAATGCGGCTCCCGGGGGCTCGCGTGGGCCGCGCCCTCCTCCGTTCACGCGGGCTTTACTCAGAGGGGCCGTACGGCCAGCTTGTCGAGAGCCTCCAGCAGGCTCGGCAGCTCGGCGCCCCGGCCGATCGGCAGAACCTCACCGGGCTCCTCGTCGAGCAGGACGAACGCGATGTCGTCGGTGCGGGCCACGATCGACCAGCCCGGGCCGTCGGCGCGCAGCGTACGGGCGTCGCCCGGGGCGAAGGACGAGCGCACCCGGCCGAGCGGCGGCGGCGCGTCGAGGTAGGCGCGCGCCTCCGCGAGTACCCGCCGGACACCCCGATGGCCGCCATTCGGCGCGTTCCCCTCGTCCTCCGATGCGGGCTCCGCCGGTTCCGAGGACTGCGCCCGCTCACCCGGCACGGAGAAATCGGCGTCGTCGATCTGCTCCCGCCACGCGGCCCACTGCAACGCGATCTCGTCGGCGCCGAGCCGCCGCTGGGCGGGCCCCCAGGAGCCGGTGTCCGGCGGGCTGAGCGGGGGCTGGTCCGCCGCCTCGGGCGGGGGATCGTGCGGCGCGGGGACACCGGGTGCCGCTACCGCGACCGACAGGGGCCAACCGGGCAGAGCGGTCACGACCGCGCGCTCGTCCGGCGACAGGTCGTACTCCATGCCGCAGTCCCAGGATGCGATCGCCACGGCCACCAGCGAGACGTCGTCGATGACGACCGTCCAGCGAGCGCCTTCGCCGTCCTGGCCCAGCACCAGGCCGTACCCGTCGGCGCGGGGCGCCAGTCCGAGCGCCGCGCATGCCTCCGGGTAGTCGTCGCCCAGCACGCTCGGGAACTGCGCCGGCGTCAGCAGCACCGCCGTCAGCACGTACAGCGCATCGTCCGCGGCGGCGACGGCCTCATCGTCCGTCCCAGCCATCCCTGCCTCCCCAGTGGTTCGTCCATCGGCGCGCACCCTAGTGCGAGGAGGAGGTCCTTGTCACGACTCCGCGCACCGCGCGGAGCTGCAGGTTTCCGCCTGGACGGGGGCGAAACGACCACAGCGGGCGAGCGGTGTCCCTCAGGCCGCGGGCAGCCCGAGAAGGTCTCGGGCCACAGCCGCGGGCGACTCGCCGCGCTCCCGTGCCAACGCGACGACCGCCCGGCAGGCCAGTTCGCTCACTCCGAAGGCCAGTGCCTCCGGCGACACCCAGGCCGCCGCCTCCTCGCCCCGGTCCTCGTCGTCCTCCGCACGGGCTACCACATAGACGGCCGCCGCATCGAACAAGTTGTGTGCGCGCCTCTCCCGAGCGCCCGCCGGCTGCGCGCCCTTGGAAACGCGGAGTGCGGCGGCGAACTTACGGATCATGTCGAACACGGGTACCACCCTTTCTCCTGAAGGAGGTCAGTGCGATCGCTCATCCACCGCTCTCCAACGTAGAGTTGCAGCTTCGACGGCAGTAGGGGGAGGACGCGGTGAAGCGCTTCGAGCGGCTGGGGCACATCCGCCGGCTGGACCCGGTGGCGGACGCGCTGGAGATCTACCGGCTCAGTGTGGCGTTCGAATTCCCCTGGGACTACGCACGCGCCCTGGAGCTGGCCCTCTACCGCACGTACGCCGTGCCGAGCGTCGGGCGGCTGCTCGCGCAGACGGCGGAGCTGACCGAGCGCACGCAGAAGCGGTACGACGACACCGCGCTACTCCTCGACACCGTCATGGAACACGGCTTCACCGCCGAGGAGGGCCGTACCGCGATCCGTCGCATCAACCAGATGCACCGCAGTTACGACATCAGCGACGACGACATGCGGTACGTACTCAGCACCTTCGTGGTGATACCCCGACGCTGGATCGACACCTACGGCTGGCGGCGGCTGTCCCGGCACGAGATCGTCGCCTCCACCGAGTACTACCGCACCCTCGGCCGGCACATGGGCATTCCCGCTCTCCCCAGCACCTACGAGGAGTTCGAAGCACTTCTCGACGCCTACGAGCAGGCCCACTTCGGCTGGGACGAGCAGGCCCGGCACGTCTCCGACGCCACCCTCGGCCTGATGGTCTCCTGGTATCCACGCCCCTTGGCGCCGCTGCTGCGCACGGCGACGCTCGCCCTGCTCGACGAGCCGTTGCTGCGCGCCTTCCGCTACCCGTCGCCCGGCGCGTCCACCTCCGCGTTCGTGCGCCGCGCCGTACGGACGCGCGGCCGGCTCGTCCGGCTTCTGCCGCCGCGCCGCACGCCGCACTTCGCACGGCAGAACTGGGAGATCAAGGGCTACCCGAACGGCTACCGTGTGGCCGACCTGGGCACCCACCCGGTCCCCGGGCTGCGGGCCTGCCCGGTGCGGCACCGGGACGCCTCAGCGGCCGACCCCTTCGAGTGACGCGAGGGTGTCGCGCAACCAGGCGAGTTCGGCCCGGCTCGTGGCCCGCGCGATGGTGAGGGCACCACGCCGGAACGGGTCGTCCAGCTCCTCCGCGCGCAGCGGCCGGTCGCCGTCGTAGAAGAAGCTCGCCGGTTCCTCCAGGAAGGCCAGCCGGCGTCGCAGTACGGCCGCCTGAGCGGCGGTGTCGTCCAGGTGCCGCAGGAACGCGAGCAGGGTGAACCACTGGTTCTCGTCGGTGATCTCGCGCTGCGCGGGTTCGGTGAGCCGGCGCTTGAGCTCGTGGCCGCCCTCCTCGGTCAGCCTCAGCACATGGCGCGGCGCGGCCACGGCACCGGGCTCGGGTGTCCGTACCAGCAGGCCGGCCTTCTCCAGGCGTTTGATCGCCGGGTACAGCGTGCTCTCGGCGACGGGCCGTACGTGGCCGGTGAGCGCCGCGATGTGACGGCGCAGGACGTAGCCGTGCAGCGGGGCGTCGTACAGGAAACCGAGGATGGCGAGCTCGAGCATGGCCTCATTCTCTCCCAGGGAGAGGTACCCCGATGCTTCGGTACCTCATTTTCGCTATACCTCGTGACCGAGGTATAGTCTGTGGCGCCACACGACATCAGGGGGGCGCGGTGAAGCAGGCCGTATTCGACAGCGAGGGAAGCCGTATCCGTTGGACCGAGGTGCCCGGTGCTGAGTCCGCGCGTGTGTATCTGCACGGGCTCGGATCGATGTCCGCCGTGTACCACGCGCACATCGCGGCCCGCCCCGAACTCGCCGGCAGACGCAGCCTCTTCGCGGATCTGCCCGGACACGGCATCAGCGACCGGCCCCGGGACTTCGGCTACACGCTGGAGGAGCACGCCGACGCGGTCGCCGTCGCCCTGGACGGAGCGGGAGTCGCCGGCGCCGAGCTGATCGCGCACAGCATGGGTGGTGCCGTCGCCATCGTGCTGGCGTACCGGCGGCCCGACCTCGTCTCCAGGTTGGTCCTCACGGAGGCCAACCTCGACGCCTTCCCGCCGCTCACCGCCGCCAGCAGTGGAATCGCCTCCTACGGAGAGGACGAGTTCGTCGAGAAAGAGCACGCGCGCGTGCTGGAGGCCGTCGGCCCGCTGTGGGCGGCCACCATGCGACTGGCCGACCCGCGCGCCCTGCACCGCAGCGCCGTCGGCCTGCGCCGGGGCACGAGCCCCGTGATGCGCTCGATCCTGGAGGAGCTCGCCGTGGAGCGCGTCTACCTCCAGGGGGAGCGCAGCGGGGAACTGGAGGGCAGGGAGAGCCTGGAAGCCGCCGGGGTGCGGGTGGTGACGGTGCCCGGCGCCGGGCACAACGTGATGTTCGACAACCCCGACGCCTTCGTGGCGGCCGTCACCGGAACGGGCTGACCCGCCCAGCCGTCAGTTCTCGCGCACCGCGACCGCGAGGAAACGGGTGTCCTCGTCGGTGTACGACGTCATGCGCCATCCCGCTCGGGCCAGGAGGGGGCCGAGGTTGGCCTCGGCGCGCAGGTCGTCCGGCGTGATCTGCCGGCCCTGACGTGCCGCCAGGGCAGCGCGGCCGATGGGATGGAACAGCGCGAGCGTGCCGTCCGGCCGCACCACGCGGGCCAGTTCCCGCAGGTTGTCCACCGGGCGTGGCAGGTGTGCGATCAGGCCGGCCGCGAAGACGGCGTCCAGGGACCCCGACCGCAGCGGCAGCGCGGCCACGTCCGCGAGCAGCAGCCGCCCGTCCCGGGCCCGGCCCGCACGGCGGCATCCAGCATCGCCGGCGTCAGATCGGCACCCAGCACCACCCCGGACGGGCCCACGGCGGCACGCAGGGGCGGCAGGGCGCGCCCCGTGCCACAGCCCGCGTCCAGCACGCGGTCGCCGGCCCGCAGCCCGAGGCCGGCGACGGCGGCCGCGTAGGCGGGACCGTCATCGGGGAACCTGCTGTCCCAGTCGGCCGCCCGGACGGTGAAGAACTCCTGGACATGTGTATGGACATCGCTCATGTTCGGCATGATCCCTCACCGTCACGAGGGATGTCTGGGTGCGCATGTTCGAGCGGGACGCGATCATTCCGTCGCATCTCTGTGTCATATTCCAACAGCTTTCGAAATGCGCCCCTTTGTGCGCCCCTGCCCCGGCTAGCGTCCCGGGGCCATGGGACACCTGGACCACGCCGCCTTCGGCTGGCTGACCCCCGTGCTGTCGTACCTGATGGCCTGCATAGCGGCCGCACTGGGGCTGCGCTGCACCGTCCGCGCGCTCACCGCCACCGGCCGCGCGCGCCGCAACTGGCTCGTCACCGCGGCCTCCGCGATGGGGACGGGCATCTGGACGATGCACTTCGTGGCCATGCTCGGATTCCGCGTCAGCGGCACCGACATCCGCTACGACGTGCCACTGACCATCCTCAGCCTCCTCGTCGCCATGGTCGTCGTCTGCGCCGGCGTCTTCGCCGTCGGCTACAGCCGCGACCGCAACCGGGCTCTCCTGCTCGGCGGACTCACCACCGGGCTGGGCGTCGCCAGCATGCACTACCTGGGCATGGCGGCGGTCCGGTTGCACGGCCACGTCCGGTACGACCCCGTCCTCGTCGGACTGTCGGTGCTGATCGCGGTGGTGGCGGCGACGGCCGCCCTGTGGGCCGGACTCAACATCAAGTCACCTCTCGCGGTCACCGTCGCCTCCCTGATCATGGGCGCGGCCGTCAGCAGCATGCACTACACCGGGATGTTCGCGGTGAGCGTGCGTGTGAACCCCTCCGGTGAAGCCCTCTCCGGGGCCACGGCGATGCAGTTCATCTTCCCCCTCGCCGTCGGCCTCGGGTCCTACCTGTTCATCACCTCGGCCTTCGTCGCCCTTTCGCCCACGGCCGACGAGCGCGAGGCGTCCGCCTCCGCCCAGCGGCCCCTCGAGAGCGTCGCCCGCTAGCGGGAGCCGGCCCGAGCGCCCCGACCCACGTCCCGAGCGAGGAGGCCATGCGCCCACCCCGTACACCCGAGAAAGCCGGCTCCCCGGCGAACCCCCCGCGCGGCCGCCGTGCACACGCCGGCCCGCCGGCGCAGGAGGGCATGGACCGCCCCGTCGGCATACCGCCGGCCACGGCACGCGTGCGGGGGAGCCGCCGGCACCTGCGCCCACGGACCGTGCGTGCCAAGGTGGTCAGCCTCCTGATGGTGCCCGTCGTCTCCCTGCTCGCCCTCTGGGCCTACGCCACCGTCAGCACCGCCCAGGACGTCGCCCGGCTGCGCCAGTCCCAGCGGGTCGACGCGGAGCTGCGCACCCCGGTGGCCGCGGCCGTCGCCGCGCTGCAGGCCGAGCGCAGCACAGCCGTGCGCTACGCCGGTGCCCCGGGCACCGGAGACCGCGGCGACCTCGCAAGACTGGCGACCCGCACCGACCGGGCCGTGGCCAAGCTGCGGCTCGGCGACGACAGCACGGTCGCCGACAGCCAGGAACTGCCCGCCGGTGTCTCCGGGCGCCTCGACGCCTTCGTCGCCGGCGCCGAGCACCTCCGCACCGTGCGGACGGCCGTACTGGACCACAAGGCCGGCTGGGACGAGACCTACGACCAGTACACGAGGACCATCGGGGCGGCCTTCGCCGTGGACGGCGCCCTCACCGGCGTCCAGCAGGCCGATGTCGGCTCCGACGCGCGCGTACTGCTCGAGTTCTCCCGGGCCGGCGAGTCCCTGGCCCAGGAGGACGCCGTCCTCGGCAGCGCGCGGACCGGCGGTGGCCTGGAGGGCGAGCGGCTGCGACGGTTCGGCTCCGCCGTCGCCACACGCCGTGCCCTCATCGAGGCGGCCGTCACCGATCTGCCCGCCGCCCAGCGCGCCGCCTGGCGCGAGCTGGCCACCGGCCACTCCTACACCGTCCTCGACGCAGCCGAGGACAAGATCCTCACCGCCGAACCGTCCGACGCGGCACCGCGAGCCGCCTGGAGCGCCCCCTACGCGCGCGTGCGGGACGGAATGCGGACCATCGAGGCGGACACGGGCAGGGCCGTCGCCGGCCGTGCCGACCCGGTCGCCCGCGGTCTGCTCAGCCCGGCCGGAGCCGCCGTGCTCCTCGGCCTCGCCGCAGTCGCCGCCTCGCTCGTCATCTCCGTCCGGATCGGCCGTGCGCTCGTGGTCGAACTCGTGAGTTTGCGCAATGACGCCCTGGAGATCGCCCGACGCAAACTCCCGGACGCGATGCGGAAACTGCGCGCGGGCGAGGAGATCGACGTCCAGGCCGAGGCGCCCGCCGGACCACCTGCCGAAGACGAGACCGGCCAGGTCGCGGAAGCCCTGACCACCGTGCACCGGGCCGCGCTGCGCGCCGCCGTGGAGCGCGCCGAACTGGCCAGCGGCATCTCCGGAGTCTTCGTCAACCTGGCCCGCCGCAGCCAGGTACTGGTCCACCGCCAGCTCAGCCTCCTGGACAGCATGGAGCGCCGCTCCGACGACCCCGACGAACTGAGCGACCTGTTCCGCCTGGACCATCTCACCACCCGGATGCGCCGCCACGCCGAGAGCCTGATCATCCTCTCCGGCTCCGCCCCCGGCCGGGCCTGGCGCATGCCGGTGTCCCTGACGAACGTCGTTCGCGCCGCCGTGTCGGAAATCGAGGACTACGCGCGCGTGGAGGTACGCCGGCTCCCCGAGGCGTACGTCATCGGAGCGGCGGTCGCCGACCTCACCCATTTGCTCGCCGAACTGGTCGAGAACGCAGCCCAGTTCTCACCGCCGCACACGCGCGTGCACGTCACCGGGGAACCCGTGGGCAACGGCTACGCCCTGGAGATCGAGGACCGGGGACTCGGCATGGGCGCCGACACCCTCGCCGAGGCCAACCGGCGCGTCGAACAGTCCGAGACCCTCGACCTGTTCGACAGCGACCGGCTCGGACTGTTCGTGGTCAGCAGGCTCGCCTCCCGGCACGACATCAAGGTGCGTCTGCGGACCTCTCCCTACGGAGGGACCACCGCCGTCGTTCTGTTGCCGACCGCCCTGCTGCACAGCGGCTCGGCGGAACGTTCTTCCCGGCGGGGCGAGCAAGCCGGTCGCGAGGAGGCACCCGCCTACGCGCGCGTGCCCGGCGAGGCCCCGCCCCCGGACGCCTTCGCCGCACCGTCGGACCGGCCCGCCCTGGCGGGCACCACGCCCGGCCCGCACAGCACCGCGACCACGCCCGGCCCGCACAGCACCGCTCCCGAGCCCGGCCCGCACAGCACCGCGACCACTCCCCGCCCACACGGCACCGCTGCCGAATCCGGCCCCTACCGCATCCCCACCGAGCCCGACCCCCACCGCATCCCCACCGAGCCCGACCCCCACCGCACCGCGACCGGCCCGCATGGCACTCCGAACGACCCCCCGCCCCCCGGAGTCACGGCCTTGAGGCTGCACCGCCCCCCGAGCGACTCAGAGTCCTCCGACGACCTCCCGCGCCGTGTACGCCAGGCGAGTCTCGCCCCCCAACTCCGCCATCAGCGGACCGAAGAGCCCGCGTCGACTCCGGTACGGCGCGGCGACGACCGGCGCACCCCCGAACTCGTACGGGACCGCATGGCGGCCTACCGCGACGGCTGGGCGCGCGGCGGCGGTCGCCGGCCCGGCCGCGGCGCCGCCCCGGAAACCGAATCGGGCAGTCACAGCAGCGAAGGAGACCCGGCATGATCCAGGACCCGAACCCGAGGGCCGGCCAGCGATCCGGCGAACTGGACTGGCTGCTCGACGACTTGGTCATGCGGGTCAGCGAGGTACGGCACGCCGTCGTACTGTCCAACGACGGCCTGGCCATCGGCGCCTCCACCGGTCTGGCGCGGGAGGACGCCGAGCACCTGGCCGCCGTCGCCTCCGGCTTCAACAGCCTGGCCAAGGGGGCGGGGCGGCACTTCGGGGCGGGTGGTGTACGCCAGACCATGGTCGAGATGGACGACGCGTTCCTCTTCGTGGCCGCCGCCGGCGATGGTTCCTGCCTCGCCGTGCTCACCGCCGTCACCGCCGACATCGGCCTGGTCGCCTATGAGATGGCGCGCCTGGTCAAGCGGGTCGGCGAGCACCTCTACACACCGCCGCGCGTCGCGGCACAGCCGCCCGCCGTCGGATGAGCCGGAGAAGGCGGCACCGATGACCGAGAACCCGACCGGCGGCCCATGGGAGCCGGGCAGCCAGTGGTACGACGGCGAGGCCGGGCCCCTGGTCCGCCCATACGCCATGACGGGTGGCCGCACCCAGCCCGGGCCGACCGGTGTGCGCTTCGACCTGATCGCGCTCGTCACCCTCGACCCCGCCGGACCGGAGCCCGACGACACAGGGCTCGGCCCCGAACACCGGACCCTGATCGAGCTGTGCCGCACGGAGACACAGTCCGTCGCTGAACTCGCCGCGGACGCCGACCTGCCCGTCGGCGTGGTCAGGGTGCTCCTCGGGGACCTCCTGGAACTCGGCTGTGTGACCATCAGCCGCCCCGTGCCGCCGGCACACCTGCCCGACGAACGGATCCTGCGAGAGGTCATCGACGGATTGCGAGCGCTGTAGATGAACGTTCGGAAACCGCCATGCACCTCGCCGCCTCCCGAACCGCACGGGTGGTGCAACCGACCGAGTGCGAATCGGTCACATCAGGTGCCTTTCGGCCCAACCGCCCAGACGGGTGCCCCGGTTGTCATGCTGCAGGCTTCACCCCCGGAGCACCCAGACCCCGACCGCAGCCGGCCCTCCCGAGAGAAGTGATCATGGTCTCCGAGCACTCCGACGCCGCCGGCGACACCTCCGCCCTGGCGCTGAAGATACTGGTCGCCGGCGGATTCGGGGTCGGCAAGACCACCCTGGTCGGGGCCGTCAGCGAGATCCGGCCGCTACGCACCGAGGAACTGCTCAGCGAAGCCGGTCAGCTGGTGGATGACACCGACGGCGTGGACCGGAAGGTCACCACGACCGTCGCTATGGACTTCGGGCGCATCACCATCCGCTCCGGCCTGTCCCTGTACCTCTTCGGCACCCCCGGACAGGACCGCTTCTGGTTCCTGTGGGACGAGCTGTCCCAGGGCGCGCTCGGTGCCGTGGTCCTCGCGGACACCCGGCGCCTGGAGGACTGCTTTCCCGCCGTCGACTACTTCGAGCACCGGCGCATCCCGTTCGTCGTGGCCGTCAACTGCTTCGCGGGAGCCCGCAGCTACGGTGCCCACGACGTCTCGAGGGCCCTCGACCTGGACCCCGGCACACCAGTGGTCCTGTGCGACGCGCGCGACCGGGACTCCGGCAAGGAGGTGCTGATCCGGCTCGTCGAGTACGCCGGGCGGATGCACACCGCCCGGCTCCTGGACTCGGTCGGCTGACCCGCCGCTCAGGCCGCCAGATTCTTCACGGCGACCACCTTGTCGATGGTGACGCGGACCAGCAGCTCACCC
Organism: Streptomyces sp. NPDC006314; assembly: GCF_040613075.1. NCBI lineage: Bacteria > Bacillati > Actinomycetota > Actinomycetes > Kitasatosporales > Streptomycetaceae > Streptomyces > Streptomyces sp. NPDC006314. Next base: position 133,381 of record NZ_JBEXRL010000008.1, on the reverse strand, counting down.
GGAACGCCGTTGCGGGCGCCGTACTCCTCGGCGCGGTCCTCGCCCATGTACCGGGCGGCGATCCGGGTGGCCCACAGGCGTACCTCATCCAGGTCCTCCGACAGTCGTGCGCGACCGTTGAGCACCACGAAGTGGAACGGCGGCCGGTCGTCGTCCACGCACAGCGCCACCCGTCCGTCACGCGACAGATTGCGCCCCTTCACGGTGTCCTTGCCGGTGTTGAAGACCAGTTCGCCTCCGTCCAGCAGGAACCAGATCGGCGCCACATGGGGGCTCCCATCGGCGCGAACGGTGGACAGCTTGCCGGTGCGGGTGCCCTCCGAGACGAACGCCCGCCATTCCTCGTCGGTCATCTTGCCTGCCATGCCCCCATCCTGCTTGCCCGGACGCCGGTCGTGGGGAAGGCTGGCGGAGGGTTCCTCCTGTCAGGGGGAGACGTCACACGGGGAGACGGACATGGCGCAGAACCAGGGACTCGGGTGGCTCCTGGACGATCTGACCGAGCGGGTGGACCATGTGCGGCACGCGCTGGTCCTGTCGAACGACGGGTTGGTCACGGAAGCGAGTACGGGTCTACGCCGCGAGGACGCCGAGCATCTGGCCGCCGTGGCATCCGGACTGCACAGCCTGGCCAAGGGGTCGGGACGCCACTTCGGTGCGGGCACGGTACGCCAGACCATGATCGAGTACGACGATGCCATGCTGTTCGTGACCGCGGCCGGCACCGGTAGCTGTCTGTGCCTGCTCAGCGGAGCCGAGGCCGACATCGGACAGATCGCCTACGAGATGACCCTGCTGGTCAATCGCGTCGGTGAACACCTCGGAGTCGATACCAGACAACCCGAGCAGGCTCCCATCGCAGACCGCTGACCCGCGGTTTTTCATTCCCCGCGGAGTTTTCCACAGGCTCGCCACCAGTTGCGACATCTTGGCTACGGTGTGTGCACGGCTCACGCACAGAGCGTCGGCCATCGACTCCACGGGGGAGTACGACCATGTCGGCAAGCACCTTCCGCCCACCCCGTCCCATCAGCTGCACTCCGGCCCGTGCCGCTCGTGAACTGGGGCTCAAGCGAAGCGAGTTCGGCCTCGCCGTCCAGCTCGGCCATATCCGGACCGTGCCGGACGACGGCGGGGGAGGAGGGCGGCGGGTGGAGCGCGCGGAGATCGACCGCCTTCGCGCCCAGGAAGGCTTCCCCGAAGGTCTCCGTGACCGGGTACGAGTCGTGGGGACCGCGGAGGGCGCCGCGTTGATGGAGATTCCGGCAGGCCGGTTCACCCGGCTCGCGCGTCTGGGCCTGCTGGTGCCCTTGAACTTCTACCTGAACCGCTATCGAGCCGTGGTCTGGCTCTATCTGGCGGAGGAGCTGCGGAACTTCACGGCGGGCGCAGAGAACGCGCACCTGCTCAAAGGGCGTACGCCCGAGACGCTGCGGGGTCAGCTGGAGGCGGGAGTGGATCTGCGCGCCCGCAACTGGCGCGGTCGACACCTCGGATTCCTGCTGCGGCAGGCCGAGGACTCCTGGGCCCGCGCCGGAGCCCTGGCCGCCTTGCTCGCGCCCGTCGAGGTCGCCGACGTCGTCAAGGATCCGTACGAGCGCGCCCACGTCAACCGGTTCCGGGCAGCACCACCCGGACAAGGGGCTCCCGGGTCGCCCTCCGCACACCTCACCGAGCGGATCATGACCGCGCACGACACGGACGAGATCGAGTGGCTGCGCAGCGAGCTGACCCGTGCGATCGGGGAGGCCCGTGCCCTCTCGCCCGCCCCGCGCCCGGCTGCCCGCCGCGTGGCGTCGGTGACGCGGGCGGCGGCGCGGCCGATCGCGCCGATGGCGCGAACGGTCACCCGCCCGGCAGGGCCGGCGGCACCGCCGAGCCCGCCCTCCGTGCCCCGGCACGACGACCCCGGACAGGACCCGCCGCGGCCGGCCCGCGGCCTGCGGGCCTGGCTGCGGCGGAGAGGCCCGCGGCCCGTGCGGGTGTGAACCCCGTGCGGTTCTGGACCCGTGCGGTTCTGAACCACTTGCGCCCCTGAACCCCGTGCGGTTCTGGACAGCGACCACGGGCCCCGCCCGGCAGCCCTCTACAGGGCCCTGAAGAGCCCCTCCTGGACGACCGAGACGAGCAGGCGCCCCCGCAGGTCGTAGATGCGCCCGCGGGCCAGACCGCGCCCGCCGGTGGCGATCGGCGATTCCTGGTCGTACAGGAACCACTCGTCCGCGCGGAACGGCCGGTGAAACCACATGGCGTGGTCCAGCGAGGCCATGTCGAAGTTCCGCGGGCCCCACAGGGGTTCGACCGGAATGCGGACCGCGTCCAGGAGGGTCATGTCACTGGCGTAGGTCAGCGCGCAGGTGTGGACCAGCGGGTCGTCACCGAGCGGTCCTACCGCGCGCATCCATACGGCGCTGCGCGACTCGGCTCCCTCGATCTCCTGAGCGTTCCAGCGCAGCCGGTCCACGTAGCGGATGTCGAAGGGCTGGCGGCGCGCCATCCGCTCCAACTGCTCCGGCAGTGCGCCCAGATGCTTGCGGATCTCGTCGGTCACCGTCGGCAGCGATTCAGGGTCCGGCACGTCACGGGCCGGCGGCAGCTGGTGCTCGAACGGTCCTTCCTCGGGCTTGTGAAAGGAGGCGGTCAGATTGAAGATCGTGCGGCCCTGCTGCACGGCCGTGACCCGGCGGGTCGTGAACGACCGGCCGTCGCGGACCCGCTCGACCTGGTACACGATCGGCACGCCGGGACGGCCCGGGCGCAGGAAGTACGCGTGCAGGGAGTGCACCGGGCGGTCGCCCTCCGTGGTACGCCCGGCGGCGACCAGCGCCTGGCCCGCGACCTGGCCGCCGAAGACCCGCTGCAGGGACTCCTGCGGGCTTCGGCCACGGAAGATGTTGACCTCGATCTGCTCCAGGTCGAGCAGGTCGACCAGTCTCTCGGCCGGGTTCGTGGTCATCGGTGGGATTCTCCTGTGCTCACAGCTGGCCGACATCGGTGACGCGGACGATCGCACGGCCCTCGGCGTCGGACGCCGCCAGGTCGATCTCCGCGCTGATGCCCCAGTCGTGGTCGCCGTTGGGGTCGTCGAAGATCTGGCGGACGCGCCAAAGGCCGTTCTCCGGCTCCTCCTTGATCACCAGCAGCTTGGGCCCACGGGCGTCGGGACCGGTGCCGAGGTCGTCGTACTCGTCCCAGTACTCGTCCATCGCCTCGCCCCACGCCTCGGCGTCCCAGCCGGACTCGGCGTCCATCTCGCCCAGTTCCTCGACCTGGTCCAGGGCGGCCAGCTCCACGCGGCGGAACAGCGCGTTGCGGACCAGGACCCGGAAGGCGCGCGCGTTGGTGGTGACCGGCTTGACCTCGTCGGCCTTCTCCTGGGCCTCCTCGGCGGTCATCTCCTCCGGGTTGGCCAACTGCTCCCACTCGTCGAGCAGGCTGGAGTCCACCTGGCGGACCATCTCGCCCAGCCACTCGATCAGGTCCTGCAGGTCCTCGGACTTCAGGTCGTCCGGGATGGTGTGGTCAAGGGTCTTGTAGGCGCTGGCGAGGTAGCGCAGCACGATGCCCTCGGTGCGGGCCAGCTCGTAGAGGGACACCAGCTCCGTGAAGGACAGCGCCCGTTCGTACATGTCCCGGACGACCGACTTCGGCGACAGCGGGTGGTCGCCGACCCAGGGGTGGCTCTTGCGGTAGGTGTCGTACGCGTGGAAGAGCAGCTCTTCCAGCGGCTTCGGGTACGTGATGTCCTGGAGGCGCTCCATGCGCTCCTCGTACTCGACACCGTCCGCCTTCATCGCGGCGACGGCCTCGCCGCGCGCCTTGTTCTGCTGGGCGACGAGGATCTGCCGCGGGTCGTCCAGCGTGGACTCCACCACGGACACCATGTCGAGGGCGTAGGACGGCGACTCGGGGTCGAGGAGTTCGAACGCGGCGAGCGCGAACGTGGACAGCGGCTGGTTGAGCGCGAAGTCCTGCTGGAGGTCGACCGTGAGCCGGACGATGCGGCCCTCGGCGTCCGGCTTGTCCAGCTTCTCCACGATCCCGCCGTCGAGCAGCGAGCGGTAGATCGCGATGGCCCGGCGGATGTGCCGCAACTGCTGCTTGCGCGGCTCGTGGTTGTCCTCCAGGAGGTGGCGCATCGCCTCGAAGGCGTTGCCGGGACGGGCGATCACCGACAGCAGCATCGTGTGCGTGACCCGGAAGCGGGACGTGAGCGGCTCCGGCTCCGAGTCGATCAGCTTCTGGAAGGTGTTCTCCGTCCAGCCGACGAAGCCCTCCGGCGCCTTCTTGCGCACCACCTTGCGGCGCTTCTTCGGGTCGTCGCCCGCCTTCGCCAGAGCCTTCTCGTTCTCGACGACGTGCTCGGGCGCCTGCGCCACGACGAGTCCGGCCGTGTCGAAGCCCGCCCGGCCGGCCCGGCCCGCGATCTGGTGGAACTCGCGGGCCCGCAGCGTACGCACGCGGCTGCCGTCGTACTTGGTCAGCGCGGTGAACAGCACCGTGCGGATGGGCACGTTGACGCCCACGCCGAGGGTGTCCGTGCCGCAGATGACCTTCAGCAGGCCGGCCTGGGCGAGCTTTTCCACCAGGCGCCGGTACTTGGGCAGCATGCCGGCGTGGTGGACGCCGATGCCGTGCCGTACGTAACGGGAGAGATTGCGGCCGAACTTGGTGGTGAAGCGGAAGTTGCCGATCAGCTCGGCGATCTGGTCCTTCTCCTCGCGCGAGCACATGTTGATACTCATCAGCGCCTGCGCCCGCTCCACGGCCTGCGCCTGCGTGAAGTGCACGATGTAGACGGGCGCCTGCTTGGTTTCCAGCAGCTCGGTGAGCGTCTCGGTGAGCGGGGTGAGCTTGTACTCGTAGGAGAGGGGAACCGGGCGGGTCGCGGACCGGACCACCGAGGTGGGGCGGCCGGTGCGGCGGGTGAGGTCCTTCTCGAAGAAGGACATATCACCCAACGTGGCCGACATCAGAATGAACTGCGCCTGGGGAAGTTCCAGCAGCGGGATCTGCCAGGCCCAGCCGCGGTCACCTTCCGCGTAGAAGTGGAACTCGTCCATGACGACCTGGCCGACGTCCGCGCCCCTGCCGTCGCGCAGCGCGATCGACGCCAACACCTCGGCGGTGCAGCAGATCACGGGTGCGTCGGCGTTCACGGAGGCGTCGCCGGTGAGCATGCCGACGTTCTCCGTGCCGAAGATCTTGCAGAGTTCGAAGAACTTCTCGGACACCAGCGCCTTGATCGGCGCCGTGTAGAAGGTGACCTCGTCCCGGGCCAGCGCGGCGAAGTGCGCGCCGGCGGCGATCATGCTCTTGCCGGACCCGGTGGGCGTCGAGACGATCACGTTCGCCCCGGAGACCACCTCGATCAGCGCCTCCTCCTGGTGGGGATAGAGGGTGAGGCCGCGTTCCTGCGCCCACGACTCGAAGGCTTCGTACAGGGCGTCGGGGTCGGCGGTCGGCGGCAGCTGATCGATGAGGGTCACGCACCCATCTTGCCTGGCCTCGTCGCCGAGAGGGGAATCGGCTGCGGGTACGAAGATCATGGCCGCTACGCTGTGTCGCCGGCGCAGCGTCAGCGCACCAGGTCAACTGGACAGCGGTACACGAGGAATGGGGCGGGAAGCGGCCATGATGGGACCAGCACACTCACTGTCGGGGGCCGCCGCCTGGCTCGGAGTCGGAGCGGCCGCCGCCGCGGCCGGTCACCCGATGCCCTGGCCGGTTCTTCTCGTCGGCGCACTGATCTGTGCCGGCGCCGCACTCGCTCCGGACCTCGATCACAAGGCAGCCACCATCTCCCGCGCCTTCGGGCCGATCTCCCGCTGGATCTGCGAGATCGTCGACAAGCTGTCGTACGCCGTCTACAAGGCGACCAGGAAGCAGGGGGATCCCCGCCGCTCCGGAGGCCACCGCACGCTGACGCACACCTGGCTGTGGGCGGTCCTGACCGGCGCCGCCTGTTCCGGGGCGGCGATCACGGGCGGTCGCTGGGCGGTACTGGCGATCCTGTTCGTGCACATGGTGCTGGCCATCGAGGGCCTGCTGTGGCGGGCGGCGCGCGGCTCCAGCAGCGATGTGCTGGTCTGGTTGCTGGCGGCGACCAGCGCGTGGATCCTCGCGGGGGTGCTGGACAAGCCCGGCAACGGCTCGGACTGGCTGTTCACGGCGCCCGGGCAGGAGTACCTGTGGCTGGGACTGCCGATCGTGCTCGGCGCGCTGGTGCACGACATCGGGGACGCGCTGACCGTGTCCGGGTGCCCGATCCTGTGGCCGATCCCGGTGGGCCGCAAGCGCTGGTACCCGGTGGGGCCGCCGAAGCCGATGCGGTTCCGGGCCGGCAGCTGGGTGGAGCTGAAGGTCCTGATGCCGGCGTTCATGCTGCTCGGGGGCGTGGGCGGCGCGGCGGCCCTCAACATGATCTGAGCCGCCCGACCCGCTCGGGGTGCCTGACACGTCGCTCGCGTCCGGGGCCGACGTGCTGCGTCAGGTCGCATCGCCCGGCTCCGCCCCGCCGTAGCGGCGCTCGAAGCGGGCGATGCGGCCCTCGGTGTCCACTGTGCGGGCCTTGCCGGTGTAGAAGGGGTGGATCTCGGAGGAGATCTCCACGTCGGCCACCGGGTAACTCCGGCCGTCGTCCCACTCGACGGTCTGCTCGCTTCGCGCGGTGGACCGGGTCAGGAAGGCGTAGCCCGCGGCGCGGTCCCGGGAAGACCACGGGGTGGTAGCCGGGGTGCTCGTCCTGCTGCAGGGCGGCTCCTCGTGCGGTGCGGCCGGGCGGGCGGGTCAGCCCGGGAGGGAGTCCTCGTCGACGACGTGCATCGCGGCCTCCTCCGCGGAGGCGGCGGCACCGTCGATACCGACGTCGGTGGCGACGAGGGCGGCCTCCTCGTCCTCGTGCGCTCCTTCGTCGGGGGCCACCAGCCGGCCGGAGCGGAGGTTGCCGACCTCGTTGTCGAGGAGTTCGCCGTCGGTGCCGTCGCAGTCGCCGATGCCGTCGCCGTCGGGCGGAGCGGGGTCCGGCAGCTCCTCGGCGAGCCGCTGGTCGAGGGTTTCGCCCGCCTGTCGTTCGGCCGCCGTCACACCGACGTGGTCCACCGCCCACGGCCGTTCGGGAGGGGACCAGCCGCGGTCGAGGGGGTCGGTGACGCCGTCGAAGTCCAGTGTGTCCTCGACGTCGAGCACTCCCGAGTCCTCCCGGATCTCCGAGGGATCGGGCTGGTAGACGTCATCCCCCCAACCGTCGGCGCTGTCCACGAGTACCTCCAGGTGGTGAAGACGGCCGCGTGCCGCCGAAACGGGCTGCGGGCCGTCGGCACGCCCGGCACGGGTACGCGACGCGAACCGAGTGGTTCCCGGGCGTTTTCCGCACCGGTGCCGTTCTCCAGACTTCCACCCCGGCTCGGGACCGCGCAACGGCACGAGTCCCGGGCCGGGCCCCCGCGCCCGCTGCCGGGGCCCGGCGGGACCGACGGGGCGCCGGTGGTACGTCGTGGGCGGGTCCTCTCACCATCCGCTCACCGGGGCACCGCAGCCGTCGGGGCGGCTCCGGCACCTTGGGCGGCCCGTACGAGTGGCGCGGGCACCATCCGCGGACTCATCGGCGCAGGCACCGGCGTCATGGGAGCCGCACCCTGCAGCCGGCCGGGTGCCGGGGCCGCTCTCCACGCCGACGGCACGGGCGCCGGTGCACGCGGTGCACCTTCACCTGTGGTGCCCTCTGCGCGCCGACGGCACGGGCGCCGGTGCACCTCGCACCCTCACCTGCCACGGGTGCACTCCGCGTCGTCCGCGCACCGGCGCCCGTGCCCTCGGCGGATCCTCACCCGTGCCAGGACCGCCACAGCGCCGCGTACGCCCCGTTCGCCGCCACCAGCTCATCATGGCTGCCCAGCTCGCTGATGCGGCCGTTCTCCACCACGGCGATCACGTCGGCGTCGTGGGCGGTGTGCAGGCGGTGGGCGATGGCGACCACGGTGCGGCCGTCCAGCACCCGGGCCAGGGAGCGTTCCAGATGCCGTGCCGCGCGCGGATCGAGCAGCGAGGTCGCCTCGTCGAGGACCAGGGTGTGCGGATCGGCCAGCACCAGCCGGGCCAGCGCGATCTGCTGGGCCTGCGCCGGGGTCAGCGCGAGGCCGCCGGAGCCGACCTCGGTGCCCAGGCCGTCGTCCAGCGCCCGCGCCCACGCGTCCGCGTCGACCGCGCCCAGGGCCGCCCACAGCTCCGCGTCCGTGGCGCCGGTGCGGGCCAGCAGGAGGTTGTCGCGCAGGGAACCCACGAACACATGGTGTTCCTGGTTGACCAGGGCGACGTGCGAGCGGACACGTTCGGCAGGCATCCGGGACAGCTCCGCCCCGCCCAGGGTGACACGGCCGTCCCGGGGTGCGTAGATCCCGGCAAGCAGCCGTCCCAGGGTGGACTTGCCCGCGCCCGAGGGGCCGACCAGAGCCAGCCGGGTGCCCGGCGCGACGTCCAGGGAGACCTTGCGCAGCACGTCGACGCCCTCGCGGTAGCCGAAGTGCACCCGGTCGGCGCGCACCTCCCGCCCGGCGGGGGCCAGCGAGCCGTCCCCGGCGTCCGGCTCGACGTCCCGCACCCCGACCAGGCGGGCCAGCGACACCTGGGCCACCTGCACCTCGTCGTACCAGCGCAGGATCAGGTTCACCGGGTCGACGAGCATCTGCGCGATGAGGGCGCCCGTGGTCAGCTGGCCCACCCCGATCCAGCCCCGCAGGACGAACACACCACCGGCCATCAGGACCGAACCGAGCACGAGGACGTGCACGGCGTTGATCACCGGGAAGAGCACGGACCGCAGCCAGAGGGTGTAGCGCTCCCAGGCCGTCCACTCCTTGATCCGCCGCTCCGACAGCGCGACGCGGCGTGCGCCGAGGCGCTGCGCCTCGACGGTGTGCCCCGCGTCCACGGTCTCGGCGAGCGCGGCTGCCACGGCGGCGTACCCGGCGGCCTCGGAGCGGTAGCCGGAAGGCGCCCGCTTGAAGTACCAGCGGCATCCGGCCACGAGCACCGGCACGGCCAGCAGGACGGCGGCCGCCAGCGGCGGGGCCGTCACGACGAGCCCGCCGAGCAGCAGCACGGCCCACACGACACCGATCGCCAGCTGCGGCACGGCCTCGCGCATGGCGTTGGCCAGGCGGTCGATGTCGGTGGTGATGCGGGAGAGCAGGTCGCCGGTGCCCGCCCGCTCCAGCACGCCCGGCGGCAGCCCGACCGACCGGACGAGGAAGTCCTCGCGCAGGTCGGCCAGCATCCGCTCGCCGAGCATCGCGCCCCGCAGCCGCACCTGCCGGACGAACACGGCCTGCACGGCCAGCGCAAGCACGAACACCCCCGCGGTCAGACCCAGATGAAGCTCCCGGGCGCCGTCCGACACGCGCTCGACCAGGCCGCCGAGCAGGTAGGGGCCCACCATGGAGGCGACCACGGCCACCGTGTTGACGGCGATGAGCATCAGGAAGGCGCGACGGTGCCGGCGGAACAGCTCGGCGACGTAGGCGCGTACGGTCCCGGCCGCGCCGACGGGCAGGGTGGTGGCGGTCGTCGGGGCCGCCGGGTCGTACGCCGGTGGCGCAACGCCGATCATGCGCTCTCCTCGATCTCTTCCAGCTCCGCCAGAGCGCCCAGCAGGACCTCCCCGTCGGACGGGTCCACGTCCGTGCCGGCCGCGGCCGGCTCCGTCTCGCGCGTCACCACGGCCCGGTAGCGGGACTCCCCGTCGACCAGTTCACGGTGGACGCCGGTCACCACGACCTCGCCCTCGTGGACCAGGGCGACCCGGTCCGCGCGGTCGAGCAGCAGCGGCGAGGAGGTGAACACCACCGTCGTCCGCCCCGAGCGCAGCCGGCGCAGTCCGTCCGCGACCCGTGCCTCGGTGTGTGAGTCGACCGCGGAGGTCGGCTCGTCCAGTACCAGCACCTCCGGGTCGGTGATCAGTGACCGGGCCAGGGCGAGCCGCTGGCGCTGGCCACCGGAGAGGGAGCGGCCGCGCTCGGTGATGCGGGCGTCCATCGGGTCGGCGGCGTCCACCGAACCCTGGACGAGCGCGTCCAGGACGTCCTCGCACTGTGCCGCCGCCAGCGCGTCCGCGGCCCGCACGGCACCGGAGGCGGGCACGTCGAGCAGTTCGCGCAGGGTGCCGGAGAGCAGGACCGGGTCCTTGTCCTGGACGAGGACAGCGGTACGGGCGCTGTCCAGGGGGAGCTCGTCCAGGGGCACCCCGCCGAGCAGCACCGAGCGGCCCGGCTCGGCGGAGTGGCCGCCCAGCCGCTCCGCGAGCCTGCCCGCCGCGTCCGGGTCGCCGCAGACCACGGCGGTGAGCCGGCCGGCGGGAGCGAGCAGACCGGTGTCGGGGTCGTACAGGTCACCGCCCGGCACCTCGGCAGCGCGGATGCCGTCGGTGGCGGTGGCCCGTTCCAGCGACAGCACGCGCGCGGCCCGTTTGGCCGAGGGGCGGGAGAAGGAGTAGGCCATCGCGATCTCTTCGAAGTGGCGCAAGGGATAGTTCAGGATCATCACCGCGCTGTACACGGTGACGAGTTCGCCGACCGTGATCCGGCCCTGTCGGGCCAGGTGGACGCCGTGCCAGACGACCGCGATCAGCAGTACCCCGGGGAGCAGCACCTGGATGGCGGAGATCAGCGACCACATCCGGGCGCTGCGCACCGCGGCGTGCCGTACCTCCTGCGAGGCCCGGCGGTAGCGGTCGAGGAACAGCTCCTCGCCGCCGATGCCGCGCAGCACGCGCAGGCCGGCGACCGTGTCCGACGCCAGTTCGGTGGCCCGGCCCGCCTTCTCGCGCTGCACATCGGCGCGGCGGGTCGCGCGGGGCAGCAGCGGCAGCACGGCGAGCGCCACGACGGGCAGGCCGACGGCGACCACCACGCCCAGGGCGGGCTGGTAGACGAGGAGGCCGACACAGCTCACGACGACCGTCAGCGCGGCCGCGGTGAACCGTGAGACCGCTTCGACGAACCAGCCGATCTTCTCCACGTCACCGGTGGAGACGGCCACCACCTCACCGGCCGCGACCCGCCGGGTCAGTGCGGAGCCCAACTGGGCGGCCTTGCGCGCGAGCAGTTGCTGGACGCGGGCGGCGGCGGTGATCCAGTTGGTGACGGCGGCCCGGTGCAGGAAGGTGTCGCCGACGGCGATGCCCGCGCCGCACAGCAGCATCAGACCACCCGTCAGCGCGAGCCCGGTGCCGGAGCGGTCGACGACCGCCTGGACGGCGAGGCCGACGCAGAAGGGCAGGGCGGAGACGGAGACGAAGTGCAGCAGGCCCCAGCCGAGTGACTTCAGCTGCCCGCCCGTCTGGTTGCGCCAGAGCCACCACAGGAAGCGAGGACCCGAGCGAGCGTCGGGGACGCCCGGATCGGAATACGGAAGGTCTTGAATCTGCATGGCGTCCCAGTGGCTCGTGTCAGGGGAGGGGGCAGCGGCAATGCGCGGCAACAAGCCGTGAAAGGTTCGCGTCGCAGAGTGGTGAAGTTCAAACGGTTTTCCTGGACGGCCGTGCTGACGGCCCACTTCCGGCCAAGGGATCCGCCGCCCGACACGTCGGCAGTCCGGGCGACCGATCATCCGGCACGGTGGGTGCCGCGGGGACGGGGCGCACCGGTAGGACCTCGGCTACGTCATCGCCGTCGACTCAGCCCGTCTCCCGGGCACCCCGCCGTACGAGGCCGCCTGCCCCTGGGGCGAACGAGGGCGGTGGTGTCCGGTTCGCGGGGACCACCGGAGCGGCACTGGGCGGTTCCCGGCCGCCTAGCGCCCGGCCGGGCGGTCCTTGTGCGCCGACGGCGGTCCTGCCGTGGCGGGTGTGGCCAGTACGTCCACGTCGCTCACCCGGACGTAGGCGAGCCGGTGGCCGAGCTGGATCTGGTAGTAGCCCTCCTGGCCCTTCACCACCGGCTCGGGTGTGTCGGCGAAGGACGACCTGTCGACGTACGAACTTCCGACGCGGGCCTGCGTCACGTACCGCTGGCCCGCCGCGAAGTGATAGGGCAGCGGCGACTGGGGCTGCTCTTCCACTCCCTCGGGGTAGGCGTCCGCCTCCGGGAGGGCACGCCCGTACACCGGGATCTCGTCCAGACCTTCCTTCGGCGTCACCATCCGGCCGGTCGCGCCGACGGCCGTCGGGTGCTTCCTCGGGTTCTTGAACCACGCCCTGCGGCCCTGGAACCAGATCGCCGTCCACTCGCCGCTGCGCCCGGCGACGGCGAAGGTCTGGCCGGCGGAGACGCGCGACCCCAGATCGTTGACGTCCTCCGTGGAAGCGTCGCCGTCCGGCTTGCGGCCGGGGTCCTGGATCAGCGGAGCGTTCTCGTTCGGTTCGGTGTGGAGGCGGACGGCGCTGGAACCGTGCGCCGGACACGGCTCACCGCTGCCGGCGCACCCCGTGAACGGCGGCTTGTGGGTGGCGAAGTCGGGCAGGATCGTCACCATGTCGCTGTTCGGTCCGGCCGTGGCCCGGAGCGGCGCTCCCAGCAGGTCGAAGTAGTGCCGCCAGTCCCAGAAGGGGCCGGGGTCGTCGTGCATGTCGGGGATGGTGTCGGCGGTCGGCGACGGCACGTTGTCATGGCCGATGATGTGCTGCCGGTCGAGCGGAATGCCGTAACGTTTCGCCAGGTAACGTGCCAGGCGCGCCGAGGCCTGGTACATCCGTTCCGTGTACCAGGTGCCGGGCTGGGTGAGGAAACCCTCGTGCTCGATGCCGATCGAGCGGGCGTTCACGAACTGGCTGCCGGAGTGCCAGGCCTCGTCCTTGGTCTTGACGTGCTGGGTGATGTGGCCGTCGCTGGAGCGGATCGAGTAGTGCCACGACGACTCCGTCGGATCCTGCACCGTCTCGAACATCCTGGGCAGCTTCGCCTCGGTGTCATGGATGACGATGTACTCGATCTTCTGGTCCCTGGGGCGGTCGGCGAGGTCGTGGTTGCCGTATGTGCCGTCGTCGTCGATCTGCTCGTACGGTGCGCTGAGCCAGTCGCAGGACAGCTCCGCGGGGCACTCGACCTCCTTGGGCCGTGGACTCTGGGGGCGGGCGATGCGGGGGCGTACGCCGGGGCTGGCGGCGAGGGTGACCTCCTGTCCCTCGGCGGTGGTGCGGTGCGCTCCCTTGCGGATCACCTCGAAGACGTCGTTGGCGTAGTTCGCCGCTGACGTGATGTCACGGGTGCCCGGGTAGTGCTCCACCGCCTCCCACCAGTCCGCCGGATCGTCGCTGAGGGGCTTGCCGAGCAGGCGTTGCGTGGCGGCCAGAAGGGCCGCGCCGCCGCGTACGTTGGCGACGGCGTCCGTCCGCAGGCGCTCGGCCGGGACCTCGATCAGGCGTGCGGCGCGCTCCAGGTCCGCCGGCTGCACGACGTGGCCGCCCGAGGTGTCGGCCTCAGGTGCTGCGGTCGTCCCGGCCTTTCCCGGGCGCGGCCGGGTGACGGTGTCGTGCGGCGTCTGCGGGCCCGCCGCCCCTGCCGGGTCCTGGAGCCGGCCGGTGTCGAGCAGGTGCATCGGTCCGTAGCCGCCGGCGACGCTGGGGGCGCCCGGATGGGAGTCCCATCGCGACTGCGCGTAGGACACGCTCATGAGCACGCTGCGCGGCACGTGGTACTCGCGCGCGGCATCCTCGAAGGCGTCCTGCAGCCGCCGGTCCGGTGACCCGTCGTCGCCGGACACGGGGAGGAGCAGCAGCGGCGCGAGCACCGCCGCCGACGCGATCACGCAAGCTGTTCGGCGGTACCCGCGGAGGGCGTCGGGAACACGTGGGGTGGCCGGTCTTCTCATTGCACGGTTCTCCAGACATGCTCGTCACCATCAGGACAAAGGGAGTTGTCCTGAACGCCACCCCTGGTACGTTTCCGTGCTTGGCCCGCCACGTCGCGCCAAGCGTCACCGGGGTGGCCGAGCGGCCGGGCAGAGGCCACTCGGTCGGCGGCGTGCGGCTCAGTCCTCGACCGGGTCCACCTGCCAGTCGGGGTGGCCCGGCATGGGCGGGGTGTGCGGACCGTACAGCCACGGGTTCAGGAAGGTGTTCAGATCCTCGCCCGCGACCTGGGACGCGAGTGCGATGAACTCCCGGGTCCCGGCCGCCCGGCCCCGGTACTTCGTCACCCAGGACCGCTCGATCCTGTCGAAGGTCTCCGCGCCGACCTTCTCCCGCAGGGCGAACAGCACCAGCGCCGAGCCGTCGTAGCGCATCACCTTGAACAGCGTCGGCTCCGTGGGCGCGGCAGGTGCCCCCTCGTCGCGCCGCCACTGGTCGTGCTGCTCGTACGCCGCCCGCATCGCGTCCTCCAAGCCGGCACCGCCGTGCTCGCCGGAGTACAGACGTTCGTAGAACCGGGCATGGCCCTCGCTCAGCCACAGGTCGGACCAGCGCCGGATGGCGACGCTGTCACCCATCCAGTGGTGGGTCAGCTCGTGAACGAGATTGCGTTCGGCGTCGACCCGCTCGCCCAGCAGATCGTCCTTCGGCACGACGGACAGCGACTGCGTCTCGAGCGCCACGGGCAGGTCGGTGTCCCCGACCAGCACGCCGTAGCGGCGGAACGGGTACGGGCCGAGCCGGCGTTCCAGCCAGGCAAGGTGTTCCGTGGTGAGCGAGCGGTAGGTCTCGGTGTCGCCGACCAGGCCGTCCGGGACCACGTCCCGCAGGGGCAGCCCGCGCGGGCCCGTGCTGTGGACGAACGTGAACTTCCCGATCGCCATCTGGACGAGCTGCGGGGCGATCGGCTGTTCGGAGTCGTATGTCCACCTGACGCGCCCGTCGGGGCGCCGGACGCTCTCGACGAGCCGGCCGTTGGCCACCGCGTCGAGCCCCGGCGGGGTGCTGATGCGGAAGGTGACGGGCGCCCGGAGGCTCGGGTGGTCGTTCGCCGGGAAGATCATCTTCGCGCCGTCGGGCTGTGCGCAGACCACGGTGCCGTCGGACGTGGGGACCCAGCCGTAGTCCTGGATGGCGTCGTCGCGGTGCCGGCGCTGCGTCGGGTCGGCGGTGTAGGCCACCCGGACGGTGAACGTACTCCCACGAGGGATCGGCTTCGCGGGGGTGACGACGAGTTCGTCGCCGTCGCGTACGGCGGCGGCCGGCGCGCCGTCGACCGTGACCTTGCGCAGGGTGTTGCCCGCGAAGTCGAGGTCGAAGCGGGACAGGGACTGTGTGGCGGTGGCGCGGATGGCGGCGCCGGCGGCGAAGGGTGTCCGGGGTGCCCGCCAGTCGAAGTCGAGGGTGTAGCGGCGGACCGTGTAGCCGCCGTTGCCGGCGAGTGGCATCAGCGGGTCGCCGATGCCCGGTGCACCAGGGGCGGGGGCCGGCCCCGACGAGGCGGCCGGACCGGGGGCGGGCGAGCCGTCGGTTCCCTGCGGGAGCATGCCGGCGAGAACGGCGGCACCCGTGAACGCGCCGGTACCGGCGAGGGCGAGGACGAGGGCCGCGCGACGGCTGCGGAGGACAGGACGGGGGCGCCCCTGCCGGGGCTCCTGGTGCGCGGATCCCGGGAGTGACCCCTTGGTGATCTCCATGACCGCACTATGTCAGCAAGATGTGCTTATAGTACTGAATGTCCCCCCGGTGCGCGCCCGTGAGGGGTCATGTGACCGGCCGGCCCCGCGGCGGTGGTCGCGGTGGCCTTCGTCCGGTCTGCCCGTTGCGGTCGGCGGTCAACTCCCCGTAGAACACGGCCATGAGAAGACGGATAGTCATGTCCATGCTCGCCGGAGCGACCCTCCTGGTGAGCACGTTCTTCGGCACCGGAACCGCCGCCGCCCAAGGGGTGGACGTACCCGCGGAGTTCGGCACCGACTGGCACGACCCGATGACCGCGTCACCGCCGCTCGACCGGCCGCACACCAGGTCGTGCCAGGTCATGCTCGCCGACGCCCAGTTCCGTGACTTCACCCCCTACCGGGGCGCGTACACCCCGCCCAAGGGCTGCGGCGACAGCTGGAGCGAGATCGTCCTGCGCCTCGACGGCAAGGTGAGGGGCCGTCAGTACGACCGGCTCGGCCATCTGAGCGTCGGCGGGGTCGAGATCCTGCGCACCTCCACACCGGAGCCCTCGCCGGACGGCATCGAGTGGCATGTCGAGAAGGACGTCACCCGCTACAGCGACACCTTCCGCGGCGCGCAGGACGTCGAGATGCTCATCGGCAACGTCGTGGACGACACATACACCGGGGTCATCGATGTGCACGTCACCCTGACCTTCTACGCGGGCCGCCCCCGGACCCCCGCGCCCGACCGCGTCCTCACCCTCGCCGGCACGTCCGACGGCACGACCCTCACCACCCCGCGCAACAGCGAGCGGATCGTCGCCGAGGTCTACGCGACCGGATCGGGGGGCGGCTGCGAGGAGTTCTGGTACCTGACCGTGGCCGACCCGGCGTCCTACTCCTGCAAGGCCGACCACGGGCCCTACCGCGAGGTGCAGATCAAGGTCGACGGCCGACTCGCCGGCATCGCCGCGCCGTTCCCGAACGTATGGACCGGCGGCTGGTCCAACCCCTTCCTCTGGTACGTCCTCCCGGCCCCCCGCGCCTTCGACGTCCGGCCCGTCGAATACGACCTGACGCCGTTCGCCGGCCTGCTCAACGACGGCCGTCCGCACCGCGTCGAGGTCTCCGTCGTCGGCGTGCCCGCGGGACGGTCCGGCTGGAGCACCCCGGTGAACGTACTGGTCTGGCGGGATGCGCACCGCGCGCACATCACCGGCGCGCTCACCGGCTACAGGGCGACGGACCTCACCAACTCATCCGTCCACACGCCCGGCTCGGAGAACCGTGTGGACACCGACGCCGGGCACCGGCTCACCGTCTCCGGGTACCTCGACACCTCGCACGGCCGGGTGACCACCACCGTCAGCCGGACGCTCGCCCACACCTCCGTCCACCGCTGGACCGACGACGAGAGCACGGACGGACTCGACGCGACCTGGACCGACGACGAGACCGTCACCGTCGGCGGACACGGCCCCACGCGGACGACGCACACGCACCGGACGTACACGATGAACGGCGCCACGAACGTCGGCTCGGACAACCGGCTGCGCACCGCGCTGACTCTCGGCGACCGCGCCTCGGTCGTGGAGCGGCGGGACGGCCGGCGCGCGGTGTGGTCCCGGCTCGACGACACCTACACGGGCGATGCCACGTACACGGTCAACGTCCCGCGCGACCAGCGGCACGCGGTGGGCACGTCGGCCGAGCGGTATCGGCTGTACGGCTCCGACGGCTGCTACGACCGCTCGCTGACCACGGTTCAGGGAGTGCTGACAGAGGACCGCAGCCGTTGCTGACCCCGGCGATGCGGCCACCCGTGTGGGGCGCGCCCCTCGCACGATGAGGTACGCGGCAGCGGCACGCGGGTCTCGGAGAGACGACGACGCCTCCAGGGGCGCCCGCGCCTCCCGCTCTGGCCGTCCGGAGCGGGAGGCGCGGCCGTTCAGCACTGCTTGGCCGCGTCTCCGTCGATGAGCGTGTCCAGCAGCACGCCGAGCACCTGGCGCTCCTTCCCCGTCAGCGGAGCGAGTATCTCCTCGGCCGCCGAGCGGCGGGCGCCGCGCAGCTCGCGCAGGGTCGAGCGGCCCTCGTCCGTCAGCTCGATCCGGGTCACGCGCCGGTTCACCGGATCAGGCGCCCGCCGCACCTTGCCGCTCGCCTCCAGCCCGTCGACCAGAGTCGTCACCGCGCGGGGCACCACCTCCAGGCGCTCCGCGAGGTCGGCCATGCGCGGGGGCGAGCCGTAGTGTGCGAGGGTGCGCAGCAGCCGGGACTGGGCCGGGGTGACGCCCAGGCCACGCTGTTCCAGATGGCGCTTCTGGATGCGGTGCACCCGGCGGGTCAGCCGCAGCAGCTGCTCGGCGAGCAGGCCGTCGGGATCGGGGGTGGTCATGCGGGAACAATATCAGGACGCCGTTCATTGTGAGTATAGGTAACAATGAGCTACGATCCGTTCCGTCCTCGCGCGGCCCGTCCCCGGCCGGCGCCCTTCCCCTCCGTAGGAGCCCATGCATCCCGACCGTGAACCCTCCTGGACCCCGCCTGCCGACGCCGGAGAACAGCCCCGGCAGGTGCGCCGCATCCTGAAGCTCTTCCACCCCTACCGCGGCCGGCTCGCGATCGTCGGCCTGCTGGTCGGCGCCTCCTCGCTGGTCTCGGTGGCCACACCGTTCCTGCTGAAGGAGACCCTGGACGTCGCCATCCCCCAGGGCCGCACCGGCCTGCTGAGCCTGCTCGCGCTCGGCATGATCCTCAGCGCCGTCCTCTCCAGTGTCTTCGGCGTCCTCCAGACGCTGATCTCGACCACCGTCGGCCAGCGCGTCATGCACGACCTGCGCACCGCCGTCTACGGCCGGCTGCAGCGCATGTCGCTCGCCTTCTTCACCCGCACCCGCACCGGCGAGGTGCAGTCCCGCATCGCCAACGACATCGGCGGCATGCAGGCCACCGTCACCTCCACGGCCACCTCCCTCGTCTCCAACGCCACCAGCGTGATCGCCACGATCATCGCCATGGTCGCCCTCGACTGGCGGCTCACGATCGTCTCGCTGCTCCTGCTGCCGGTGTTCGTGTGGATCAGCCGCCGCGTGGGCAACGAACGCAAGAAGATCACCACCCAGCGGCAGAAGCAGATGGCCACGATGGCCGCCACGGTCACCGAGTCGCTCTCCGTCAGCGGCATCCTGCTCGGCCGCACGATGGGCCGCTCCGACTCGCTCACCGCGTCCTTCGCCGAGGAGTCCGAGCGCCTGGTCGACCTGGAAGTGAAGTCGAACATGGCCGGGCGCTGGCGCATGGCCGTGATCACGATCGTCATGGCCGCGATGCCCGCCGTCATCTACTGGACCGCCGGCCTGGCCCTCCGGTTCGGCGGACCCGAGGTCTCCCTCGGCACCATCGTCGCCTTCGTCTCGCTCCAGCAGGGCCTCTTCCGCCCGGCCGTCAGCCTGCTCGCGACCGGCGTCCAGATCCAGACCTCGCTCGCGCTCTTCCAGCGCATCTTCGAGTACCTGGACCTGCCCGTCGACATCACCGAGCGCGACCGGCCCGTCCGTCTCGACCGGATCAAGGGCGAAGTCCGCTTCGAGGACGTCCAGTTCCGCTACGACGCCGACAACGACGCGGTCGGCCCGGTCCTCGACGGCATCGACGTCACCGTGCCCGCGGGGGGCAGTCTCGCCGTCGTCGGCCCTACCGGCGCCGGCAAGTCCACACTCGGCTATCTGGTGCCCCGCCTCTACGACGTCACCGGCGGCCGCGTCACCCTGGACGGCATCGACGTCCGCGATCTCGACTTCGACACCCTGGCCCGCGCGGTCGGCGTCGTCTCGCAGGAGACGTACCTCTTCCACGCCTCGGTCGCCGACAACCTGCGCTTCGCCAAGCCGGACGCCACCGACGAGGAGCTGCACGCGGCGGCCAAGGCGGCGCAGATCCACGACCACATAGCGGCACTGCCCGACGGCTACGACACGATCGTCGGCGAACGCGGCCACCGCTTCTCCGGAGGCGAGAAGCAACGCCTCGCCATAGCCCGTACCATCCTGCGCGACCCGCCGGTCCTCATCCTCGACGAGGCGACCAGCGCGCTCGACACCCGCACGGAAGCCGCCGTCCAGGAAGCCATCGACGCCCTGTCGGCCGACCGTACGACGGTCACCATCGCCCACCGCCTGTCCACGGTCCGCGATGCCGACCAGATCATGGTGCTGGACTCGGGGCGGGTCGCCGAACGCGGCACACACGAGGAACTGCTGGAGCTGGACGGGCGCTACGCGGCCCTGGTGCGCCGGGACGCCCAACTGGAACCGACAAGCTGACGCAGCGATCGACAAACTGAACATATGCCGGGTTTATGACGATATGCGTACTACCGTGCCCGCATGCAGATGAAGATTCCGCCACGGAGCACGATCCGACTGACGCGCCGAGGCCGCTTCGCCCTCGTCGTGGCCGGCGCCGTCGTGGCCGGCGCCGCCGTGGCGGTGCCGATGCTGACGCTGGAGAGAGGTCACGAGGAGGCGAAGCCGTCCACCCTGGTCATCCCGGAGGGCTGGCGCGCGAGCCAGGTGTACGACGCGATCGACAAGGCCCTGAGACTGCCCCCGGGCAGCACCCGCAGATCCATCGGCAGAGCCGGTCTGAAACTGCCGGGCGACGCCGAGGGCAACCCCGAGGGCTATCTCTTCCCGGCGACGTATCCGGTGGAGAAGGGGGCGACGCCCGAGTCCCTGCTGCGTGTCATGGTCGACACCGCCGACAAGAAGTTCAACGCGGCGCCGATCGCGGCCGGAGCACAGCGGAACGCGATGAACATCTACCAGGCCGTCACCATCGCCAGCATCATCCAGGCCGAGGCCGCGACGAAGGCGGACATGGGCAAGGTCGCCCGGGTCGTCTTCAACCGGCTGGAGCGCGGGATGCCGCTGCAGATGGACTCGACCATCAACTACGCACTGAACCGCAGCACCGTCCGCACCAGCCAGGACGACACCCGCATCGAGAACCCGTACAACTCCTACCAGCGCATGGGCCTGCCGCCGACACCGATCGACAACCCCGGCGAGGAGGCGATGCACGCCGCGCTCAACCCGCCGCCGGGCAACTGGCTGTACTTCGTCACGGTCAAGCCCGGGGACACCCGTTTCACCGACGACTACGCGACGCATATGCGCAATGTGGCGGAATTCAACGCGCTGCACCAGGGCACGGGACAGGCGCAGACCCCGAGCCAGAGCCCGCCGCACTCCCCGAGCCAGAGCCCGCCGCAGTCCCCGGCCTCCTCGGCGCCTGCGGTCCGCTGAGCCGCCGGGGCGTCACGCGGCGACCGGCTGTCCCTCGGCCAGCAAGCGCCTGATGTCCCGGACGGCCGCACGACCGGCCCGGTTCGCGCCGATGGTGCTGGCCGAGGGTCCGTAACCCACGAGGTGGACGCGCGGATCGGCCACCGCGCGGGTGCCCTCGACCCGGATGCCGCCGCCCGGCTCACGCAGCCGCAGCGGACTGAGATGGTCGAGCGCGGCCCGGAAGCCGGTCGCCCACAGGATGACATCGGCAGCCACGTGCCGGCCGTCGTTCCACGCCACTCCGTCCGGAGTGATCCGGTCGAACATCGGCTGCCGGTCCAGGACGCCGTCCGCCAGCCCCTTCCGGATGGCGTCGTTGAGGGGCAGCCCGGTGACCGAGACCACACTGCGCGGCGGCAGACCCTGCCGCACCCGCTCCTCCACCAGCGCGACCGCGGCCCGGCCCGCCTCCTGGTCGAACGGCCCTTCGCGGAACACCGGAGGCCGCCGGGTCACCCAGGTGGTCGCGGCCGCGTACGGGGCCAACTCCAGCAGATGCTGGGTGCCCGAGGCGCCGCCGCCGACGACCACGACCCGCAGCCCGGCGAAATCCTCGGGGCCGGCGTACTGCGCGGTGTGCAACTGCCGCCCGCGGAAGGTCTCCTGGCCCGGATAGCGCGGCCAGAACGGCCGGTCCCAGGTACCCGTCGCGTTGATCAGCGCCCGCGTCGACCAGACGCCGTCCGAGGCCTCCACCAGCAGCCGCCCGCGTTCACCCCCGCCCACCGCCCGCACATCCACGGGCCGCCGTACCCGCAGATCGAAGGTGCGTTCGTACCGGTCGAAGTACTCCCGGACGACCTCGGCCGAGGGCCGCGCCGGGTCGGCGTCCGTCAGCTCCATGCCGGGCAGCGAGTGCATCCCGTGCACCTTGCCGTACGTCAGCGACGGCCAGCGGAACTGCCAGGCGCCCCCCGGCCCGGGGGAGTGGTCCAGCACCACGAAGTCACGGTCCGGCTCGAAGCCGGCGCGCCGCAGGTGATAGGCGCCGGCCAGTCCGGCCTGACCAGCGCCTATGACGACTACCTCGACCTCGCGTGTTCCGTTCACGCCTCTCCCAACAGGGAGCCGCGCGTGGATCTTCCCGGCTGCTCAGCGCCCGCCCGCCACGAGCAGCGGCGCTCACCGGAGGCGACCGTATGCTCCAGCAGCCCGCGCGCGGCCAGCCCGGGGATCGCGCCCTCCCCGAACCAGTACGCCTCCTGCAGGTGCGGATAGCCGGAGCACACGAAGCCAGCCTGCTCGGCCGCCTTGGCGATCTGCGCCAGGTATTCGATGTCCGGAGCACGGACTCCGTCGGCCCTGCGCCCGTCGTTCGGGCCGTAGGCGTGCCGGTCCACCAGGGGTGCGGCCGTCTCCGCCCGTCGGCAGGAACCAGTGCAGTCGTACGCTCATGCCGGAGTCTCCTTCCTCCGGCACGGCCGTCGAAGGCGCGGGTCAGCCACTTGACGTGAACGGCCTGGGTCACCGTGGGCCTCACCGGCCGGTGAACGTCGGTCGCCACTGCAGCAGCAGGCGGGTCAACGGGCGTCTCGTCTTGTGGACCCCTGGTATCAGTGAGCGATCGTGCCAGGGGGTGTGAAACCCCGCGTATGGGTCAGGATGGGGGCATGTCAGATGCCTTCACCACCCGAACGCTGAACGTCTCCACCGGCTCCCGGGAACGCGTCGTCGACCTCACCGGGGAATGCGAGGAATTCCTGCGGGACGCGGCAGGCGGCCGCGACGGCCTCCTCAACATCTTCGTCCCGCACGCCACCGCCGGGATCGCCGTCATCGAGACGGGCGCCGGCAGCGACGACGACCTCCTCGCCGCCCTGCACACCCTCCTCCCCGCCGACGACCGCTGGCAGCACCGGCACGGCAGCCCCGGCCACGGCCGCGACCACGTCCTGCCGGCCTTCGTCCCCCCGCACGCGACCCTTCCGGTGATCGCCGGCCACCTGGAGCTGGGAACCTGGCAGTCCGTGTGCCTGGTGGACACCAACAAGGACAACCCCGACCGCCGGGTGCGGCTGAGCTTCCTGGGCTGACTGGACAGCCGTTCGTGCGGCCGCGCGCGTCCGGGCCCGTTCGACAAGTGTGCCTATGTCTTCCAGGGCACCGTGACTGTCGTAGCGATCCGGCTCTGGCTTCGGGGGTAGATCCATTATCCCCGTGCGGGGAGGTGCCTGTCACCGTTCTCCGGAATGATCTTTACGTCTGATTTACACCTTTAAGCTTGCGGGCAACGGAGCACAACACACTGATCCGACCCAGGAGTTGAGAGTGGCGTACGACGTTGCCGCGCTGGCCGTGGAGCTCACGGACATGGCTGCGGCCGATCACCGGTCCGCAGTCCGCGCGAACAGCGATGACCCTGCCGAGCAGCTGGCCTGGCGGCGGCTGACCGCCCGGCACGGTGACCGGCTGGGCGAGATCATGGACGAATACGGCTGGCCGACGGCAGAACTGGTCGGTGAGGAGGCCGCACGCGCAGCATGGCTGATCGCCCAGCACGCCGACCGGCAGCTCGATGTCCAGCGGCGCGCCCTCCATCTGATGCGGCAGGCGGTGTCGGCAGGCTCGGCCAGCCCGCGCGAGCTGGCCTTCCTGTGCGACCGCACGCTGGTCAATGAGGGCCGCAAGCAGGTCTACGGCACGCAAATCGCCGGCGTGAAGGACGGGGCACCGATTCCGTGGCCCTGTGAAGAGCCCGAGCGCATGAACGAACTCCGTGCAGAAGTCGGCATCGAACCCTTCGACGAGTACGTTGCCAAGTTCTCCCTGGCCTGACGCGCTGTTCCAGTCGCGCCCCGCGGATCACTGCCCGGGGCGCACCTGCCGCGAGCATGGGTCAAGTCGTGGACCGAGTTGATGTCCTTCCTGCAACGACACCTGATCCGCCATCCGAGTGGGCGATCGACAACGGAGGAAGCTCCGCGCCCTGGAGGGCTCGTAGGCGCCAAGCGCGTCCACGGCCTCCTCGGCACGGCCACGGCGGCCGCGTCGGTCATCTGGCTCCGGACGGCTCGCGGACTGTCGCCCCCTCAGGGACAGATCGGCTGACAGCCCTTCAGGTCCGCTCGCTCCCGGAGGACCGCTCCACGGTGACCGAGGACGAGGGGCGAGCCCAGGGCCCGGTCCCGGGTGGGCCGGGCGACGGGATCAGGCCGAGTCGCTGGGCGCGCAGCACGGTGCCGACACGGTCCCGGGTGCCCAGCTTGCGGTAGATGTTCTCGACGTGCTTGTGCACGGTACGGATGGAGATGCCGAGGCGACGGCCGATGGCGTCAGCGGTGAGCGCGTCCGTCAGCAGCAGCAGAACGGTGGTCTCGCGGGGAGTCAACGCGCAGTCGGCCGCCCGCTGGTCCGGCGCGCCGTCCGGGCCGAGCATCCGTCGCCACTGCGCCAGCAACTGCCGCTGCCGTTCGACCGCGGCCAGCAGCGGCTGCGCGCGCTCGGCCATGGCGAGGTGGTCGTCGGTGAAGTCCGTACCGGAGCGGTACACGAGGCACCCGGTGACCGGTGCCGTGCTGTCGGGGAGCGGCACACCCAGTACGTGATCGACGTCCAGGACCTCACCGAGCAGGCGCGCTGTCGGACTGTCCGGCCAGACACGGCCCACTGCGCGGTGCGCGGTGACCGGGGAACGGTCGGTCCCGGCCGCGTAACGCTGGGCGAAGGGATAGCCCGCGCGGAACAGCCGCAGATCCGCGTCGTCGAGCCGGTCCAGTTCGACGGCGGCAGCGTCGGGTGTCGTGCCGATCCGGCCCTGGCTCTCGCTCCAGTCGTCGAGTTTGTGGACGACGGCCTCGCCGCCGCACAGGTCCGCCAGAGCGGCGGCGAACACCGGCCACAGACGCTCGGGTTCCCGCTCGTGCAGCGCGGCCACGGCGACCGCCGTCATGCGCTCGTAGGCCTTGTCCAGCTCCACTTGTCCTCTCCGGTCGCCTTGCGTCCCCAGCCCCCCGTCCGTATACGCAGTTCTACGCATACCCTCCCAGCCACAGGCTGCCGCACACTTCAACCAGGCGACACCGGCCTGCTCGGACGCGCACCGGACAGGCCGCCGGCACGGGGGAACGGCGGTCTGTCCGGTGCCACCTGCCCGGCGCCCGCCCCCGGTGTCCTGCCGATCTGTTCTCCGCCACGTCCTCTCTCAGCACGCCGCCCCCACCGCTGTGGGGGTCGGCGGTGGGGGCGGGGGAGTCAGGGGCGCTCGATGTCAGGGGCGCGGGTCTTCGGCGCGCTCGGCGTTCTTCTTCTTGATCCGTGAGGCTTCCTTGCGGACCTCGGCCTGGGTGGCACGCTCCTTCTCCAGCCACTCGGGCCGCTCCTGCTTGAGCGCCTCGATCTGCTCGGTGGTCAGCGGCTCGGTGACCCCGCCGCGCGCGAGACCGGCGATGGAGACGCCCAGCTTCGCAGCGACCACGGGACGCGGGTGGGGGCCGTTCAGTCGCAGCTCGCGCAGCCACTCCGGCGGATCGGCCTGCAGCTTGTTCAGCTCGGCGCGCGTGACCACACCCTCCTGGAACGAGGCGGGGGTGGCGGGGAGGTACACACCCAGCTTCTTCGCCGCGGTCGCGGGCTTCATGGTCTGGGTGCTCTGCTGCGAACTCATGAGGTCAAGGGTATCGGCCGTGTGCGGGCGGGCCGACCACGGCCGGTAACCTGGCCTGGTGACAGGCTCGGAGGAATCACCGTCGTTCCGGCTCGCGTACGTTCCCGGAGTGACGCCCGCCAAATGGGTGAAGGTCTGGAACGAGCGCCTGCCCGGCATCCCGCTCACCCTCATCCAGGCACCCGCCGCCGAGGCGCCCGAGCTGCTGCGCGCGGGGGACGCCGACGTGGGCCTCGTACGGCTGCCCGTGGACCGCACCTTCTTCAGCGCGATCCCCCTGTACACCGAGACGACGGTGGTGGTCGTCCCCAAGGACCACCTGATCACGGCGGCGGACGAGGTCACCCTCGCCGACCTCGCCGACGAGGTGCTCTTCCACCCCCTCGACGACGTCTTCGACTGGGACGGCCCGCCCGGCGAGCCGGCCTTCGAGCGGCCCGCGACGACACCGGACGCGATCGAGCTGGTGGCGGCGAACGTCGGCCTCCTGGTCGTCCCGCAGTCCCTGGCCCGCCTGTACCACCGCCGGGACATCACCTACCGCCCGGTCATCGACGCCCCGCAGTCGAGCGTCGCCCTGTCCTGGCCGGAGAAGGCCACCACCGACCTGGTGGAGGACTTCATCGGCATCGTCCGCGGCCGCACGGCCAACAGCACGCGCGGCCGCACGCCGGAGAAGGCGACGGCCGAGCAGCAGCGCAAGCGGCCGGAGCAGGGGGGCGCCGGACAGAAGAAGCCGACCTCCGCGAAGCCGGGGGGCGCGAGGTCGGGGGGCGCGAAAGCGGCAGGCCGCACCGCCCGCGGCCGTGCGGGCTCGGGGGGTGGCAAGCCGGCCAAGCGGGGGAAGCCGCGCAGGAGGTCGTGACGGCGGCGGGGGAGCGCAGTGGTGCTCGCGGGGCGCCGAGCCCCTTCCCAAGGGGGCGCCTCTCACCTGGCCTCCGCTGCAAGAACCCCCTCCTGAGAGGCCCGGCCTCTCAGGAGCTGGGCCCGGCCTCTCAGGAGCCGCGCTGGACCCTCTCCCCGGCCCCACCCTCGCCAGAACCTCGCCGGACGGTCTCCGCGACCTTCTCCGGTTCGGGATGTACATGGCGTTCCCGCAGGTCGGCGACCGCCAGTACCAGCGCGAGCAGGATGATTCCCACGGCGGTGAGCAACCCGAGCTGAATCGCCGTGGCGGGGCGCCCGTGGTTGGCCAGGTGCGCGAAGTACACCGCGCCCACGACGGCGATCCCGGCCGCCGAGCCGACGCGCTGGCCCGTCTGCAGGACGCCGCCGGCCGCGCCGGCACGGCGTACGGGGACGCGGGTGAGGGTGAGGGTCGTGTTCGGGGAGACCGTCAGACCGGAGCCGATGCCGCCGACGAGGAGCGGCAGCGCCGACGCCCATCCCACGTCCCGCCCAGGCACCAACTGCACCGCGGCGACCACCCCGAGCAGTCCCAGCGCCACTCCGCACAGACCGATGACGACCAGCTTGCGGCCGAAACGCACCACCAGCCGGCCCCCGGCCGCGGCGCCGACCGCCGAGGCGGCCGCGAAGGGCAGGACGGTGAGACCTGCCGCGAGCGCGCTGTATCCCACGTTGTTCTGCAGGTACAGGGTGTAGACGAAGAAGACCGTGGTGAAGCCCGCGAAGTACGAGAGGCTGATCAGAGCGCCGAGCGTGAAGGAGCGCAGGGAGAAGAGCGCCAGGTCGACCAGCGGAGCGCGCCCGAGCCGGCCCTGCCGTCTCTCCCACGCCCAGAAGGAGCCCAGCAGCAGTGCGGCCAACGGCATCAGCGCCCACTTGTCCCGCCCGTTCCACTGCTGCTCCTGCACCAGGGGCAGCATCAGCGCGAGCACACCCGAGCCGAGAAGCAGCACCCCGAACAGATCGAACTCCTCGCGCTTTCCCGGCGGCGCCGGGAAACGGGGCAGCAGCCGGAGCCCCGCGGCGAAGGCGGCCACCCCGATCGGCAGGTTGACGAAGAACACCCAGCGCCAGCCGTCGTCGGTGCCGACGGCGTCGATCAGCAGGCCGCCCGCCAGTGGGCCCGCCGCCGTCGAGACCCCGATGACGCTGCCGAGCAGGCCGAAGGCCTTGGCCCGCTCGGCGCCCTGGAACATCTGCTGGATCAGCCCCGAGGTCTGCGGTGCGACCATGCCCGCCGCCGTGCCCTGGATCAGCCGGAACAGCACCAGCCACGAGGCGCTGGGTGCGAGACCGCACGCCGTCGAGGCCACCGTGAACAGGGCGAGCCCGAACAGGAAGGCCTGGCGCCGTCCGCGCATGTCGCCCAGCCGGCCCGCGGGGACCAGCGCGAGCCCGAAGGTGAGGGCGTAGCCGGAGACCACCCATGACTGGGCGGCCTCGGACGCCCCGACCCCGCGCTCCATCGAGGGCAGCGCCACGTTCACGATCGAGGTGTCGAGCAGCGAGATGAAGCCCGCGGCCAGACAGACCCCGAGCGCCTTCCACCGCCGGTCGTCGGGGGCGGGCCGGGCCTGGTCTGTGGTCATGGGGTCACGCTAAGCAGCCTCGGCCCGCCACGCACGGGGAACCACCGCGCGCGTCACCCCGGAACGGCGGCTTCCCGCATCACGGCGGACACCCGGAGTAATCCCTTGGGCAGGGGCATCGACCGAGGCGACCGGGCTCGGTCCAGGCCCCGAGGCCGTCGTCCGTGCCCCGTACACATCGGTGAAGAAGGGGGCGATCTCGGTACCTCCAGGGTGTAGTGGAGCGAGGAGCCGGAGACCGGGTCAGGGGACGGCAGGAGGTCGCCGGACAGCGCGGCATTGCCGTACAGGCTCAACTTCAGGTACTCCGTGGAGGAGTTGCGTCCGACCAGGTTGACCGGGCCGTGGAACCACTAGTTGACGGTCACCCGGAAGCCCGCGGTCGCCCACGCGGGCACGCGCGGCCGCAGCGCGACGGCGGCACGACCGCTCCCGCCGATGGTGAGCGTGCCGCACGATCTACCTCGAACAGGCGGGCCGGCGCGAGGGAAAGGCTCGGCGGAGCGTCAACGGGACTGACGGGCAGGGCAGGTGCTCAGCGGGATCCGGCCGCGTCCCGGAGCCACGCGTACGCGCCCTGCGCCGTGAACTCCCCCTGGCCGCCGCGCAGCAGAAGGGTCGCGGTGGCGAACTCGGGCGCGTCCGCCTGTGCGGCCACGTACGGGATCGCGATGCAGCGCATCCCGGCGGCGTGCGCGGCGGCCGCGCCCGGTGCGGCGTCCTCCAGGACCACGCAGTCGCCCGGGCCGGCCCCGAGCCTCCGGGCCGCCTCCAGGAAGACGTCGGGTGCCGGCTTGCCGTGCGGGACCTCGTCGGCCGAGACCGCCGTGCGCAGGAAGGCGTCCAGGCCGGTGCCCGCCAGGATCGCGGCGATGGCCTCCGGGGAGGAGCCCGAGGCGACCGCCATCGGTACTCCCTCGGCGGCCAGCAGCTCTACGAACTTGCGCATCTCCGGGTACGCGCGGGTGCGGGTGCGGGCGAGTGCCAGGTAACGCCGGTTCGTCGCGTCCAGCAGCTCCTGCACCGAGGCGCGCAGGCCATAGCGCTCCCGCCAGATCGCCACCGACTCCAGGGTGCTGATGCCGACGTAGCTCTCGTGCTCCGTCCAGGTGAAGTCCGGGACGCCCTGCTCGGCCAGGGTCTGCCGGCTCGCCTCGTAGTAGTTCGGCTCGCTGTCCACCAGCGTTCCGTCGAGATCGAAGATGACCGAGAGGGCACCGAGATCGCTCATGCGGTCCAGGATGCCAAGCGTCAGGCGCGGGCCGCTCGGCCGACGGACTCCACCAGCGGCAGCAGCCGGTACGGGACGCGTTCGCGCAGCGCCACCTCGGTGCGGGTGCGCACCACGCCCGGAAGGCTGATCAGCTTCTGGATCACGTCCTCCAGATGGGCGTTGTCCCGGCCCACCACACGCGCGAGCAGGTCTCCGCCGCCCGTGATCGAGAAGGCCTCCACGATCTCCGGCACGGCCGCCAGAGCGTCGCCCACATCGTCGAGGTGGCCCTGGGTGACCTCGATGTGCACGAACGCCAGCACCGGATGGCCCAGGGCGGCCGGGGAGAGGGACGGGCCCGTGCCGGTGATCACGCCCTCCCGTTCCATGCGGTCCAGACGGGCCTGGAGCGTGCCGCGGGCGACACCGAGGATGCGCGCGTACTCGCGCACGCTGGTGCGCGGCTGCTCCAGAAGCAGCCGCAGGATACGGGTGTCGAGGTCGTCCACAGCCATGACCTACGACTGTACCAATGGCTCAGCCGCCCACCGCTCGCGTATTCCGGCCGACCTGGTCCGTTGGTATTCCGGCCGACGCGCATGCCCGTGCGTTGCTGCGCCAATGGTTCAGTGATCCAGGCGAGACTTGAGCCAGTGACCTCGGTGATGCTCTCATGGACAGGTCGATGGCGCTGCGGACCCCCGCGGCGCCTTTTGTGTGCCGGTGTGCCGGTGTTCCCAGGGGAGGGCAGCAGTGCTGAAGAGGGTGTTCGTGGCTCCGGACCCGGGGCGGGCGCGGTTGCGCTTCGCATCGCGGGCCGTCCTCGGCATCGGACTGGCCGTCGTGGTCTGTCTCCTGGCCGGACACTCCCTCGCCGGTGCGGTCACCGGCGGCCTCGCCGCGCTGCTCGCGCTGTTCACCGTCGCCGACCCGACCGTGCGCGGGCAGGCGGTCACCACCGCGCTGCTGCCCGCGGTGGGCGTTCCGGTGCTCGCCGCCGCGGCCGAACTGCACGACCAGCCGGTGGCGCGCGACCTCGCCTTCCTGGCCGTCGTCGGCGTCGGCGTGTACGCGCGCCGCTGGGGTCCGCGCGGACACAGCCTCGGCGTGTTCGCCTTCATGACCTTCTTCGTGGCCCAGTTCCTGCACGCCACCGCCGCCCAGCTGCCCGAGCTGTACGCCGCTGTCCTGCTGTCGGTGCTCAGCGCCGCCGTGGTCCGCTTCGGCGTGTGGTGTTACGAGCGCAGGCTGCCCCCGGCCGCCGCCCCCGCCCCGCCCACCGGGACCGGACTGGCCCGGATCACCACCCGGCAGGCGGTCCAGGCGACGGCGGGTGCCGGCTTCGCGCTGATCGTCGGCCAGCTGGTGTCCGGACAGCGCTGGTACTGGGCTGTCGGCGCCACCTGGTGGATCTTCGTCAACACCGCCTCCCGCGGTGAGACGCTGGTGCGCGGCTTCCGGCGGGTCCTCGGCACGGTGATCGGCATCGGCCTGGGGTTCCTCGTCGCCGTGCCCGTGCATGGCGCGCCCGTCCCGACGGCCGTCCTCGTCGCGGTCGCCGTCTTCGGCATCTTCTACACGGCCGCGCTCTCCTACACCTGGATGATGCTCTGGGTGACGCTGCTCGCCGAGATGCTCTACGGCCTTCTCGGCGTCCTCAGCCCCGGCCTGCTCGCCCTGCGCCTCGCCGAGACCGGTGTGGGTGCGCTCGGCGCCGCCCTCGCCGTGCTGTTCGTGCTGCCGGTCACCACGCACGCCACCACCGACGCCTGGATCCAGCGCGCCCTGCGCTGCGTCCACGCCTGCACGGCCGAGGCCGCGGCCCGGCTCGCGGGCTCTGCCACGGCCGACCCGGCGCCGCGCGTCGCCGAGCTGGAGCAGCTGCTCGGCCGGGTCCGGCTCTCGGTGGCGCCGCTGGTGCACCCGCTGAACCCGATGCCGGCCCGCAAGCGGCGCGCCCGCCGGGTCCTCGCGCTCCTCGACGACTGCGCCCGCGAGATCCGTGGCCTGGTGGCGGTCGCCGCCGACCCCGAGGCCTCCCACGACGCCCGCCTGGCCGCCGCCTGCTGGCGCGTGGAGGCTGCCGTCGAGGCCCTGACCGCGGGCGGCGCCCAGCCCCTCCAGCGTCCCGCCGACCCGCCCGCCGAGCCCGCCCTGGCTCATCTGCACGGCCTGGAACGTGCCCTCGCCGACCTTGCCGAGCCGCTGCGTTCTCCTTCGGGCTCGCGGCCGGTCGGGGCCTGAGGGGGAAGTCCGTGCCGCGGTTCGCGGATGGGTGGGGCCTGAGGGGGAGAGGGCCGCGGGAACCGCACGGCGATCGGTGGGCTTCCCGAAGAACCGTCCTGTCACCCCGCCTCTTGGTCTAGACCGCCGTTGATCGACTGCTACCGTCGGCCCCGGACCGGCTCGACTGGCTCGACCGAGAGGGGACAGTGGTGGCACAGGACGGCAGGACGGACAGGCCCAGGGCGTTCATCGGCTCGTTCACGGCGGCGGGCGGACCCGGACTGGTGACCGCGGAGGTCGCGCCGGACGACGGGGCCCTCACCCTCGTGGCCGCCGTGAAGGACCTGCCCGACCCCTCCTACCTTGCCCTGGCGCCGGGCGGCACCACGCTGTACGCGGTCAGCGAGACGGCCGAGGGCGCAGTCGCCGCCTACCGCCTCAACGGCGACCGGCCGGAACTCGCCGGGCCGCCCGTGCCGGTGGACGGCGGCGAACCCACCCACCTCAGCCTGTACGACGGACACGTGCTGACCGCCAACTACGGCTCCGGCAGCGTCACCGCGGTACCCGTGCGTCCGGACGGCGCTCTCGCCACCAAGCCCTCCGGTCTCCTCCAGCACACCGGTTCCGGCCCGCACGACCGGCGTCAGCGCGGCCCGCACGCCCACCAGGTGCAGCCCGACCCCAGCGGGCGGTGGGCGGTCAGCGTCGACCTCGGCACCGACTCGGTCCGGGTCTGCGCCCTCGAGGAAGGCGCCCCCGTCCTGCACCGCGAGTTCGCCCTGCGCCCCGGCTCCGGTCCCCGCCATATGGCCTTCCACCCGGACGGTGAGCACGCCTACGTGGTCAACGAACTCACCCCGACGGTGACGGTGTGCCGCTGGGGCGCGGCGGACGGCTTCCTGAAGCCGCTGACCGAGATTCCCCTGCTGCCGGGCGCCCCGGCCGGCGACGCCTACCCCTCGGGCATCGTGGTCTCGCCCGACGGCCGCTTCGTGTGGACCGCGACGCGCGGCGAGGATGTCCTGTCGGTCCTCGCCGTCGTGGGGGACGGGCTCAGGCTGACCGGCACGGTGCCGTGCGGCGGGCAGTGGCCGCGCGCGCTGGCCGAGCGCGACGGGTTCCTCTACGCGGCCAACGAGCGCTCCGGAGACGTGAGCTGGTTCGCCGTGGACGAGGCGACCGGGCTACCCCGCTACGACGGCTCGGTGCGGGTCACCGCGGCCTCCTGCGTCGTCTTCGGCTGACCCGCCGGCCCGGGGAGGTGTCGGCCGGACACGTCCGGCCCCGGGCAAGGCGAAGGGCCCGCTCCGCAGACCGGAGCGGGCCCTTCGCCGTACGGATGCCGTGTCCGGTCAGCGGACCGGGGTCCCCTGCGGCTGCTGCGGGACGATGCCCAGCGCCGTCGTGTACTTGGCGAGCGCGAGCTTGCCGATCGCCGGGTACGCGCCGAGCGCCTCGGCCGTGGCGCAGCCCGCCTCCTCGGCGGCCGCCGCCAGCAGCCCCGGGTCGATCTCCGGGCCGACCAGGTAGGGCGCGAGGGCCAGCTGCCGCGAGCCGGCGGAACGCAGCTGCTCGGCGACGGAGGAGATGGAGCCCTCCTGGTCCAGGGCCGCCGCCATCACCGGCACGGCCAGACGCGCGGCGAGCAGCATGCCGGTGATCCCGGCCGCCTGCACGGCCTCCTCGCCGCCCACGGAGGCCAGGATGATGCCGTCCGCGGCGGTGGCCACCGTGAACAGCCGGGCACGGTCGGCGCGGGCCAGGCCCGCCTCGGACAGCCGCACGTGCAGCGCCTCGGCGAGCAGCGGGTGCGGACCGAGCACATCGGTCAGGTCGGCGGCGACCCGGCTGTCCATCACGGACTGGCGGATCTGGCGCACCAGGGCGCTGTCCGGACCGGCCAGCAGCGGCACGACGACGGCGACCGGGCCGTCGGGCTCGCTGACCTCGACACCGGCGGCGACGGCCTGCTCGTAGCGGGCGCTGCGCTCCTCGGCGGCGTGCGCCAGCACGGACCGAAGGGTGGGGAACTCGGCGTCGTCCCCGTCCACGTAACCGATCCGGGCGTGCAGGCCGGGCAGCTCGGAGCGGGCGATGCTCACGACCTCCTCGGCGAGGCCGCGCGTGGCGGGGCTGGGCGCACCGGGCACGGCGAGGACGAGCGCGGGCGCGCCCTCGGGAGCCACCAGCGGTTCCGGTCGGCGGTGCCGTCCGGGCTGGCGGGGTCGCGGCATTCGTACTGGCAGGCCGGACGCGGGTCCAGTGGGGGAGCTCATGGCGCCGCATGTTACTGGCTTGCCGGGCTCTCCTGTTCGGGGAGGGTGCAGGTGAGCGGTATCCGTCCGGTTTTGTCTGATGAGTTACGCACGAAGGGCATGTGTTCCGGGTGCATTCCGGATACATGGGACGACAGTGGGATCAACTGCCTTTTGTGGGGACCTCAGTCGCCGTGAGGGGGGTCACGTGGAGCATCGTCGGTTCACCCGGCAGGGTGAGCCGACCGGCCGCGAGGTCGGTGGCGATCCGTACCGAGCCATGCAGCGGATCGCCCCCGGCCGGCACCTCCCGCATGTGCGGCAGCCTGCTCGCCAACTCCTCGCGAAGGGCTACGAGGAGGGTGCCGCCCAGCTTGAACAGGCCGCCCGTGAGCGCCACCTCGGGCTCCCCCTCCACCGGGCACACGGCCGCGGCCGACTCGGCCATGTGCCGGGCCGCCGTGCGCAGGATGGCCGCGGCGACCGGGTCGTGCGCGGCGCACGCGGCCACCCGGGGCGCGAAGGAGGCCAGGACGGCGGCCCGGTCGGAGCGCGGGTACACCAGGCCGGGCAGGCCGGGCATCGCGCCGAACTGCTCCTTTGCGCAGGCCAGCAGCGGTGCGGAACCACCGTCCCGGCCGTCGTACGCGCGCAGCGCCGCCTCCAGGCCGGCCCGTCCGATCCAGGCACCGCTGCCGCAGTCGCCCAGCAGATGCCCCCAGCCGTCGGCCCGCCGCCAGCCCTGCAGGTCGGTGCCGACCGCGATCAGTCCGGTGCCCGCGGCCAGCACCGCGCCCGGACGTGGCCCGAGGGCACCGACGTAGGCGGTGACGGCGTCTGCGGCGAGTGCCACCTTCCGCACGCCCAGCTCCCGGCCGAGGGCGCCGGGCAGTTCGGCGCGCAGGGCGTCGCCCAGGGTGGCGAACCCGGCGGCGCCGACGACGGCCGTGCCCAGCTCGTCCACTCCGGCCTCCGCGGCCAGGGCCCGGGCCAGCGGCAGGAGTTGTGCCATCAGGTGGGCCGGATCGATGCCCCGCGCACCCGTGCGGACCGGTTCCCGGGTCTCCCGCCGAGCCGAGGGCTCCCGCCCCGGGACGCCGACGGCGACCCGGAGGCCGGAACCGCCGGAGTCCACGGCGAGATAACCGGGCGCGGTCATGGCAGACGCCAGTCCACCGGCTGTCCTCCCTGCTGGATCAGCAGAT
The DNA here is from genome assembly GCF_040613075.1 of Streptomyces sp. NPDC006314. NCBI lineage: Bacteria > Bacillati > Actinomycetota > Actinomycetes > Kitasatosporales > Streptomycetaceae > Streptomyces > Streptomyces sp. NPDC006314. Next base: position 98,517 of record NZ_JBEXRL010000008.1, on the reverse strand, counting down.
CGTTGGCCCGGCTGAACGGACGCGAGCCGAAGAACCCGCGGTCGGCCGACATGGGCGAGGGATGCGCGGACTCCACCGCCGGCAGTCTGCCCAGCAGCGGACGCAGATTGCGGGCGTCACGGCCCCACAGGATGGACACCAGCGGCTTGCCCCGCGCCGCCAGCGCCCGGATCGCCTGCTCGGTGACCTCCTCCCAGCCCTTGCCACGGTGCGCCCCCGGGCTGCGCGGCGCGGTGGTCAGCGCCCTGTTCAGCAGCAGCACGCCCTGCTGCGTCCAGGGTGTGAGGTCGCCGTTGGAGGGCTGGGGCAGCCCCAGGTCGCTGTTCAGCTCCCGGAAGATGTTGATCAGGCTCGGCGGCAGCGGGCGCACGTCGGGCGCGACCGAGAACGACAGGCCCACCGCGTGCCCCGGCGTGGGATACGGGTCCTGACCGACGATCAGGACCCGTACTTCGTCGAAGGGCTGCTGGAAGGCCCGCAGGACATTGGGTCCGGCCGGGAGGTAGGTGCGTCCCGCGGCGATCTCCGTGCGCAGGAAGTCGCCCATCTCGGCGATCCGTCCTGCGACGGGTTCCAGGGCCTTCGCCCAGCCCGGTTCGACGATTTCATGCAACGGTCGTGGTGCCACGGGCGTCACCCTACTGCCGGACACCGGCCGGCGATCAACCGATGGCCGGAGCCGGACGGAGTCCCTCACCGCTGCCGTGCGCGGTCAGCCGTCCGCCCGCAGGTACGCCCGGGGCAATGCCGCATCGCTCGGCGCCGCGGTCAGCCGACCACCGCCGCCCGCACGCACAGCACGTCCGGCAGATGCGCGGCCAGTTGCCGCCAGCTGTCGCCGTCGTCGGCCGAGGCGAACACCTCGCCGTTGCGGTTACCGAAGTACACACCCGCCGGGTCGGCGTCGTCGGTGCACAGGGCGTCCCGCAGGACCGTGCCGTAGTGGTCCTTTTGCGGCAGCCCCCTGGACAGCGGCTCCCACGTTCTGCCCGCGTCCGCGGTGCGGAAGACCCGGCATCGGTGATCGGCGGGCACCCGGTCGGCGTCGGCGTTGATCGGGAAGACGTACGCCGTGTCGCCCCGGTGGGGATGGGCGGCCACCGCGAAGCCGAACGTGGACGGCAGATCCGCGCCGATGTCGGTCCAGTGCCCGCCCGCGTCGTCGCTGCGGTACACCCCCCAGTGGTTCTGCAGATACAGGCGGTCCGGGTCGCCCGCGTCCTTGGCGATCTTGTGGACGCACTGGCCGAACTCCGGGTCCGGGTCCGGCAGGAACACCGCGGACACACCCGAGTTGGACGGCTTCCAGCTCCCGCCGCCGTCGGTGGTGCGGAACACGCCCGCCGTCGAGACGGCCACCGTCACCACCCGCGGGTCGCGCGCGTCGGTCACCACCGTGTGCAGGCCCTCACCGCCGCCGCCCGGCACCCACCGCGAGCGTGTCGGATGCTCCCACAGCGGCCGGACCAGCTCGAAGCTCTCGCCACGGTCCTCCGAGCGGTACAGCGCGGCCGGTTCCGTGCCCGCGTACACCACGTCGGGCTCGGCGGCGGCCGGGTGCAGCTGCCAGACGCGCTCCAGGGAAGCGCCGGTGTCCTTGGGGAACCTGACGGCGGGCTGCGGCGGTTCGGTCCAGGTGCGGCCCAGGTCGTCGGAGTGGAACACCGACGGGCCCCAGTGCGTGCTGTCGCCGCCCGCCAGCAGCCGCGGCCGGGCGCCCCTGGTGTCGATCGCGACCGAGTAGACCGCCTGCGCGTTGAAATACGGACTCTCGTCGAACTCCCATCCGCCACCGCCCCGCCGCCGTCCCACGAACAGGCCTTTGCGGGTGCCCACCGCCAGCAGTACCTCGGTCATGCCGATCACCTCCGGGACGCCTTCGTCCGGGTAGCCGTCACATATCGGCCAGTCTGCACCCCAGCACTGACACTCTCCCCTGGAGTGCGCGTCTTTGCAGGTCACCGCTGTGTCGCCGGCCCGCGACGAAGATCGGCCGGTTCCGTTCCGGCATGCGCCTGCGCGCAACGGGTGTCTCGTGCGACCGTCGGGGAGACGGCTCGTCGTGAGCAACGGAGCGATCTCTCCCGTATGGGAGGGCGGTCCGGCCGGTCGGTGCGCTCGTGAGGAGGATGCCTTTGAAGGCGTTCCGTGGTCCGAAGGTGTGGCTGTGGCGCTGGCGGCGCAACCCGCTCAAACGCCGGGCCGACACGGTGGAGACCTGGGTGGTGCTCGGCGCCTGGCTGCTGACCGTTCTGGCCGGGGTGCTGGCGGGTCTCACGGCGGCTCGTTCGCTGGAGCGGGGACTCGCCCGGGAGCGCGCCGACTGGCGTCCCGCCGTGGCCCGCGTCGTCGATCGGGTGCCGGGATCGTCCGCCGCGCACCGCCACGTCTCCTCCGGTGAGCGGGTCTGGGCCAAGGTGCGCTGGACGGTGGCCAGCGGTTCCGCCCACACCGGCCGGGTCAGGGTGGATCCCGGCAGCGAGGCCGGCACCCCGGTCACCGTCTGGACCGACCCCCGGGGTCATCTCGTCAGCCGGCCCGCGTCCGCTGCCGAGGCCGCCTTCCGGGCCGCTCTCACCGGCGGCCTGGTCGGCGTGAGCGCAGCCGCCGTCCCCTTCATCGGCGGTCTGGCCCTGCGCGGCCGGCTGGAGCACCGCCGGATGGAGGCATGGGACGCGGAATGGGCCCGGTTCGGGCCGCAGTGGGGGCGGATGGTCTGACCACCGTCGTGCACTCGGCCGTGGACCGGTGCTGTCGGGGAACCGCGTCCCGGACGCCCGGTTGTCATCGCCTGGCGAGCGGCCGGTGAACCCCGAGTGCGCGCAGGGCCGTGCCGGGCCCCTACGTCCCCGCCAGCACCTCCCGGCACGCTCTGAGCAGCGCCTCGTCCTCGGGGACGTCATGGGGGCCGCCGTACCCGCTCTCCCGGGCGGTGTGACGACGGGGGGCGGCCAGTTCGGCCACCACCAGGTCCCGTAACGGCGCGGCCGCCGGGCCCATCCGGGCGAGGTATCCGGCGATCGGGCCGCGGGCCCGGGGGGACTCCGCCCAGGCGGTCCGCAGCACCGGCAGGACGGGGTCGGGGTCCGCGCCGATCCGCCAGAGCGCGTACGCGGCCGACGTCCGCTCCCGTACCGGACCCGACCGGACGGTCCGGCGCAGCTCCGGCAGGGCGGCGCGGGCGGCCGGGCCCAGCCTGCCGAGCTGCCGGGCGGCAAGGTGGCGGCTCGCCGGGGCTCCCTCTCTCAACTCCCGCACCAGGAGGGGAAGTACGGCGGCGGCATCCCGGTCCGCCGACCACAGAGCGCCCGCCGCGGTGACCGCGTGCCGGGTGCGCAGCAAGGCATGGAGGAGCGGTGTCGCCCGCGAGGCGGCGCCGAGCGCCTCCACCGTCTGGATCGCCTGCTCCGCGACCGCGTCCCGTGCCCCCAGGCCGTCGGGGGCACCCGACAGCAGCCGCAGCACCTCCGGTACGGCGTCCCCGTCTCCGACGGCTCTGACCGCCGACAGCAGCGGGGCGGCGAGCCGGGCGGCGGAAGGGGAGGCCAGGGGGATCCCGCCGAGCCGGTGCCGTAGCGCGGGGGCGAGCGGTGACGCGGCCCGGCCCAGATGCGCGATTTCGAAGCCCAGATCGGGGGGTGCCGCCGGACCGGATAGCAGCTGGGCGAGGGCCGGGACCGCCCGTGGATCGCCGGTCCTGGCCAGCGCCTTGAGCGGGCAGCCCAGCGTGGGGGCGCAGCGCTCCCAGCGGTGCGTCCACAGGTCGGGCCGGGCACGCACCAACGCGTAGAGATCGTCCGCGGCGGGCGCGGCAAGGGTGAACAGTTCCGCCAGGACCGAGCCTGCCGCCTCCCGTAACCGGTCGTGCTCCGTGTCCAGTTGGGCGCCGAGCAGCTCGATGGGTCCGGTGTGGTCGCCACGCCAGCCACGGAACAGCCCCGCCGCCATCCACACGGCATTGCACCGGTCCACCGGGTCCGGACTGGTCAACTGCCCGGTGAGCAGGGCGATCCGGTCCTCGACCCGGTCGCCGAGCGCGGTGTGCAGGGTGCGCAGCAGGCGAGAGCCCTCCTCGTCGGAGGGGCGCAGGCGCCGTATCCGTCTCACGAGGGTGTCCGTGCCGGCGTGCCGCGATGCACGGACGCGGTGCGCGGACCGCTCCCGCAGCAGTCGGACCGCGGTCGGCACCAGGTCGGCGGGGAGCCGGCCGGGCGCGCCGAGCGCGAGCTGTCCGAGTGCGGCGAGCCGCAGCCCCGGGGCGTACGGCGGCGCGCTCTGCTCGGCCAGAAGGTCCACCGCGGCGTCGGCGTGCGCGGGGTACCGGCGGACGAACAGGCCGAGCGTCTCCGTGAGGCCGAGCAGGACGTGGTCGTCCCGCTCGGCCCGGATGCGGCGCCGTAACAGGTCCAGGGTCCGGACGGGCTCGTCCAGGAACCGGACGAGGGCGCGGGCAGCCGCTCCGCGCACCGCCGGGTCCGGATCCCCCGTGAGGGAGACGAAGCCCTCGGCACCCGCGACCACCGCCTCCCGCCCCCGCGCGTTCCCGTCCGCGCTCTCCGCGCCGATGCTGACCAGCAGTTCCACGAGGGCGCCCCGGTCCGGCACCTCCTCGCGGGCCGTGAGCGCGAACAGGAACGGGACGCAGGCCAGCGTCGAGTCGTACACGTTCCCCTGATGGTGCACGGCGCCGTACATCCCGTCGAGGGCGGTCGCCCGCTCGGCGGTGTCCGCGGATGCCAGCGCCCGTAACCAACCGGGCACGTCCTCCGCGCTGCCGTACGCATGCCGCAGCGAGGCCCAGTCGACCTCGTCTATCCCCGTGAACACGTTGTCCTCCCCCAGGCGATTGCCACCTGATCGCGAGTCTGCACCACGGCACTGACGACGCATCGGAACCGCACTCTGACTGTGTGCGATCCGTCGGCGGTCATCGGCCAGGGGCGTCGCCGCGCGCCGGACCCGGGAAGGACGCCTGGGAGGGGATCACTTCCTGTCGGGCAGGGAGCGCTCCAGGATGGCGTCCAGGCCGGTCCCGGCGGGCAGCGTGCCGAACGCGTGCCCCCAGTCGCCGCCGAGCCGGCTCGCGCAGAAGGCGTCCGCGACCGGGGACGGGGCGTGCCGGACCAGCAGGGAGGCCTGGAGGGCGAGGGCCATCCGCTCGACCAGCCGGCGGGCACCCCCCTGATCGGTTTCGGTCAACTGGTCCTTCAGCCCGGTCACGGCCGCGTCCAGGCGGGCGTCCGCCCCGCGCGCGAGGGCGAGTTCCGCGAACAGTGCCTCGGCGCTGTCCGGTTCACGGCCGAGGGCACGCAGCACATCGAGCGCGTTGACGTTCCCGGAGCCCTCCCAGATCGACAGCAGCGGAGCCTCCCGGTAGTGCCGGGGCATGCCGGACTCCTCGACGTACCCGTTGCCGCCGAGACATTCCAGGGCCTCGGCGGTGAACGCCGGGCCCCGCTTGGTGACCCAGTACTTGCCCACCGCGGTGGCGATCCGACGGAACGCCCGCTCGCCCGTGTCCCCGCGCACCGCACGGTCCGCCGCCCCGGCCAGCCGCAGCGTCAGCGTCGTCGCCGCCTCCGACTCCAGCGCCAGGTCGGCCAGGACGTTGCGCATGAGCGGCTGGTCCACGAGGCGGGCCCCGAAGGCGCTGCGGTGCCGGGTGTGGTGGCCCGCCTCGACGAGCGTCTTGCGCATCAGGGTCGCCGAGGACATCACACAGTCCAGCCGGGTGCAGTTGACCATCTCGATGATGGTCTTCACACCCCGCCCCTCCGGACCCACCAGCCAGGCCACGGTCCGGTCGAACTCCGGCTCCGACGAGGCGTTGGACCGGTTGCCGAGCTTGTCCTTCAGCCGCTGGATACGGAAGGTGTTGCGGCTGCCGTCCGGCAGGATCCGCGGCACCAGGAAGCACGACAGCCCGCCCGGGGCCTGCGCGAGCACCAGGAAGACATCGCACATCGGTGCCGACGTGAACCACTTGTGCCCGCGCAGCGTGTACACACCGGGCTCGTCGGTGGGCGTGGCCGTGGTGGTGTTCGTCCGGACGTCGGAGCCGCCCTGCTTCTCGGTCATGCCCATCCCGGCGAGCAGCCCGGGCTTCTCGGCCGGCACCCGCAGCTCGGGGTCGTACTCCCGGCTGGTGAGCAGCGGCTCGTAGACCTTGGCCAGATCCGGCTGCGCCCGCAGCGCCGGCACGGCGGCGTACGTCATCGACGTCGGGCAGCCATGACCGGCCTCCGTGTGCCCCCACACCAGCCCGCCCGCGGTACGGGCCACATGGGCGCCGACCCGCTCGTCCGCCCACGGGGTCCCGGCCAGGCCCTCGGCGACCGCCGTGCGCATCAGATGGTGCCAGCTGGGGTGGAACTCCACCTCGTCGACACGGTGGCCGTAGCGGTCGTGGGTGCGCAGGACGGGCTCGTACCGGTTCGCCAGCTCGCCCCACTCCTGCGCCTCCGCGCTCCCGGCGCGCGCCCCGAGCCTGCGGATGCCGCCCTCGGCCCAGCCGGCGCCCTCCCGGCGCAGCCCCTCCAGCAGGGCCTGGTCGTCGGAGGCGTCGTACGGGGCGAGCGGCGGGGCCTGGTTGGTGACGTCGTGCGTGGCGAACTGCGGCTGAGGCGGCGAAGGCGGCGACTGCGCGGGAATCGAGACCATACGCGTCATGTTGCACTCTTCCTGCGGCTGTAGCAATGATGCAACAAGGAGGCGCACGTACAGTACGTGCCCATGCGCATGAACATGTCGGCGGAGCCGGAGGGGGCCGCGCTGCGGCCGCTGTCCGCGCGCTCGGTCGTGCTGAGCCTGCTCCTCGGCGCGCAGCCGCCGGAGCTGCCCGTGAAGGACCTGGTCCGGCTGGTGGAGCCCTTCGGGGTCGGCGGCTCCACCCTGCGGGCCGCACTGAGCCGGATGGTGGCCGCCGGTGACCTGCGGCGGACGGACGCCGTCTATGGGCTCAGCGACCGGCTGCTGGCCCGCCGGCGCCGCCAGGACGAGGCCGTGCACCCCGGCACGCGCGCGTGGGACGGGGACTGGGAGATGGTGGTGATCACGGCGACGGGCCGCGGCCCGGCCGAACGCGCCGACCTGCGCGCCCGGTTGACCGCCCTGCGGCTGGCCGAACTGCGCGAGGGCGTGTGGCTGCGCCCGGCCAACCTCGACCGTCCCCTGCCGGGCGAGCTGCGCGATGCGGCCGGGACGTACACCGCACGCCCCGACGAGCCCCCGCGCGACCTGGTCGCCCGGCTCTGGCCGCTGGACGCATGGGCGGCCACCGCACGTTCCCTGCTCGACCGCGCGACCGCGGCCGGGCAGCCGGCCGACCGCCTCACCGCCTACGCCGCCTCCGTACGGCACCTGCTCGCCGACCCCGTGCTGCCGCCCGCCCTCCTCCCCGCCGACTGGCCGGGCGAGACCCTGCGCACGGCGTACGCCGACTACCGACGGGAACTGGCCGTGTCGCTGGGCCTCGGGCACGCGGAGCAACCGTCGCACGGTCCGCGGATCACCGAGGTGCGCAGGAGCGGACAGCCCTCCGGCCCGGTGGGGCGAGCCTGACAGCGACGGTCGAGAGGGCCTGCCGGCCGGCGCGCTGGGGGCCGCCGCCGGCGTGGGCGACGGCCCCTTGGGCTCGGGGGATGTACTGCTGGCAAGGAGCGGTCTTCTTGCTGGTGTCGCCGACGACGGTGATGTTCCTCAGGGTCGCGCTGTCGCCGTCGTCGGTGTTGATGCCGACGAGCTTGCTGCCCTTGTAGGTCGCCTCGATGCCGTTGAGGTTGATCGTCCGCTTGTACCGCGTCTTGCAGTTGCCGCAGGAGCGCGCGAAGGTGCCGAAGTTCCGCACGGCGAAGCCGGAGACGTCGAGCGTGCCGGCGCTGTTGAACCGGAACACCTTGTCGCCGGCTCCCTTCGCCCCGCCGCCGCTGACGGTGTGGACGATGGAAGACGACGAACCGAGGAAGGTGGCCGCGTCCTCGCCGACGTCCTCCCACCGGACGTTCTACAGGGTGCGGCTGCCCAGGCAGTGGATGCCGTCCGCGGCGGGGGCGCCGATGATGACGTTCTTGACCACCGCGCCGGGTGCCAGCTCCAGGAGGGGTCCCCGGTCCTCGTCCTGGCTGCCGGACCCCAGGTCGCCGGTGCCGTACAGCCGCTTCATCCCGTAGTCCTTTGGGTCGGAGACAGGGGTGGTGGAGGAGGCTCCTTGGCTGCCGTTGGCGGACGGCCAGGTGGCCGCGCTCGCCCGAATCCGACATCTGCCAGCGCGGGCGGGGCACAGGGCTGTGTGGCGGAGGGTGGCGCCGGGGCGATCGGTGGCGTTCCCTGGAAAGAGCTGGCGTTTCCCGTCAAAGGAGGGGATGACCAGCGCGGTCGAGGGCACTCGGTGGGCACGGCAAGGGATCTCACCCGAGGAGAGTCATGGCTGAGCAGAAGTCGTCGTCGACGCTCACGGCGCCCCTGCGCGGCGCGGCCTCGGTACTGCGCAAGGTGCCCGGCGCCGGGACGGTGAGCAGGGCGGCGGAGGAAACCCTGGACAAGGTCGGCGCGGTCTCGCCCCGCGGCCGGCGCATGGCCGTGTACGCGGGGGCCGGGCTGCTCGGTGCCGCCGGCGTGGTGGAGTGGCCCGTGGCCCTGACCGGCGCCGCCGTGGCCTGGCTCACCCAGCCCCGGCCCGCGCATCCGGCGGAGGGCGAGTCCACACACCGTCCCGAACCCGCGCATGACATCGGCACCGCGGCGTTGAGGTCCGGCCACGGCGGCGGGAGCCCGGGGCACGACCCGGCGGCCGGAACACACTCCGGCCGCGCGACGGTGGCCGGAGACGCGATGCGGCCGGGCCACGCCGAGGCGTCCCGGACCGGCAAATCCCCCCAGGCCGAACCGCCGCGGTCCATGGCGCCGGAGCCGAAGCCGTCCTCCGGTCCGCTCGGCCCGACGGCGCGGCCCGACCGCACCTCGCTCTGAGGAGGAACACGGTGCCCGGTCTACTGACGGTGCCCGCCGCCGCCGCACGCCTGCTGCCCGCGGCCCCACGGCTCCTCGCGCGGGCGGCCGCGCCGGCCGTCGGCGTGGCCGCGGGTGCCGCCGCCGGGACCGCGCGCGCCGGGGTGCGCGGCGCCGACGCCGCCGTGCGGGTGGCACGCGTGGCCCGCAACACGCTTCCCGGCGCCGGTGACCACTGGCGGGCCGGTGCCCGTGCGCACCTGGCCCTGCGGCCCATGGCACACGAACAGGTGCGGCGCGCGGGCGGCACGGCCCACCTGGCACGACGGGTGGCCGAGACCCTGGCCGAGCGGCCCGACGTGCTCGTCGCCTACTGGGACCAGGGGCTCGCGCGTCTGGTGGTGACCGCGACCGGGGCCGAGGCGGCCGACCGGGTCGTGGAGCACGCGGCCGAGCTGGCCGAGCGGCACGGACTGGTCCTGTCCGGCGGTGACGTGGAGGAGACCACGCATCCCGCCGACCCGGCCGGGGTGCGCGCCGCCGTGTCCACGCTCGCGGCCGACGGCGTGGGCATCGGCGTCGCACTCGGCGCCTACGCGATGCGCCTGCCGCCCTCGCCCCGCGTGGTGACCGCGGTGGCGACGCTGCTGCGGGAGAACCCGCGCTTCCGCGCCTGGCTGTGCGACCGGCTGGGCGCCGCCCGGATGGACCTGGTGCTCGCCTGGGCGAACGCCGCCGTCCACGCCGCCGGCCAGACCCCCACCTCCCTCGTCCTCGACGGCGCCCTGCGGGCCTGCCAGGTGGCCGAGACGGTGGCCCGTGCCGCTGCCTTCGACAGGCTGCACGACCAGTTGTGCGCACCGGGCCGGATCAGCCTCGCCGCGGACGGCGCCCCGCGGCCGCCACTGCGCGAATCCCCGGCCCAGGAGTACGCCTCCCATGCCTCCACGGGCAGCCTGCTGGGCGCTGCGGCCACCCTGTTGGTCAAGCACGACGGCGCGGAGGCGGCCGAGGCGGTTCTGGCCGGCTCGCCGAAGGCGGCCCGCTACGGCCCCGCAGCCTTCCACGCACTGCTCAGCACCGCACTCGCCCGCGCCGGCGTGCTGGTGCGGGACCCGGACCGGCTGCGCCAGCTGGAGATGGCCGGGACGGTCGTCCTGCACCCGAGTGCGCTGTGTACCGAGGACGGAGAGGCGGACCCGTGGGCCGAGCCGGTGCTGGACGCCGCCCGCCGCGCCCGTCTCCGGGTCGTGATCGTGGACGACCCCGCGCTCGAGGACTTCACCGGCCTCGCCGACCAGGTGGTCGACGCCCGCCGGCCGCTGGACGACGTGGTGTACGAGGCGCGCGGCGACGCGGGCGCCGTGCTCACGGTCGCCCGCGTGCGCGGGGCCGGGGAACACGACGTCCTGGCCGCCCTGCGCGCCAGTGACGTGGCCGTCGCCCTGACCGACCATGACGGCGCGGTCGTGTGGGGCGTGGACATCCTCGCCCTGCACGGCCTGTCCGACGTGTGGCGGGTGCTGACCGCCGTCCCGGCCGCCCGCGTGGTCGGCCGGCGGTCCCAGACCCTGGCCCGCTCCGGTGCCGCGCTGTCCGGGCTGCTCGTGGCCATCGGCGAGTCCGGGCGCGGACGCGGCCGTCTCGCCGTGCTGCCGGGGTTGCGGCACGCGCCCGTCGACCTCGGTGCCGCGTCCGCGCTGCTGTCCGGGGCACGGGCCGCGTTCGGCGTGGCGACGGCCCGCGCCCCCCACCCGCGTCCACGCGTGCACTGGCACGAGCTGGACCCGGACGAGGCCCGTGAGCGGCTGGAGCACGAACCGGCCGCCGAGAGCACCGCCCGGGAGGATCTGACCGCCCGCGTGCGCAAAGCGACCGCCGGTGTCTCCCGGCACCCGGTCGCCGCTCCCGTGCGCTGGTCCTACCGGCTCGGCCGGGCCGTCCGCAGCGAACTCCATGACCCGCTCACCCCGGTCCTGGCGGTCGGCTCGGCGGCGTCGGCGATCCTCGGCTCGGTCGCCGACGCCCTGCTGGTCGTCGGCGCCCTGGACCTGAACGCACTGGTCGGCGGCATCCAGCGGCTGCGCGCCGAACGGGCGCTGTCCGGACTGGTCGCCGAGCAGAAGCAGAAGGCGCGCCTCGTGCCGCCGGAGGACGAGGCGCCGGCCGGCGGGACCCGGACCGTGGAGGCGGGCAAGCTCCTGCCGGGCGACGTCATCCAGCTCAAGGCGGACGACGTGGTGCCCGCCGACGCCCGCCTGCTGTGGCAGGACGGCCTGGAGGTCGACGAGTCCGCGCTGACCGGTGAGTCGCTGCCGGTGGAGAAGCAGATCGGCGCGACCCCGCACGCCGCGGTCGCCGACCGGCGCTGCATGGTCTTCGAGGGCACGACCGTGGCGGCGGGCCAGGCCCACGCCGTCGTGGTCGACACCGGTGACCGCACCGAGGCCGCCCGCGCCGTCCACCTCGCCGCTCGCACGCCCCCGGCTGGGGGCGTGCAGGCCAGGCTGCAGGACCTCACCCGCAAGGCACTGCCGCTGACGCTGGCGGGCGGTGCCGCGGTCACCGGTCTGGCGCTACTGCGCGGCACCCGCATCCACGAAGCGGTCAGCGGCGGTGTCGCGGTGGCCGTGGCGGCCGTCCCCGAGGGCCTGCCGCTGGTGGCCACGGTCGCGCAGCTGGCGGCCGCCCGGCGGCTGAGCCGTGGGGGTGTGCTCGTCCGCACCCCGCGCACGCTGGAGGCGCTGGGCCGCATGGACACCATCTGCTTCGACAAGACCGGCACCCTCACGGAGAACCGGCTGCGGCTCGTGCGCATCTCCGACGCCACCGGCACGGTCCGCGCGGTGGACGACGCCGGGTCCGCGGACACGCTCCGGGCCGCCGTACGGGCCTGCCCGCAGCTGGACGCCGGCTCCGACCGTCCGGTGCACGCCACCGACGAGGCCGTGCTGGCCGAGGGCGGTCCCGACCCGGACTGGACGCAGCTCGCGGACCTGCCGTTCGAGGCCGCGCGCGGATACGCCGCCGCCGTCGGCCGTACCGGTGACGGTCCGCCCGTGCTCGTCGTGAAGGGTGCCCCGGAGACCGTGCTGCCCGCCTGCTCCGGTCTGACGGAGCACGCCTCCGACGCCGCGCACGCGCTCGCCGGGGACGGCCTCCGGGTCCTCGCGGTGGCCCAGCGGCGGCTCGGCGCGGGCGAGAAGGAGTCCGACGTCCTCGAACAGCCGCTGACGGAGCTGGAGTTCAGCGGCCTGCTCGCGCTGTCCGACGTGCCGCGCGAGACGTCCACGGCCCTCGTGGACGGCCTCGACAAGGCAGGCGTACGACCGGTCATGCTCACCGGTGACCACCCGCAGACCGCACGGGCCATCGCCGCCGATCTGGGTTGGCCCGAGGACACCGTGGTGGTCACCGGGGACGAACTGGCGGCGGCGGACCGGGCGGCCCGGGCCCGCATGCTGCGCGACGCGGGCGTGGTGGCACGGGTGGCGCCCGAGCAGAAACTCCAGGTCGTGGAGGCGCTGCGGGACGCGGGCCGGGTGGTCGGCATGGTCGGCGACGGCGCCAACGACGCCGCCGCCATCCGCGCCGCCGACATCGGCGTCGGCATCAACGCACGGGGCTCGGCCGCGGCGCGCAACGCCGCCGACATCGTCCTCACCGACGACGACCTGACCGTCCTGATCGACGCGGTCGGCGAGGGACGTGCCCTGTGGCACAGCGTGGCCGATGCCATCGCCATCCTGATCGGCGGCAACGCGGGAGAGGTCGGCTTCGGCATCCTCGGCACGCTGCTGTCCGGGCGGGCGCCGCTGTCCACCCGGCAGATGCTCATGGTGAACCTGTTCACCGACCTGTTCCCGTCGATGGCGGTGGCGGTGACGGAGAAGGAGGGTGAGGCGGACCTGGCTCACGTGGAGGAGGCGGCCGGTGTGCTGGGCGAACCCTTGCTGCGGCAGATCCGGCACCGGGCCCTCACCACCTGCCTGGGCGCGGTCACGGCCTGGCTGATCGGCCGCTTCACCCCGGGCACCGCCCGCCGCTCCAGCACCATGGCCCTGTGCGGAGTGGTCGGCACCCAGCTCGTGCAGACCCTGCTCGACCGGCGCGACAGCCGCCTGGTGCAGGTCACCTCACTGGGGTCCGCCGTGGCGCTGGTGGCCGTGGTGCAGACTCCGGGCGTCAGCCGCCTGGTCGGATGCACGCCGCTCGGTCCGGTCGCGTGGGCCGGGGTCGTGGCGGCGATCGCTTTGGCTCTGGCGGGGCAGCGGACCCTGCCCCGCCTGGAGGAGACCATCGGGCGGCTGGTGCCGGCATCACCGGCGAAGGCGACCTGAGACCGACCGGGGGCTGAGAGCGACAGGGACCGGCGGCCGGGCCGAGAACCGACCGCGGCGCGGCTGCCCGGCTCAGACCGACCGGTGGTACTGGTTCGGCACCTTCACCTCGCCGCCCAGGTCCCGGGCCGCCTGCCGGGCCCAGGAGGGGTTCCGCAGCAGTTCCCGGCCCAGGAACACGGCGTCGGCCTCACCGTTCGCGATGATCTTCTGGGCCTGTTCCGCCTCGGTGATCAGGCCGACGGCGCCGACGGGCAGCGAGGTCTCGGTCCTCACCCGGGCGGCGAACGGGACCTGGTAGCCGGGCCGGGTCGGGATGCTCACGCCGGAGGCGTTGCCGCCGGTGGAGACATCGAGGAGATCGACGCCGTGGGCGCGCAGGTCGCGCGCGAAGCGGACCGTGTCCTCCGCGGTCCAGCCGCCGTCCTTGAGCCAGTCGGTGGCCGAGATACGGAAGAACACCGGCTTGTCCTGCGGCCACACCGAGCGCACCGCGTCGACGACCTCGAGAGCGAACCGCGTGCGGTTCTCGTACGAGCCGCCGTAGGCGTCGGTGCGGTGGTTGGAGTGCGGGGAGAGGAACTCGTTGATGAGATAGCCATGGGCGCCGTGGACCTCGGCGATCTCGAAGCCGGCGGTCACCGCCCGGCCGGCCGCGGCCGCGAACCGCCCGACGACCTCCTGGATCTCGGCGACCGTCAACTCGCCCGGCACGGGGTGGCGCTCGTCGAAGGGCACCGGGCTCGGGGCGACCGGCTGCCAGCCGTGGGCCTCCGGTCCGACCGGCGCGCCGCCCCGCCACGGCTGGTCGGTGGACGCCTTGCGGCCGCCGTGCGCGAGCTGGACCGCGGGCACCGAGCCCTGGGCGACAAGGAAGCGGGTGATCCGGCGGAAGGCCTCCACCTGCGCGTCGTTCCAGAGGCCGAGGTCGTAGGGGGAGATCCGGCCCTCGGGAGCGACCGCGGTCGCCTCGACCATGATCAGCCCGGTGCCACCCGTGGCGCGCGCCGCGTAGTGCGCGAAGTGCCAGTCGTGCGGGGCGCCGGTCAGCGGGCCCTCCGGGTCGGCCGAGTACTGGCACATCGGTGACATCCACACCCGGTTGGGGATGGTCACTTCACGCAGGGTGATGGGCTCGAAGAGCGCGCTCACGACGGACTCCAATCGTCACGGGACCGGTGGTCGGCTCGTACGATAACCCTCGTACTACGAGACATGTCAAACTACGATGCCTGTCGTACAATGCTCGCAGCAAACGGATTCCGTGACGAAGGGCAGCCCCCGTGACCGACATCGCCACCACCGGCCGGGCGCTGCAGCATCCGGAGCGGGAGGAGATCCGGCTGGAGGCCGTGCTGCACGCGCTCTCCGACCCCATGCGGCTGCGGATCGTACGCGAACTGGCCGCCGCCCGCGCCGAGTTGTCCTGCTCGCACTTCGATCTGCCGGTGACCAAGTCCACCACCACGCACCACTTCCGGGTGCTGCGGGACAGCGGGGTCATCCGGCAGGTCTACCGGGGCACGGCCAAGATGAACGCCCTGCGACGAGGCGATCTGGACGGCCTCTTCCCGGGGCTGCTCGACAGCCTCCTCGCCGCCGCCGACCGGCAGTCCCTCCGGCTCGGTGACGGGGCCTGAGCCGGAACCGGCCAGTCGCTACGACGATCGCGCCGCCCCGAGCAGCGCCTCCCAGTCGGCCAGCTTGACCACGCTCCGCCCCAGGCGCGCCCCCAGCGCGGCCTCGGCCCGCTCGATCGACAGCCACCCGCTCCAGGAGACGGGGTCGAGGCCCGTCGCCCGGAGTGCCGCCACCGGATCCTCCGGCACGTCCCCGCGGGCGAGCGCGGGGGCGTCGGCGAGCAGGGAGAGCACCGTCTCCTTCGCGCAGGGCCGGTTGGTGCCGATGACACCTGTCGGACCGCGCTTGATCCACCCGGCGACGTATTCGCCGGGGGAGGGGACGCCGTCCCGTACGACCCGCCCCGCCACGTGCGGCACCGTGCCGGTCGACGCGTCGAACGGCAGCCCCTCCAGCGGCACCCCGCGGTAGCCGACCGACCGCAGCACCAACTGGGCGGGCACATCCTCGTACCGGCCCGTGCCCGTCACGCCGCCGAGTCCGTCCGGCACCGTCCGTTCGAGGCGCACGCCGCCCACCCGGCCACCGGATGCGAGCAGTTCGACCGGCCGCAGGAAGAACCGCAGACGGATCCGCCGGTCGGCCGGCGCCGGGGGCCGCTCCGCCCAGCCACGCAGCACCTCCACGTTACGGCGCTGCGCGGCAGGCAGCGCGGCGACATCGATCGAGTCCAATGCCAACTCGCCCGGATCCACGATCACTTCGGTGCCGGGCAGGACGCCCAGCTCGCGCAGCTCCTTGGTGGTGAAACGGGCCTGCGCAGGGCCGCGCCGGCCCACCATGTGCACCTCGCCGAGACCGCTCGCCGCCAGCGTGTCCAGGGCCGCCTGCGGGATGTCCGTCGGGCGCAGCTCCGCGGCACCCCGGACCAGCATCCGGGTGACGTCCACCGCGACATTGCCCACTCCGATGACCACCGCCGAACGCACCCCGCGCAGGAAGCCCGCGTCGGCCGCGTCCGGATGCGCGCTGTACCAGGACACGAACTCGGTCGCCGACCAGCTGCCAGGCAACTCCTCACCCGGGATGCCGAGCCGGCGGTCGGTCGCGGCGCCCACGCAGTACACCACCGCGTGGTACAGCTCGCGCAGCCGCTCCACCGGCAGGCCGCCGGGGCCGCCCACCCGGACCCCGCCGAGGAATCGCACCCGCTCGTGCTCCAGCACCGTCCGCAGGCTGCCCTGCAGGGACTTGATCTTCTCGTGGTCCGGGGCGACGCCGTAGCGGACCAGGCCGTACGGGCACGGCAGCCGGTCCAGGACGTCCACGTACACCCCGGAATCCAGCTGGACGAGGCTCTGGGCGGTGTAACACCCGCTCGGCCCGGAACCGACGACGGCGACACGCAGCACAGCGGTACTCCCTGCCCGAAGGAGGTGGTGTGCGGACGTATCCAGCATGGCACCGCACGGCCCGCCACGGCAGAGGCCGACGGGGTGACCCGGACACGTGTCTCCTGGCCGCGGCGGACGGCGGGGGCGTGGCCGCCGAGGATCACGGGTGACTCGGGCGTTCCTCTGTCGCGAAGAACCGGGAAAGATCCTGATCCCGCCCCCGCGCCTCCGCCTCCGTGTCGCTCCCCGGTGGTACGCCCAGCTCCCAGTCGAGCCCGTACCGCTGGAACAGTGCCGCCCGCAGCGCCGGCACGGGCATCGGCGCCCCCGGCACCAGCGCCGCGAACACCGCGCCCATCAGGAGGGCCCGCAGCATCGGATAGTCCGCCGGGACGTCATGGGAACCGTACCGGGCGACGGTGTCGCTGAGCAGCTCCGACAGTCGCTGCTGCTCCGGGCACTGCACCAGGCCCTCGGCCTGGAGCAGCCCCGCCATGTGCTGACGCATGAGCACGGGCCGGTCCCCGGCCAGGCCCAGGATCGCGTCGATGGCCCGGGCGAGCCGCTCCCGGCCGTCCTCGGCGCGCGGCTCCCGCTCCAGCGCCTCCTCCAGCGTGCGGTGCATCAACCGGTGTACGGCCGACTGCACCAACTGACGCTTGCCGGGGAAGTAGTACGACACCAGCCCGCGCGCCGAACCGGCGCGGTCCGCGATGTCACCCAGCGTCGTGGCCTCGAACCCGTGCTCGCCGACCAGTTCCACGGCGGCCTGCAACAGCCGCTCCCGGGAACGCCGTCGCAACTCTTCATTGACCGAGGCGCTGCGCGGGGACATCCTGTAACTCCTGCGTTGACTGGCTACCAGCCAACTATACTCAACGCAGGAGGGCACCGCTGCGCGCGCGGCCTGCCGAGAGCTGCCGTCCGTCTGGGGCGACGCGGGGGATCGTCTCAGACGGACGGTACGGGGACGAGGCCTGCGCGGCTCCCGGTTTCGCCGGTGCCGAGCTGGGCCGGGCGCTCACCGAGGAGGAGGCCGTCGGCCGCTTCATCGGGCGTTCGCACGCCGCCATCCGCGAGCACACCGCCGCTCGGCTCGGCGACGGAACGGCCGCTGTCTGGGCGGAGCGGTTCGAACGGCTCCGCCGGGAGGCGGTGGACGCGCCGGACTCAGCCCGCCGAGGTCTGCCCGAGGCACTCGACGAGACCACCTGCCGACCTGCGTCGTCTCCTGCGCTCACACGACGGGATGCGCCACACCCCTCGGCCGCACCGGGCTGTACGAACGCTTCGGGGGCCGCATCCACAGCGCCACGGTGGTCCCCCGTGGCGAACCCGCTCCGGACCTGTTCCGGTATGCCGCACGGCGGATGGGCGTCGACCCCGCGGCCCGCGTGGTGGTCGGGGACGGCCGGCCCGGCGCGCAGGCCGCCCGCGCCGCGGGCCTGCGCGCCTTCGGCCACGCCGGCGGACTCACCCCGGCCGAACAGTTCCACGCCCCGTCGCCGTCGTCTTCCACAGCATGCGCAAGCTGTCCGTCCCCGCTCGGTGAACGGCGACCGACGCCTACTCGCCCTGCTCGTCGGCCGCCCGCGCGGCCTTCTCCAGGAGCGTGAACGACTTGGGCGCGCCACTCGGTTGCGGCTTGCCCGCCCTGTGGCCGACGACCCGGTAGCCGGCGTCCCGGTAGTACGAGGTCAGGCGAGCGTTGCCAGCCAGGCAGTCCAGACGTACCGCCGTCCGTCCCGCCTCGGCCACGCGCCGCTCCGCGGCCCGCAGCATCAGGCGCCCCGTCCCGGGCGGAGCCCCGTCGCGGTCGACCATGAGCCGGTGCACATAGCCGGCCACCGGTGGCTGCGGCCCCCAGGCGTCCTCGTCCTCCCACCACAGCTCCCAGGCCCCGGCCACACGGCCGTCGGCCTCGGCCAGCCAGACCTCTCCGCTCGCCATGACCCGGCGGAAGTGGTCCTCACCCAGCTCGCCCGGCCGCCACTGCCCGGTGATGCCCCGGGCGAGCATCCAGCGAGCGGCGTCGTCGCGCAGGCGGACGACGGTCGCGAGGTCGGCGACATCGGCGAGGCGGAAGCGCAGGCGGTTCATTCGATGATCTTAGGCAGGTGCCAGTTGTCGCACACCCGCCTCCCTGCCCTTGGCTCGGGTGCCGAACCGAGGAGGCGGGTGGTCTTGGAGAGCGGATCCCGAGCAGAATCACGGAGATGGTCGAGGACGAGCGCAGGCTCCGTGCGGCGCTCGCCCCGAGTCGGATCGACAGCTCCACCGGGCAGCAGCGACTGGGACAGACGGAGCGCGGACTCCCCCGGCGCCCGGACGTGTCGCGGCAGCGCCGGTAACCCGGACGAGGCGCGGGCGCGGCCCTCCTCCCGGGTCGGGGCTACCAGGGCTGAACCGCCCGGAGCAGCACCGTTCCCGCGCTCAGCCCACCAGGTCCAGTACCGGCAGCAGCGCGTCGGGCCGCTGGCTCACCGGCAGGTGGTCCACGAAGTGCACACGGCAGCCGAGCGCTGCCGCGCCGCCGTCCGCCGCCACGCTGTCGCCGACCATCAGCGCCTGCCGCGGATCGACGCCCAGCGCCTCGCAGGCGACCGAGAACAGTCGCGGGTCCGGCTTCTGCACACCGTGTTCGTACGACAGCGCATAGGCGTCCACATAGCTGTCGAGCCCGTGCTCGCGGAAGACCGGGCGCGGATCCCAGCCGATGTTGCTGACCACGCCCACCCCGATCCCGCGCTCACGCAAGGTGCGCAGCACCTCGGCGGCGTCCGGGTACGGGGACCAGGCGGCGGGGGACATGTGCCGCTCGTACAGGGCGTCGTACAGCCCCGGGTCGGGCAAGGGCACCCGCCGGGACAGGCCCGTGTAGGCGGACCGGTGCAGTTCCGCGCTCTGGTCCCGCACCGCCCACACGCCGGCCAGCTCCTCCGGCAGTATCACCGGATCCGCACCCCCCGGCAGGGCCCCGGCCGCCTCCAATGCCCTAGCCGCGGCGGTCAGTTCGGCTTCGGGCAGGGCTACTCCGGTCTCGTCCAGCACCCCGCGCAGCCAGGACTCGGTGGACTCGACGCGGAACAGCGTCCCGGAGAAGTCGAACAGCACGGCAGTCATGCGGCGGACTCTACCCGGGCCGGTGTCCGGGCAGTTCCGTCCGGCCGGGCCGCGGCCACTCGTACACCACCACGGCCAGTGCCGCCGTCAGCGCCCCGAACAGCCAGCCGCCGACCACGTCCGAGGGCCAGTGAACGCCCAGCCATACGCGCGTCACGCCCACTCCCACCACCGAGACCAGCGCCGCCGCCACGGCCGTACGCCACAGGACGCGGCCCGCGCCGAGCCGGTGCAGAAGCCAGAGCAACAGGCCGCAGACCACAGTGGCCGTCATGGCGTGGCCGGAGGGGAAGGCCGCGTAATGGGCGGAGTCGACGGGGTCCGGCCAGACCGGTCGGGGCCGGCCGACGACGGCCTTCACCGACTGCTGCACGACGGCGGCCAGGGCGCAGGTGACCGCCAGCCACAGAGCCGTCCACCAGGCCGCCCGCCGCCACACCAGCCATACCGCCGCTGCCGCGCAGACCAGGCGCATCGTCAGTGGGTCCCAGACCCAGTCCGTCAGCACCCTGAAGACGTGTGTGACATCGCGGTAGTGAACCGCCCAGCGGTGGGTGGTCCGGGAGATGCCGCCGTCCACGGTGAGCAGCGGATGCCACCGCACGGCGACGGCGATCAGCAGCAGGACGGAAAAGGCGCCGAGGATGGCGGCCACGAGGGACGCGGTGCGGAGCGCGTACGGACGGGGCGGCGGGGACGCGGCGGACCGATGGTGCATGCCGCGATCTTCGCCGACCCGGCGGCCACGGGGCCAGCAGGAGGATGACGGGTTCGCGCCACGGTTCAGCAGGAGGATGAGGCGGTTCGCGTCCACGGGTCCGGCCAGAGGGGTGACGGATCCGGGCGGCGACGAGGTCTGCACGGGGTCTGTACGAGCTCTGAAAGAGGTCAACACGAGAGGGACCGGACCGGCGTCCGTCCCCCGGCCCCGTTCGGCACTGACCCGCCGGGGATCAGCCGGTACCGGGTCGCCGTTCGAGCGGCGGCGTCAGCCCAGCGCCCGCAGCGCCGGAACCAGCGCCACCAGCACCGGAACCACCGGTACCAGCGAGGCGGCCGCCGTCAGACGCAGTCGGCGCAGTGCGGGCAGCCGGTCCGGCGGCGTCAGCAGCCGGTGCACCCGCTGCGGCACATGCGCTTGGGGGGTCGGACAGGGCCCGAACACGCCCCGCTCCTCGTTGAGTTCGACCAGCGCCAGCGCCGTCGTCAGCCGGCCGAAGCGCCGCGAGGCCATGTCGTCGGCGGCCAGCTCGACCAGCCGGTGCATCTCGTCGCGGAACGCGGCGAACACCGGAACCTGCGGGAACCCGGCCGCGAGGGCGGACGAGCAGTGCAGCAACCAGTCGTGCCGTGCCTGCGCGTGCCCCTGCTCGTGGGCGAGCAGTGCGTCCAGCTGACGTCCTTTCAGGCGGCGCAGTGCGGCCGTGGTGATCACCAGCCGGGGTGCCGCACCCGGCAGGCACCAGGCGTCGGGACGCTCACCCTCCAGCACCACCAGCGGCCCGCCCGTCGGCTCCTCGCCCGGCAACAGCGGGGCACGCACCAGGAGTTCGGTCCGTCGGCCGCGCCGCCGCTCCCGGGCCCACACGACCTCGCGCACGAGCATCGCGAGGCTCCACAGGCCGCCCGAGGCGAGCAGTACGGCGGTCGTCGCCGCCCAGGGACCGGCGGCGCCAAGGGCGTACGCGTCCACGACTCCGCGGGGAGCCGGGGCGAACACATGCCCGCGCACCGCCTGCCAGGCCGCCGCGGCGCTGAGTGCCATCGACAGCGCGCAGCACAGCAGTACGGCGGCCACGGCGCACTGCCACACCCAGAGGGCGACGACCGGTTCACGGTCCGGCCAGTCGGCCCGGGCGAGCAGCCGTGGGGCGACGACGGCGGTCAGAGCGCCGAGCAGCAGCAGGGTCGCGGAGACCATCATGGTCAGCACCCTATGAGCGCGAAGCCGCTCAGGGGTACGGTCCGCGGTGCCGAAGTGACGCAGGCAACGCGGGCGCGTCCTGAAGTCCGGCGCTCAGATCCCCGGAAGTCCGGCGCTCACATCGTCAGCAGCATGGCCACCATGCCGATCCCCATCGACAGCCGGCAGGCCCGCGCGAGCTCGGGGCGGTCACTCCAGCGGGCGGCCGTCACACCGGTCCCGGTGCCGGCCGCGGTGACAACGGCGGGCACGAGCCGGGCGCCCGAGAGCAGCACGTAGCCACTGAAGTACACGAGGAGCGCGCCGGTCAGCAACGGCACCCCGGTCCCGCCCTGCGCGTGGTGGGCCGCGGGTGGGGACGCGGCCATGGTGACCGCCATGTAGACCATGGCCGCCGTGCCCACCAGGTGGTGCAGATGACGCGGGCCGCTGCGCGCGGCCCACAGGGTGCGCAGTGCCGCCGCGCCGAACACGGCCGCGTAGACCGGCCATGCCCACCCCGGCGGCGTGAACACCGCCGCCGGTACGGCCATCACGGCCATGCCGAAACCCATCAGCGCCTCGCCGCCCGCGGCCCGGCGCTGCTCCTCGACGCCGCTGCGCATGCGCAGCAGGCAGTAGGCCCCGGTCGTCACGCACAGGGCGACCAGCAACCAGGCTGCCGACACCGGTCCGGGCATGCGTGCCTCCCCGCTCGACGGTCGGTCGAGGATGCGATGCCCAGGGCAGGCGGAGCGCACGCGAGCGCAAGGGTGTACACGGGAGCGTTCGGCGGGACACAGCTGGTGAGTGAGCCCCCGCTTACATCATTGTTCGGCGCGGCCGTCGCCGTCACCAACCGCCGTGCGGGCGACCGCCTGGAACAGGCGGTGGCCACGGCGGAACGCACCCGCGAGAACGCCGCCCGGCTGCTCCCTGCGTCGCGCCCGGCGCCCCACGCCCCGGAGTCCGCCTGTCGCGCCCTCGCCGCCGCCCTGGTCGACCCGCGTGCCACGGCCCGACGCCGCCGGCGAGTGGTGGCAGCGCGCCCTGCCCGAGGAGCGGGTCGCGCTCACCGAGCAGTCCGGACACCGTACGCTCGCCGCGACGGTACGACGGCAGGGCCTCGTGCCGCAGGACCACGACCCCGGCAGGACGACGGAGGACACACGGCCATGACGGCGAGGAACGGCGAACCGGCGCCCGAAAGCGACGCGACCGGTGCGCGACCGGAGCGCGAGGCCGCGGCCGGCGTAGGACCGCCGTACGCACCCGCCGCGGCCGGTGCCGCCGAGAGCGACACGGTCGCCACCCTCGTCCGGCAGTGGCGGGCTGTGCACCCGGAGCTGGACACCGGGCCCATGGAGGTGATCGGCCGGATCAACCGCTGCGCCGCTCTCCTCCAGCAGGCCGAGGACGCGCCGCTGCGCCGGGCCGGCCTCAGCCGCCCCGAGTTCGACCTGCTCGGCGCGCTGCGCCGCACCGGTCACGAGCTGACCCCGGGGGAGCTGGCCCGGGAGACCTTCTCCTCCGGGGCCGCCGTCACCAAGCGGCTCAAGCAGCTGACCGAACGCGGACTGGTCGAGCGGCGCGGTGACACCCGCGACCGCCGCGTGGCCCATCTCCGCCTCACCGACGCCGGCCGCGACCTGGTCGACGGCATCCTCCCCGAGCAACTCGCCTACGAGACGGCCGTACTGTCCGTCCTGGCCCCCGGAGGGCAGGGCGAACTCGCGAGCCTGCTCGCCGAGTTGCTGAGCCGTCTGGAGGGCCGGACGGGGCCGCTGCGGGCGTAGGGGCGTCAGAGGACGTCGTGCGCCGTACGGCGGCAGGCGGAGCGGCGGTCGTCGATCTCCTGCCAGCGGTCGCCGTAGACGTTGCGGGTGATGGGCGGCTCGCGCAGGAAGTCGTGCGGGAATCCCAGCGGGACCCGGCTCACCTCGTCCAGGCGTGCCACCGCGTCCGCGTCGAGTCGTACCCCGGCGCTCGCGAGGTGGTCGGCCAGCTGCTCCGGCTTCGTCGCCGAGACGATCGGCACGACGTTGCCCGGGCGGCCCAGCCGCCAGGCCGGGGCCACCCGCGCCGGACTCCAGCCGCCCTGCTCCGCGATGTCCAGAACGACACTGATGACGTCCTCCTCCCACGTCTCCGGCTCGATTCCGAGCGTGTCCAGCCGGCCCCGCTCCCCACGCCGGACTTCCCGGAGAGCCTGCCCGACGCCAGCGGCGCCCAGGCGAACACCGTGAGGTCGAACGCCCGGGCCTGCGGCAGGAGTTCACGCTCGGGGGTCCGCTCCAGCAGGCTGTAGCGCAGTGTGAACCCGCGAAGCACGTCCAACCCCGCAGCCGGGCCAGGGTGTTGGCCTGGGCGATCTCCCAGGCCGGCCAGTCCGACACCCCCACGGACAGCGCCTTGCCGGAGCGCACCAGGTCGTCCAGTGCACGCATGACCTCCTCGACCGGGGTGAAGTTGTCACGGGCGTGCACCCACAGCACGCCGAGCCGGTCCGTGCGCAGCCGCTTCACGCTCTCCTCGAGGTTCTTGCGGTGACTGCCCGCGGAGTCGGGGTCACCGCCCCGCGTGCCGCACGTGTACTTGCTCGCGAGGACGAACCGGTCACGGCGCCCGGCCAGCAGTTCGCCGAAAGCCGCTACCGCTTCGGAGCAAGCACCCCGAGGCGATCCGAACCGGCAAGGTGCCTCAGCCCTCCTCGTCCGCCCGGTGCACCCCGAACGCCGCGCCCTGCGGATCCCGCAGCACCGCGATGCGGGGACCGTCCGGCACCGAGACGGGAGCCATGACCACGGCACCGCCCGCCCGCGCCGCGACCTCGGCCGTCGCGTCGACGTCGCCCACCGCGAAGTACGGCAGCCAGTGCGGCGGCACCTCGGGCGGGAACCGGTCGCCCATGTCCGCCATGCCGCCGAAGTCCTCCCCGCCGATGCCCCACTGCGTGTACCACTGCGAGGCGTTGACGCTCCAGCCGAACACCGAGGTGTAGAAGTCCCGGGCCCGGTCGGTGTCCCGGGTCGCCAGCTCCACCCAGCCGAGCGTGCCCGGCGCGTTGAACAGCCCGGCGCCCGGGAAGGACCGTGCCTGCCACAGCTGGAACACCGCCCCCGTCGGGTCGACGACCACCGCGAAACGGCCCACGTCGAACACGTCCATCGGGCCGAGGATCACCACCCCGCCCGCTTCCTCCACACGCCGTACCGCCGTGTCCGCCTCGGTCACCGCGAAGGAGACGTTCCACGCCACCGGCTGGGACTCCTGGTACAGCGGGCTCAGCGCGGCCACCGCCGCGTCCCCCAGGTGCGCCACCGTGTACCCGCCCGCCTCCTGCCGCGGATCTGTCTCCGGCCGCCACCCGAACAACTCGGTGTAGAACCGCTTGGCCCCCCCAGGTCGCTGGTCCCCAGCTCGGTCCAGCAGGGGCCCCCGGTCACCGGCTTGTCGAACTTCATGGCGGTTCCTTCCGGACCGGGCGGGGCCTGCCGGTCGAACGACCCTTCTCCCGCGCGGGAGACCCCATCTCCGCACGCTAACCTCCGCTCCCGGGCCCGGCCATCCGAAACCCTCTGGCCACCCGGTCCGGCCGGGCGTACCCTCGGCGCCGTACCGCATCGCACGGCGGCCCTCCCGATCCCTTCCGACCGGAGGTCACCCATGCCCGAGGTACGCCCCTTCCGGCGCGACGACCGCGACCAGCTGACCGACCTGGTGAACACCCACGTGGCCGCCGTCGTGCCCGGCGTCTCCGTCTCCGTCAACACCGTGCTCAGCGCCCTCGAGCGGCAGCCCGAGGAGTTCGTGACCGACCCGTGGGTGGGCGAGCGGGTCACGCTCGTCGCCGAGGAACGGCGGCACATCGTCGCGGCCGCCCACCTGAAGCGGTACCGCGCCGACGACGAGGTGGGCGCGGACTACCGGGACGCCGGCGAGATCGACTGGTTCCTCTGGCATCCGCCCGCCTCCTTCCGGCCGGGCACCGAGCAGGCGGCCGACCTGCTGATGAGCGCCTGCCTGGCCTGCCTCGCCCGCTGGAACGTCCGGCTCCGGCGCGCCTCCGGAGACCTTCCCGCCCCCGCCGTGTACGGCCTGCCCCGCACCTGGCCGCACGTGCGGGCCGCCTACGAACGCGCCGGGTTCCGGCACACCGGGGACACGGAGGTGATCCTCCTCGCCCGCCTCGCCGATTTGCCCCGCCCCGAGCCGCGTCCCGGCGTCGTCGTCGAGCGCACGGTGGGGGAGTGCGGCACCCGCTTCACCGCCCGCACGGACGCGGGCACCGTCGGCTTCGTCGAAACCGACGCCTTCCTGGCCCGTCCCGAACGCCACGCCCGCGGCGCCGGCCTGGCCGACATCGCCAACCTGCACGTCGAACCCGCCCACCACGGCGAGTGCTGGGAGCACTGGCTGCTGGGCCATGCCGCCGACTGGCTGGGCCTGTGCGGAGCGGACCGCGTGCTGGCCTACGAACCCGCCGGGGACACCGCCGCCCTCGCGTCCCTGCTCGCCGCCGGCTTCCGCGAACTGACCCGCACGGACCGCGGCTGGGAGCACCATCCGAGCTGATCGGGCCGGCTCTCCCCGACGGCACCGGGCTGGCCCCCGGCTCCCGGGTTCGGCAACGCCGAGGACGACCCGGCCCGCCCCTGCGGGCCACACCGCCCGAGCCCATCCGACCGGCTTCCCCACGTGTGCCGCCCGTCTTGAACCGCCCGCACGGCACCGGCCGCGGGCGCTAGAGCCCCGGGCGGTATCGCAGTGGATGGTCCGTCGGCACCTCCACCAGCGCGATCCGGGTGCCGTCCGGGTCGGTGATCCACATCTCGACCAGGCCCCACGGCTCCCTCACCGGCGGCCGGACGATCTCGACGCCCCTCGTCCGCAGCTCCTCGTGCGCGGCCGTCACGTCCTCGACCTGCAACCAGAGCCCGACGGCGGGCGAGGGCGGGGTCTCGGACCGCCCGGACACCTCCAGGAACCCGCCGCCGAGGAAGTACACCGTCCCGCGCTCGGGACCCGTACCGAACTCGCGGTAGACGGAGAGCCCCAGCTGCGCGCCGTAGAACTCGCGGGAACGTTCGGGGTCGGTGGGCCGCAGGAGTGTCCGGCCGCTGAGTACGTGCACCATGCATACGGAGCCTAGTGGCAGGGATACGCTCTTCCCTGGCTCAGCCACGCCCGAGATCGGAGACCGCCCCATGGACACCGCCGCCGCCGGAATCACCTTCCGTGACGCCACCGACGCCGACGTGGACGCGCTCGTCGCGCTGGTCGAGTCGGCGTACCGCGGGGACACCAGCCGGGCCGGATGGACCACCGAGGCGGACATCCTGCAGGGCCGGCGGACCGACCCCGAGGCCGTGCTCCAGGTCATCAAGTCGCCCGACAGCCGGCTGCTGACCGTCGAGCAGGGCGGCCGGATCGTCGCCTGCTGCCAGCTCGAACACCGTGGCGACCACGCCTACTTCGGCATGTTCGCGGTCAGCCCCACCCTGCAGGGCGCGGGCCTCGGCAAGACCGTCATGACGGAGGCCGAACGCCGGGCCCGCGAGAGCTGGGGCGTCACCGAGATGCACATGACGGTGATCTCCGTGCGCGACGACCTGATCGCCTGGTACGAGCGCCGCGGCTACCGCCGTACGGGAAAGATGTCCCCCTTCCCGTACGGCGATGAGCGCTTCGGCATCCCGCAGCGCGCCGACCTGCAGTTCGAACTGCTGGTCAAGCCGCTGGTGTGACGTTCACGCGGGGGACCGACCGAGCGCCGGGTCACGCGGTGAAGCGGCCCGTGCGCTTGATCTCCGGATAGTCGGTCACCGCGCCGTCCAGCTCCAGCGCGCGGACCAGCCGCAGATGGTCCTGCGTGTTGACCACCCAGCCGATGATCCGCAGCCCGGAGGCGCGCGCGTGCTCGACGATCTCCAGAGTGAGCCGGCGGATGTCGAGACAGACGGTCGCGGCACCCACGGCGACGGCGCGGTCCACGACGTCGGTGCCGTAGCGGCTCGCGACCAGCGCGGTGCGCACGCCCGGCACCAGCCGGGTGATCTCGGCGACCGCCTCGTCGTGGAACGAGGACACCTCCACGCGCCCGACCAGGTCCCGCCGGTGCATCACATCGGCCAGCGCCCGGGCCGCGGCGACGTCCTTGATCTCGGCCTGCAGAGGTGCGCTCACCGCGTCCAGCACCTCCTCGAACACCGGCACGCGCTCCCCGCGGCCCGCGTCCAGGGCACGCAGCTCCGCGAGGGTCTTCTCGGCGATCGGCCCGGAGCCGTCGGTCGTCCGGTCCACCTCCGCGTCGTGCATGACGACCAGGGCGCCGTCCTTGCTCAGATGCAGATCCAGTTCGATCAGGTCGAGGCCGGCGTGCTGCGCGGCGACGAAGGAACGAAGGGTGTTCTCGGGCTCGACACCCATGACCCCGCGGTGACCGATGGTAAGGAAGTTCAAGGTTCGACTCGCTTCCGTCGACGGCGGATCGGCACGCGCGTGACGGGCGGACGCCGTCGTCCGCGCGGGCACGGTCGCAGCCTAATGGCCGGGGCCCGCGATGAACCCGCATGTGCGCGGGTGATCGGGGCGCGTGGCGGGCGCCGACTGGCCGGTATCCACTTCCCCCGTCACCCTGTCGTGGGCGATTCCCGGCGCCCTTGACCGTCCGGTTTGACCCGTTCGCAGCTACTCCATTCCGAGAGGCGCACAGTGGAAGTGAGCGTCGTCACGGTTTCCGGCAGAAAAAACGTCGGTGACCATGGGTTTGGGCAGAATATTTTCCCGAGCTGCCTCTTGCTGAGGGGAACGGGGTACGCATACGGTGTGCATACGCGAGGTTCTCCCGTGGAGGATGGGACATGACGGAAATTCTTGTGCAGGCCGGTGCGGAGGAGCAGGCTTCTTCGCTGACCAGGGTGGTTGAGCACCCGGCCTGGGCCGTGCTCAAGGATGCCGTGGAGCGGATCCGGCCATGGCAGTCGAAGGATGGATCGATCGACTTCGACGCCGAGGGTGCCCCACAGCGGGCCGACGCCGTGGCGGCCGTCGGGCGTGTCGCCGACGCGGTCGAGCAGCTCTCCCCGCTGCTCCCGCACGACGCCGCCTACCACCGGGCCCTTGTGAAGGACCTGCGGCGCTGGGCCGAGGGCGGCTTCGAGGTCCCTGACTTCCTGGACTCCCTGCTGGCCTTCCAGCCCGCCGCGAACCGCACGGACGGCCTGCAGCACCTGGTCGTCTTCCCGATGTACACGCAGAACGGCAACCTGGACCGCAACCTCGAGGCGGTCGTGCTGCGGATGGTCTGGCCCGACTGGCTGGCCGAGCTGGAGCGCACCCGCTACGACAACCCGCTCTTCTGCGGCATCACGTTCGAGGACTTCACCTCGGGCTACGACACCAACTCCGCCGTGCTCTTCCCGGAGACCATCGCCGTACGCGAGGCGCCGGAACGTTTCTCCTGGGGTGGCATCTTCTGTGACCGCGAGGCCGCCCGCTTCCGCCGGGTCACCGACGCCGCCGTCGGCATCCTCGGCCTGGAGCTACCCGAGGACATCGCCGCGATGGTCCACGACCAGAAGCGGTGCGAGGAGGCCTTCGTGCTGTGGGACATGGTTCACGACCGCACCCACAGCCACGGCGACCTGCCGTTCGACCCGTTCATGATCAAGCAGCGACAGCCGTTCTGGATGTACGGCCTGGAGGAGCTGCGCTGCGACCTCACCGCCTTCAAGGAGGCCGTGAAGCTCCAGGCGGACGGTGTCCCGCAGGCCCGTGACGTGCAGTACGCGGTGCTGTTCGACCGCATGTTCCGCTTCCCCGTCACCGGCGACCGGGTCCGCAACTACGACGGCCTCGGCGGCCAGCTGCTCTTCGCCTACCTGCACAAGCACGACGTCGTCCGCTGGACCGACAACAGGCTCTCCATCGACTGGGAGCGAGCCCCGCAGGTCACCAACCAGCTGTGCGCCGAGATCGAGAAGCTCTACAAGGACGGCATCGACCGTCCGAAGCTCGTGCACTGGTTCGCCGGCTACGAACTGGTCTCCACCTACCTCGCCCCGCACCCCGGCTCGAAGTGGGCCAAGGGTCCGGACGCCCTGGACCTGACCCAGCCGCCGCGCAAGCTCGTGGACGACGTGCTTCCGGACGAGTTTCCGCTCAGCATGTTCTATGAGGCCCTGTCCAAGAAGCTGAAGAATGTGATCGCCTCCACCAAGGGCATCACGGCGGACAGCGCCGAGCGGATCGCCGCGTGAGCGACCGCCTCCGGAACACTGCTCAAGAGGGGAAGAACATGGTGGGGAACGGGTCTCTCAGTGGTGCGGTGATCGCGGTGGCCGGCGCGGGCGGACCCGCCGGGCACGCGACGCTGGTCCGGCTCGCCGAGGCGGGCGCGGTCGTGGTCGGTGCCGACAACAACCCCGAGCGCCTGGCCGAGGCCGTGGACGCGGCCCGGTACGCCCGCGGCGGTGCCACGGTCACCGGCGAGACGGTCGACCTGCTCGACCTGCGGTCCACCCGGGACTGGGCCGCACGCATCGAGAAGGACCACGGCCGCATCGACGGCCTGGTCCACCTGGTCGGCGGCTGGCGCGGTAGTGCGACCTTCGCCGAAAGCGACCTCGCGGACTGGGACCTGCTGGAGAAGCTGCTCATCCGCACCGTCCAGCACACCTCGCTGGCCTTCTACGACGGTCTGCAGCGCAGCGACCGCGGCCGGTACCTGCTGATCAGCGCGGCCGGTGCGTCGAAGCCGACGGCGGGCAACGCCGCGTACTCCGCCGCCAAGGCGGCGGCCGAGGCCTGGACGCTCGCCATGGCCGACGGCTTCCGCAAGGCCGGGGTCGCCGAGGGGGCCGAGGGGCCGCGCTCGGCGGCTGCCATCCTGGTGGTGAAGGCACTGGTGCACGACGCGATGCGCGCCGAACGCCCCAACGCGAAGTTCGCGGGCTTCACGGACGTCAAGGACCTGGCCGAGGCCATCGAGGGCGTCTGGAGCATGCCCCCCGCCGAAGTGAACGGAAACCGTCTGTGGCTGACCGAGAAGCCGTGAACCCTCCCAAGACCGACGCGCGTCGCCGCCACGACCCGCAGGTCCGCGGTTTCGCCAGTGACAACTACGCCGGCGCCCACCCCGAGGTGCTGACCGCCCTGGCGCTGGCCAACGGCGGCCATCAGGTGGCGTACGGCGAGGACGACTACACCGAGAACCTCCAGCGGATCATCCGCAGCCACTTCGGGTCCACCGCCGAGGCCTTCCCGGTCTTCAACGGCACCGGCGCGAACGTGGTCGCCCTCCAGGCGGTCACCGACCGCTGGGGCGCGGTGGTCTGTGCCGAGAGCGCGCACATCAACGTCGACGAGGGCGGCGCCCCCGAGCGCATGGCCGGGCTGAAGCTGCTGACGGTGCCCACGCCCGACGGCAAGCTCACGCCCGAGCTGATCGACCGTCAGGCGTGGGGCTGGGAGGACGAGCACCGCGCGATGCCGCAGGTGGTCTCGATCACCCAGAGCACCGAGCTGGGCACGCTCTACACGCCCGAGGAGATCCGCGCGATCTGCGAGCACGCCCACGCCCGCGGCATGAAGGTGCACCTGGACGGCTCCCGGATAGCCAACGCGGCCGCCTCCCTGAACGTGCCGATGCGCACGTTCACCAACGCGGTCGGCGTCGACATCCTCTCGCTCGGCGGGACGAAGAACGGCGCCGTGTTCGGCGAGGCGGTCGTGGTCATCAACCAGGACGCCGTCAGCCACATGAAGCACATCCGCAAGATGAGCATGCAGCTCGCCTCCAAGATGCGCTTCGTGTCGGTGCAGCTGGAGGCGCTGCTCGCCAAGGACCTGTGGCTGCGCAACGCCCGGCACGCCAACGAGATGGCCCAGCGGCTGGCCGAGGGCGTGCGCGCGGTGCACGGCGTGGAGATCCTCTACCCCGTCCAGGCCAACGGCGTCTTCGCCAGACTCCCGCACGACGTGAGCGAGCGGCTGCAGAAGCGGTTCCGGTTCTACTTCTGGGACGAGGCCGCCGGGGTGGTGCGCTGGATGTGCTCCTTCGACACCACGGAGGAGGACGTCGACACGTTCGTGGCGGCGCTCAAGGAGGAGATGGCGCGCTAGCTCGAATAGTGCATAGATATGCGGTCACCCGAAAGATTATTGACGTTCGGGTGATCGCATTCCTATGCTCTGCCGGCATGGAGCTGATCCAGCACACCGCCGATCTGTCCGCCTACCTGGCCGCCGACGATGCCATCGACCATCACCATCCCTTGGTCCGGGGGGCGGCCGCCCGACTGACTGAGGGTGTGGCCAACTCGTATGAGTATGCGCGCGCCGCATTCGAATTCGTTCGGGACGCCATCCCGCACTCCCAGGACTGCGGTGACCTCCGCGTCACCTGGCGCGCCTCCGACGTGCTGACGCTGGGCACCGGTATCTGCTACGCCAAGGCCCATGCCCTGGTCGCCCTGTTGCGGGCCGAGGACATCCCGGCCGCCCTGTGCTACCAGCGCCTCTGTGACGATGAGGGCGGGCATGTGGTCCACGGCCTGGTCGCCGTCCGCTTCAACGGTGCCTGGCACCGCCAGGACCCCCGCGGCAACAAGCCCGGCGTGGACGCGCAGTTCTCCCTGGAGGGCGAACGGCTGGCCTGGAGTCCCGACCCGGCGTGCAATGAGCTGGACTATCCAGTCCTGTATGCTGAACCGCACCCGGCCGTCCTCGGGGTCCTGAAGGCGGCCCCGGACCGACCGCACCTGTGGAAGATGCTCCCCGACGCACTCTGAGGCGAGGCAGATGACCTTCACGCTCACCGTGTCCGACGAGGTCCGTGCCCTCGCGCCCGGCTTCACCCATGTCGCGATCGAGGCGTACGACCTCGTCAACGGGCCCAGCACGGAAGCGAGTTCGGCCCTGCTGGACGAGGCCGCCCGCCGTCTCGCCGCCCGCCTCGGCGGACGCGCTCCGCACGAGGACCCACACCTGTCCGCCTGGCGGGAGATGTACACCGCCTTCGGCGCCAAGCCGTCGCGCACCCGCAACTCGGCCGAGGCGCTGGCCAAGCGGGCCCTGTCCGACGCCGGACTGCCCCGGATCAACCTGCTCGTGGACCTGTACAACGCCGTCAGCGTCGCCCGCCTGATTCCCGTCGGAGGCGAGGACATCGACCGCGTCCGAGGCGGGATGCGGCTGGTGCGCGCCACGGGCGAGGAGGTCTTCGTGACGGTCGCCGGCGGCGCGGAGGCGATCGAACACCCCGAGCCCGGTGAGGTGGTGTGGTGCGACGACGCCGGCGTGACCTGCCGCCGCTGGAACTGGCGCCAGGGTCCACGCACCCGGCTCACCGAGGACACGGTCTCCGGCATCTTCCTGCTGGAGACCCTCGCGCCGGTGCCGGTCGCCGAGGCGGAGGACGCGGGCGCCGAACTCGCCGAACTGCTCGAGAAGTTCAGTCCTGGGGCGCGGGTCGAGGTACACGCTCCGGCAACGGCTGGGACCCCCGCCTGACCGGCGGGCCGTCGCACTCGCTCATCTCCCGCCCATGAGTGACGGGGAGCAGCGGAGAACGAGACCACCGCAGCGGAGGGCGAGATCAGCGGTCCTGAGCCCGCCGGCCCGGAGGGCGTTGCTCGTCCAGCGGGCGGCGGGGGACCGGCCGTGAGTCCGGGGGCCCGGAGGGTAGAGCTGGTTCCGCGGGGACGGGGGCACCGCTGCCGGGTCCCTGGGCCGGGAAGGCGCCGCCGGTTCGGCCGGGGGGCGCGCAACCTGCCGAGCGTGCCGGTCGGCTGGCGTGGCTGCGGAAGCATCGGCTGCTCGCCTCCGCCGTGGCGCTGGCCTTGGCAACGGCCCCGACAGGCCGCACACTCGGGCGCGGGCACGCGTCGTCTACGCGGTCGCCGGGGCGTACCACCGGGCCGACGTGCCGCCCGGCGCGGCACCGGTCAGCGCAGCGGGAACCGGGAGTCGCCGCACGAGCCGATGAGAAGTGTGTGGTCCCCCTGGCCCTCGAAGCGCAGGCTGCAGCCGTAGTCGCCCAGCCCGGGGTGCGACGCCGGGTCGGTCTACGTGAAGTGGCCGCCGACGGCGGCCAGTTGCCGCACCGCACCGGCGGCAGCGCCCTGTCGCACGTGGTGCGCACCGGCCACCAGTCCTTGACGTACGGCGCGGCGATCCAGCCGCCGGGCCCCAGGACGGCCACCGCCGCCACCGCCGCCTTCATACAGCGCCGCATCGACACGCCTCCGCAGCGCAGCCGTTCCACGGGACCACGGGTTCTTCCCGTTACTACCGCGAACCCTGCCGGCCGCCGTACGGCGCCCCGCGCGCGGTGTCAGTGCGCTTCGGCCGCGCGCAGCTGCTCCGCCGTCGGCGCCGAGCCACCGAGGTGCGTGGGTAGCCACCAGGTGTCCTCCGGGCCCTTGGGGCGGCCCGGGTAGGCGCGCTGCGCCGCCTCCAGCAACTCGTGGACGCGACCGCGCAGCCGGCGGGTGATGGCGCCGGCGTACTGGTCGCGGGGTGCATCGACCGCCTCGCCGACGCGGATCGTGACGGGCAGGTGGCTGCGCTTGAAGTTGCGGGGGTGGCCCTTCGTCCACAGCCGCTGCGTGCCCCACACCGCCATCGGGATCAGCGGGACACCCGCCTCCTGGGCGAGCCGGGCCGCGCCGGACTTGAAGCTCTTCAGCGTGAAGGACTGCGAGATCGTCGCCTCCGGGAACACCCCGATGACCTCGCCGGAGCGCAGCGAGTCCAGCGCGTGGGCGTAGGCCGCCTCGCCCTGCTTGCGGTCCACCGGGATGTGCTTCATACCGCGCATCAGCGGGCCGGAGACCTTGTGCCGGAAGACGGCCTCCTTGGCCATGAAGCGCACCAGTCGCTTCTGCGGCAGGGCCGCCAGGCCGTTGAAGACGAAGTCCAGGTAGCTGATGTGATTGCTCACGAGCACGGCGCCGCCCGAGCGTGGGATGTTCTCCGAACCCTTGCAGTCGATCTTGAGGTCCCAGACCTTGAACAGCGTCTGGGCGAAACCGATGACGGGACGGTAGACCAGCTCTGCCATGGGCGGGGTGGGCCCTTTCTGCTCTGCTCGGGAAAGGGGGATCCCGGCGGGGAAGTTACGCGGCCGTAGGTTTACGGCGTCTCGCAGATCGTGCCCGAAGAACGGACGGGTAGCCAGTCCTGGTGCCCTGTGGCGGCGAGATCCTCGTCACGTCGGCCTACATTCCACCTGGGATATGCAAGCCCCCTTTGCTCCACCCGTACCATTGCCCTCTTCGCGAGCAGGGACATCCCGCACCCGAGGCAGTATCCGAAGGCCGCGTTGAGGACAGACCCAGCCCCGCGAACGGCAGCCCACCGCCAGCGCGAAGCGCGGTGGCCGCGGCGCCTCGAACTCCGTCGGCGGACCGTTCCGTGGCGGAAACTCGGCCGGAAGGCGGGAATGGTCGCAGTCTGATGAGTGCTTGTGCAGATGATGACAGGAGTGGGGGCGCACGTCGCGGTGTTCGCCGTGGCGAGCGCCCGCGAGTGCCGTACAACCGGCGGAGCGGGAGGGTGCGGGTGCGCGGGCGGGACGACGGCAAGCGGCTCGGAGCGGCCGAGCTGGGCGGTGAACTCGGCGAGCGGGCCACCCTCGTCCAGTTCTCCAGCGCCTTCTGTGCGCCCTGCCGGGCCACGCGGCGCGTCCTCGGCGAGGTCGCCGGAATGGTCCCCGGTGTGACCCACATCGAGATCGACGCCGAGGCCCGTCTGGACCTCGTACGCGAACTGGAGATCCTGAAGACGCCCACCGTGCTGGTGCTCGACGCCGAAGGCCGGGTGGTGCGGCGCGCCGTCGGACAGCCACGCAAGGCCGACGTCATCGGGGCACTCGGGGAGGCGGTCTGAGGGAGCCTCAGGACGCGGTGCGGGCTTTCCCGGATCCCGGACCGCACTTGACTGTGCGCACCGCCTATCGTCAGTCTGACCCTATGCCGACCGAAATCCTTCTCCACGGGCGGGTCCGTGTTGACCTCGCCCGCACCGCGAGCGCGCGCTGTCCGAGGTGGTGAGCAGCCACGGATCCTCCCCGCTCCCGGCCCGGTCGAGCGAGGGCCCCACATGCCCCCCTCGGCAGAAGGACAACTCCATGACGGCCACGTCCCAACTCGGAACCCCTCAGCTCGCTTCCCCCGACCTGCTGCGCTCCACCTTCCGCCGGCATGCCGCCGGTGTGGCGGTGATCACCGCGCGTGGTGATTCCGGCCCGGTCGGTTTCACCGCCACCTCCCTCACCTCCGTCTCCGTGGAGCCGCCGCTGGTCTCCTTCGGGATCGGTGTGGGCGCCTCCAGCTGGCCCGCGATAGCCGAGACCGACCATGTCGGCGTGCACGTCCTCGGTGAGCACCAGAGCGAGCTGGCCGCCACCTTCGCCCGCAGCGGTGCCGACCGCTTCGGTCCGCCGACCGCCTGGCGCGAGGGCCCGGAGGGCGTACCGGTGCTCGACGGTGTGCTCGCCTGGCTGGTGTGCCGGATCGTCGGGCGCGTGCCGGCCGGTGACCACCGGATCGTGCTCGCCGAGGTCGTACTCGGTGACCCCTCGGGCTCCGGCCGGCCCCTCCTCTACCACCAGGGGCGCTTCAACGGCCTGCGGGATTGATCACGGCGCCCTCTTCTGCGAAGCGGTCGAGTTCCGGTTACGCTGCGTTGCAAAGGTCACAGTTCAAAGCGCTTGCTTAGCGGGCGTGAACTGGGTGTACTGACGAGTAATGTTTCGGTCGGAGCGCGCGGACGCCCCGATCGGGATCGGCCGCTTCAGGCGCCTATGCTGCCTGCAAGAGGCAGCCCGGAAATGACGATGCAGTAGGAGAGCCGGCGTGAGCTTGAGGATCGTTGTCACTGTGAAGTACGTGCCCGACGCCACTGGCGACCGGCACTTCGCCGATGACCTGACCGTCGACCGCGACGACGTGGACGGTCTGCTCTCCGAGCTGGACGAGTATGCGGTCGAGCAGGCGCTGCAGATCGCGGAGGACGCGGACGACGCCGAGGTGACCGTCCTGACGGTCGGCCCCGAGGACGCCAAGGACGCGCTTCGCAAGGCCCTGTCGATGGGTGCCGACAAGGGCATCCACGTCGAGGACGACGACCTGCACGGCACCGACGCCATCGGCACCTCCCTGGTGCTGGCCAAGGCGATCGAGAAGGCCGGATACGACCTGGTCATCTCCGGCATGGCCTCCACCGACGGCACCATGGGCGTCGTACCGGCGCTGGTCGCCGAGCGTCTGGGCGTCCCGCAGGTCACCCTGCTGTCCGAGGTGTCGGTCGAGGACGGCACGGTCAAGGGCCGCCGCGACGGCGACGCCGCCTCCGAGCAGCTCGAGGCGCAGCTCCCGGCCGTCGTCTCCGTCACCGACCAGTCGGGCGAGGCGCGCTACCCGTCCTTCAAGGGCATCATGGCGGCCAAGAAGAAGCCGGTGGAGTCCTGGGACCTTTCCGACCTGGACATCGACGCCGAGGAGGTCGGGCTCGACGGCGCGTTCACGAAGGTCGAGACCGCGACCGAGCGTCCGGCCCGCACGGCCGGCACGATCGTCAAGGACGAGGGCGAGGGCGGCAAGCAGCTCGCTGAGTTCCTCGCGAGCCAGAAGTTCATCTAACGGCTCGCCCCCGCTGACCGCCCCTCAACTTCGTTACGCAGGAGAGCATTCCCATGGCTGAAGTCCTCGTCTATGTCGACCACGTGGACGGTGCCGTCCGCAAGCCCACCCTGGAGCTGCTGACCCTGGCCCGCCGCATCGGCGAGCCCGTCGCCGTCGCGCTCGGCAACGGCGCCGCCGACACCGCCGCGACGCTCGCCGAGCACGGCGCGGTGAAGGTCCTCACCGACGACGCGTCCGAGTACGCGGAGTACCTGGTCGTGCCGAAGGTGGACGCCCTGCAGGCCGCCCACGAGGCCGTCTCCCCGGCCGCCGTACTGGTTCCGTCCTCCGCCGAGGGCAAGGAGATCGCCGCCCGCCTGGCGCTGCGCATCGGCTCCGGCATCATCACCGACGCCGTCGACCTGGAGGCCGGTGACGAGGGCCCGGTGGCCACCCAGTCGGTGTTCGCCGCGTCGTTCACCACCAAGTCGCGTGTCATCAAGGGCACCCCGGTCATCACGGTCAAGCCGAACTCGGCCGCCGTCGAGGCCGCCCCGGCCGCAGGCAGCGTCGAGGCCCTCTCCGTGACCTTCTCGGACAAGGCCACCGGCACGAAGATCACCGGCCGCACCCCGCGTGAGTCGACGGGCCGCCCGGAGCTGACCGAGGCCGCGATCGTGGTCTCCGGTGGCCGTGGCGTCAACGGCGCGGAGAACTTCTCGATCATCGAGGCGCTGGCCGACTCCCTCGGTGCGGCCGTCGGTGCCTCGCGTGCCGCCGTCGACGCCGGCTGGTACCCGCACACCAACCAGGTCGGCCAGACCGGTAAGTCGGTCTCGCCGCAGCTGTACATCGCCAACGGCATCTCCGGCGCCATCCAGCACCGCGCCGGTATGCAGACCTCCAAGACGATCGTGGCCGTCAACAAGGACGCCGAGGCCCCGATCTTCGAGCTGGTCGACTTCGGCGTGGTCGGCGACCTCTTCGACGTCGTCCCGCAGCTGACCGAGGAGGTCAAGGCCCGCAAGGGCTGAGCCTCCTCCAGGCCCCACGAGGCCCCCGTGACCGCGCCGGTCACGGGGGCCTCGGTGCATCCTGGAGGCGTCCCGGCGGGGGCCGGCCGGTGCCCCACGGGCTGGCGACCGGCGCCGTGGAAGGTGTTGACCAGCGGGAAGAGCCCCGGATAACTTCATTCTACGGATTGTTGATTCCGTACAGCGGAAAATTGGAGGGCGTGGGATGGGTCAGCAGGAGAAGGTGGCGACGAGCCTCGCGGGTGCCGTCAGCGAGGAGATCAGCGCCTCCCTCGCAGCGGTCGACGCGGAGCTGGAGCGCCGCTACCCCGGGGACCCCGGCACCCGGCAGCCCGTCCACACCGTCTACGTCCCCGGTGACGCCTTCGCCACCGACACCCTCCGCTCCTGGGGCGACCAGGCCCTCGCCGCCCTCGACGAACACGCCCCGAACGCGGCCTCGTTCGCGGCCGTACTCGGCCTCTCCGACGGCCTCGCCGAGCCGGTCTACTCCCGTGTCCGCGCCAAGCTGGAGCGCGAGCCCATCGAGGACCTGCGCGTCGACTTCGAGGACGGCTACGGCCCCCGCCCGGACGCCGAGGAGGACGAGGCGGCGGCCCGCGCGGCCCGCCTGATCGCCGAGGCGTACAGGAACGGCACGGCGGCGCCGTACATGGGCATCCGCATGAAGTGCATGGAGGCCGCGGTACGCGACCGGGGCATCCGTACCCTCGACGTCTTCCTCACCGGGCTGATGGAGGCCGGCGGCCTGCCCGAGGGCCTCGTCCTCA
Source organism: Streptomyces sp. NPDC006314 (assembly GCF_040613075.1). Classification (NCBI taxonomy): domain Bacteria; kingdom Bacillati; phylum Actinomycetota; class Actinomycetes; order Kitasatosporales; family Streptomycetaceae; genus Streptomyces; species Streptomyces sp. NPDC006314. The sequence continues at coordinate 59,797 of NZ_JBEXRL010000008.1, read as the reverse complement.
CGCTGCCGAAGGTGACGTACCCCGAACAGGTGAGCGCCTTCGTCCGCCTCCTGGAGGCCTTCGAGAAGGCCTACGGCCTGGACGGCGGCCGCCTCGGCTTCGAGATCCAGATCGAGACCAGCCAGTCCATCCTCGCCACCGACGGCACCGCCACCGTCGCCCGCATGATCCAGGCCGCCGAGGGCCGCGCCACCGGACTGCACTACGGCACCTTCGACTACAGCGCCTGCCTCGGCGTCTCCGCCGCCTACCAGGCCAGCGACCACCCGGCCGCCGACCACGCCAAGGCGATCATGCAGGTCGCCGCGGCGGGCACCGGCGTCCGGGTCTCCGACGGCTCGACGAACGTCCTCCCCGTCGGCCCGACGGCCAAGGTCCACGATGCCTGGCGCCTGCACTACGGCCTCACGCGGCGCGCGCTGGCCCGCGCCTACTACCAGGGCTGGGACATGCACCCCGGTCACATTCCCACCCGCTACGCGGCCGTCTTCGCCTTCTACCGCGAGGGCTTCGAACAGGCCGCGGGCCGCCTCGCCCGCTACGCCAACCGTGCGGGCGGTCACGTCATGGACGAGCCCGCCACCGCCAAGGCCCTCAGCGGCTATCTGCTGCGCGGCCTGGACTGCGGCGCCCTCGACACCGCCGAGGTCGCCCGTCTGACCGGTCTGACCCGCACCGACCTGGAAGGCTTCGCGGCGCCCCGCCGTGGCGACCTGACGGCCTCCGCGAAGTAGCGGGCCGGCCACGCCCCGCCCGAGGGCTCACCCCACTACCCCCCCGCCACCGCCCCCCGTGCTCCGCACGCCACTCATCGGCGGGCGAGACCGACAGGGGACCGGGGCAGCGGTGTGCCGGCTGAAGACCGGCGACACGGCAGCGGCAACACCGGGGTGTACGTCGGCGGCGTCTCCAGCGGGAGCGGTGACGGCAACGCACCGATGCCCGGACCGCCGGTCTGCCGACTGGCATCCGCGCGGTGGCGCGACCGCTCGACGCGGACACCCAGCCCGTGCGGCCGACGTGCGCGCACGCCCGCGTCGGCTCCGGTCACCCGCGTTCGCACCGTCGGGATGGGCCGCCGAATACGAACTCGGCCGACGCGGACGTCGTTGAGCGGGCGAGGTGGAAGAGTCGACGGCGGGCACCGCTGCCCGGTCGGCGCCCACGAGGCGCTCCAGCGGCGGCATCCGGTCGCTGCGGCAGCCCGGAGTCGGCCGGCCCCGCGCGGCTCAGTCGGCCGGCGGCAGCTCTCCCGAGCCGCGCGTGATCAGCCGGGTCGGCAGCTCGATGCGCTCCGGTGTGACGAGGGAGCCGTCCAGCTGGCGGAAGAGCCGCTCGGCGGCGGTCCGGCCGAGGGCGGCCGCGTCCTGTGCGACGACCGTGACGCCCGGCTGCAGGAGATCGGCCAGTTCGATGTCGTCGAAGCCGACGAGGGCGACCGGGCGGGACTGCTCGGCGAGGACGCGGACCACGGTGACCGTCACCCGGTTGTTGCCGGTGAAGATCGCGGTGACGGGGTCGGGCACGGAGAGCATCTCCTCCGCCGCCCGGCGCACCCGCTCCGGATTCGTCGCCCCGAGGGACATCCAGCGTTCCTCGATCGGTATCCCCGCGTCCTCCATGGCCGTCCGGTAGCCCCGCAGCCGCTCGGCCGCGGTGTGGATCCGGGGCATGTCGCCGATGAACCCGATCCGCCGGTGCCCGTGCGCGATCAGATGGGCCACGCCGTCGCGGGCACCGCCGAAGTTGTCGGACAGCACCACGTCGGCGTCGATCCGCCCGGCCGGACGGTCCACGAACACGGTCGCCACGCCCGCCCTGATCTCCGGCTCCAGATAGCGGTGGTCGTCCCCGGCCGGGATGACCACCAGGCCGTCCACGCGCCGCGCGCACAGGGCCAGCGCCAGCTCCTGCTCACGCTCCGGGTCCTCCGCGCTGGAACCGTTGATCAGCAGCGCGCCGTGGGCGCGGGCCACCTCCTCGACCGCGCGGCTGAGGGGGCCGTAGAACGGGTCCGCGAGGTCCTCGAGGACCAGGCCGATGCTCGCGGTGCGGCCCTTGCGCAGCACCCGGGCGCTGTCGTTGCGGCGGAAGCCGAGGGCGTCGATCGCCTCCTGGACGCGGCGCTCGGTGTCCGGGGTGACACCGGGCTCGCCGTTGACCACGCGGGAGACCGTCTTGAGGCCGACTCCGGCCCGTGCCGCCACGTCCTTCATCGTCGGGCGGTTGCCGTAGCGGGTCCCGGGGTGGCGGTCTGCACGGCGGGTGGTCTCGGGCACGATGCGCTGTCCTGTCCTGTTGTCCGTGTGCTCCCATGGGGATGATGCGGGTTCCATGGGCTTGTATGACGATGTGGCGTCGAGCATAGAGCCTGGACAACGTTGTCAGAAGCGAGAGAGACTGTCCACCGCTTGTCTCCGGCCTGCGCCCCCACCGCTTGACCGGCCTGCCTTTTCTGGTTCTCGAGCTTTCGACGGGGAGATCTGACTCTGATGCACACCGACCTGGTGGCGGCCCTGGACATCGGCGGCACCAAGATCGCCGGCGCACTGGTGGCCGGCGACGGACGGATCCTGGCGCGGGCCCAGCGCGCCACGCCCGCTCAGCACGATGGCGAAACGGTCATGCGGGCCGTCGAGGGGGTGCTCGGCGACCTCGCCGGGTCGCCCCTGTGGGGACGTGCCGGCTCGATCGGCATCGGCAGCGCGGGCCCGGTGGACGCCTCGGCGGGGACCGTCAGCCCGGTGAACGTGCCGGGCTGGCGTGACTTCCCGCTGGTCGAGCGGGTGCGCGCGGCCACCGGGGGTCTCCCGGTCGAGCTGATCGGCGACGGCGTCGCGATCACGGCGGCCGAGCACTGGCAGGGTGCCGCCCGCGGCCACGACAACGCGCTGTGCATGGTGGTCTCCACGGGCGTCGGTGGCGGCCTCGTCCTGGACGGGCAACTGCGCCCAGGCCCGACCGGCAACGCCGGCCACATCGGCCACATCAGCGTCGACCTCGACGGCGACCCCTGCCCGTGCGGCTCGCGCGGCTGTGTGGAGCGCATCGCCAGCGGACCCAACATCGCCCGCCGGGCCCTGGAGCAAGGCTGGCGGCCGGGCCCCGACGGCGACACCTCGGCCGCCGCGGTGGCCGCCGCCGCCCGCCAGGGCGACCCGGTCGCCGTGGCCTCCTTCGGGCGGGCCGCCCAGGCGCTGGCCGCCGGCATCGCGGCCACCGCGACCCTGGCCGAGATCGACATCGCGGTGATCGGTGGGGGCGTCGGCAAGGCCGGCGACATCCTCTTCGCACCCCTGCGCAAGGCGCTCACCGCCTACGCGACCCTGTCCTTCGTGCGGCGGCTGACGGTCGTGCCCGCGCAGATGGGCACCGACGCGGGTCTGGTCGGCGCCGCCGCGGCCGCGCTGGCCCGCAGACCGGACGCGACCCCGGCGACCCTGTAGTACTCAGCGGCTCAGGCGTGCGTCCGCCCGGTCCGCGTGGTCCGAGTCGATGCCGTCTCCGCCGTCGGTGACGACGAGCCGGTCCACCTGGACGCCGCCGATGTCGGCGGTGACCGGCTGGCCCGGCTGCGCGTTGGTCAGCACACCGGTGGAGGCGGCCTTCGTGCCGTCTGCAACAAGCGAACTGCTCACGCTGACTCCTCGTCCCGGCGGAACTCGTGCACGACCTCGATCCGGCCGACGATGTGGGCGTTGGATTCCTCCAGTTCCTCCGCCGCGGCCCGCAGTTCGAGGATCGCCCGCCCGCCCGCCGGACCGGATAGCGGCCGAGGAACTCCGCGTCGACCTGGAAGCGGGTCACGAAACCCGCGCCGTCGTGCTTGACGTTCCAGTCCCGGGCGATCCGGATCGCATAGTCCTCGTTGAGGACCGGATAGAAGATCGGCTGCTCCGGCAGCCGGGGCGGCCACGCCCGCCACCCGAGGTCGCGGACCAGCTCCAGTTCCCTGGGGCCCGTCGGGCGCCACAGGGTCGTGGTGGAGCGGGGGCCGGTCATGGCTGTGCCTTCCTGGGCGGTCACGGCGATACCGCGGGTTACCGCGGTGCAGGCTCCGGACGACACCCGCGGCCTGATCGTCGGGTCACGGAAGTCCCCCGTCCTCGCCCGTCCCGAGCCGAACCGCGGTGATCCGCGTGACCCCCGGCCGCTTCCGCAGTTGATCAGCGCATGAAGAAGCGCAGCATGCTCGCCATCGCCACCCTCGCCACCGGATTCGTCGTGGCCGCCATCACGCCGTCCCACCCCGCGGAGGCCGGGACCCTCGGCGACCGCAACGTCGCGGACACCCTCGACACCGCCGGTCAGCTCCTCAGCCACGACAAGTCCTCCGTCGACGACAAGGTTCTCGGGCAGGAGTAGACCCGACGGCGTACGGCGTGTGTGCCGGTGTCCCCGCCCAGGGGGCACCGGCACTGCCGTATCGGCGCCCTCACCGGGGCGGGGTTTCCGTGGCAGGGTGGAGCGGGCAAGCCACAGGGGGCCAACAGAAGAGGGGGAGTCCGTGACCGTCGTCTGGATCAACGGCGCGTTCGGTGCGGGGAAGACCACCACCGCACGGGAACTGATCGAACTGATCCCGAACAGCACGCTCTTCGACCCCGAGGTCGTCGGCGCGGCGCTCACGCACCTGCTGCCGGCCAAACGCCTGGCCGAGGTCGGTGACCTCCAGGACCTGCCGATGTGGCGCCGGCTCGTGGTCGACACGGCGGCCGGGATGCTCGCCGAGCTGGGCGGCACCCTCGTGGTGCCCATGACCCTGCTCCGCCAGGAGTACCGCGACGAGATCTTCGGTGGTCTCGCCGCCCGCAGAATCCGCGTGCACCACATGCTCCTCGCCCCGGCCGAAACGATCCTGCGCGCGCGCATGGCCGATCGGGAGGTCCCACCGGACCTGCCCGACGGCGACCTGCGGGTACGCCAGTGGGCGTACGACCACATCGAGCCCTACCGCTCCGCCCTCGCCTCCTGGCTCACCGCCGACGCCCACCTCGTGGACACCAGCGCCCTCACCCCGTACGAGACCGCCGCGCACATCGCCGAGTCCGTCGGCAGCGGTGCCGTACCCGCCTGTGACATCGTGCAGACCCCCGAGCCGACCGCCGAGACCCTCGCCGCCGGGGTTCTGCTCTTCGACGAGCAGGACCGGGTGCTCCTCGTGGACCCCACCTACAAGCCCGGCTGGGAGTTCCCCGGCGGTGTGGTGGAGCGCGGTGAGGCCCCGGCCCGGGCCGGCATGCGCGAGGTCGCCGAGGAGACCGGGATACAGCTGCGGGAGGTGCCCCGGCTGCTCGTCGTGGACTGGGAGCGGCCCGCGCCGCCCGGCTTCGGCGGGCTGCGGCTGCTGTTCGACGGCGGCCGGCTGGAACCCGGCGAGGCGTCCAGGGTGCTGCTGCCGGGGCCGGAGCTGCGGGCCTGGCGCTTCGCCACCGAGCAGGAGGCCGCCGGGATGCTCCCACCGGTCCGCTACGAGCGGCTCCGCTGGGCCCTGCGGGCCCGCGAGCGGGGGACCGCGCTCTATCTGGAGGCCGGTGTGCCGCTCGGCTGACCTGCCGGGGCGAGGCGGCGCGGTCAGGGTGCGGCCGTCGCGCTGCGAAGAACGGCTGCGGCATCGCCCATCACCGGGTCGCCGTGCCCGAAGCAGGCCACCTCCGCGTCGAGTTCCGCCAACCGGCCGACCGAGGCGAGGAGTCGGGGGCGATCGAGGTTGAACACCCCGGGCATCACCGACCCGTCGACCGGTGAGGCCGCCACCGTGTCCCCGGTGAACAGCACGCCCTCGGCGGGCAGGAACAGCGCGATACTGCCGTCCGTGTGGCCGGGGACGTGGAGCACCCGGGCGCCGCCGCCGAAGTCCAGCACGTCGCCGTCCGACAGGCCGGTGACCACGGCCGGGGGGAAGGGCGTGCCCTTGGGCAGGTGCCTGGCCGCCTCCGCGTGGACCGGCAGCTCCCACTCCTCGAAGCGCGGCGGCGGACCCGGGAGTTCACCGATGACGAACGGCGCGTCCAGCTGGTGCGCCAGCACCTCCGCCCCGCTCAGGGCGGCCAACTCGCCCGCCCCGCCCGCGTGGTCCTCGTGGAAATGGGTCAGCACGATCCGCCGTACGTCCTCGGGGGCGCGCCCCAACGCCGTGACCGCCTGAGCGATCGCCCGGCCGGCGCCGAGCGCGCCCGCGTCGATCAGCGTCAGCTCGTCGTCGTCCCGCCAGAGATAGGCCTGGCCGACCGGGAAGCGAAGGAGGTGGAGGCGGGGGAGCAGTGCGATGACGTCCATGCGCCGACCGTAGGCGGTGCCCCGCCAGGAGACGAGGCCCCTCTGCCATCGGCAGAAGGAGTCAGCCCGCCGCGTAGTTGCGCAGGAAGTGCGCCTCGGCGACCGACAGCCGCTCCAGCTCCTCGGGCGACACGCTCTCGTCGACCGCGTGGATCTGCGCCTCCGGCTCGCTCAGGCCGATGAGCAGGATCTCCGCCTGCGGATACAGGCCGGCGAGCGTGTTGCACAGCGGGATGGAGCCGCCCTGACCGGCGTACTGCATCGTCTCGCCCGGGTAGGCCACCGCCATCGCGTCGGCCATCGCCTGGTAGGCCGGGCTGGAGGTGTCGGCGCGGAACGCCTGGCCCTGGCCGGTCTGCTCGGTGGTGACCCGGGCGCCCCACGGGGTGTGCGCCTCGAGGTGCGCCTGCAGCAGCTTGGTCGCCTCCACCGCGTCCACGCCCGGCGGCACCCGCAGGCTGATCAGAGCGCGGGCGGTGGACTGCACGGAGGGGGTGGCGCCGACGACCGGCGGGCAGTCGATGCCGAGGACGGTGACCGCCGGGCGGGCCCAGATCCGGTCGGCGACCGAGCCGTCACCGATCAGCTCGACGCCGTCCAGCACCTTGGCGTCCGTACGGAACTGCTCCTCGGTGTACTCCAGACCGTCCCACTTCGCCGTGGCGTCCAGCCCGTCGACCGTGGTCGAGCCGTCCTCGGCGCGCAGCGAGTCGAGGACGCGGATCAGCGCGGCGAGCGCGTCCGGGGCGGCACCGCCGAACTGGCCGGAGTGCAGGTTGCCGCCCAGGGTGTCGAGTTGCACCCGGACCAGGGTCATGCCGCGCAGGGTGGTCGTGACCGTCGGCAGGCCGACACGGAAGTTGCCCGCGTCGCCGATGACGATCGTGTCGGCCGCCAGCAGCTCGGGGTGCTCCTCGGCGTACCGCTCCAGGCCGCCCGTGCCCTGCTCCTCCGAGCCCTCCACGATCACCTTCACGTGCACCGGGACGCCGCCGTTCGCCTTCAGGGCGCGCAGTGCGAGCAGGTGCATGATCAGGCCGCCCTTGCAGTCGGCGGTCCCGCGGCCGTACCAGCGGCCGTCGCGCTCGGTCAGTTCGAACGGCGGGGTGGTCCAGCCGGCCTCGTCCAGCGGCGGCTGCACGTCGTAGTGTGCGTAGAGGAGAACCGTTTTCGCGCCCTCCGGACCCGGCAGGTGGCCGTACACCGACTGCGTGCCGTCCGGGGTGTCCAGCAGGGCCACGTCGACGAAGCCCTCGGCGCGCAGCGCGTCGGCGATCCAGCTCGCGGCGGCCTCGCTCTCGCTCTTCGGGAACTGCGCGAAGTCCGCCACCGACTTGAAGGCGACCAGCTCGGTCAGCTCCGCCTTCGCCCGGGGCAGCAGCGAGGCTACGGTCTCGGCGACCGGATTCGACGACATGGGCACGCTCCTCGTGGGTGCGACGTTGAACAGGGTGAGTACCCCCGATACTCCCACAGCGGCCTGCGACGACGGCCGCCGTAGGATGCGAGGGACACCACGGCAGCGGCTTGATCGGAGCGGTAGACCATCGTGAGCGGCGAGAACTCTTCGGCGGACGACGTGCAGCGGGTGTGGGACGTCGTCGTGGTGGGCGCGGGACCCGCGGGGGCCTCGGCCGCCTATGCGGCGGCGGTCGCGGGGCGGCGCGTGCTGTTGCTGGAGAAGGCCGAGCTGCCCCGCTACAAAACATGTGGCGGCGGCATCATCGGACCCTCGCGTGACGCGCTGCCGCCCGGCTTCGAACTGCCCTTCCGGGACCGGGTGCACGCGGTCACCTTCTCGAACAACGGCCGCTTCACCCGCACCCGCCGCTCCAAGCAGATGCTGTTCGGGCTGATCAACCGGCCCGAGTTCGACCAGCAGCTGGTCGAGCACGCCCAGAAGGCGGGTGCCGAACTGCGTACCGGCGTCACGGTGCAGCGGGTCGAGCAGCACGGCTCGGCGGTGCCGGACCGGCGCACGGTCGCGGTCGTCCTGCAGGGCGGGGAGACGGTGCTGGCCCGCGCGGTCGTCGGCGCCGACGGGAGTGCCAGCCGCATAGGAGCCCACGTCGGTGTGAAGCTGGACCAGGTGGACCTCGGCCTGGAGGCGGAGATCCCGGTGCCGGAGCCGGTCGCCACGGACTGGAAGGGGCGGGTCCTGATCGACTGGGGCCCGATGCCCGGCAGTTACGGCTGGGTGTTCCCGAAGGGTGACACGCTGACAGTCGGGGTGATCTCCGCGCGCGGTGAAGGCGCCGCCACCAAGCGCTACTTGGAGGACTTCATCGCCCGCCTCGGCCTGGCCGGCTTCGAACCGGCCATCTCCTCCGGCCACTTGACCCGCTGCCGCGCCGACGACTCGCCGCTCTCCCGCGGCCGGGTGCTGGTCTGCGGGGACGCGGCCGGCCTGCTGGAGCCGTGGACCCGTGAGGGCATCTCCTTCGCGCTGCGTTCCGGCCGGCTGGCGGGGGAGTGGGCGGTCCGCATCGCCGAGGCCCACGACGCCGTCGACACCCGGCGCCAGGCCCTGAACTACGCGTTCGCGATCAAGGCGGGACTCGGCGTCGAGATGAGCGTCGGCAAGCGGATGCTGGCCGCGTTCGAGAAGCGTCCCGGGTTCTTCCACGCGGCCCTCACCGGCTTCCGTCCGGCGTGGCGGGTGTTCAGGGACATCACGCGGGGCTCTACCTCGCTGGGTGAGATCGTCCGTGCCCACCCACTCGCCCAGCGCGCCCTGACCGCACTGGACCGGGGGCAGGCCGCCCCGGCGGAGGAGCCCGTCAGTTCGTGACGGTGATCCGGAAGACGGGGTGGTCGCCGGCGCAGGCGACGATCTCCTCGTCGGAGGACTCGGCGGTGACCCCGTCGAAGTACTGGTTGACCTCCCAGCCCCACTTCTCCAGGTAGGTCCGCAGGACGGGGAGCTTCTCGGCGTCGGGAAGCTCCACCGCGGTGAAGGTGCGCACCTTGCGCCCGATGCGTAGTTCGCCGCCACCGGCAGCCCGCATGTTGCGCACCCACTGGGAGTGACCGCGCGCCGAGACCAGGTACTGCCCGCCGCCATAGATGTGCGGGTTGACCGGGACGCGCTGCATCTTGCCGCTCTTGCGGCCGGGCACGGACATCTCGGCGGCGCCCGCGAGGCTGAGTCCGTGCCGGGCGAGCCAGCCGATCATGCTGTTCACACGGACGGTCAGCGGGCTGGCTTTGAGGTAGTACGAAGACGCCGGCATGGTGACCTCCATGATTCGGGAGAGCGGTGCTCTCGCTCGATCTTCAGTGTGGAGCAGACGGGTGCTCCATAGCAAGAGCGGCGCTCTCCTTTTTGTGCGCCGCTCACTTTTCGGGGCGCAGCTCACCATCGTGTGCACCGCTCTCGGTCGTGGCACACTGCTGGTATGAGCACCGCACAGGGCGCCCGCGCGCGGGCCAGGGCCGAAGTCACCGCGGCCATCAAGGAGGCCGCCCGCAGGCAGCTGGCGGCCGAAGGCGCGGCCAAGCTCTCGCTGCGGGCCGTCGCCCGCGAGCTGGGCATGGTGTCGTCGGCCGTGTACCGCTACTTCCCGAGCCGTGACGAGCTGCTGACCGCGCTGATCATCGACGCCTACGACTCCCTCGGGGAGGCGGCGGAGCAGGCGCGGGACACCGCATCCGACGCCGCGCCCGTGGAGCGCTGGACGGCCGTCTGCGAGGCGGTGCGCGGCTGGGCGCTCTCCCACCCGCACGAGTACGCGCTGATCTACGGCTCGCCCGTGCCCGGCTACTCCGCCCCCGAGACCACCGTCCGGGCCGCGTCCCGCGTCGGCCTGGTCCTCATCGGTATCGTCCGCGACGCCCACCAGGGCCCCGGGCTCACCGCACCGCCGCTCCCCACCGACCTGCTCCCCGAGGCCGAGCGGATGGCCGCCGACCTCGCTCCCGAGCTGCCGCCCGCGGTGGCCGCGCCGCTGGTGGCGGCCTGGGCGCAGCTGTTCGGGCTGATCGGATTCGAACTGTTCGGGCAGTTCAACCGGGTGGTGGAGGACCGTGAACCGTTCTTCCGGCACGCGGTCGCGCAGCTGGCGGGCGGGGTGGGTCTGGGACGGGCCTGAGTCGCGTCGACGACGACGACCCCGTGACCGGCGCGGACGCCGGGGGTGGCGGGAACGGGCTGGCCCCGGCATGCGGGAGGGGGCGGCCGCGCTGGGTGGCGCCATCGAGGCGGGCCCGCGCCCGGACGGCGGTTTCCGGGTGCTCGCCGTACCGCCGACGGACCTCAGGGGGGACCGGTGATCCGGGTACTGCTCGCCGACGACCAGTCTCTGGTGCGGGCCGGTTTCAGGGCGCTGCTCGACGCCCAGCCGGACATCGGGGTGGCCGGAGAGGCGGCCGACGGGGAGGAGGCGCTGCGGCTGGTACGCGAACTCCGGCCGGACGCCGTGCTGATGGACATCCGCATGCCCCGTCCTTGACGGCCAGGCCGCGACCCGGCGCATCACCGGGAACGCGGAGACGAAGGACGTGAAGGTGGTCATGCTCACCACCTTCGAACTGGACGAGTACGTCTTCGAGGCGATCCGCGCGGACGCCTCCGGGTTCCTGGTGAAGGGCACCCAGCCCGACGAACTCGTGCGCGCCGTACGGGCGGTGGTCGAGGGTGACGCGCTGCTGTCGCCGGGCGTCACCCGCCGCCTGATCGCCGAGTTCGCGGCCCGCTCCGAGGAGCCGGCCGCCGCCGACGCGCTCTCCCGGCTCACCGAGCGGGAGCGGAGGTGAAGCGCTGGTCGGCATCGGCCTCCCGAACGAGGAGATCGCCCGCCGCCTGGTGGCCAGCCCACTCACGGCCAAAACCCATGTGAGCCGCACAATGGTGAAACCGGGCATCCGCGACCGCGCAACTCGTCGCGCTGGCCTATGAGTCGTGGCTGGTACGGCCGGGCTGGCTGGGCTGAGCCGCACGCCGGAAGCGCACCAGCACGCTCACCACCCGGGCCGCGAAGACCACCGGAGCGACCGTCAGCCCGAGCCGCAGCGACAGGGTCCGGAGTAGCGGCGGAAGATCGAAGAGGAGCGCGGGGCCGGCAACGGCCCCGAACAGCACGGCCGCGGCGAAGGCGGCGCTGACCAGCGCATATCCGATCTCCACCGTGGCCGCGTCCTGCTCGGCCTTGTTGCGTCGGCCCCCATGCTCGTCCATCCGGCCAGTGTCACAGCCTGCGCCCGGCGGGGCAACAACTCCCGCCGGGCGCAGGTGGAGGCGTACCCCCTAGTCGCGGACCGCCACGCGCTCCGCGTACGCCTCCTCCACGGTGGACCCGGCGACCACGATCGACGGCTGGGTACGACGGCCCCGGAGCCCGGTGAGGGTGATCAGCAGGCCGGCCAGGGCGACGCACGTGACGACCGCGAACCCGGGCCGGTAGCTGTCGAGAACGGCCTGCGGGGTGGCGTGGACGGGAGCGGCCGCTGTCACCACGGCCGTCACGACGGCCAGGAAGATCGCCCCGCCCACCTGCACCGAGGTGTTGAGCAGCCCGGAGACCATGCCCTGTTCGTGGTCCTCGACGCCGTTGGTGGCCTGGATGTTGAGCGAGGGGAAGACCAGTGCGCAGGCCGCGCCGATCAGCAGCATCGACGGCAGGATGACGGCCGCGTACACCGGGTCCAGGTCGACGCGCAGGAACAGCGCGTACCCGAGGACCATCAGCGCGAAGCCGGTCGCGATCAACCGCGGGGTGCCGAACCGGTCGACGATCGCGCCGACCTTGGTCGAGGACACCGCCACCAGCGCGCCCGCCGGCAGGAACGCGAGCGCCGTGTGCAGCGCCGACCAGCCGAGCAGCGACTGCATGTAGAGCGTGGTCAGGAACTGGAAACCGACGTACGACCCGAAGAAGGCCACCGCGCCGAGCTGGGCCCGGACCTGGCTGCCCGACCGCAGCACCCCAAGCCGGATCAGCGGGCTCGGGGCGCGCCGCTCGACCAGGACGAAGACGGTCAGCAGCACGGCGACGGCCAGGAAGGACAGCAGTGTGCGGGCCGAGACCCAGCCCGCCTCGGGTGCCTGGACGACGGTGAAGACCAGCAGCAGCATCGACGCGGTGCCCAGGACGGCGCCGGGAATGTCGTAGCCGTCATGGTTCTCCTCGCGGGCGCTGTGCGGCAGCAGCCTGAGGCCGGCCGCGAGGGCCATCAGCGCGATCGGTGCGGGCAGCAGCATCGTGAGGCGCCAGCTGGCCTCGGTGAGCAGACCGGACAGCACCAGGCCCATGGAGAAGCCGGTGGCCGCGCAGGTGGTGTAGATGGAGAGCGCGCGGTTGCGCAACGGGCCCTCGGGGAACGTGGTGGTGATGATCGACAGGCCCGCCGGCGCGGTGAAGGCCGCGCTCAGGCCCTTGATGAAGCGGCTGGCGATCAGCAGCGGGCCCGAGTCCACGAGCCCGCCGAGCAGCGAGGCGAGTGCGAAGACGCCGAGCGCCACCAGGAATACCCGGCGCCGGCCGAGCAGGTCGGCGGTGCGGCCGCCGAGGAGGAGCAGCCCGCCGTATCCCAGGATGTAGCCGCTGACGATCCATTGCAGCGTCGACGTGGACAGGTGGAGATCGGAGCCGATGGACGGCAGCGCGACGCCGACCATCGACACGTCCAGCGCATCCAGGAACATCGCGGCGCACAGCACCAGCAGGGTGCCCCACAGCCGGGGAGTCCAGCGAACAGCGGAGGACGGCGCCGCGGGGGTGGTGAGCGGAGAGGTCATGCCGACGACACTACATGCGCACGCATCCAATGCAAATGCATTTAATTACGATGCAACAAACCGTGTTCTCTGCTACGGTGCGCTCATGGCGGCGAAGAAGGCCGAGCAGGCACTCGTGGAGCAATGGCGGGACATCCTGGCCCTGCACGCCCGCACCCAGTGCGAGCTGGACCGGGCGCTGCACGGACACGGCCTGTGTGCCAGCGACTTCGAGGTCCTCGACCTGCTGTCCGAGGGAACGGCGGCCGACGGCGGCTGCGCCTATCGCGTGCAGGAGATCTCCGACCGGGTCCATCTCAGTCAGAGCGCGCTGTCCCGGCTCATCGGCCGCCTGGAGAAGGACGGCCTCGTCGAGCGGGCCATGTGCTCCGAGGATCGGCGCGGGGTGCGCGTGGCCCTCACGGCGAAGGGGCGCGCGCTGCACGGCGAGGTGCGGCCGGTGCAGCGCGCGGTGTTGTCCCGGATGCTGGACGAGATCGATTGACCGGGCGTCAGATCACGGACGTGTCCCGCCACAGGTCGGCGAGAGAGCGATCACCGGTCACGCTCGGCACCGGCGCCCGGTTCCACAGCGCCAGGTACAACTGGTCGGCGGGGCCGGACAGTTCGGCCTCGGCCTCCCCGGCCGCCTCCCGCACGGTCACCGGCGGCTCGGAGGTGAGCCGTACGGTCCACACCGCGTCCGCCCCCGCGTCCACCGCCCGCACGCGCAGCACGCGCGGCTCCTCGGTGCGGACCCGGCTCCTGGAGCGGGCGTGGAAGCCGCGCAGCAACTCGTCGATGCCGTCCGCCGCGAAGTCCGGTGCGATCGGGGAGGCCGTACCGCCGCGCGCCGCCTCCGCGTCGTAGCGGTGCACGGTCGTCTCGTGTGCCTGCCGCCGGGTCCAGAACGCCAGCGGTGAGGGGCTGGACTCCGGAAGGAAGGTCCAGCACTCCACGTCGGCCGGCGCATCGGCCAGGGTGTCGACCAGGAGGCGGTGGCTGTCCCGGTACCAGGCCACCAGCTCGGCGCCGTCCAGGTCCGGCGGATCGCCCAGGGGCCGGGGCGCGGTGTGCGCGTCGGCGACGAACGCGGCGGCCCACCGGTGCACCGCCCCGGTGTGCCGCAGCAGGTCGCGCACCTGCCACTCCGGGCAGGTCGGCACCTTGGCGTCGGGTCCGGCCTCCGCGGCGGCCGCGGCCAGCGACCGGCCCTCCCGGTCCAGGGTCTTGAGCAACTCGGCAGTCTCCATAGGGTGAGTGTGCCGGATGGAGTGCGCTCCAGGGAGGGCTGTTCGCCGGCGCCCCGTGGCAGTACACCACCGGCGTGTACGGGAACGTCCTCGGCGCGTAGGGCACCGAGCATGTCCGTGCCGGCGATCACGGTACGTGCCCGGCCGAGGCGCGCCAGCGGAGCCGACCCCGTCAGCCGGCCGATGGTCATGGCCAGCGCGAAAGACGCGTACCCGGCGGCCGCCGTGCCCGAGGACGCGGCCAGGTCCTGCCGGAGGTGGAGCGCACCCCAGTCGGCCATGGCGCCTTCGCCGTAGGCGGTGCACAACGCGACCAGTCCGAAGACGACGACCACGCCCCGAGGTGGGGTCTCAGGACCGTTGACTGTCAGGGCGGTTCCCGGTCCGGGCCCCGGCGGGCCGAGGACTTGTTTCCCGCGAGCGCCGTCGGACTTCGGCCGCAGGGAAGGACTTGCCTGTTCGGAGGGTGTACGCGTCTGTGGGCCGGGAGTCCGTGGCGGATACAGGTCGGTTAATGCTGGCCCACGAGCTGGTTGCGGGCGGGTGAGCGCGCCATGATGGGCCCATGACGTTGGCCTCGCGCGCGCTCGCGCAACTGGCGACCTGGCCGGACCTGAGACAGGCCGTCCCGAGCTGCGGCCTGGGAGAGGCGGTGAGTTCGGCCCAGGGCGAGATCGCCCACTTCCACTCGGGCCGGGATGTCGACCTACGGCTGACCGACCGGGCCATCCGGCGGTTCGCCAAGGACCTCAAGGACTCGGGGGCGATCCGGATCGTGCCCGGCTCACAGTGGGTGACCCTGCGCCTCGACGCCGCGAGCGACGTCGACCTGCTGCTGACCCTGGTGAGCGTGGCGCTTCAGGCCCAGCAGAGCTGGCCTGACCCCGCCGACCGGCCCTTGGCCGGCTGCAACGATCAGCGGGGCGCGGGGTTCGTGAAGGCGGACCTCGGCGCGTTCTGAGGCTGCCGTCACACCATCAGGGCCAAGGCGCTCTGAGGCCGCCGGGCGTCACACCGCCAGGACCCGGACGCCCGCGTCCTCGAAGCGGCGCACCGTCTCCTGCCCCACCGCCGTGTCCGTCACCAGCGTGTTCACCAGCTCCGCCCCGCAGATCCGGGCGAACGCCCGCTGGCCCAGCTTGCTGGAGTCGGCGGCGACCACCACCCGCTCGGCGCGCTCGCACAGCAGCCGGTTGATCGCGGCCTCCGCCTCGTCGTGCGCCGCCGCGCCGTGCGTGACGTCGAAGGCGACGACCCCCAGTACCGCCACATCCAGCGTGATCTGGCCGAGCACCCCGTCCGCGAGCGGACCGATGAGTTCGTACGACTGCGGACGCGCCACCCCGCCCGTCACCACGATCTTGAACTGGGGCCGTACGGCAAGCTCGTTGGCGATGTTGAGCGCGTTGGTGACGACGGTCAGCGCCGGCGAGGCCGTGGACAGGTCGCCGCGTACGGCGAGCGCGCGGGCCACCTCCGTCGTGGTCGTACCACCGGTCAGTCCCACCGCCTCACCCGGTGCGACGAGGTCGGCCACCGCCTTGGCGATGCGCTGCTTCTCGGAGGCGCGGCGGGCCGTCTTGTAGCGCAGGGGGAGTTCGTACGACACCCCGTGCACCACCGCTCCGCCCCGGGTGCGCACCAGCATCTGCTGTTCGGCGAGCTGGTCGAAGTCCCGCCGGATCGTGGCCGCCGACACCTGCAGCTCGGTGGCCGCCTCCTCGACATCCAGCCGGCCGCGCTCGACGAGCAGTTCCAGCAGCGCCTTCCAGCGGGCGTCCCGGGACATCCGCGGCCTCCGTTCTCCGGTCGGTCTCCGAACGCTCTCCGATCATCCCCCGATCGTTCTCAGCGTCTCTCGGCGACCCTAGCGCACCCTGCCTTAGCCCCAATGCTTGATTGTGCTCGAAACCTCGCTATATCTTGCAGGAACAATCAGCAAGGGGAGGGTGCGGGCATGACCCATGTCGAGGACGAGCTGAACAGCCAGCCGGAGTGCTGGATACGGGCGGCCGAGGAGACGGGGCGGCACCGCGACGCGCTGCCGCGGCCGGGGGAACGGGTCGCCGTCGTGGGGTGCGGGACCTCGTACTTCATGGCACAGGCGGTGGCCGCCCTGCGCGAGGGCGCCGGGCAGGGCGAGACCGACGCGTTCGCCGCCTCCGAGTTCCCGCACGGGCGACCGTACGACCGGGTGCTCGCCCTCACCCGCTCCGGCACCACCACCGAAGTGCTTCACCTGCTCGGCGAGTTGAAGGGGAGCACGCGCACCACGGCCGTCACCGCCGACCCCGAGACCCCCGTCATGACGGCCGCCGACGACCTCGTCGTCCTGGACTTCGCCGACGAACGCTCCGTCGTCCAGACCCGGTTCGCGACCACCGCCCTCACCCTCCTACGCGCCCACCTCGGCCTGCACGCCGACACCGTCGTCACCGACGCGCGTACCGCCCTCTCCACTCCTCTGCCGCACGAGCTGGTCGCCTGCGCCCAGTTCACCTTTCTGGGACGTGGCTGGACCGTCGGACTCGCCAACGAGGCCGGCCTGAAGATGCGCGAGGCCTCCCTGTCCTGGACCGAGGCCTACCCGGCGATGGAGTACCGGCACGGCCCGATCAGCGTCACCACCGAGGGCACGGCCACCTGGATGCTCGGCGAGGCACCCGACGGGCTCGCCGAACAGGTCCGCGCCACCGGCGGGTTGTGGGTCGAGGGCCGGCTCGATCCGCTCGCCGAACTCGTCCGCGTCCAGCGGCTCGCCGTCGCCGTCGCCGCCGCGCGCGGCCTCGACCCCGACCAGCCGCGCCACCTCACCCGGTCCGTGATCCTCGCCCCCTGAGCCTGCCACCCCGCGTCCCGAAAGGACACCTCACGTGCCTCTCGCGTCAACCGGCGAGCTGGTCACCCGTGCCGCCGAAGCCCGCTCGGCCGTCGCCGCGTTCAACGTCATCACCCTGGAACACATCGAAGCCGTCATCGCCGGCGCCGAGTCGGCGGGCGCACCCGTCGTCCTCCAAGTCAGCGAGAACGCCGTCAAATTCCGCTACGGTCGGCTGTTGCCGCTGGCCCGCGCGGCCGTCGTTGCCGCGGAACGGGCCGCCGTACCCGTCGCCTTGCACCTGGACCACGTACAGAGCGACGACCTGCTGCGCCAGGCAGCCGACGCGGGCTTCAGCTCGGTGATGTACGACGCGGCCCGCCTCCCCTACACCGAAAATCTTGCCGCGACCCGGGCCGCCGCCGACTGGGCACATGCCCGAGAGCTCTGGATCGAGGCCGAGTTGGGCCAGGTCGGCGGCAAGGACGGACGGCCTGCGCTGGACGCGCACGCCCCGGGCGCCCGTACCGACCCCGACCAGGCCCGGGACTTCATCACCAGGACGGGAGCCGACGCCCTGGCCGTCGCCATCGGCAGCGTGCACGCCATGACCACCCGCACCGCCACCCTCGACCACGGCCTGCTCAAGCGGCTGGCCGCCGCGCTGGCCGTCCCGCTCGTGCTGCACGGTTCCTCCGGAGTGCCGGACGACGGACTGGCCGCGGCGGTCGTCGGCGGCATCGCCAAGGTCAACGTCGGCACCGCCCTCAACGCCGCCATGACCGCGGCGATCCGGGAGTTCCTCGCCGAGCACCCGGAGGCCGTCGACTCCCGGAAATACCTCAGCGTGGGCCGGGAGGCGATGGCCCGCGAGGTGGCCCGGATCATCCACGTCCTCTCCCGCGCCACCGGCTGATCACGCGCCGGACGAGCCTGCGCCTCGGGGAGCCGCCGGACGTGGTCGCCGCCGGCGTCGGTTTGCGCGGCGTCGCGAGCCGGCGGACGTCTTCCGGCTCCCCGAGCCGTGGCAGCAGCACCCGTACGGCCACGCCGCCGAGCCGACCGTGGACGGCACCCCGCACGTCCTGCGGCCGGGCCGGGTGAGCCTCGTACCGCCCGGCACGTCCGTCCACCACCCCTACCGGGGTCCTCCGAGCACCCGTACGCACACCTGCGCATCCCGGCCGCCGGACCGCTCCGCACGCTCCCCGTCGTGCAGGACACCGGACCCGAACTCGCCCTCACCGCCGCGTTGCGGCAGCCGGTGGCCGCCGTGCCCGGCTCGCCCGAGGAGACCCGCGCCGAGGTATGGGCCGCGTTGTGGCGCATCGCCCGGCTGACGCCCGCGCCGGCGAACGGTCAGGCCCGCACCCGGCGTTCCGCGCGGCCGTCGCCCGCAACGAGGCACATCCGGCCGACCCGCTCACCGTGCCGGAGATCGCCCGGGGCGGCGAGCGTCTCGCACCACCACCTGATCCGCCTCTTCCGAGCGGCGACCGGGACACGCTGACCGCCTACGTCCGCCGCCGCGGACTCGGCCGCGCCCACCTGCTGCACACCCGGCCCCTGGCCGTCCCGGCGATCGCGGCCGCCATCGGCATCCCCGATCCCCAGACCTTCGGCGAAGCCTGCCACCGCGGGCTCGGCGCCTCCCCGCGAGCCGTGCGCGCTAGCTCTTCCTGACGGCCTTCAGCACCACGAACTTCGGGTCACTGGCAACCAGTTCGCTGTTCCCGAAAAGCCGCTTGAGCTTGACGTGGTAGCCGAGGTGCCGGTTGCCGATCACCCACAGCTCGCCGCCCGGCCGCAGCGCGCGCTTCGCCCCGGTGAACATCCGCCAGGCCGTCGCATCGGTCGTCGCCTGGTGGGAGTGGAACGGCGGGTTGTTCAGTACGAGGTCCACACTGCCGGGCGCCACCCCGGCCAACCCGTCCCCGACCCGGAACTCGGCGTGCCCGGGCACCCCGTTCGCCTTGTACGTCGCCTCCGCCGAGGCCACCGCCTGGAACGACTCGTCGACGAACAGCACCTCGGCCGCCGGGTCGGCCAGCGCCACCGCCGTACCGACGACGCCGTTGCCGCACCCGAGGTCCACCACACGACCCGCGCCCGGACCGGGCAGGTGCTGGAGGAAGAAGCGGGTGCCGATGTCGAGCCGGTCGGCGCAGAAGACACCCGCGTGATTCACGACCGTGCGGCCCGACACCGCGCCGACGCCGCCCGGGAGGGCGTAGCAGTACGGCCACGGGTTGGCGGGCCGCTCCAGCGCCGGATCCGGGGTGCAGAAGATCAGCCGTGCCTTCTGCCGGGCCGGCGAGGTCCGGGTTGGGCCGAGGATCCGCTCGAACAGCTGGAGCGTGGAGGTGTGGATCTCCTTCACCATCCCGGTGCCGACGACGACCGTCCCAGCGTGCACGGCGGGCGCCAGCCGCGACAGCTGGTCCTCCAGCAGAGCCAGACTCTTGGGCACCCGCACGAGCAGCACGTCCACGCGCTCCGGGGGCGGATCCTGCGTCGTGAGGAGCCGTACGGCGCCGGGCTCGACGCCGGCCCGCGCCAGGTTGGCCCGGGTCGCCTCCTGGCCCAGGAAGGAGTCGGTGATCTGCGTCGGCCCGTGCTCCGCCAGCGCCGTGACCAGCGCGCCCCAGCGGTCCCCGACCACCACGACCGTCCCCGTGAGCGGCACCTGCTGCTCGGCCAGGTGGCGCAGCAGATACGCGTCGGAGGCGTCCCAGGCACGAAGCCGGTCGCGCGGATCCTCGGGGAAGCGGGTCAGCTCGACCTCGCCCCACGGTGTCGTCATACGGTCGCTCATCGTCCGTCCAGGCTAGCGGAGCCGCAGATCAGGGACGGTGGGGCGGGCATGCGGCAGGATGGAGCGCGTGGACGTGGAGCTGTTTCCCAGGGAGCGCGCGGAGGTCGCGCCGGGCGCCGTGCACGTCCCGGACTGGCTGGACGCCGAACGGCAGCGCGAGCTGCTCGCCGCCTGCCGGGGGTGGGCGCGGCCTCCGGCCGGCCTCCGCACGGTCCGTACCCCGGGCGGCGGCACGATGACCGCGCGCCAGGTGTGCCTGGGCTGGCACTGGTACCCGTACGCCTACGCCCGCACGGCCGTGGACGGCGACGGAGCGCCCGTGAAGCCGTTCCCGGACTGGCTGGCCGAGCTGGCCCGCCGTGCGGTGGCCGAGGCACTCGGCCCGCAGGCCGTCCCGGCCGGACCGTACGACATCGCCCTGATCAACTTCTACGACGGCGAAGCCCGCATGGGCATGCACCGCGACAGCGACGAGGAGGCGGACGCGCCGGTGGTCTCGCTGAGCCTCGGCGACACGTGTGCGTTCCGCTTCGGCAACGCCGAGACGCGCGCCAGGCCCTACACCGACGTGGAGCTGCGCAGCGGAGACCTGTTCGTCTTCGGCGGACCCTCCCGGCTCGCCTACCACGGCGTACCGCGCGTGCACCCGGGTACGGCCCCGCCCTGGCTGGGCCTCGCCGGCCGGCTGAACATCACCCTGCGGGTCAGCGGCCTGTAACCGGCGGCGCCGGCGACCACGGGTGCGGATCATGGGAGACTCGCCCTCATGAGCGGCAAGGCGGATCCCCGGACAGCGGGGGAGAGGACCACCTCGAGGGCGCGGCTGGACCGGGGGCGCGGTGCGCTCGGACCTGCGCTGGAGCTGGTGCACACCGGGCGGGCGCCGACCCGGGCCGTACTCACCGCCGAACTCGGCGTCACTCGCGCCACCGCCGGCGCGGTGGCCGCCGAGCTGGAGGCGCTGGGCCTGATCCGGGTGGACGCCCGGCCGGGCGCCGCGGCCGGCTCCCAGGGCCGCCCGTCGCACCGGCTGGAGATCGCCGACGACGGGCCGGTCGCCTTGGCGGCGCAGGTCCACGCAGACGGCTTCCGGGCCGCGCTGGTCGGTCTCGGCGGGCGGATCGTGGCGACAGCGCCGGGCTGTGAGACCGTCGACGCCGACCCGGCGAAGGTGTTGGGCTCGGTCGTGGAGGCGGGTGCCGAACTCCTGCGCACGACCGGCCGGCGCTGTGTCGGCGCCGGGCTCGCCGTACCGTCGGCCGTCGCCGAACCCGACGGCCTGGCCCTGAACCCCCTGCACCTGGCCTGGCCCGTCGGCGCCCCCGTCCGGCGGATCTTCGCGGAGTGCGTGCGCGCCGCCGGCATCACCGGCCCCGCCTTCGCGGCCAACGACGTCAATCTCGCCGCGCTCGCCGAACACCGGCACGGCGCCGGCCGGGGCGCCCGGGATCTGCTGTGCGTGGCCACCGGGCACCGGGGCGTCGGCGGCGCCCTGGTCCTGGACGGCCGCCTGCACAGCGGTAGTTCGGGCCTCGCCCTGGAGGTCGGCCACCTCACCGTGAACCCGGAGGGGCGCCCCTGCCACTGCGGCAGCCGGGGCTGTCTGGACGTCGAGGCCGACCCGCTCGCCCTGCTGATCGAGGCGGGGCGTGCGCCGGGCCCCGAGGTGTCCCTGCTCCAGCAGGCCAACGACCTGCTGCGCACCCAGTACGCCGACCCGGCCGTCCGCACGGCCGCCGAGGCACTGATCGACCGCCTCGGACTCGGGCTCGCCGGGCTGGTCAACATCCTCAACCCCGACCGCATCATCCTCGGCGGTCTGCACCGCACCCTCCTGGCCGCCGACCCCGGCCGTCTGCGAGCTGTCGTCGCCGACCGCAGCCTGTGGGGGCAGAGCGGTGGCGTACCGATCCTGCCGTGCACCCTGGACCACAACAGCCTGGTCGGCGCGGCGGAGTTGGCATGGCAGCCGGTACTGGACGACCCACTGGGGGCGCTGCCGTGACGGCTCCCCAGGGTTCCCCGGTCGCCGAGGGTTCCCCAGTCGCCGAGGTTCCCGCGGTCTCCGAGGCTTCCGAGGTGGAACTCCTGCCCGCCACGCGCATCCGGCTCGTGGAGACGGCCGTACCGGAACTCGCGCCGCGGCACCGCTCGGCGATGGACCGCGTCTGGGAGGCGGCGGTCCGGGCCAACCCGGCGTTGTTCGACGGCCCGGTGGCCGCACTGACCGGCCTGGAGGCGGACGGGCGGGGCGGGCTGGTCCTGTCCTGGGCGCGGGCCACCTACCGGTATCGGGCGCTGCGCCAGGTGCCCGGCGCGGCCGTGTGCTCCTCCCTGTTCGTCTCCGTGCTCCAGCCCACCGACGACGGGCGTCTGCTGATCGGCCGGATGTCTCCCTCGACCGCGGCTCCGGGCCGCTGGCAGCTGCCCGGCGGCACCGTGGAACCACCGCTGGACGGGGGAGAGTTGACCCTGGCCGACCTGCGCGCGCACGCGGCCCGCGAACTGGCCGAGGAGACCGGGTCCGACACCCCGGCCGACGCCCTCACCCGGTGGCTGACCACCCGAGGCGACCGAGGCAACGTCGGCGTCCTCTTCGTCGCCCCGCCGCGTCCCACGCGGGAGCTGCGCGACCGGTACGCGGCGCTGGTACGGGCGGAGACGGCACGCGGCGCCGACTCCGAGTTCGACCGCATCGAGCTGATCCACTCATCCGCCGACCTGGCGGCCCTCGAGGGACCCCACGTCGACTATCTGCGACCGGTCGTACGCCATTACACCGGCATCTGAGCCATCACGCTCGACGGCACCGATGCCAGGCCACCTGCGAGCAGATCGCCTGCCCGGCCGTCGGACTCCACGGACACCTGACGGCAGCCGGCCGGTTCCTGTCAGCGGCGCCGCCGTCTGCCCCCGGGCGGGGCCGACGGCATCAGGACCGTGAGGCCGGGGCGGCCCGCCCCGGCTCGTGGTACGCCGGCGCGACGGCCACGCGGCGCGGCCGGGCGACGAGTTCGCCGCCGCAGTTGGGACAGGTCTGCCCGATGACCTCGGCGCACGGCACGCAGAACGTGCACTCGTACGAGCAGATGCGGGCCGGACCGTCCGCCGGCAAGGCCGTGGTCGTACAGCGCTCGCAGTGGTCACGCATCTCCAGGGACATGTGGTCTCGTCTCCTCGGGCCGGGTCCGGCGGTGTCCGCCTCGGGTCAGTGGTTGTTCCTTCCCATCCTCCGGACGGCGCCCGGCGCCGAAACCGTCCGGAGGGACAGGGATCCCCACGATCGGGCCACGCCCCCTCACTTCCAGTCGGCCGCGAACGCCCGCCCGGGATGCTCCGTGAGGATGCGGTCCACCAGCTCCGCCCCCACCGCCTCCGCCAGCCTCGGCCGCACCCGGCGCAGCAGGTACGGCATCCCGGGGCCGCCGTCGACCGAGCGCGCCCCGGCGACCACCGTGTCCCCGCCGAGCAGCAGCCGGTTCCCGAATCCGGCCTCCGCCAGCGCCCGGACCGCCTCGGGCATCCGCCAGTCGGTGACGTGATGGGCGAGGGACGGTCCGTCGAACGCCAGCCAGCAGCCCGACTCGGCGGCCTGCCGCTGCACCACCGGGTCGGGAAAGCGGTTCAGGTGCCCCAGGATCACCCGGTCACCGGGCACTCCCAACTCGCCGCACAGCAGGTCGAGTACGTCGAGCGCGCCCGTGCCCAGCTCCAGGTGGACGGCGATCGCGGCGCCGGTGGCGTGGTGCGCCTCAGCCGCCGCCGTCATGGTCCAGCGGGCGTGTGCGTCGAGGCCGTGGAAACCGCCCGCCACCTTGATCAGCCCGGCCCGCACCCCCGACCTGCCGATGCCCTCGGTCAGCTCGGACACGAACACGTCCGCCAGCCGGTCGCGCAGCCCGCCGAGCAACTCCCGGGAATAATGGGCGGCTTGGTGAAGCCCCGTGGCGCAGACCACCCGCACCCCGGTGGCCCTGGACAGCTCCGGCAGGTCCGCCGCCCGCCGTCCCATCCCGTACGGCGTCCACTGGACTACGGCCGCCCCGCCTGCCGCGCGGAACGCGGCCAGTTCGGCCCGCGCGGCGCGGACGTCGTCGAGTTCCCGCCCCGGCAGCTGCGGGCTACGCAGGAAGAGATGATCGTGCGCGTCGCACACCCCCAGCTCAGCGGGGTCGATGTCGCCGAGGGCCGTACGGACGCGGCTCACCACCGCCTGCCGCGCGGGAGCCGGTCCCGGCCGGGCGCGGACAGGTGCAGCACCTGGAAGACGTCCCCGTCGGCCTTGGGGGCGTCGTGCTCCCAGAGGGAGAAGTGCACCAGCTCCCAGCGGTGCGGATCCACGGCCGCCGCCGCGAGCACGGCCCCGTCCTCACCGGCCAGCCGCTCCGTCGTACCGGCCGCGTCCTCCATCAGCGCGGACAGTTCGACGCCGTCCGGCACCGGCACCCGCCGCCGTACGGCGAACGCGGCGCGCGAGCCCGCGCCTTCGGTGTAGGCGAGCCCGGTCCACTGCCGCACGGCGGGCCGCCCGAAGTCGTCGACCAGCCCCTGGAAGGCGCCGCCCCACAGGAAGCGGTTCATGCCCTCCACGGTGTTCCACAGGTAGAACGGCGCGTACTGGTTGACCGGCGAGCCGTACTGCCCGCGTTCGCGCAGCAGATAGGTCTTGAATCCGAGGCCGTCCCAGTCGTCGAGCAGGTGTCCGATGCGGGCGACGCGCGCGCGGATGATGTCCGTGTCGTAGTCGGCGGGGAGAGTCAACTCGTACTGCATGGCGTGCATGAGGCAGCCCTTCCTTGGTATCCGGCGTGCTCAGCAGGGGTATTCGGCCGTCGGCACATGGACGTCCCACTCCGTGGTGGTGCCGTTCTCGGACTCAGTTCTCCGGTCCGGGAGTTCGGGGAGTGAGCAGGGAGAGCAGGCCCCGGACGCCGGCGTCGAAGGCGGCGGGGGAGCCGGACGCCCGGGCGAGGACGTAGCCGCCCTGGACGGTCGCGACGACGGCCGCGCCGATCTCCTCGCCGTCCAGCTCCGGCGCGAACTGACCCTGCCGTTTGCCCTCTTCGACGATCTCGGCGATCAGCTCCCTGATCCGCGCGATGGTCTCGTCCACCGGTGCCCGCAGCTCGTCGCTCGCGATCACGTCCGGGTCCATGGTCAGCCGGCCGACCGGGCAGCCGCGCAGTACGTCGCGCTCGCGCGTCAGATAGGCCTCGATCCGCTCGTACGGCGTGCCCGGCCCCCTCAGGGCGCGCTCGGCGGTGGCCCGCAGTTCCTCGGCGGTCCGCCGGATCGCCGCCAGGGCGAGGTCCGGCTTGCCCTTGAAGTGGTGGTACATGCTGCCCTGGCCGGCGCCCGCGCGCTCCAGGATCGCCTTGGGGCTGGTGCCCACGTACCCGCGCTCCCACAGCAGCTCACGGGTGGACTCGATCAGTCGTTCCGGGGTGCTCATACAGCTACTGTACATACTAGTAGTTACAACGCGCTGGCCGGCAGTCCGAGTAGCACGCAGTCCACCAGTCCACCAGTCCACCAGTCCGCCAGTCCGCCAGTCCGCCAGTCCGCAGTCCGCAGGCGCCGTCACCGTCCTGCGTCGCACCGGCGGGCGCGGCCGCGGCGGACCCTGGCGGCGCTTGGACGGCGGCCGTCCGGCGGGTGACTCGCCGCTCGCGGTCCTCGGCCGCCGCTTGGCGTCCGGCGAGATCGACGAGGACGAGTGCTGGCGCCGCCTGTCCGTCCTGGAGGAGCGCTTCGGCGGCCTCGGCAAGGGCGGTGCGGCATGACCCCGCGCGGCTCGCGGTGGTGGCGCCGGTGTCACGGCCGGTGCCCTCGTCGGCCCGAGCCCGGCCCGACGCGCGGCCCGCCTGGCGTCCTGCGGTGGATCTCGAAGAGTGATCAATCCGAGGCGCGGGCCGCGGTGGGCGTGGAAGTCCCGGCCGGAGCGGGAGCCGCCGTGGTGACCGAAGCCCCCGCACGTGGGCCGACCGGTGCGCCGGCGGCGACCGGAGTCCTTGCCCCGACCGGAGCCGCCGCGGTGACCGGAGTCCCCGCACGTGGGCCGACCGGTGCCCCGGCGGCGACCGGTGTCCCCGCGCCGACGGGAGTCGCCGCATCGACCGGTGTCCCCGTACCGACCGGAGTCCCGGCCCGGACGGGGGCAGGGGCCGGTGCGGGTCGCACCTCGGCCGGTCGGGCCGCCGCGGGCTGTCGCCCCGCCGCGCGGTGCGGCGCGCGGGCCGCGTGGGTGCGGAGCACCGTCGGGGCGGGCAGCGTGAACCACACGACCTTGCCGTTCTCGCCGTCCGGCCGCGCACCCCAGCTCTCGCTCATCGCGGCGACCATCGCCAGGCCCCGCCCGCAGGTGGCCAGCGGGCCGGCGTCCGGCACGGACGCGGTGTCGGCCAGCACGGGAAGACGCGGATCGTGATCGCGCACCGAGACGGTGAGCCGGTCCGGCAGCAACTCCAGCTCGACGGTGCACGACTTGTCGGGTCTGGCGTGCCGGTGCACGTTGCTCAGCAGCTCCGTCACGCCGAGCGCGGCCCGGTCTATCAACGGGTCCAGATGCCAGTAGCGCAACTGCGCAGATACGATTCTGCGGACCTGGCCGATCCGCGACGGCAGGGCTTGGAGCTCCACCGTGCAGTGCCTGCTTGGGTGACTGATCACGGCTGCGACTCCCCGATGTAGAGGTCCGGAGGAACCGGAAAAACACGGAGAAGAACGGATCCAGCAGGGTGCTTGCGTCCAAACGTCCGCCTGCTGTCGTGGCCGGCGGCTGGTTCGCAGTGTTATCGCCGGTAAACCCAGAGTGACGTGAGACCAGCGTGACGCAGCAGGTGCGCTGGTGCAACTCGCCGCGACGAGCCGCTGCGGGGAGTGCGCGACCGTGCGTTCGTCAGCCGTCGCGTCCGCCCGCCCGGCGCACCGCCTCGATGAACCGCCGCGCCGCAGGCGGCCCCGGCTCGCCCGGTGCGGGGTCGTGCCCGCCCAGCGTCAGCAGGTATCGCTTGCCGTTGAGGTCGGCCAGCGCCCGGTCGTCCGGCGCGAACCACGGCTTGGACGCCCGTACCGCCTGTACCGGCGCGCTGTCGATCTCGCTGCCGTAGCTGGTGAGCAGCTCCAGCCTGCCGCCGCTGATCCGGACCTGCCCGGCGCGGGTGAGTGAACGCAGCCGCTTGCCGATCCGCACGCCCGTGGCCGTGAACTCCGGCTCCGCCATCCTTCGCCGCCCCCTTGCGCGTGTTCCGGTGGTCCTGTGTGCGCCCCCGTACGGGACGATCGTCCCGACGCGTGCAGTCTGCCCCGATGCGGCCTGGAGCACCAGTACGCACACGGGGCGCGTGCGACGGACGGGCGGAGCACTCCCGTCAATGCGCCCCCCGGTTGCCTCGCACGCCCGGTCCCCAGGGCGTCTTTGGGGTGCTCAAAGATGCGTTTATGCAGGTGGGAAGCTGTCTGAAAGATGCCTATGCTCAAGGTGTCGGCCGCACGCAGCGCCGTCGGCGCCCAGCGTAAGGAGCACCGCCGTGAGCATCGTCCCCCAGGTCCGGACCGGCGCCACCCTCGACGTCGACCGTAGTGACGCCGCCTACCGCGAGTGGCTGAAAGAAGCCGTACGCAAGGTCCAGGCCGACGCCAACCGCTCGGCGGACACACACCTGCTGCGCTTCCCGCTGCCCGAGCGGTGGGGCATCGACCTCTATCTGAAGGACGAGTCGACGCACCCCACCGGCAGCCTCAAGCACCGGCTCGCCCGTTCCCTGTTTCTCTACGGCCTCTGCAATGGCTGGATCCGCCCGGACCGTCCCGTGATCGAGGCGTCCAGCGGCTCGACCGCCGTCTCCGAGGCGTACTTCGCGAAGCTGATCGGCGTGCCCTTCATCGCGGTCATGCCGCGCACGACGAGCGCCGAGAAGTGCCGCCTCATCGAGTTCCACGGCGGCCGATGTCACTTCGTGGACGACTCCCGGAAAATGTACGAGGAGTCCGCCCGCCTCGCGGTGGAGACCGGCGGTCACTACATGGACCAGTTCACCTACGCCGAGCGGGCCACCGACTGGCGCGGCAACAACAACATCGCCGAATCGATCTTCCGGCAGCTGGAGCTGGAACGGTTCCCGGAGCCGACGTGGATCGTCGCCACCGCCGGCACCGGCGGTACGTCGGCGACGCTCGCCCGCTACGTCCACTACATGCAGTACGACACCCGGATCTGTGTGGCCGACCCGGAGAACTCCTGCTTCTTCGAGGGCTGGACCACCGGCGATCCGGACGTCACCTGCGACTGCGGCTCCCGGATCGAGGGCATCGGCCGGCCGCGTATGGAGCCGAGCTTCGTGCCCGGTGCGATCGACCGGATGATGAAGGTCCCGGACGCGGCCAGCGTGGCCGCCGTACGCGCCCTGGAGCGGGTCATCGGCCGCAAGGCGGGCGGCTCGACGGGCACCGGGCTGTGGAGCGCGCTGAAGATCGTCTCCGAGATGGTGGCCGAGGGGCGCCGGGGCAGCGTCGTCACCCTGCTGTGCGACCCCGGCGACCGGTACCTCGACAAGTACTACTCGGACGCGTGGCTCGCGGAGCAGGGCCTGGAGATCGCGCCGTACACGACGGCGATCGAGACCCTGCTGGCGACGGGCGTCTGGCCCCGCTGAAGCCGCGGAAGCCCGCGGCCGGCTGAAGTCCGAGACCTGTCGGACGCCTGTGGTCCGGCCGAAGCCCGAGGAGGCCGACCGCGCCTGGGGCCGGCCGGAGCCGGGGCGGGCCGAGCCTGTATGCCGGCTACCCGAGCCGCCGGTCCAGTGCCGCGACCGCGTCGCGGAAGGCGCGGCCGGCGCCCGGCCGGACCAGGCGGCACACCAGGCGGAACGCGGCCGTACCGTCGAGCGCGAAGGTCATCCGCACACGGGTCCCGGTGCCGGCCGGAGCCAGGCGCCACTCCTCGACCCACGCGCGGGCTCCCGGTGCGTTGGTCACGTCGACCCGGTAGGCGTACACCTCGGGCCCCTCGGCCAGCAGCACTGTCTCCTCGAAGCGGGTACCGCCCCGCAGCCGGACCTCGCGCCCGCCCTCCGTCGGCCGGGCCGAGGACACCGCCGAGAACCACTCCGGCCAGCCCGCCACGTCCTCGGCGAGGGCTCGGAAGACCACGTCCGGTGCGGCGGCCATGTCCCGGGTGAACGCCAGTCGTAGGGGCGCGGTCTGCACGAACTCCGGACCGACCGGGCGCAGACGCTGAGCCATGGCCACGACCCCCTCGTGCGTCCCCCGCGTATACGGGGCGCTGACCATCAGCTTAGTTGACGTGCCGTCAGATGTCGTCGTCCGGCTCCGGCTCGCCCGCGACGATCAGCCGCGGCAGACGCTCCGAGATCTCCTCGCGTGCGTCGGCGGGCAGCCCCGCGTCCGTGACCAGCGTGTCCACCTGCTCCAGCGCGGCGAACGAACTCAAGCCCACCGTGCCCCACTTGGTGTGGTCGGCGACCACCACGACCTGGCGCGCGGAGTGCACAAGCCGTCGGTTGGTCTCGGCCTCCGCGAGGTTCGGCGTGGACAGTCCGGCCTCCACCGATATGCCGTGCACCCCGAGGAAGAGCAGGTCGAAATGGAGCGCGGCGATCGCCTGGTCGGCCACCGGACCCACCAGTGAGTCGGACGGGGTGCGCACACCTCCGGTCAACACGACCGTGGCCGCGCCCTGCCGCTGCCCCGAGGTCCGCTGCGCCGCGTGGAAGACATCCGCGACCCGCACCGAGTTCGTCACCACGGTAAGGTCGGGCACCTCCAGCAGATGCTGCGCGAGCGCGTACGTCGTCGTACCGCCGGACAGAGCGATCGCCGTGCCCGGGGCGACCAGTCGCGCGGCGGCGCGCGCGATGTCCTCCTTGGCGGTCAGTTCGAGTCCCGACTTCACCTCGAACCCCGGCTCGTGGGTGCTGGGCTCGACCACCGGCACCGCGCCGCCGTGCACCTTCTCCAGCACCCCCTGGCGGGCGAGCGCGTCAAGATCGCGGCGCACCGTCATGTCGGACACACCGAGCTTGCGGGTCAGTTCGTTGACCCGCACACCGCCCCGGCGCCGGACCTCGTCCAGGATCAGGGCGCGGCGCTGCTCCGCGAGGAGGTTCTGATTCTCGCTCACGTACGCTCCGGTCCTTTCGCCGCCAACCGTCCGACACGCCCGGCGCACCTGCTACGACCAGGACGTACCAGCTGTCCGG
The DNA here is from genome assembly GCF_040613075.1 of Streptomyces sp. NPDC006314. Lineage (NCBI taxonomy): Bacteria > Bacillati > Actinomycetota > Actinomycetes > Kitasatosporales > Streptomycetaceae > Streptomyces > Streptomyces sp. NPDC006314. The sequence goes on along the minus strand of NZ_JBEXRL010000008.1, from coordinate 29,697 downwards.
AGATGCGCGGGCGTCCCATCCTTTCACGGGTCGGTACCGGTTGCGCCACCGCCTGACACGACGCGCACATGCCACTCCGGTCGCGGCTGTCCCGCCCCGTCACACGGATCGGGGAGATTCCGTGACGACATGTGTACAACGCCGCGGAACCGGAGATCCTGAGCCCGCACCGACACAGTCCTTCAGGGCGTCATGGGGGAAGTGCGATAACAGTGGAACGTGCGCAGGAACGCCCCGCCGGGCGGCAACCGACCGAGCCGCGGCACGAGCCGGACACCGACCTGGAACTTCTCGTGCACGGAGTCGGCGGCACCACACCCGAGAAGATGCTCGGTGATCCGCGCACGGTCCGGATCACCGGCGACGACACGGCCGCCGTGTTCCGCCGCGCCGCGGACGCCGAGGCCGGGAGCCCTCCGCGGCACCGGCCCGTCCGGGAGGCGTACGTCTGGTGCAAGCTGACCTCCGGTGACGGCAGCCGCGCCCTGTGGCTGTTACTGCTGCCGTTCATGGTGGTCAACCTCGCCCACTGGATGCGCCCCGCCGCACCGGGCCGGCAGCGCACCGTCCGGCTCTACGGCCTCCTCGTACGCCTGGCCGCCCTCACCCTGACCGTGCTGCTGGTGGCCGCCGCCTGCGAGGTGGCCCTGGACCTGGTGGCCTGGCAGTGCGCCGGTGACCGTGCCTGCGCCCGCCGCCACTCCTGGCTGGGCTTCCTGGCACCCGGCCCGGCCGCCGGCGGATGGTGGAGTACGCCCGGTCGCCGGCTCGCCCTCGCCGCACTGGTCCCGGCCGCGCTCACCGGCCTGCTCTGGTACCTCTCCCACCGCACCTGGAACGCGTACGAGTCCCACCAGCCCCTCTCCCACGACCCCGACCCGGCCACCGACGGCAGCGCCCTGGCCCGGCCCGGCTTCTGGTACGGGCGCCGCCTCGTGGCCCGGCTGCGCGCCGCCCATACCGCGGCCGGCCTGCTGACCGTGGCCGCCGCCGTCGCCATCCCCGCGGTCCGCTTCGACCACCGCCCCGGCGGCCCCGCCGCCCTGGACGCCCTGAGCTGGCTGCTGACCGCGGCCCTGCCGGCCTGGGCGGGTGCGGCGGTGGGCGTGGTCTGCCGCCGGGGCCGCAGCGAGAACCGCCTCGACCAGCGGCTCGACCGGCACCTCGTACGATGCCTGCCGCTCGGCGCGCTCACCCTGCTGTTCCTCACCCTGCTGTACGCCGGCTGGGCCCGGCCGGGCTGGCGGTCCGCGGGCCGGCTGCCCGGGGACCCGGCGTTCGGTGCCCTGATGCTGACCCAGGGACTGCTCGTGGTCGCCCTCGCCGCCGTGGCCGGGTACCTGTACCGGCGCCGCCCCGACCCGCGCGCCGGAATGCGCGGACTCGGCGGTCCCGCCGTCGCCCTGCTCGCCTGTGCGCTGGGCGGAGTGATCTCCGGCGGGGTCGCCCAGCGCGTCGCCGACTGGCTGGACGGCACCCGCGCCCTGCTGCCGGGGCCACCCGTCCTGCTCACCTGGCAGGCGTCCGCGATCCCTGCCCTGCTCGCCGTCCTGCTGCTCCTGGCCGCCCGGCTCGCCCTGAGCACCGCCCGGCTCGCCCGCGCCGAACGCGACCGGGTCCGCCGTGAGCATCCCGGCGAACCCGAGGACCCGGCCCGCACCCGTGCCATCGCCCACGCCCGGGCCATGGCCACCCTCACCGACCGGGCCCCGCTCGTCCTCGCCGTGCTCACCGCCACCACGCTGCTGCTGGGAGCCGCCGGGCTGGCCGGTGCCCTGGCCACCGGGAAGACGCCCGCCGCCGCGGCCCGTCGCACCCACGACGCCGTACAGGCCCTGGCCGAGACCTCGCAGGCACTGGGCTCCTGGCTGATCGGGCTCGGTTTCCTGCTGTTCGTCACCTGGGGCAGGCGCGCCTACAAGGACGCCTCGGCCCGCCGCACCATCGGCATCCTCTGGGACGTCGGCACCTTCTGGCCGCGCGCCGCCCACCCCTTCGCACCGCCCTGCTACGCCGAGCGCGCGGTGCCGGACCTGACCTGGCGGATGGCGGCCTGGACCCAGCGCACCGGAGGCCGGCTGGTTCTCTCCGGGCACTCCCAGGGCAGTGTCCTCGCCGCCGCGGCGGCCTGGCAGCTGAGCCCGCCGGTACGCGGACGCGTCGCCCTGCTGACCTACGGCTCCCCCCTGGAGCGCCTGTACGGCCGCTGGTTCCCGGCTCACTTCGGCCCGCCGGCGCTCGCCGCGCTGCACCGCGATGTCGCCTGCTGGCGCAACCTCCACCGCCTGACCGACCCCATCGGCGGCCCCGTCCGTGTCCCCGGCGACAGCGCCCCGCCGGTGGACCACGAGGCTCTCGAGGACCCCCTCGTCTACGGCCGCAGCTCCGACCACCCACTGCCGGCCCCGATCCTCGGCCACTCCGACTACCAGGCGGACCCGGCCTTCACCCGCGAACGGGCCCGGCTGCTGAACCGCCTGTGCCCGGACCTGCCGGGGCAGCGCCCTGATCCGGGAGCCCCGGGGCGAGGCCGCGGCTAGGCCGCGTGCGCCACGTCTCCACGACGACCCGGCCCGGCTGCCGCACCGTGGCGTTCCGACCGGTGGGTACCTGGTCCGGGCCGCCGACGACATCGGTGCCGCGCACGTTCCGGTACGGGGCGAGGGCCTGCTCGTTTCCCGCGACGAGCGGGAACCCGCCGGCCGTCCTGGCCCGTCAGCTCGCGCAGGGCGGGCAGCGCCGCGTCAAGGTCGTCCACGGGAGCCGGGCGAGGGTCGCCGGCGCCTTCATCGCGAAATCCTCCTGGAGCGGACATGGCCGCCGGGCGGCTCACGGCAGCTCCGGCAGGTCTTCCGCGTACAGCAGGGTCAGGTCGTCGGTGGTCGGGTCGGCGAGCTGGGCGACGCGGCTCGCGTGCCGTTCCACCATCGCCTCGAACGTCTGGCGGGCGGTACGGCCGTTGCCGAACGCGGGTCCCTTCGGGATCTGCGTGAAGTACTTCAGCAGCCCCTCGGACGCCCCCGGCGCCAGCCGGTACTCGTGCTCGTCGGCCTGCTGCTCCACGATCCGCAGCAGCTCCTCGGGGCCGTAGTCGCCGAAGGTGATGGTGCGCGAGAAGCGGGACGCGACACCCGGGTTGACGGAGAGAAAGCGCTCCATCTCCGCGGTGTAACCGGCGACGATCACCACCACCGCGTCCCGCTGGTCCTCCATCAGCTTCACCAGCGTGTCGATGGCCTCCTTGCCGAAGTCACGCCCTGCGTCCTCCGGGGACAGCGCGTACGCCTCGTCGATGAACAACACACCACCGCGCGCCCGTTGGAAGGCCTCCTGGGTGCGGATCGCCGTGGACCCGATGTGCTCGCCGACCAGGTCGACCCGGGAGACCTCGACCAGATGGCCCTTCTCCAGCACACCGAGAGAGGCGAGGATCTCGCCGTAGAGCCGGGCGACCGTCGTCTTGCCGGTGCCGGGGGAGCCGGTGAAGACCAGATGCCGCTTGACCGAGGCCGCCTTCAGTCCTGCCCGCTGCCGCCGCCGGCCCACCTCGATCATGTCGGTCAGCGCCCGCACCTCGCGCTTGACGCTCTCCAGGCCCACGAGCGCGTCGAGTTCCCCCAGTACGTCCTTCGACGCCCGCACCGGCTTCGCCGGCTCCGCGGCGGTGACCAGCGGCTCCTGCTCGCTGGTGCGCTGCCCGGGGAACGAGCCGAGCAGGCCGGGGGACTGCGTCACCGTCTGCACGGCCGCCTCACGGATCGCGGGAGGCCTCAGACTGCCGCTCTCGTCGCTGGTGCAGTCCTCCACGACCGGGCCCGTCCCGGACCCGGCGTCCGGCCCGGCGTCGGCGAACTCGTAACCACCGCGCGCGCACCGCTCCGTGCGGCACTTCCGCAGCGTCGTACGGCAGCCGTCGATCACATGGAAGCCGTAGCCGCCGCTGCCGCTGACCCGGCAGTTCAGGAAGCTGCCGCGACCGCCCGCCGACACGTAGAAGCCGGCCTCGGCGGGGGAGTCCACCGTGCAGCGCTCGATGATCGGGTCGGCGCCCTTGGTGACGATCACTCCCGTCTGGGTGCCGTCCAGCGTGCAGTTGTTGAGGGTGCCGCCGCTGCCGTGGTCGCGGAACCACGCGCCGGTGGCCGCGTCCCTGATCCGGCAGTCGTCGAGCTGCGCGGTCGCCCCGTCGCTCACCGACACGGCCGTGTTGCGCACCTGGGACAGGTCGCTGTCCACGACGTCCGCGCGGGAACCGCGGTCCAGCACGAACAGCGCGTCCGGGACGTCATGCACCCGGCAGGAGTCGAGGACCGCGGTGGCGCCGTCGCTCACCCACACCGCCGGGTAGTCGCCGGTGCTGTCGAAGATCTCGCACTGGTTGGCGTCCACCCGGGTGCCCGGGTCCCACACCGACAGGCCGTTGCGCCCGAACTGACGGACCGTCGTCCGGGTCAGCGTGAGCACCGAACGGGAGCGCAGATCGACCGCGTTCTCCGGGATGTCGTGAATGTGGCAGTCGGCGAGCGTGAGTACCGCGTCCATGTCCAGCGTGACACCGTCGGCGATGGTGCGGTGCACATCGCAGTCGGTCAGATGCGCCGTGGCCCGCTGGGTGACCTGCACCCCGGAGCCGACCTCGTAGATCTCGCAACCGACCGCCTCCAGCGCGGAGTTCTCGCCGGTCGCGGTCAGCCCGGTGCCGGAGGCGTGGTGCACGCGGCAACGCTCCAGGCGTGGATGGGCGCCGCCACGGACCGCCACCCCCGCCTGCCCGGCCGCGACGACCTCGCACTCCTCGAACACCCCGCCCCCGCCGTCGAGTACGGCGATGCCGATGCCGGCCGGGTTGTCGACGGTGCAGCGGCGCACGGTCGGACGGGCGCCGCCGCGTACCTCGATGCCGACGGCGGACCGTGTGACGATCCGTACGTCCATCAGCTCGGGGGTGCCCTCCTCGACCAACAGCGCCGGCGCGGCCGCGTCCTGGCCCTCCACATGGAGGTCCTGCAAGACGGCCGATGCCCGCACGGTCAGCGGCACCCCGTCCAAGGGCGCGATCCGCACCGAGCCGGGGGAGCCCTCGGGACCACGGAGGGTCACCGCCCGCTGGACGATGAGGTTCTCCCGGTACGTGCCGGGGGCGATCGTGAGGACGTCGCCGTCGGTGGCGGCCTCCAGGGCGGCGGCGAGCGAGGCGTACTCACCCGTGCGGCGCCGCCACCGCGAAGTACCGGTGTGCGTCACCTGGACCGTGCCCTGTGCCATGGCGTTGCCGTGCCCCCACCTCGTCGTACTGATGGCTCGCTCCCGTCGGGGCGTCACGCCGGTGCCGGGACCGCGAGCGTGCCCGGCTCTGAGGGCGCGGGCGCGTTCGCGCCCTCGAGAACCCGCACGCCCCTGGAATTCGCTCACCCGCGGGTCGTCGCCGAAAGCGCTTCGGCCGGTCCACCGTAGCGTGTGCGTGCACGGTGGGTTGACCAGAGCCGGAAGCCCGTCAGCTGCCGGTGCCCGCCTTGCCCCAGTCCGGGCCTGCCCGGTCCCAGGCCTGGTCCCAGCGTGCGTACCGGCCGCGGACCATGTGCCAGACGGTCAGGCGCCGCCCGCCCTCGACCAGGGCCGCGGTCACGAGGGCCGCGCCGATCCCGGCGAGCACCGCGTGTGTCGTCGCCGTCGGGGAGTCCAGCGGGCGGGTCGTTATTCGCCCGTGCGGGTCCGTCCAGAGCCCGAAGTGATCCCCGGGGCGGGGGGACTTGAGGTCCGCGAGGACCGGGCCGTGCAGCCGGGTGCCGTCCGGGGCGGTCCAGCCGGCGACGACGCGGCTGCGGGCCACGTGCGCGGAGGTGGTGTCGGGATCCGTTTCCAGCGGGGCTTCGCCCAGGTCACGGACCACGGTGGCCGTGACGAGGCGGCGGGTGTGCTGCTGCTCCCGCACGGACCGCTGCAGCGAGTCCTGGGCGGCGGCACCGACCAGACAACCGGTCACCGGTGCGGCCACGGCGATCAGCAGCAGCGCCACGAGGGCCACCCACGCCTCGGCCAGATCGGTCGGACGGCACAGCGGATTGTGCCGCCAGCGCCACAGCCCCCTCAGTGCCAGCATCTCACCACCCCCTGTCGCACCGTCATAGCCCCCCGCGCAGGCGCTCACCCCCCGTCCGCGCCAAGAGAGAGCGACATCACGTCCGCCGCGACTGGTGACGTACGCCGCCTCTCACGAAATCTCCCATGCTCCGAACGACCGGGGCCCGGCCCCGGGTTGCCGGTCGCCGGACCGATGGGCGAGCCACCGCCGCGTGCTACTCCAGCATCCGGACCGGGTCCCCGATCCTGATCGTGCCGGTCGAGAGAGGCACGAGGTTCTGGCCGAAGAGCAGCCTGCCGCCGACCTTGCGATGACGTGCCAGAGTGCGCAGCGGTTCCCTGCCGCGTACGGCGGTGTCCTGGTCGGTGGTGGTCACGACGCACCGTCCGCTGGGCTTAGGGACCCGGAAGACCACCTCGCCGATGGAGATCCTCGACCAGTGGTCCTCGGCCCAGGCCTCGGTGCCCGCCACGACGACGTTGGGCCGGAAGCGGTTCATGGGCAACGGGCCCTCGTGGGCGTGGTCGCCCTCGGCTATCAGGGAGTTCAGGGCGTCGAGGGAGGCCGCCGTGGTGACCAGAAGGGGATAACCGTCGGCGAAGCTCACCGTCTCGCCGGGCAGGGCGTACTCGGGGTCGACCGCGCGGCGCGTGGCCGGATCGTCCATGTGGACCAGGCGGACCTCGGCCTTCAGATAGGCGCTGCACCAGGCGTGCGCGGCCGCCGCTGCCGGGACCGCCTCGACCTTCGTGCCGAAGACGTTCACCGGCACCGTCGTCGCGGGCTCCGGCACCGGCACCGTCAGCGGCGCCCGACCGGGTACCGACAGACGAACGCCGCCGCCGGCCAGAGGCTCGGCGGCGGCCAGCGCGAGACGCGGCTGCTCTCGCTGTGTGACGACCTTTCCCCCGTCGTCGATCAGTGTCCAGCGCCGGTCACCGGCCAGGCCCCAGGGCTCCACCAGCGCCTCCCGGGGCGACAGGCCCCGGAACGCCTTGACCGGATGGACGTGGATCGACTGCACTTCGGCGTTTCCCATCACGCCATCGTGCCAGGCGACACCGACAGCGCGGGGAGCGCCGGTCAGTACCCGCGGTACTGCTGGTTGTTGTACGGGTCCTGGTAGGGGCCCTGCGCGGGCCGCGGCGCGGCCGGGCGCATGGCCTCGTACGCTGTGCCGGCCGCCATCGGGCGCTGCTGCTGCGGGGCCTGTGGACCGGGGTACCCCCGCGGGGCGCTCGCCTGCTGCGGGATGTACGCCGTGGGCGCCTGCTGCAGCGGGGCGGGCTGCTGCGTCTGCGGGTAGCCGTAGCCGTAGCCGTGGCCCTGCGGGGACGGGGCTGCAGGGAGGGCGGGCAGTGCCGACGGCAGGGCGGGCAGGCCGCCGCCCGTGTCGTAGGCGGCGGGGACCCGGATCGGGGCGATCTGCGGGGTGCCCCGCTCGGCCACGAGCGAGTCGTAGATCGGGGTGTCCGGGAAGGAGGCGGAGTAGTAGCCGCCACCATAAGTGGAGCGGGGGGAGGTCATGGCACATAAGGTAAGCCCACGATGTGGTCGTTGGGGAGACCGATAAGAGGGTTGTTTTCGGTGTCGCCAGTGACCCGGGATCCCCAATCCGAGCGAACTCGGCAAAAAAAGGACGCCGATCAACGTTTCGATCGTGCAAAGACCGAGTTCCTGCTGGGTTACCGGCGGTTGACCGGCGATCTTCCTGTGCCGCTCATGGGTGTTCGCCGTCCAGGCGCATAGGTTGTGCGGGTAGGCAGGGACCGGGCCAACCGGGGACGCCGGGAAACCGACACGGGATGGGGGCGGACATGTCAATGCCGAAGGGATCGAACACGCCGGTGCCGACCACGGCCCTGCGCGTCGAACTGGGCTGGCGTCCCGGACCCGGCGTGCCCGAAGCCGACGCCTCGGCGCTGCTGCTCGCCGCCGGGAAAGTCCGCTCGGACGGAGACTTCGTCTTCTACAACCAGCCCGCCCACCCCTCCGGCGCGGTCCGCCACGAAGGCAAGCGGAATGCCGGCGGACACGTCACCGACACCCTTTTCGTCGACCTCGCGCGCGTGGAGGGCACGATCGAGCGGATCGTCCTCGCCGCCTCCGCGGACGGCGGCACGTTCGGGCAGGTCCCGGACCTCTACATCGAGGTGACCGACCCGGCGACCGGTCAGGTGGCCGCCCGCTTCGACAACCCCGGCGCGACCGTGGAGACGGCCTTCGTACTGGGCGAGTTCTACCGCCGTCAGGACGGCTGGAAGTTCCGCGCCGTCGGCCAGGGCTACAGCAGCGGACTCGAAGGCCTGGCGACGGACTTCGGCATCACCGTGGACGAACCCCAGCACACCGCGCCGCCCATGGCGAGCGCCCCGGCGACCGTGCCCCCGCCTCCGGCCGCGCCCCCGGTGCCGCCGCCCGTGACGGTGCCACCCCCTCCCGCGGCCCCTCCGGCGCCCGTGCTCCAGCCGGTGCGCCTGTCCAAGGTCACCCTCACCAAGGCGGCCCCCTCCGTGTCGCTGGCCAAGCAGGGCGGCACCTCCGGAACCATGCGGGTGAACCTCAACTGGCAGGTGCGCAGGCAGCTTCCGCGCTGGGGCGGCCGGTGGGGCGGCGGACAGGCGGACCTCGACCTCGACCTTGGCGCCCTGTACGAACTCGCCGACGGCCGCAAGGGCGTCGTACAGGCCCTAGGCAACGCCTTCGGCTCCCTGAACCGGCCGCCGTACATCCACCTCGACGGCGACGACCGCACCGGAGCCGTCGCCGACGGCGAGAACCTCACCGTCAACCTCGACCACAAGCAGGACTTCCGGCGCATCCTCGTCTTCGTCACCGTCTACGAAGGCGCCAGCTCCTTCGCCGACCTGCACGCCACCGTCACCCTCCAGCCGCAGCACGGCGCCCCCATCGACTTCTCGCTCGACGAGTGCACCGTGCCCTCGACGGTGTGCGCGCTCGCCCTGATCACCAACACGGGCGGCGACCTCGTCGTCCAGCGAGAGGCGCGGTATCTGGTGCCGGAGCGCGGAGTGAGCCCGCAGCGGACCATGGACCGGGCCTACGGCTGGGGCATGAACTGGACACCCGGCCGCAAGTGACCGGGCTCAGCCCTCGTCCGTCACCGCGCCGGGACGGGCGTAGGTGCGGCCCTTCCAGGCCGCCCCGCGCCCCCGGTAATGCTGTACGGCCGAGTCGACCGTCATCAGGAGGTACAGGAACGCGGTGAACGGCAGCAGCGGAGCCGGCCACAGGGGCTGCCGGTAGTAGCGCAGCATCGGCACGTAGGTGCCCGCCATCACCGCCCACGCCAGTGCGCCGAGGACCGCCGTCGCCGTGCTGCCGCCGGCCGCGCCCACGACCACCGCGGCGGGCGGCACCAGGTACACCAGCGCGAGCCCGGCGACCGTACCGAGGAGCAGCGGCGGGTTGTGCCGCAGCTGGGCGTAGGCGCTGCGCGAGACCATCCGCCACAGGTCGTGCAGCCGCGGGTAGGGCCGCACGCTGTCCACCCGGTCGGCCAGCCCCAGCCACACCTGGCCGCCGACGTCCTTCACCGCGCGCGCGAGCGCCACGTCGTCGATGACGGCGTGCCGGATGGAGTCCGGGATACGGGCCTTCTCCGCCGTATCGGCGCGCAGCAGGACGCAGCCGCCCGCCGCGGCGGCCGTACGCGATCCCTTCCGGCCGATCCGGCGGAAGGGATACAGCTGCGCGAAGAAGTACACGAACGCCGGGACCACGAGCCGCTCCCACAGGCTCTCCACCCGCAGCCGCGCCATCTGCGACACCACGTCGAAGCCCCCGGTGCGGGCCGCCGCCACCAGCTCGCGCAGGCTGTCCGGCGCGTGCGCGATGTCGGCGTCCGTCAGCAGCAGGTACTCGGGATCACGCGCGCGTGCCAGACCGATGCCGTGTCGCACCGCCCACAGCTTGCCCGTCCAGCCCGCCGGCGGCTCGCCGGGCGAGCCCACCGTGAGTGGCAGCCCGCCGTGCCGCCGGGACAGCTCGCGGGCCAGCTCCCCGGTGCCGTCCGTACTCCCGTCGTCCACCAGGAAGACCTGCGCCCGCCCCGGATAGTCCTGCGCCAGCAGCGACGGCAGGCTCGCCGCCAGCACGGCGGCCTCGTCACGCGCTGGTACGACCACGCAGACGGACGGCCACGCCTCCGGATCCCGGCGCGGCGGCAGCCGGACATCCGTGCGCCAGAAGAAGCCCTGGCACAGCAGCAGCCAGCACCAGGCGGCAAGTGATACGGCGGTGATCCACAGGACGGCGCTCACGGCCGCAGTCTGCCCCACCGGACCGGGTCACAAGAACGCATCGTCTATCGTGGCCGGGTGAAGATCGCGCTCATGGACTCCGGAATCGGCCTGTTGGCGGCCACCGCCGCGGTACGGCGCCTGCGGCCCGACGCGGATCTCGTCCTCTCCCTCGACCCCGACGGTATGCCCTGGGGGCCGCGCACGCCCAAGGACCTCACCCAGCGCGCGCTGGCCGTCGCCGAGGCGGCGGCGGCCCGCCGGCCCGACGCGCTGATCATCGGCTGCAACACGGCCACCGTGCACGCGCTGCCCGCTGTGCGTGCCCGTCTGGAGCCCGGTATCCCGGTGATCGGCACGGTCCCGGCTATCAAGCCGGCCGCGGCGGGCGGCGGCCGGATCGCTATCTGGGCGACCCCTGCCACCACCGGCAGCGCCTACCAGCGCGGTCTCATCCGGGACTTCGCCGACGGCGTGCCGGTCACCGAGGTGCCCTGCTGGGGTCTCGCCGAGGCGGTCGAACACGCGGAAGAGTCGGCCATCGAAGCGGCTGTAGCCGCCGCGGCCGCACTGACGCCGGACGATGTGACGACCGTCGTCCTGGGCTGCACCCACTACGAGCTGGTGACGGAACGTATCCGCGCCGCCCTCCAGCGTCCCGGCGCCGCTCCGCTCGTCCTGCACGGTTCGGCCGGGGCGGTGGCCGCGCAGGCCCTGCGCCGCCTCGGCGAGCAGCCTGCCCCCGACGCCTCCGCGGAGGGGACTCTGACGGTGCTGCTCAGCGGCCGCGAGGGTGAGCTGCCCCCACCCGCGCTGCACTACGCCGAAGGGCGGCTGCTGCCCGCCGTCGGCCCGCTCGCCGACCGCAGGTGACGGGACGGCGGCCTTGTCCCTTGGACGAGCCCGCACAGGTGCCGGCAGCCGTCTGAGCCGCTCGGAGCAGTCACTCTCCGCGAGCGGGTACCCGCGCAGCGAAACCTGAGTAACCTCATGCCTATGAGGGATCACCCCCACCCCCATTCCCCCGCCGACGACAGCCCGCACCCGGACGTCTGGACCGGGCGTGCCACCAACCGGGTCCAGTGGCTTCTGGCGCTGGTCGGCGCCGCCTGCATGGCGCTCGGCATCGAGCTGGCCGTGGACTCGGCCTGGCATTCCGGCACCGCCCCGCTGGTGATGTCCGTCGTGGGCTGCATCGCGGCCGGTCTGCTGGTTCTCTTCGGCACGCTCGCCTTCGTGCACGTCGACCTCAGACTCGACAGGGAGTGCCTCGAAGTGCGCTGCGGGCACATCGGACTGCCGCGCCGCCGCATCCCGCTCTCCCAGGTGGCGGGCGCCGACTTCGCCGCCCTCGTCACCCCCAGGCACTGGGGCGGATGGGGCTACCGCTGGCGCCCCGAGAAGGGCACCGCGGTCGTCGTACGCCGTGGCGAGGGCATCGTGCTGCGCCTGTGGGACGGCCACACCTTCACGGTCACCGTCGACAACGCGGAGACGGCGGTCCGGGTCATCAGGGACCGGTTGCGAACGACCACACCGGGGTCGGGTCGCTGAGCCCGGACACCCGGCACGGGCCGGCTCGCCGAGCCGGACGCCCCGGCCGGATGAGGTGTCCAAGCGGCGGACGAGCGGCGGGCAAACAGCGGGAAACGGCTGGCACCCAGGCCGGGCGCGGTCGGACCGCGTGAAGACGCACTCGCCGGATCGGGCGTGCCGGCGTGCTCAGAGCCGTGGCTCCGTGCCGTCGCCCGCCCACGGCCGTGCCGTCGCCCATCCGGCCAGCAGTCCCGCGCCGACGGTCACCGTGGTGAAGCTCAGCGCGTTGCCCACCGAGGCCAGGCAGGCCAGCGCCGTCAGGGCGGCGCCGGCGGTGAGCGCGACCGGGGTGGAACGAGGGGTGCGCCACAGCGCGTGCAGAACCCAGCAGAAAGCGGCCGCCAACAGGAACACCCCGACGAAGCCCTGCTCCGCCGCCTGCTGCAGCGGGGCGGAGTGCGGTTTGCCGTCGGACAGCAGCGTGCGCGGCGTCGCGTCGCTCAGCTCGCCGAACCGGCCGGGGCCGACGCCCAGGCCGTTGTGCCGGCCGGCCAGCCGGAGGGCGTCCTGCCACAGCCGGACCCGGTGCGGGGTGAATCGGCCGGCGAGCGCCCCGGCGGGGCCGTCGGGCAACCAGTCCGCGGCGACCACCCAGGTCGCCCCCGCCACCAGGGCGGCCGCGACGGCCAGAGCCGCGAGACCCACGCCGCGGTGGGGCATCGAGCCCGCGGCGAGCGAGCACAGCAGGACGGCCGCGCCGGCCACGCAACCGGCCGCCGAGCCCAGGGCGGCTCCGGTCAGCACGGTCGCGACGGCCAGCGCCCGCAGCCCCAGTCGGAGTGCCGGCACGGGCGTCGCCCAGGCGGCACAGCAGGCGGCTCCTGCGGCCAGCGCCAGCAGGGCGGCCGTGGCCCCGGCGTGCCCGAGCGGGGCGGCGTACCGGGGGCCGGGGGAGAGGGCGGGCAGCGCTACGGCGAGCGCGAGCCCGGTCGCCGCGCCGGCGCAGGGCGCGGCCACCGGCAGCAGCGTCCCGGTGACCCGGCCCGCGGCATAGCCGGCGGCCACCGCGAGCACCGCGAGCAGCATGCCCTCGGGCCGCCCGTCGTGGGCCGCCGCGGTGATCAGCGACCATCCGGCGCAGGCCCCGAGCAGAACCATGCCCGCACCGTCAGAAACGTTTCGTCTGGCGTTCTCCGCGTCCACACCGGTCGCGGACCGCATCCCCGTCGACCCCACCCGTCGCCCCTCGCACCCGGTCCCCCGACCTGTGGCAGGCCAAGGCCGTGCGCCGGGTCCGGCCGCACCGCCGAGGCTGGGCACACCGTAACGGCTGATGGCTTGTTTGTGGACGAGCTACGGAGAACATCGTGATATCCGCCGGGTTCCGGCGCCTCCGCCCGAACGTGCTTGCGGCCGGACGCCGCGGCCCGCGCCGCCCGGATGCGTGGCCCGAAGCCACGGACCCGGGCAGCGGGCCGCCGCGGGTCGGAGCGGGCGCCGGCCGGCGACGACCTCGGTCGGTGGGGGCGGGTGTGGATCAGGGACGACCTCGGCCGGTGGGAGCGGGCGTAGATCAGCGACCACCAGCGTCGGTGGGAGTGGGCGTGTGTCAGCGACCCTCACGGTCGGCCGGAACGGGCGCCGACCAGCGACGACCGTGGTTCGCCGCGGTCGGTTCCGGTGCCGACCGCGCTGTCGGCGGCCAGGTCGCCCGCCGTACACTCACCCGGGTGACCGTCACCGCAACCTCCGTGGACCAGCCGGATCAGCTCCAGCCGTCCCCCGCGCCCGGCGCGCTGGGCGGCCGGCTGCTGCGCCTGGTCCCGGCCGCCGCCTCCGCGCTCTGCGGAGTGCTGCTCTACGTCAGCTTCCCGCCGCGCACCCTGTGGTGGCTGGCCCTGCCCGCTTTCGCCGGTTTCGGCTGGGTACTGCGCGGCCGTGGCTGGAAGGCGGCCCACGGTCTCGGCTACCTGTTCGGGCTCGGTTTCCTGCTGCCGCTGCTGGTGTGGACCGGCGTGGAGGTCGGTCCCGGTCCCTGGCTCGCCCTGGTGGCCATCGAGGCGGTCTTCATCGCCCTGGTCGGCGTGGGCGTCGCCGCCGTCTCCAGGCTGCCCGCATGGCCGGTGTGGGCCGCCGCCCTCTGGATCGCGGGCGAAGCGGTACGCGCGCGCGTGCCCTTCCGGGGATTCCCCTGGGGCAAGATCGCGTTCGGTCAGGCGGACGGCGTCTTCCTGCCGCTCGCCGCGCTGGGCGGCACTCCTGTGCTCGGCTTCGCAGTGGTGCTGTGCGGATTCGGCCTGTACGAGGCCGGGCGCCTGATCGTCGAGGGGCGCCGTACCCGGGCCGTGCGGCGCGGGGCGGCGGCCGCCGCGCTGCTGAGCGTGGCCGTGCCGGTGGCGGGCGCGGTCGCGGCCCGCGCGCTGGTGACCGACAAGGCCGAGAACGGCACCGCGACGGTGGCGCTCATCCAGGGCAACGTGCCGCGCTCCGGGCTGGAGTTCAGCGCCCAGCGGCGGGCCGTCCTCGACCACCACGTGCGCGAGACGCTCAAACTCGCCGCCGACATCAGGGCGGGCAAGGCCGCGAAGCCCGACTACGTGTTGTGGCCGGAGAACTCCTCCGACATCGACCCGTTCACCAACCCCGACGCGGCCGCCGTCATCGAGGGTGCCGCCAAGGCGGTCGGCGTGCCCATCTCGGTCGGCGGGGTCGTCGAGAAGGACGGCAAGCTGCTCAACGAGCAGATCCTTTGGGACCCGGTCAAGGGTCCGACGCAGACCTACGACAAGCGGCAGATCCAGCCGTTCGGGGAGTACCTTCCGCTGCGCGGGCTCGTCGGCGCGATCAACAACGACTGGACCGGCATGGTCCGCCAGGACTTCAGCCGGGGCGGCAGGCCGGGCGAGTTCGACATCGCGGGCGTCAAGGTCGGCCTTGCCACCTGCTACGAGGCAGCCTTCGACTGGGCCGTGCGGGACACGGTCACGCACGGCGCGGAGATGATCTCCGTGCCGAGCAACAACGCGACCTTCGACCGCAGCGAGATGACCTACCAGCAGCTCGCGATGTCCCGGATCCGCGCCGTCGAGCACAGCCGCACCGTGACCGTGCCCGTGACCAGCGGCGTCAGCGCGTTCATCCTGCCGGACGGGAGGATCACCCAGAAGACCGGCATGTTCGTGCCCGCGTACCTCGTCCAGAAGGTGCCGCTGCGCACCTCCCGGACCCCGGCGACCGAGCTGGGCATCCTGCCGGAGATCGCCCTGATCGTGGTCGCGGCGGGCGGGATCGGCTGGGCCGTCGGCTCCGGTCTGCGCGGCCGACGCGCCGGCGGCGCATAGCGGTACGACCCTCGCACGCCACCCGGACCTGCCGAGGAGCCGCGGACCGGCCCGCTAGGGTCGGGCCATGGCTACTCCCGAATTCATCCGCACGCTCCGGGCCTCCATCGATCAGCAGTTGCTCTGGCTCCCCGGGGTCACCGCGATCGTCTTCGACGGCGAGGGCAGAGTGCTCCTCGGCCGGCGGTCCGACACTCGCAAGTGGTCGGTCATCGGTGGCATCCCGGAGCCGGGCGAGCAGCCTGCAGCCTGTGCCGTGCGCGAGGTCTTCGAGGAGACGGCGGTCCACTGCGTCGCCGAGCGGATCGTCCTCGTCCAGGCCCTGGAGCCGGTGACCTACACCAACGGGGACGTCTGCCAGTACATGGACATCACCATCCGCTGCCGGGCGGTGGGCGGCGAGGCCCGGGTCAACGACGACGAGTCGCTGGAGGTGGGGTGGTTCGCGGTGGACGCGCTGCCCGATCTCAACGAGTTCGGTCTCTTCCGCATCAAGCAGGCCATGTCCGAGGCACCCACATGGTTTGACCCTATGACTGCCGGCTGAAGTATGGGTGGACACCATATGTGGTGAGGGGTCGGCTCCACTTAGGGTCGGCGCATGACCTCGCCCAACCCCCTGCCCGGCCCCGGCCCCCACGTCCGGTCCGTCGCCCTCGACCTCGCCGGCCGCACCGTCGTCGTCACCGGCGCCGCCAGCGGCATCGGCCGCGCCTGCGCTCTGCGACTCGCCGCAGCCGGGGCCGAGGTACGCGCCGTCGACCGGGACGCGGCCGGTCTGGCCGAGCTGGCCCACAAGGCGGGGCCGGCCGGAGACCCCGCGGGCACCGTCGTACCGCACGTCGTGGACCTCACCGACCTCGACGCCGCCGAGCGCGCCGCCGCCGGGGCCGACGTGCTGGTCAACAACGCCGGGCTGCAACTCGTGCGTCCCATTGAGGAGTTCCCGCCCGAGGTCTTCCACACCGTGCTGACCGTGATGCTGGAGGCGCCGTTCCGCCTCATCCGCGGCGCCCTCCCGCACATGTACGCCCAGGGCTGGGGTCGGATCGTCAATGTGTCCTCCGTCCATGGTCTGCGCGCCTCCGCCTTCAAGTCCGCCTATGTGGCCGCCAAACACGGCCTCGAAGGCCTCTCCAAGACGGCGGCCCTGGAAGGCGCGCCCCATGGCGTGACCTCCAACTGTGTGAACCCGGCCTACGTGCGCACCCCCCTGGTCGAGAAGCAGATCGCCGACCAGGCACAGGCGCACGGCATCCCCGAGGAGCGCGTGCTGTCCGAGGTCCTGCTGAAGGACAGCGCGCTCCAGCGGCTCATCGAACCGGAGGAGGTCGCCGAGGCCGTCGCCTACCTGTGCGGCCCGCAGGCGTCCTTCGTCACCGGAACCTCGCTGGTGCTCGACGGCGGATGGACGGCCCACTGAACGGCCCGGCGGCCTCCGGCCCGGGAGTTCTCCACAGACCTGACGGGCCGGGCGGCCGATGCGGAATCCTGTGACCATGTCTCGCGATCACGTTCAGACGGCACCTGGTGGCAGTGCCGAGGCGGAGTACCTCGAGCTGCTGGCCCGCGACGCCTCCGTGGAGGCCTACGAGCAGCCCGTGCTGCTCGCCCGCGCCGAGGGCCGGCCCACCGACCGGATCGCCGCGCTGGAACAGGCCAAGCTGCTCGCCCTGCGCGTCCGCGCCGAGCTGGAAGGCCGCAGGCGACGCGAGGCGGAGCTGTCCGCACTCTTCGAGACAGCCCACGACCTCGCGGGGCTGAGGGACCTGGACGCCGTCCTGCAGGCCATCGTGCAGCGCGCACGCTCCCTGCTCGGGACGGACGTCGCCTACCTCACCCTGAACGACCCGGCGCGCGGCGACACCTACATGCGGGTGACGGAGGGCTCCGTGTCCGCCCGCTTCCAGCAACTGCGCCTCGGCATGGGGGAGGGGCTCGGCGGACTGGTCGCCCAGACCACGCGCCCGTACGTCACCGACGACTACTTCAAGGACGCCCGCTTCCAGCACACCCTGTCCATCGACGCAGGCGTCCGCGACGAGGGCCTGGTCGCCATCCTCGGCGTCCCCCTGATGCTCAGCCCGCACGTCATCGGCGTGCTCTTCGCCGCCGACCGCAGGGCCCGTGTCTTCGAGCGCGAGCAGATCGCCCTGCTCGGCTCCTTCGCCGCGCTCGCCGCGGCCGCCATCGACACCGCCAACCTGCTCACCGAGACCCGTGCGGCGCTGGCCGGGCTCGAGCGCGCCAACGACATCATCCGGGACCGCAGCGCCGTCATCGAACGCGCCTCCGACGTCCACGACCGGCTCGCCGAACTCGTCCTGCGCGGCGGCGGAGTCCACGACGTGGCCGCAGCCGTCTCCGAGGTCCTGAGCGGCACCGTCGAGTTCACCGAGGCCGATGAGGCACCGGCAGAGGCGCTGGAAGCGTCCCGCGCCGACGGGCACGCCGTACGGCACGGCAGCGACTGGCTCGCGGCGGTCACCGCGGGCGGCGAACTCCTCGGCGCCCTCGTCCTGCGCGGACATCCGGCTCTGGACCCCGTCGACCAGCGCACGCTGGAACGCGCTGCCATGGTGACCTCGCTGCTCCTGCTCGCCCGCCGCTCCGCCGCCGAGGCCGAGCAGCGCGTACGGGGCGAACTGCTCGACGACCTCCTGGACGCCCGCGACCGGGACCCGCGGCTGCTGCGCGAACGCGCGGCCCGGCTCCACGCCGATCTGGACGCCACGCATGTCGTGCTCGCCGCACGCCTCGACGGCCCGGCGGCCGACGCGGACGAGGAGGCGGCGGCCCGCCGCCGTCTGTGGTCCGCCGCGTCCCATCTCGCCGCCACCCGGCGCGGCCTGGCCGCCGCCCGCGACGGGGGCACCGTGCTGCTGCTGCCGCTCGGTGCCGGTGACATAGCCACGGACGTGGCCCGTCGCACCGCCCATCACCTGGGCACGGCCGTCCATCAGCCGGTCACGGTCGGCGCCTCCGCCCCCGTCACCGATCTCGCCGCGCACCCGGAGAAGGTCGCCGCGGCCTATGCCGAGGGCCGGCGCTGCCTGGACGCCCTGCACCTGCTGGGCCGGGCCGGAGACGGCGCCGCGGCCGAGGACTTCGGCTTTCTCGGCCTGCTCCTCGCGGGCGAACGGGACGTCGCCGGGTTCGTCGACCGCACCATCGGCCCGGTCGTCTCCTATGACGAGCGGCGCGGCACGGAACTGCTGCGCACCATGGACGCGTACTTCGCCGGCGGGATGAGCCCGGCGCGCACCAAGGACGCGCTCCACGTGCACGTGAACACGGTCGCCCAACGGCTGGAGCGCGTGGGCCGGCTGCTCGGCGAGGACTGGCAGAGCCCTGCCCGCGCCCTGGAGATCCAACTGGCCCTGCGGCTGCACCGGTTGGCGGCACCGGACAGACGGTGACCCCCGTACGGACGTGCCGTACGGGGGTCGTGCCGGGTGCGTGCTGCGGAGGCCGCCTCGCTCAGACCGTCCGCGCCTCGGCGGCCGGGCTCGCGTCGGAAAGCTCGCCCTCCTCGCCCTCGACCCGGGCGAGGTCCCGGTGCCGCGTCTCCCGGGACACCCCCACCGCGACCAGCGTCAGCACCGCGGCGGCGATCACGTACAGGGCGATCGGGGTGGAACTGCCGTAGTCGGACAGCAGCGCGGTCGCGATGAGCGGGGCGGGGGCACCGGCCGCCACGGAGGCGAACTGCGCACCGATGGAAGCGCCCGAGTAGCGCATGCGCGTGGCGAACATCTCGGCGAAGAAGGCGGCCTGGGGCGCGTACATGGCGCCGTGCAGCACGAGCCCGACGGTCACGGCCAGCACCAGGTAGCCGAACGACCCGGTGTCCACGAGCGCGAAGAACGGGAACATCCACAGGCCGACACCGGCCGCGCCGAGCAGGTACACCGGCCGCCGCCCGACCCGGTCGGACAGCGCGCCCCAGGCCGGGATGACCGCGAAGTGCACGGCGGAGGCGATCAGGACGGCGTTGAGCGCGGTCTGCTTGGAGACGCCCGCCGAAGTGGTGGCGTAGACGAGGATGAAGGCGGTGATCACGTAGTAGCTGATGTTCTCCGCCATCCGGGCGCCCATCGCCACGAGCACGTCCCGCCAGTGGTCGCGCAGCACGGAGACGAGCGGCAGCTTCTCCGTCTCGTCGGCCCGGCGGGACTCGGCCCGCTTCAACGCCTCCTTGAACACGGGCGACTCGTCGACGGACAGCCGAATCCACAGACCGACGAGCACGAGCACTCCGGAGAGCAGGAACGGAATCCGCCAGCCCCAGGTGCCGAACGCGTCGTCGGACAGTACGGCGGTGAGCAGCGAGAGCACACCGGTCGCGAGCAACTGCCCCGCCGGCGCTCCGGTCTGCGGCCACGAGGCCCAGAAGCCGCGCCGTCGCGCGTCTCCGTGCTCCGACACCAGCAGGACGGCACCGCCCCACTCGCCACCGAGTGCGAACCCCTGGACGAGCCGCAGCGCGGTGAGCAGCACCGGCGCGGCGGAGCCGACGGTCGCGTGCGTGGGCAGCAGTCCGATGGCGAAGGTGGCCCCGCCCATCAGCACGAGGCTGAGCACCAGAAGCTTCTTCCGCCCCAGGCGGTCACCGTAGTGTCCGAACACGAGCGCGCCCAAGGGGCGCGCAGCGAACCCGACGGCATACGTCAGAAAGGACAGCAGCGTCCCGACGAGCGGGTCGGAGTCCGGAAAGAACAGCTTGTTGAACACGAGAGCGGCAGCTGAGCCGTAGAGGAAGAAGTCGTACCACTCGATGGTGGTCCCGACGAGACTCGCCGCGACGACTCTCCTGATGCTTCCGGGGCTGGCTGACGGTGTGACAGAGGCGGCCATGAGTACCACTTCCGGACGGGGACGGGGACGTTTCCGTGTCGCCACACCATAGGAACGCCCAGGTCAGCGGCACATGGCCACCGTCACCACACTTGCCGTCCGGAGGGTGTGGTCCACGCCCACACTGCCGTCCGAGCAGACCAGAGCGCCCGCCGGGCCGGTCTCGTTGCCAGCCGTCGCCGCCTCTTAGGCCAGCCGCTCCGATCGGCCGACGAGCACCGCTTCCAACAGGGCTTTCTTCGTGGGGAAAGTGGTGAAGCGTCGGCGCTGACCAGCCCTGATTCCCGCGGCGGGTCCACGCTGATACCAAACGCTCCGGCGCCTCAGCCCGCCGGAGCCGACACCAGGGCCGGGAACGCCGGCAGCGGATCCGGCCGCCACACTGCCGCCCGGTCTGCCAGCAACCCCCGCAGCAGCTCCGCGAACGCGGGAAGCTCCCGGGCCGATTCGAGTTCGCGCAGCAGGCTCTCCCAGCGGTAGGCGAGCAGCTGCCGGGACATGGGGGCCGGCCGGCGCGTGCTGTGCAGCGGGTAGTCCTCCTCCGCCGCGTACCGCAGCGCCCCGAGCGTCATCACGGACCAGGCGGCGATCGCCATGCGCATGCCGTGCGCCCAGACCGCGTCGTCGGAGAGCCCCGGATACACGGGCAGCAGCCTGCGGCGGAACGCGGCCTCCGCCCGGCGGCCGATGTTTCCCGGCAGCCGGAAGGCGCACCAGCACGTGGCGAAGGGCATCCGGCAGTACGCGGCGGTCAGGAACACCGGCTGGTACCCGGCCCCCTCGAAGTCGAGCAGCTGCATGCCGTCCGCGGTGAGCATGGTGTTGTCCGGGCAGGTGTCGCCGGGGGTGAGCCCGGTGTACGGACTGTCGGCGAGCGCCTGGATCTCGGCGATGTCCGCGTCGAGACCGGGCGGGGGCGCCACCCCGGCCCGCTCCAGCAGCTCGGGCAGCCTGCCCACGACGCCCAGGATCGAGGTCCCCTCCATCCAGGTGGTGTGCCCGCGCCGGTACTCCTCGACCCGGGACCCGAACTCCACCGCGTACGCGGGCGAACGCGCGGCAAGGTCGCCCAGCGCCCTGCTCCAGCCGAGCAGCGCCTCCTGCGCCGCCTCGGAGTCCGCACCGAGCAGGAGGTCCGCCAGCGTCGGCCCGCCGCCCAGGTCCCGCATCACGATCAGCGGATGCCCGGGGTCGACGGCCAGCAGGCGCGGCCCGGCCAGTCCTAGTGACAGCCCGGCGGCCTCTGCGGGGAACGCCCCCAGGGCCGCCGGATCGTCGGCGTACGCCTTGACCACCACACTGCCGTGCACCTGCGACCGGCACCGGAGCACCGTGCTGCGCGCACTCCCGCCCAGGTCGCGGGCGGCGGACAGCCCGGAACCCAGGGCGGCCTCGGCGGCGGCGAGCACCGCACGTGCGCTGTCGTCCATCCGCGTCACACCAGCGGCGAGTCGAAGAAGGTTTGGCGGCCCGCGATAAGCCCGCCGTCCGTCAGCGTGAAGAAGTCGGCGAAGCGCAGCGACGCGTCCCGACCGTTCTTCAGGCGGCCCCGGAACTGGCCGTGCACGGCCACGTTCCGCCCGGAGGCGATCAGCTGGTCCAGGCTGTGCAGACCGGACTCGATGACGCGTTCCTCCGTGTAGAAGCGTTCCAGGCCGTCGTGCCCGACGATGGGCTCGTAGCCGGGGCGGAGGTACCTGGCGTCGGGGGCGAACAGATGGACGAGCTCGCGGACGTTGCCGGCGTCTACCTGCCGGTAGTAGTCGCGCACCGTCCGCTCGGGGTTCGTGGTGGGGGTTTCAGCCCGCAGCGAGGACATGGGGGTTCCTTTCGTCGGCGAGGGGGGTTTCGGCGGGGGCCGGAAGGGGCGGGGTCTCGGTGCGGGTCCCCGCCGGCCAGGTGCCGTCGTGCGCCCACCGGCGCAGCGCGGGCTTGTCCGTCTTCCCGCTGCCGTTGCGGGGCAGGGCGGAAACGGTCACCAGGACACGGGGGAGCTTGTAGCGGGCGAGGCGGGTCGCGAGCGCCTCGCGCACGGAGTCAAGTCCGGGCCCGCCGTCCTCGGCCACCACCACCGCGGCCACCGTCTCGCCCCAGGTGGGGTCGGGCACGCCGATGACCGCGGCGTCCCGGATGCCGGGGAGCTCGACCAGGTGGCGTTCGACCTCGGCGGGGTAGATGTTCTCGCCACCGCTGATGATCATTTCCTTGAGCCGGTCGACGACCCACAGGTAGCCGTCCTCGTCGAGGTGGCCGATGTCTCCCGTCCGGAACCAGCCGTCCCCGGTGAACGACGCGTCCGTTGTCTGCGCGTTGTTCCAGTAACCCGGGGTGACGTTCGGGCCCCGGACCAGGATCTCCCCGTGCACCAGGGGCGCGGCCGGCTGCGCCGGGTCGGCGGGGTCGGCCACCCGCACCTGTGTGTAGGGCATGGCGACGCCCGCCGAGCCGGCCCGCGCCTCCGTCTGCCCGGGCGGCAGGTACGTGGCGAACGGGGCCGTCTCCGTCAGCCCCCAGGCCTGCTGGAGCAGCACCCCGTGGCCGGCGTACCGGCGGATCAGCCGCGGCGGCACCGGGGCTCCCGCGACCACCGCGCAGCGCAGCCGGGACAGGTCGGCCGCGGGGAACTCCGGCAGGTCGGCCAGCGCCGAGAACATGGCGGGCACCCCGAAGAAGCCGGTCACGCCGTGGGTGACGAGCGCGTCGAGGCAGGCACGCGGATCGAACGCCCGGTGCACCACCACGGTGCCGCCCCGCAGCAGCGTTGGCACGGTGAGCGCGTTCAGGCCGCCGATGTGGAACATCGGCGCCGCGACCAGCACCACGTCCTCCGGGCGCGTGTCCAGCAGCGACCACACGTTCACGCAGTTCCACCACAGGTTGCCGTGCGTGAGCATGACGCCCTTCGGACGGCCGGTGCTGCCCGAGGTGTAGAGCAGCGCCGCGAGCGCGTCCTCCCCGGCCGGGACGGGCCCGGTGTCCAGCGGCAGCCGCGCGCCGGGCGCCCGGCCGTCCTCGCCGACGGCCAGTACCGACTTCACGGCGAGACCGCGTACGACGGCGTCCGCGAGAACCTCCTGTCCCGCCTCGGCCACCAGGACCCGCGGATCGCAGTCGGCCAGCACGTCGGCCACCTCGTCCGCGGCGAGCCGGTGGTTCACGGGCACGAAGACCGCTCCCACCGCCGAGCAGGCCAGCAGCGTCGCGATCAGCGCCGGACTGTTCAGCCCCAGGTAGGCGACCCGGTCGCCGGCCCCGACACCGGCGTCCAGCAGCGCCCGGGCCAGGCGTCCGCTGCGTTCGTCCAGCTCGCGGTACGACACCTCCGTGGTGGTGGGGGATCCGGGGAAGCCGGGGGCGGCCCCCCGGTAGGCGAGCGCGACGGAGTCGCCCCGGCGCACGGCATGGCGGCGGACGGCCGCGGCGGGACTGAGATCGGCTCTGGTACCGGGTCTGGACGCGACGATGTGCACGCGAGCTCCTGAGGCGATGGAAGGGGGGCGGTACCCGGCGGAGGGCTCCCGCCGAGGGCGTCCGCCCGGTGGGTTACGGAAGGTCGGTGACGGCGGCCTGCAGCCGACCGGACGAGATCAGCCCGGCCACCCGCTCGACGTCCCCGGCCAGCGGACGGTCGGAGTCGAGGAAGGGGGAGACCTCGCGGACCGCGTCGTGCGCCGCCCGGGTCGCCGGGCTCAGCAGGTGCGCGCCCCGCAGGTCGGCCGCCTGGCACAGGGCCAGCAGATGGATCGCGGTCACCTGCTCGGTCAGCGCGGCCACCGTGTACGCGTCCCGGGCAGCGATCGTGCCCATGCTGACCTTGTCCTGGTTGTGCGCCTCGGTCGAGCGCGAGAACGACGTCGCGGGCATGGTGTTCTTCAGGGCCTCGGCGACCAGTGACGACGCCGTGATCTGCATGCCCTTGAAGCCGTGGAACAGACCGGCCATGCCGTCGCCGGGCTCGAGCCACGGGATGAGGTTCGGCGTGAGCCCGTTGTTGAACTTCTCGTCCACCACGAGCTCCAGCTGGCGGTCCAGCAGGTCGCCCACGCTGGCGAGGGCCGTCTTCAGCGAGTCCATCGCCACACCGACGTGGCCGCCGTAGAAGTTGCCGCCGTTGCGGGCCACCCCGGCGTCCACGTCGAACAGCGGATTGTCGTTCGAGGAGTTGATCTCCGTCGTCATCCATCCGTCCGCCCACGCCAGCGCGTCGGCGAGCACCCCGTTCACGTGCGGCGCGCAGCGGATCGAATACCGGTCCTGGATCGGCTTGTCCAGTTCCCGGAAGTCGACGTCGCCGGGAATGACGGCCTCCCGCTCGGTCAGCTGGTCGAACGACCGGGAACCCTTCAGCAGTCGCCGGACCCGCGCCGCACTGGCCCGGGTCCCGGCGTGCGCCTTCTGCTCGAACAGGAAGTCCGCGAAGTGGGCGGGATTGCCGCGCAGCACCTGACTGGTCAGGGCCGTGCACAGGTCCGCCGCGAAGCCGATCCGCGCCGCCCGGTCCATCGCCATCGTCGCGAAACCGGACATGAAGGAGGTGCCGTTCACCAGGGCCAGCCCCTCCTTCGCCTCCAGCACCACCGGCCGGAGCCCGGCCGCGGCCAAGGCGGTGCCCGCGTCCGTCCGCTCACCCCGGTGGAGCACCTCGCCCTCGCCGGTCAGCACGCGGCCGATGTAGCTGAGCGGCACCAGGTCCCCACTGGCACCCACCGAACCCCGTTCCGGGATCACCGGCAGGATGTCCTGAGCCAGGCAGTCGAGGAGCAGCCGCACCACCTCCGGCCGCACCCCCGAGTGCCCCCGCGCCAGGCAGTTGGCACGGATCAGCAGGGTGGCCCGCACCACCTCCGGCGGGGCCTCCGGGCCCACCCCGCTGCCGAGGAACCGCAGCAGGTTGCGCTGCAGCTCCTGCGTCTTGACCTCGGAGATCTGGCGGGTGTTGCTGTCGCCGAACCCGGAGGTCACCCCGTAGATGGGGATCCCGGTGGCGATCAGCTCCCGCTTCAGCTCCCGCGAGGCAGCCATCCGCCGGTCCGCCTCCTCGGGCACGGAGGCCCGCAGGCCGGGCACGCCCCGTCCCACGGCGGCCACCGTGTCCCGGGACAGCGTGTGCCCGTCCACCAGTATGTCCGTCACCGGGAGGGTTGCCGGGGCAGCGGAGTCGTCCACGTTCTGCGTCCAATCGTGCGAGCGGGTGTGTGGGTGTGCCGGGGCGGTGGGAGAGGACCGGTCCGGTCAGGAGAAGTGCTTGAGGAGGGAGGCGTTCACCGCTGCCGGGTTCTCCAGGTAGCCGAAGTGGCCGCAGGCGGCGACCTCCTCGAAGGTGCAGCCGGGGATCGCCTCCGCCACCTCCCGGCCCAGGTGCGGCGGGGCGATGACGTCGTCGGAGAACGCGATCACGTGGCAGGGCGTACCGATCCCGGCGCACCGGGCGAGGTGGTCGCCGTCCAGCTCCAGGTCCAGCTGCGCGCGGACCCCCGGGCCGGCGGGCATCGCGTACTCGAAGACGTCCAGCCAGTCGCGGACCGCCGACTCGTCGGCGAGCGTCGCACGGGACAGGTTCTCCAGCGCCGTGGAGACGGCCCGCTGCAGCGGCGGCACGTCCACCTGCCGGTCGTACACGAGGCGTTCCGCCTCGCGCATGGCCCGCCGCATCGTGTCCGTACGGCCCGTCGTGCCGATGAGCACCGCCCGGGACACCAGTTCCGGGCGGTCCAGCAGCAGCTGCTGGACCACATGGGCCCCCATGGAGAAGCCGACCACCCGGCAGGGTCCCGGAGCGAGCTGCTCCAGCAGGCCGGCCACGTCCCCGGCGAGATCGCGCAGGGAGTAGGGCCCCTCGGCGCCGCTGCTCGGCGCGATGCCCCGGTTGTTGAACGTGATCACCCGGTAGCCCGCGTCGACGAGTTCGGGCACCTGGTGCAGGTGCCACGGCCGCCGGTCGGCGCCGGTCCCCATGACCAGCAGGACCGGCTCACCGGCGCCCTGGACCTCGTACTCCAGGACGACCCCGTTGCTCTGCAGCAGCGGCACGTCAGCCCCGCATCGCTTCCACGAGGCTCTTCGGCCGCATGTCGGTCCAGTTCTCGTTCACGTAGTCCAGGCAGTCCTTGCGGTTGTCCGCGCTGAACACCACCGTCCAGCCGGCCGGCACCTCGCGGAAGGCGGGCCACAGCGAGTGCTGGTTCTCGTCGTTGACGAGGACGCAGAAGGCGGCGCTGTCGTCCTCGAAGGGGTTCGTCATGTCATGCTCCGTCACTCGGAAATCGAAAGGGGGGAAGGGAGAGAGCGCGGGACGCGTGCCGCGTCTTGCCCCTCCCTGGATTCTGCGAGGCCGCGACCAGGCGTCCAAGGGATCCTGCTGGCAGGGGGTGGCGCCGACAGCAAACTGCCAGCCGGCGCCACCGACAGCCCCGGCCGCGTACGGCCGCTCAGACCAGCACGTGCCCGTCGTCGGCCCGATGGGACCGGGAACGGCGCAGGTCGGCGGCTACGAAGGTGCGCTGGAGCCACCGGTCCGAACCGTCGTACCGCGGCGTGAACCGCGACCGCCCGTGCACGGCCACCCGGTTGTCCACGACGACCAGGTCACCCGTGGTCAGCACCTCGGTCCGCCCGACCGTCTCGAACACGTCGGCCAGTTCGGCGAGCGCCCGCTCCGCCCGAACCGTCAGCGGCCGGGTCGCCGCCAGGTCCACCCGGAGGTCCGGATCCTCCACGGGACCGGTCAGTACGGCGTGCGCCCCTGCCCGCTCCCCGCCGCCGCCGAACGACGGCGGTGCGGCCGTCGTGAACTCCGCCGCGTGCAGTGCCTCACGGCCCGCCGCGGACAGCAGCGGCAGCGCCTCGCGGACACACGCCGTGCTGGTCCCCGCGACCAGGTCGTGATCGGGGCGCAGGCAGATCAGCAGCACGTAGTCCGGCCGGTGCGGATGGAAGGCGTTCTCGTTGTGGTACGACAACCGCACCGAGCCCGCGTTCCCCTGGAACTCCTCCCGGCCGGCCACCGGGACGACGTCCTGCACCATCGCACCGGACTTCTCCGGCACGAACGCGATCGGATCACCCAGACCCGACGCCACCGCCATCACCAGCGCGGCCGGCACAGTCGCCCGCCGCTGCACCGACGAGCCATGGCCCGGCGTCGCCGGAAGCTCCTCGACCGCCACCGGCAGCCCGCGCAGCAGCAGCGTGCCGCGGCTCCCCGAATGCCGTCGGAACGTCCGCACGGCGTGCCGCAGCGACAGCGGCAGCTCCTCCCAGGCCGCTCCCGCGGCCGATATCCACTTCTCATCGTCCACCACCGCGCCGGCCGTGGCGACCAGGCGCAGCGCCACCGCGCGCGCCGCCGCGGCCTCCGCCGGATCCAGCTCGTGCACCCCGGCGCGGGCGGGGACGGGTATCGAGGTCGTCATCTGATGTCGTTCCTTAACTCGGGTTGGTGGGCCTGCGGCGGGGGGTGAGCGCGGGGCGCTTCGGTGCCCCGGCCGACGCGGCCGCGGTGTGGGGTGCGACGCCGGCGACGGTCGGCGCATCGAACAGGGCCCGGATGGACAGCTCGGCACCGAGCCGGCTGCGGACCCGGCTGACCAGGCGCGTCGCCAGCAGCGAATGCCCGCCCAGCTCGAAGAAGTCGTCGTCGATGCCGACCTTCTCCAGCCCCAGGACTTCGGCGAACAGGCCGCACAAGACCTCCTCGTGCGCGTTCCGCGGCCCCCGGCCGCTACCGGCCGCGGGCGCGTAGTCCGGCACCGGGAGCGCCCTGCGGTCCAGCTTCCCGTTCGCCGTCAGCGGCAGCCGGTCCATGACCACGAACGCCGCGGGCACCATGTAGTCGGGCAGGCTCTCCCGCAGCAGGCTCCGCAGGTCCTCCGGGTGCGGGAGCACCGGCTCGTCCGCCGGTACGACGTACGCGGCCAGCCGCCTGTCTCCGGGACGGTCCTCCCGCATGATCACCGAGCACTGCGCGACCGCCGGGTGCGCACCGAGCGCGGCCTCGATCTCACCGAGCTCGATCCGGAACCCCCGCACCTTCACCTGGTCGTCGACCCGGCCCAGGAACTCCAGGGTCCCGTCCGTGTTCCGGCGCACCAGGTCACCGGTCCGGTACATACGGGCCCCGGGAGCGCCGAACGGATCGGCGGTGAACCGCTCCGCCGTGCGGCCGGGCTGGTTCACGTACCCGCGGGCCAGACCCTCGCCCGCGACGTACAGCTCACCGGCCACGCCGGCCGGCACGGGGCACAGCAGGTCGTCGAGGACGTACACGCCGGTATTGCGCAGCGGCGACCCCAGCACCGGGCGGTCGCCCTCGGACGTGTGGTGCCCCAGCGAGTCCACCGTGCACTCGCTCGGCGCGTAGTAATTGCAGCCGCACAGCCGCGGGTTGTCCCGCAGCTCCTGCCACAGGGCGTCACCGATGGCCTCTCCGCCGACCATCACCATCGACAGCTCGGTGCGCCCCTCCTCCAGGAACCCGTGCTCCACCAGCTCGGCGAAGTAGGACGGGGTCACGTCGATGAAGTGCACCGACTCCTCGGCGATGTAGTCGACCAGCTTCTTGGCGTTCCGGGCGACGTCGGTGCTCAGCACGTGCAGCCGGTGTCCGCTGAACAGCCACATCACCGGATCCCACGACGCGTCGAAGGAGATCGACGCGATCAGCGCCGAGTTGACCTGCCCCGGCTGCCGGTGGTGCTCCTCGGTGTGCAGGTAGTCCTGATGGCTGTGGAACACGTTCGCCAGCGAGCCGTGCGTCACCACGACGCCCTTGGGGCGTCCGGTCGAACCCGACGTGTAGATGGTGTACACGGGGTGGTCGGCGTGAACGGGGACCCGCGGGTTTCCGGACGGCAGACAGGCGGTGTCGGGCAGCGAGGTCAGCGTCAGCAGCGGTTCGGTGTTGGCGAGCATGTACGCGATGCGGTCGGCCGGGTAGTCCGGATCGATCGGCAGGTACGCCGCACCGGACTTCAGGGTGCCCAGGAGGCCGACCACCATGTCCAGCGAGCGCGGCACGTTCAGCGCCACCGTCCGTTCGGGCGCGGCACCCCGCCCGATCAGGTAGTGGGCCAGCCGGTTGGCACGCTCGTTCAGTTCCGCGAAGGACAGGGTGACGCCCTCGAAGGTCACGGCCGGCGCGTGGGGCGTCCGCCGGACCTGCTCCTCGAAGACCTCCGCCAGCAGCGGCACCGCCGTACCGGCGGGCGTGGCCCGGCCGCTGCCCAGGCCGGTCAGCTGGACCAACTCCGCCTCGGGAACCATCCCGAGGGCGTGCAGGGGGCTGTCGGGGTGTTCCGCCGCCGCGGTGACGAGGCGGGTGAGGTACGTCGTGATCCGCTCGGCCGTCGCACGGTCGAACAGGTCGGTGGCGTAGTGGAGGCCGCCACTGATGCCGGCGGGCGCGGTGCCGTCGTGGTGGGACTCGGCGATGTTGAACGCCAGGTCGACCAGCGCGGGAGCCTCGGCGCCGGACGCGGCTTCGAGTTCCAGGCCCGGCAGTTCCAGGGTGGCCCGCGAGGTGTTGTGGTACGCGAGCATGACCTGGAAGAGGGGGTGGCGGGCGAGGGTGCGCTGCGGGTTGACGGCCTCGACGAGGGACTCGAAGGGCAGGTCCTGGTGG